>JAKAJO010000107.1 GCA_021813745.1 Acidobacteriota bacterium
CGGTGGTGATTCCGCTTTCGGCGCAACTGAAGATGACCCGTCATTCGCAGGCGATCCTGTTTCTGGAGTCGGCGGTCGGCGATGTGTTATCGATCGTGGTGGCACTGGCGCTTCTGGATGGCATGCATGCAGGCAATGTGCGCGTGGGACCAATGATCGGCTCGCTGTTAAGCTCGTTTCTGATTGCCGGGATCCTGGGCGCACTGGGCGCGGTGTTGTGGTCAAACCTGTTAAGCCGGATGCGCACGCTGCAGAACAGCATGTTTACCACAGCGGCATTCGTCTTCTTGATCTTCGGCGTAACGGAGATGCTGGGATATAGCGGAGCGATTGCCGCGCTGGTGTTCGGCATCGGGTTGGGCAATGTGGCGTGGCACGGGGGACTTCTGGCAAAGCGGTTTCCGACGTTGGCGCCCGTGGGACTGAACGAGCGCGAGAAGACCTTCTTTGCGGAGATTGTGTTTTTGCTGAAGACGTTTTTCTTTGTCTACATCGGGCTCTCGATTGAAGTACGGAATATCGCATGGATCACGTTTGGGCTGACGGTGGCGCTGCTCATGTTTGTGTTACGGATCGCCATTGTGAGATTCGGTGTGCATAAGACAACGCCACGAGGGGATGCGTGCCGGATGGCGGTGATGGCGCCGCGTGGGCTGGCCGCAGCGGTTCTAGCATCGTTACCGCTTCAGCAGGGGATCGTGGGCGGAGATTTGATCCAGAACAGCACCTATGCGGTGGTTCTGTTCACCATCATGTTCACGGCGGTGCTGGTGTTCCTGCAGGACAAGACCTTTGTGGGCGGGATCTATCGCCGGATCTTTAAGGGCTATGCGGCAGACACGCCGGAAAAATCTTTCGTGCGAATGCCCAGCGAGCCGGCTTCAGAAGCCGCGAGAGCAGGCGGGGAGTGATGCGCCAGAGAGGGACGCAACGCGATGAGGCAGGGGCATCGGCTACCATAACCGGGTGAACGACGAGAGGCAACACATTCCCATTCTTCTGGTACACGGGGGCGCATGGGCGATTCCCGACGAGGCGCAGGCGGCGCACGAGGCAGGTGTGCGCGCGGCGCTGGAGGCAGGCTACAGCGTGCTGGAGCGCGGCGGAACGGCGCTGGACGCGGTGGAAGCCGCGGTGACTGTTCTGGAGGACGATCCGACGTTTGATGCCGGGCGCGGGAGCTTCCTGACCTCCGACGGGCGCGTGCAACTGGACGCTCTGCTGATGGACGGCGGGCGTATGAAGGCTGGCGGCGTGGCCTGCGTGGAGCGGCTACGGAATCCGATTCAGGCGGCGCGGCTGGTGCTCGAGCAGAGTCCGCATGTGTACTTTGTGGGCGCGGGAGCCGAGGAGTTTGCGCGTTCGCACGGGATGAAGCTGATTGACAACAGCGAGCTGGTGCTGGAGCGGGAGCGCGAGCGGCTGGTACAGGCGCAGCAGCGCGCGGCGGCGGGGCTGGCGGACGACACCTTCAGCGGCGAGCCGGACGACAAGAGTCCGGAGACGGCGGTGAGGATGCAGTCGCATGACACAGTGGGCGCGGTGGCGCTGGATGCGGCGGGAAATCTGGCGGCAGCGACCTCGACGGGAGGCACGCTGAACAAAACGCCGGGGCGCGTGGGCGATTCGTCGCTGATCGGGTGCGGGTGCTATGCGGATAACCTGGCAGCGGCGGTGAGCCTGACGGGATGGGGCGAGCCGATTATGAAGCTGGTCCTGGGCAAGTGGGCGACGGATCGCGTGGCAGCGGGCTCGGCTCCGGAGCTGGCTGCGCAGGAGGCCATTGAGTATCTGTACAACCGGCTGGGCGGGCACGGCGGGATGATTCTGCTGGGGCCAGATGGGCGGTTTGGGCTGGCGCACAACACGCCCGCGATGGCGTGGGGCGTGGCGACTCCGGCGGGGATGCGGACAGGGATGAGGTGCTGAGGAATGCTGATTCTTGCTTCCGCTTCGCCGCGACGGCGGGAACTGCTGGCGCAGGCGGGGTTTGCGTTTGAGGTGCGGCCGGCGCATGTGAATGAAGACCCGAAGCCCGGCGAAGACGCGATCGCGTATGTGACGCGGCTGGCGCGGGAGAAGGCGCAGGCGGTGTTTGACGGGATGGGTGATGCCGAGGCTGTGGTGCTGGGCGCGGATACGACGGTTGAGGTGGATGGACAGATTCTTGCCAAGCCGGAAGATGCTGCGGACGCGGCGCGGATGCTGCGGCTGCTGAGCGGGCGGACGCATCGCGTGATGACGGGCGTGGCGGTGGTGACGAAGGGGCGCGCGGAAGTGGCTGCCGAGGTGACAGGCGTGCGCTTTGTGACGTTGAGCGACGCGGAGATTGCGGCGTATGTGGCCACGGGTGAGCCGATGGACAAGGCAGGCGCGTATGCGATTCAGGGGCGCGCGGGGCGATGGATTCCGCGAGTGGAAGGATGCTACTTCAACGTGGTGGGGCTGCCGCTGGCGCTGGTGACAACAATGCTGGAGTGTGTGCAGGCCGCAACGGTTCGGGCGGAGTGAGTGAGCGGCCGGGCTAACGCCAGACCGCGAGCAGGGTGCAGACCACAACGAATCCGACGAGCCAGTAGCCCGCGTTGATGGCGAAGTAGCGGGGGGGCCGGCCCTCGTAGATGCGCTGCGGATAAAGCGGCGCGGCAACAAAGCCAATCCACATCAGGACGCCGATGAAGACGCCCCAGCCGATGGTGCCTGCGCCGGACCAGCCGATGATGTGCGCGAGCACGAAGGCGAGCAGCAGGTCGCCGAGGAAGGACGCAATCATGCCGTGGACGACGCCCTTGGGCTTTTCGCCCATCCTGCGGCTGACGATTTCAACCCATGGCTTGGCAAAGAGCAGCGGCGAGTACCAGACGGCGCCGAGCAGCCACAGAAAGACGGCAGAGACAAAAATCGGCAGGTGGTTGAAGTGGAGATGATGCATGGGGATCTCCGTTGCGAGGTTTGGCGCCCAATCGGGAAGGAGGGAGATGGGGGAAAGCCGCAGCGCCTGCCAGAAGTTGACGCCGAGGGAACGAGCCTGTCAAGAAAAGAAGCGGGAAGCAGGCATCCCATCCGGGATGCGCACAGGTGAGGCGTTGTGCGCCGCGGATGGGATGCGGTCTTGCGGTGAGATTGCGACGCGGTTAGACGAGCTTGGCGTCGAGAGTGATCTCTGTGTTGTTGGCGAAGAGCTTGGAGATGGGGCAGCCGACCTTGGCATTTCCGGCGGCCTTGTCAAAGGCTTCCTTGGTGGCGCCGGGGACGGATGCGGTGGTGGTGAGGGCGATCTTGGTGACCGCGAAACCAGCGTCGGTCTTGGCCAGGGTGACCGCGGCGTGGGTTTCAATCTTGGTGGGGGTCAGGCCGGCTTCGCCAAGCTGGGCGCCCAGGGCCATGGAGAAGCAGCTGGCATGCGCCGCAGCGATGAGCTCCTCGGGGGTGGTGCCGCTGGCGGCGCCTTCAAAACGCGTGGCGAACGAATAGTTCGCGTTGCTGAGTACGCCGGTGGCGGTGGAGATGGTGCCCTTGCCTTCCTTGAGTGAACCTGTCCAAACCGCACTTGCCTTGCTTGCCATACATCCTCCTTGGTGTTCCGGTATCCGGATTGTTCTTGGATTGCATGCGCCGCCAGAGGGGAAGCACGGGCGGCGCTTGAATGAAAACGTTGATGTCAAAGGCACCTGCCGGGAGATTGCCGGGGTAGGCTGCCCACATCTCTATGCTAATCTCTCTGGCATGTTGCCGCATCGGCCGACCGCCCTTGACCCCGAATTTGCCCCGGAAATGGGTCCTAATTTCTCACAAAGTGGTGTGCCGTGCGCGGCGGAGCCGGCGGTGGAGCATCATTGTCAGATCTGCCCAACGTGCAGCAGCCGGCTGACAGGCCACCGATGCAAGCTGGTGTGCACGCAATGCGGCTACTACCTGAGCTGCGCAGACTATTACTGATCTGGGCGCTCTAACCAATTGGATCTGCGGAGGCAGTGCCGGCGGAGGAGTTGCTCTGGAGCGCTTTGAAGCTGGGCCGCGGCACAGGCGGCGCGAGCAGATGGGCGCGGGTCAGAATCTTGCGAGCGAGGCCCGTGAGAGCCATGGAAGCCGCTTCCACCTGCGGCACCCAGCGGCGCTCCCCGCCGGGTCGCGTGAGCGCGTCGACATCCTCCGCCAGAACAGTTCGCACGCGTACATAGTAGTTGACCTGCATGATCGCGTGGCGCACGGCCATACGAACATCGCCCACGGGGACGTGGGGATCGCGCAGCAGGGGAAGCTGCCACATGCCAGGCATGACAGACTCGCTGGCGGGGCGCTGCTCGAGAAGCACCTCAAGTTGCGATGAATGGGCGTGCGCAGTGGAGCGGACGGAAAGGGCGCACCCAATCTCTGTGCTGAGCATGGCACGGCGTGGGGCGGTCTTGTGCTCACCGCGCGTGGAACAGTCCACGGAGACGGGGCAGGCAAGGCATTGGGGGCTGCGGGGCGTGCAGAGCGTGGCGCCGAGTTCCATGAGGGCTTGGTTGAAGTCTCCAGGGCGCTTGGGGTGAACTAATTGATTGACAAGAGTATCGATGCTGCGGCGCAGGCGCGCCCCAGCGGCGCGGCCGACGGCTGGCCAGTCCTGCATGCGGCAAATGACGCGCTCGACGTTGCCGTCCACGACGCCAATGCGTTCGCCATAGGCGATGCTGGCGATGGCGGCAGCGGTGTATCCCCCGATGCCGGGGAGCAGGCGCAGCTCCGCGGCTGTGGAGGGAAGGACACCATTTTGATGTTCCATGACGAACTGAGCGGCATTATGAAGCATGCGGGCGCGGCGGTAGTAACCGAGGCCGCTCCAAAGGGCGAGGACGTCTTCTTCAGAGGCGAGGGCGAGCGCAGGAAGGCTGGGAAAGCGCTCCAGAAAGTTCTGATAGTGCTCAATGACGACGGCGACACGGGTCTGCTGGAGCATGATTTCGGAGACCCAGATGGCATAGGGGTCGCGGCTGCCCCGCCAGGGCAGGTCACGGCGATGCGCGTCATACCAGTCCAGGAGCATGCGACGGAGGCGAGCAACAGACTCCGGGTCCAGAATGGGATCGACCATGGGGCAAGGGTAAGGCATTCCGCGGATGTCGCGCGAGTGGAGAAGGAGGATTGGCTGGTGACATTGGAGGCAGACGGGCTACAACTTTCCGGCTATGTCTTCAGTAACATGATCCTTTGCGTGGCAGTCACCACTTTTTCGCATCCGTGGTACTCTCCGCACAGATTCTTCCTCAAGGAGGCCTGGTGACAGCCGAATGGGGGGTGGAGGCCCCGCTTCACTCCCTCGATTGTGAATCCGGAGAGGACACAAGGACACGGCGACCTGGCGTGTGATTCATTTAGGAGGCGCGATGCGAAAGCATGGATCGATTCTGGGTGTGATGGCTCTGATGCTGGTGCCGGTGACTCTGACGGGGCAGTTTTCAAGTTCAGCAAGCACGTTTGATGAGCTGGCGATGGGCGGAGCTGTCACGCGGGGAGGCGTACCGGTGCAAGGAGGCATGGACGCAGGCCGCCCATTCTCGCGGTATGCATTGAGTGCTGTGATCGCGCCGACGGGTCCGGGTGCGGAGCTGACGACCTACCTGAACAGCCACTTCAATCTGCGAGTCACGGGCAGCGTCTTCAGTTACTCGACCACATTCACGGCGAGCGGGTTTCCGGCGACGGCGTCGCTGAACATGGCCTCGGCGCGCATCTCGGGCGACATCTATCCGTTTCATACGGGATTCCGTCTGAGCCCCGGGCTGATGATGTACAACGGCAACGAGCTGACAGCGTCATCCAATGTGGCGAGCGGTTCAAGCTTCACGCTGAATGGGGATACCTACTACTCATCCAACGCAAACCCACTGACAGGAGCGACGCCGCTAAGCGCGAATGCGGTGCTGGGGCTGCATACAAATAAGCCTGCGTTTACGATGACCGTGGGGTGGGGCAATACGATTCCCCGTAATGGGCACTGGTCGTTTCCATTTGAAGTGGGTGCGGCGTTTATCGGCTCGCCTTCGGTGCGGGCGAACCTGAGCGGCTGGGCCTGCGTGGATGCTGCACAGACGCAGTGCACCAACGTAGGCAGCACAACGGATCCAATTGCGTTACAGATTCAGAGCGATCTGAATGGCCAGATTGGGAAATGGAAAAACGATCTGGATCCGCTCAAGACATTTCCCTTGGTGTCGTTTGGGGTGGCGTACAGCTTCAGTCCAGGCGGGATAGTCCACTAAATCGAGCTGTACGACAGAGAGGGCCGCGGGGAGAGCTGCGGCCCTCTTTTTTAGGGCATGGACGAATCGAAACTAGCCGAGCAGGTCGCCGGCGATGCCGGGTGCGGCCTTGAGCGCAGCGTCGATCTGGGTCTGGTCTTTGCCGCCCGCTTCCGCGATCTCGGGCTTGCCGCCGCCGGAGCCGCCGACGAGCTTTGCGACTGCGCCGACGAGCTTGCCGGCCTGGATGCGCCGGACGAGGCCCGGAGTGACGCCAGCGATGATGGCAACCTTGCCTTCCGGTTGCGCGGAGGCGAGGACGACGACGCCTTCGCCGAGCTTCTGCTTGAGGTTATCGACGAGGGTGCGGAGCTGGCCGCGCTCGAGCTGGTCGGCGCGGTGCGTGAGAACCTTGACGCCTTTGACTTCGACGGCGTGGCTGAGAGCGTCGTCAAGCGCGCCCGCGGCGGACTTCATGCGCATCTCTTCGAGCTCGCGGCGCAGGCGCTTGAGCTCGTCTTCCTGGCTGGCGAACTTGGCGCGCAGGCCTTCAGTGAGGTTGTCGACCGAGGGAACGTACTGGCCGGCGAGCTTGGCGACCTCGAAGTCGCGGCGGAATGTGGAGAGCGAGCCGAGGCCGCTGATGGCCTCAATGCGGCGCACGCCGCTAGAGACGGCGCCCTCACTGGTGAGCTTGAACAGGCCGATTTCGCCGGTGGCTGCGGTGTGCGTGCCGCCGCAGAGCTCGGTGGAGAAGCCGTCCGAGAGGCGCACGACGCGGACCTTGTCGCCGTACTTTTCGCCGAAGAGCGCCATGGCGTGGTACTCGTTGACGGCGACGTCGATGGGCACGTCTTCGAGCGTCTCGACGCGGGCGTTGGAGAGGACCTCGCGGTTGACGATGTCCTCGATCTCCTGCAACTCTTCGTCGGCGACCTGAGAGAAGTGAGAGAAGTCGAAGCGGAGGCGCGTGGGCTCGACGGAGGAGCCGGCCTGCTTGACGTGGGTGCCGAGCACCTGGCGCAGCGCGGCGTGGAGCAGGTGCGTTCCGGTATGGTTACGGCGGATGGCGTCGCGGCGGTGGGCATCAACAATTGCCAGCACTTCGTCGTCAACTTGGAATGGCTTATGCGCCCTGACACGCAACACTCTCAGGCCTTTTACCGGCATCTCGCAACCGACCACTTCTCCCAAGAGCTCGTTACCGTCAGCTGAGCGCAGCGAACCTGTATCTCCTACTTGTCCTCCAGAAGTCCCGTAAAACGGACACTCTTCCAAGATGACGTGATACTCCGCTCCTGGGATTGCGATGACCCTCTCATAATCGATAGTGCGCAAGTTATGAAGCTGCTTCTCTTCAAAGCCAGCCAGATATAGAATCTTCGATCGGCACTGAAGGTGCGCGTAACCGACAAAAGCCGTCTTTTCCGCGAGTTCGGCCATCCTGGGATTTACAACTTGTTTGCCCTGTCCCTTCCAGGAGGCGCGCGCGCGCGATTGCTCGGCCTCTAACGCGCGTTCGAAGCCTTCGTGGTCAAACTGCACGCCTGCGTCGCGGGCGGCGTCGACCATGAAATCGAGCGGCAGACCGAAGGTTTCGTAGAGGTGAAAGGCCTTGTCGCCGGTGAAGCTGCCCTGCAGTTCTTCATTCAGGCGGGTGAGGCCAATTTTCAGCACTCGATCAAACTGCTTCTCTTCTGCTTCGACGACTTTGGCGACGCGGTCGGCGGAGTCGTCGAGTTCGGGGTAGGCACCCTTCATGAGGTCGCGGACGGCATAGACCATCTGGCACATGAAGGGCTTTTCCTGCCCGAGCAGGCGGCCGTGGCGGATGCCGCGGCGGAGAATCTTGCGCAGGACATAGCCGCGGCCTTCATTAGAGGGCATCACGCCGTCCGAGATGAGGAAGGTGGCGGCGCGGGCGTGGTCGGCGATGATGCGCAGGCTGGCTGCGGCGTCATCGGCGGTGCGGGTTTCTCTCTCGATGGCCGTTTCACTAACGACCTTGCCGGTGAGCTCTTCGGCGCGCTGGATGAGCGGCGTGAAGAGGTCGGTCTCGAAGTTGCTAACCTTCTTCTGCAGGACGGCGGCGACGCGTTCGAGGCCCATGCCGGTGTCGACGCAGGGCTTGGGCAGCGGCGTGAGCTTGTAGCTGTTCTGCTTGGCCGCCGGGTCGACGACGGCGGAGCGGTCAAACTGCATGAAGACGAGGTTCCAGATCTCGACGTAGCGGGCGTCGTCCTGGCCGAAGGGTTTATCGACACCGGGTGTTTCGGCGGCTTCGAGGCCCATGTCGTAGAAGATCTCGGAGCAGGGGCCGCAGGGGCCGGTTTCGCCCATCTGCCAGAAATTATCTTTCAGCCCGTACTGGAAGATGCGGTCTTTAGGGACGCCGGCTTCCATCCAGAACTGCTCGGCCTCGTCGTCGCGGGGCACGCCGTTGGCGGGGTCGCCCTCAAAGATGGTGACGTAGAGGCGGTCTTTGGGGATGGCGAACCACTCGGGGCTGGTGACGAGTTCCCATGCGTAGGCGATGGCCTCGCGCTTGAAGTAGTCGCCGAAGCTGAAGTTGCCCAGCATCTCAAAGAAGGTGTGGTGGCGGCGGGTGAAGCCAACGTTTTCAAGGTCGTTGTGCTTGCCGCCGGCGCGGACGCACTTCTGCGAGGTGGTGGCGCGGACGTAGTCGCGCTTCTCTGCGCCAAGGAAAAGGTCCTTGAACTGGTTCATGCCCGCGTTGGTGAAGAGCAGCGTGGGGTCGTTGGCGGGCACCAGAGAGGAAGAGTGCACGCGGCGGTGGCCCTTCGACTCAAAAAAGCGCAGAAACATTTCGCGAATGTCGTTGCCGGTCATGAGGTTCCCTGAGGCAGAAATGCTGATTGCATCCAGTGTAACGGGCGGCGGGATAGGCGTGCAGCCGGCGTGTGGCGCACAGGCATGGAATGCGTTAAGCTATAAAAGCACATAAGGAGTGTGTTAAAACTATGGCCACGATTCGAGCACACGTGGTGTTGCCCGTGGAACTGGCGCGTGAAATTGACAAACTGGCGGGCCCGCGCGGACGCAGCATGTTTCTAGTGGAGACGGCAGAGAAGGAGGTACAGCGCCGCAAGATGCTGGCGTTTCTTGAGGATGATTCTCTGGCATGGCGCGAGGAGAACCACCCCGATGTGGCGGCGGTGGGAGCCGCGGAGTGGGTCCATCGTCTGCGCCGTGAGCAGAGTTCGCGACAGAAGCGGCTGGCCCGGTCCGCGCGGAAGGGCAGTAGCCGGTGAGGAGCGCAAGCCGGAGCATTTTGCTGGATACGACGATTTTGATCGACGTGCTGCATCGCCGACCAAAGCAGATCGCGCTGCTGAAGCAATTGATTGCAGACGGCTTTGAGTTGGGGACTTCCTGCGTGAACGTCGGGGAGTT
Source organism: Acidobacteriota bacterium (assembly GCA_021813745.1). Classification (GTDB taxonomy): domain Bacteria; phylum Acidobacteriota; class Terriglobia; order Terriglobales; family Acidobacteriaceae; genus Telmatobacter. Next base: position 9,639 of record JAKAJO010000107.1, read on the forward strand.
GTATGCCGGAGCAAGGCCGGGAGAAGAGGCTGCGACAAATGCGCTTGTCGGTTCATTGACCTGTTACGATCTGACGCTTTCGATTGCCCGGCGGGCGGGAGAGATGGTCGCAGTGCGGCGCAAAGCGGGCAAAACGCACTCGCTGGCCGACATGATGATTGCAGCGACTGCGATGGAACATAAATGTCAATTACTGACCGACAATGTTCGGGATTTTCAGGTGCCGGGATTGGCTTTGTTTTCGCATCTGTGAGGATGCCGGTCAGAGGTCGTCACTCTTATCCGTGTCCAGTGTGTCGAGGGCGGCGAGGGATTCGTCGGGGACGTCCCACTGGCGGAGGATTTTGTAGATGACGCCGGTGGAGAAGCCTGCCGTGACGAGGCGGCGCATGACGCGGGCGGTGTCCTTTTCGTTCTCTGGCTTGCGGATGCGCTTGCGCTCGAGGTGCTGGCGGGCGAGGGCTTCTTCGTCGGTGGCGGAGTAGCGGGCGTCGATGGCGGCCTCGGCGATGGAGCGGGCGACGCCCTTCTGAGCGAGCTTCTGGCGAACGGTGCGTGCCCCGAGCTTCTCGTTTTCCTGGCGCAGGCGGGTGAAAGTCTCGGCGTAGGAGCGGTCGTCGAGGTAGCGCTGCTCGCGGAGGCGCGCGAGGACTGCGGCGATGATGGTCTGGCCGCGGTCGCCGGGCTCGACGCGCGTCTGCATGAGGCGGCGGAGTTCGGCTTCTGTCCGCATGTGGCGGCCAAGGGCCTTGACGGCGTAGTCGTAGAGACCGGACTCGTTGAGGGGCTCTTTCCGTTTCGCGCTGCGGCCGAATGACATGGAAGTCAGTCCAGAGGAATGAGCAGGTTGAAGGAGCGGTTGCGCCGCCAGCGGTAGTGCTTGAAGTCGCTGTCGAGGGTGAGGATATCGCCGGTGTCGAGTGCATTGGCGATGGCGATGAGGCAGGCGTCCGCGAAGTCGGCGGGTGTGTCGCGGTACTTGCGCAGGATGCTGCCGGCCTCCGATGCGTATTCAGACAGCGGGACAGGGATTTGGAAGATACCCTCAGCGACATTTTCCAATACCCTGTCGATTGCTGCTGGAATGGACTGGAGCATGTAGCAGCTTTCCGCGATGACTGCTTCCGGCGTCACGATGGGCTGTCGCAAGCCGGACAGCGCAGCGACGCATCGCTTGTGATGGCGGTCCCGCCGGTTCAGCCACGCGACGATCACACCCGTGTCGAGCAGGATGGCCTGCATCTTAGCGCTTCACCGTCTTGCGGCGGGACTTGCCGCCGGGCATGGAACTGCGGCCGAACCCCTCCATGTACTTCTTGTTTGTGGAGAGATCGGATACGCCGAAATCAAATTCTCCGAGGCCATGGATTCGGATCGGAGGAGCCTTTCCGGCTTCCCTGGCGACGAGATGAATGCCTTTCCGCAGAATTTCGGATGTCGTCCATCCCTGGCGCTTGACCAGGCTGTCCAGAACGCGCCGGGTTTCGGGATCCAGTCGCAATTGCGCTACGGTCTTCATGCTTTCCATTGTAATACACAATGCGCGCCTTGTAATACAAGACAATTGTTCACCGCGTTCAGGCCTCTATTTTGCTGGCTTCGTCCATTCATCCACCCATTCGTTGACGGTCTTCCACCAGAGCTGGGAGTTCTGCGGCTTGAGCACCCAGTGGCTCTCGTCGGGGAAGTAGAGCATCTTCGACGGAACATGGAGAAGCTGCAGCGTGGTGAAGAGCTGCAGGCCTTCGCTCAGGTCGAGGCGGTAGTCATGCTGCGAGTGGATGACGAGCGTCGGTGTCTTGAAGTTTTTGGCCGAGAGCGACGGCGACCATTTGCGGAAGGGGTTTTCGGAGTCGGGCGTGCCGTAGTAGTCCCACGGCACGCCCTTGAACTCCCATGTGTTGAACCAGAGTTCTTCTGTGCTGCCGAAGGCGGACTCGGCGTTGAACATGCCGTCGTGGGAGACGATGCACTTGAAGCGGTCGGTGTGGCCAAGGATCCAGTTGGCCATGTAGCCGCCGTAGCTGGCGCCGAGGGCGCACTCGCGGGATTTGTCGATGAAGGGGTAGTGACTTTCGGCGTAGTCGAGACCGAGCATTAAATCGCTAAAGGGCTTGCCGCCCCAGTCGCCATTGACGCCGTCGACGAAGGCCTGGCCGTAGCCGGTGCTGCCGCGCGGGTTGACCATGACGACGACGTAGCCGTTGGCGGCGAAGAGCTCGGGGTTCCAGCGATAGGACCAGGACTGGTCCCATGCACCTTGTGGGCCGCCGTGGATGAGGAACTTGACGGGGTATTTCTTCGCGGGGTCAAAGTGCGGCGGCTTGACGAGGAAGCCTTCGACTTTGGTGCCGTCCTGCGCGGTGAACCAGAAGGGCTCCATGGGGGTGAGGTCAAGCTCGGCCAGGAGGGCGTCGTTGAGGTGGGTGATGAGCTGGGGATCGTACGTTTTCGGTGTGATGTCCTCAGAAGGCCTGTGCTGAGCCTCCGAGTAGACATGAACAACGTGCACGTCGTCGCCCATTTGCAACGAGTCGCCGAGGACCTCCTCGGCAGGGCGATCAACACGAACGAGCGTCCCCAACACAAAGGGCGTTCCGTTTTTGAGGATGAGATGAACATTGCTCCATCCGCCAACCGCTTTGCCCATTCGACTGAGGTCATCGCCGGTCAGATTGATTTCGTAGATCGGCTCCTCACCCTTTTCGCCTGAAACAAAAATTATGTGCTGCGAGTCGTCGACCCAGGAAAACTCGTCCACCCAATTGTCGAAATTCGCGGGCGCGCGATTCGGGAGCGTCGCGCCCTTAAGAAGGTCCTTGATCGTCTTCGCCACGCGGTCGTAGACCACCAGCCGGAACCTGTCGCTCTCATAGCCTGCGCGGGCCTGGGAACGCCATGCGATGTACTTGCCGTCGGGTGAGTAAGCGGGGTTGAAGTTGCCGCCGGCGGAGGTGCTGATCTGGACGGGCCTGGCCGCGGGGTTGGTCAGGTCGAGGGTGTAGATGCGGGGGCTGGTGCTGAGGGCGGGGACGGGATCGGGGTTGTCGGTATAGGCCAGTTCCTCGGAGTCCGGCGCGAAGGCGCAGCCGCAACCGCCGCCTTCGAGCGAAAACGGTGGCACGTCATGCGGGTTGCCGGGCGTGAGGTCGCGCATCGTTCCGTCCGCGACGGAGACGAGGAAGAGATGGGATCGCTTGTTGCCGGTGAAGTGGTCCCAATGGCGGTAGAGGAGGTGGGTCCAGATCTGCGCCTTAACGGGGTTGTCGGCGGCGGCTTTGTCTCGTGCCGCGTTGCAGGCGTTGCCGGTATTGAAGTCGGCGGTGGAAATGGGCGCGCAGTCGGGATAGACGGCGGATGTGAAGACGATGGATCGGCCGTCGGGCGACCAGATGGCGTTGTCGGCTTCAGTGGCGATGTGGGTGAGCTGGCGGGGATGACTGGTGACGCCGGTGGCGGGGTCGAAGTCGGCGAGCCAGACCTGCTGGCCGTTTTCGCGACCGGAGAGGAAGAGCACGGAGTGCCCGTCGGCAGAGAACTGGAGTCCGCCGTCACCGGGTTGGGCAACCGCGACTTTGAAGGGCGTGCCGCCTGAAATTTTTTGCAGCCACAGCTCAGGTGTTTTTGTGTTCTTCGCGAGGTCGACAGTGGTGACAGAGTAGGCGAGCCACTGGCCGTCGGGCGAGACGGCGGTGTCGCCGAGGCGCTTCATGGCCATCATGTCCTCAAAGGTCATGGGCCGCTTGTTCTGGCTGGGCTGCGCGAGCGCAGGAAGAAGCGAAAGAACCAGGGCGATGGATGAGAAGAAGCGGGCTAGATACATGAGCCTTCCTCGCGATACGCGGTGTGACGGCTGCGCGCGAAGAGCAAGTGTACACCGGGTGCGGCGGGGAAAGCTGTGTGGTCAGGCGGCCTGCATTTCGAGAATGAGAGCGGCGCCCCGAGGATCGAGGTTGATGGCGGAGATTCGGCCGCTGTTCTCGCGGAGAATGGTGGCGCAGAGGTTGAGGCCGAGGCCTGCGGTTTCTCCAGCGGCTTCTGCGGGGATGAAGGCGTCAAAGGTGCGCGTGGGGTGCAGAAAGCCAGGGCCGGAGTGCGAGATGACGATTTTAACGATTTCGTCGGCGGAGCTGGCTTCGACGCGAACGGAGCGATCTGCGCTGGCGCCCGGGCCTTCGACAGCTTCGATGGCGAACTGCAGGCAATACAGGATGGCCTGGCGGATCTGCTGCGCGTTGCCCAGGATGCGGGGCAGGCCGGGGGCAATGCGGAGGCGGAAGTCGATGCCGCGGTGGACGAACTCGGAGCGATGGAGCTGCTCGATGTCGTTGAGGAGTTCGGTGATGGAGACGGCGGAGAACTCTTCGGTCTGATTGCGGGCCATGCGGGAGAGGCTTTCCAGGGTGCTGCGCATATTACGTGCCTCGGTCAGGATGGCATCGACCGCCTTGCGATCCTGGGGGGGCAGGTTCTCAGTGGCTTCGAGCAGGGAGGCATAACCCAGGATGACAGTGAGAGGGTTATTGAACTGCCAGGTGACATTGTTGGCGAGCTGGCCGAGGCTGGCGAATTTTTCAGTATCGATGAGCTTCTCAAGCATGATGGTCTGGCTGCGTGCCGACTGGATGCGAGAAGCGAGGACTTCGACGGGGAGCAGGTCCTCCGAACGGAGGACCTGATGGCGGTTGCGCAGCCCTGCGAGCAGGATTGCACCGTCGACCTGCTGGCGGCCTTCGAGGGGCACTGCGATTACGTCGGTGAAGCGCAGCTGTTCGAGATCGTCGCCGGGCGCAAGCCATGGCCGGAGACTAAGGCTATAGGAATGCACATCGGGCAACGCGAGGGGAGTGGAGCCTGGGATGAGGAAATCGTTCACTGGAATGCGAGCGACCAGCGCCTCGAGGGCGTTGGTCGTGGAATCGTCGAGACCATAGACTCCTGCCATGCGGAACTGGCTTGAGCCATGCAGGAGCAGAAGGACGGCCTGTTCGAAGCGGCTGTTCTCCACGATGGTCTGGCAGATCTGGGGACCCTGCCGATCAAAGTCTTCGAGGCGACGCCGGGAGAGCGTGAGGCGGGTGTAGGCCTCCAGCTCTTGACGGGCACGCATCTCGCGCATCTGGGAGGTTCTTTGCAGAGCGAGCTGATCTTCCAGGGCCAGGACGATCATGCCGATGGCGGCGAGGACAGCGCCTAGTGAGTTAGTACGGGTGAGGATCAGATGGTAGGGAGAATCCGCGCCCAGCATGGGCAGGATTGACGTAAAGCTCAAGGACCAGGCGACAAAACCTGCACCGGCAAGGAGGGTGCCTGGGGAGATGCGGCGAAAGACGTAAAAGACGAGGAGTGCGGTCGTGAGGTGGAGAGCGCACTCGACGAAGGAGAGCGGCCACGGACCTCCGAGGCGCACGCAGATCCAGAGGCCGGCGCCGCCCATGACGATGCAGATCGTGAGGCCGACCCAGGTCGGCATACTGCCGCGGGCAAAGGCCCAGAAGCATCCGACGAAGAGCGAAAGTGCGCCGAGCGCGGGGAAAAGCAGGAAGGGAAGACCGTTGGGCGTGGTGCCCCCGTAGACGCCATAGAGCAAAACGGCGTAGAGGGTGAGCGGAATCGTGAAGGGAATGACGTACAGGATCCGCCGCTGGCCGATGCGAAAGCTGAGCGGAGAGAGCGAAGCAAGGAAAAAGCCTGAGCTGATTTGAGCAAAGGTGAGGCCCGTGGCCGCGATCCAGGGATGAAGGTGCGCGTCATTCAGGTTCCAGGAGCCGAATGAGAATGTCTGCGCCATGCGGAAGACGGCGAAGAGGAAGCCGAGGAGCCACAGGAGGGTCCTGGCGTCGCGTGAGCGGCGATAGAGCTGGGCAAACACCGGCAGGAGCAGTCCAGTGAGGACCAGCGCCGGCAGTTGGTAGCTATCTGGCATGGACACCGGGCCCATCTCCTGCATCCCTCAGGACAAAAGTGTAGACGTTCGATTGCCTTCCAGTGGCTGGACATCTTTAGAGCGGGCTCTATCCGGGCTCAGCCAATCCGCTCTGCAGCGGTCCAACCAGTTCCATCCTTGACCACTTGTCTCTTTGTGCCCCGGCGGTTGACGAGGCAGAAAGATCCCGTGGTTGAAGTTAGATGGTATCAACGTTTTATTCTCTGGCCACCCCGAAGCTTTGTATATGCGTCTAATGTTGTAGGTTACGGAAGGGTAGCCCGGTGTGTGCTGCACGCTCTAGGTGGGGGTCCGGCGGGAATCAACGGCGGCGGGAGAGGTCAATCGATGCGGAATAAATGGTGGGTAGCGGCCGTAATGGCGTCTGCGATGGTGCTAGGAGTTAGCGCGCAGGATCAGGACAGTTTTACCCCGATGCCACTGGATGCAGGGTTCGGACCGATGGACTTGTCGGCGCCGCCGATTCCGGCCGATCAGATCATCCAGAAGTTTGCCGCCAAGGAGACCGAGTTCCAGGAAGCGCTGGATCACTATACCTATCGCCGATATGCCCGTGTGCAGACACTGGATGACGACAACAAGGTGGATGGCGAGTGGTATGAGGTGGACGACGTGATTTTCGACCCCTCTGGGAAGCGAACGGAGCGGGTCGTGTATGCCCCGGAGAGCACGCTACAGCGGGTGATGATGTCCCCCTCGGATTTTCAAGACATTCAGCATGGATATCCCTTTGTGCTCACGACGAGCGAGGTTGGGGAATACAACATCAAATATGTTGGGAAGCAGAAGGTGGACGAGGTCAACTGCTACGTGTTTGATGTGGTGCCGAAGCAGATCGAGAAGGGTAAGCGCTACCTGGATGGGCGCATCTGGGTGGATGCGACGGATCTGCAGATCGTGGTGGTGGATGGCCGCATGGTTCCGGACGACACCAAGCGGGGGCACGAAGACCTGCATCCTCCGTTTATGACTTGGCGTCAGCAGGTGGATGGCAAGTATTGGTTCCCTGTGTACACAAAGGGCGAAGGGATTCTCCATTTTTCCGGCGGTAATGGCTACATGGAGGAAGACGTGCATATCCGTGACATTGTGAAGTACACGGACTACAAGAGATTTGGATCGACATCCAAGATCATCTACCAGGGCCAGGACATTACTCCGACCCAGCCAAACACCAAGAACGCACCGACTCCGACGAAGCCGTAAGGCGATGTCTCCGCAAGGATAACGGCCAGGAGGGTACGAGGGCGCAGCACAGGATTCAACGGGCAATGGAAAAGCGCCGCGCGCTCAGCTGAGCTGCGACTTGATCGAGGTGACTGGGGTCACCGCAATAAGGCCTTCGATCTGGATAAGATACTCTGGCGGAATTGTCTGGGACGGTACAGACCGACCGGGCAGATGGGGGGTGTATGAAGATCCTTCTTCCCGTAGATGGCTCCGGGTTCAGCGACGCGGCGGTGCAGGAAGTTGCGCAGAGGCCGTGGCCCAGCGGAACGGAAGTGGAGGTGCTTTCCGTTGCGCAGACCTTGCCTGAGTATCCGGATACACAATTGATGGGGCACTCTGTGCGCCTTGAGTCGTTGAAGCGGGAGACAAAGCGTGCACAGGAAAATGTTGACGATGCGGTAGGGGAGCTTACCCACAGCACCGCGGGGCTGACGGTGACGACCAAGGTGGTGGAAGGCGTGGTGAAGGATGAGATTCTTCACGAAGCAGCGAATTGGGGCGCAGACCTGATCGTGATGGGATCTCATGGCTATAACGCTGCGATGAGGCTGCTTCTCGGCTCGGTTTCGCAAGCGGTGTCGCTCCATGCACTCTGTTCCGTGGAGATTGTGCGCGTACGGCCGAAGGATGCGCCAAAATCCTAAGCTTGGATGGCGAGGGGCGCGCGAGGGTGCTGGGGAGTCTTTTCCGTTGGACGCCTTGGCCTTCTTGACAGTCGTTGCAGCCATATCGCAGACTACCAGCCGGTAGAAGCAAGCTGGCGGCAGCTCGACGGCCGTTCAGAGATCGTATCTCGAGCCCACGCGCCGCGCATGTTGTTGGCAGCAACCGAGGATTGAATTTCTGCCTTAAGCAGGGAATCGTCACACGGGAGCCGGGCGCGGGAGGCGCAAAGAGCGTGAGTCGAGTCGTCGTATTAGGTGCGGGTGTTGCGGGTCACACGGCTTCTTCCTATCTGCGGAAGTGGCTCAGCAGGGCGCATGAAGTCGTTGTTGTAGCGCCAATTCCGTATTACAACTGGATTCCTTCCAATATCTGGCTCGGATTGGGTTTGATGGAGGAACGGCAGGTGGTTTTGCCGCTGGAGCCGATCTACCGGCGAGCGGGAATCCGCTTTGTGCAAGCTCGTGCGGTGGCACTCTATCCCGAGGGAGACGCCAATTCGCCGGCTCAGTTTGTGGAGGTGGAGAGTATGTTGCCGGAGACGCGTGGGCAGCGCAGCCGGATCCCTTACGCCTACCTGGTGAATGCCACCGGTCCAAAGCTGAACTTTGAGGCCACGGAAGGGCTTGGGCCGGAGAAGAATACGGCTTCAGTCTGCACGCCAGATCATGCCAAGGCGGCTGCGAAGCAGTTTCTAGCACTCGTGGAGCGCATGAAGGGCGGCGAGCACTGCCGGTTTGTGATCGGGACGGGCCATGGGCAGTGTACCTGCCAAGGTGCGGCGTTCGAATACGTCGTGAACCTGGAATTTGAATTGCGACGGCATGGAGTGCGTGACAAGGCCGAGGTCATCTTCCTCACCAATGAATATGAGTTGGGTGATTTTGGAATGGATGGCGCGTTCATCCGGCGCAACGGCTATATTACGCCGACCAACATCTTTACCGAATCGGTTCTGGCTGAACGGGATATATGGTCGATTACCCGGGCGCATGTGAAGAAGGTCGAACCGGGCAGGATTTTTTACGAAACGCTGGATGGCAGTGAACACGAGCTGACATTCGACATGGCGATGCTGTTGCCGCCTTTTCGGGGCGTGGGAATGAAGGCATACGACCGCGCAGGAGAGGAGGTTACCGCGAAGATCTTTGCTCCGAACGGCTTTATGCGGGTGGATGCGGATTACTCGCAGAAGCCATACGAGGAGTGGAAGGCAAAGGATTGGCCAAAAACCTATCAGAGCCCTGTCTATCCCAATATTTTTGCAGCGGGAATTGCATTTGCGCCGCCTCATCCGATTTCACGGCCGCACATGAGCTCCAACGGCACGCCTATCTTTGCCACGGCACCGCGGACTGGGATGCCGTCAGCAACAACCGGACGTGTGGTGGCGCGCAGCATTGCGGACAAGATGCTCGGGATCGAGCGGCCCTTACATGGTGCTTCAATGGCTGAGTTGGGAGCAGCGTGTGTGGCTTCGTCCGGAGCAAGCCTGCTGAAGGGAACCGCAGCGTCGATGACTGTGTTTCCCATTGTGCCGGACCACGAGCGCTATCCGAAGTATGGACGCGACTTGAGGTATACGACGGGAGAGATCGGACTGGCAGGCCATTGGATCAAGGTTGTCTTGCACCATATGTTTCTATATAAGGCCCGACTGCGCTTTGGATGGTCACTGATTCCAGAGTAAGCGTGGAATTGAAGTAGGAGCAGAAGAGAAAGGGCGGTACAGAGGTGAGCGAGATCAACACGAATGTCTATGCCACTCAGCCGACGCGCCTCACGCTGTTTATGAGGACCTTTGTGCCGTGGCAGATCTGGCGATTCTTCGCGATCAATCTTCGGATGATGCTGCTGATCGGACGTGAAAAGCACCAGCACCGCTGAGACGGTGCGAGTTGCGACTTAATAGAACAGATATTTGCGCCAGCGGTCGTCACCGTGGCCGAGCATGCGCATGATCTGGCGGCTGGTGTGGAGCGAGAAGGGCCGCGGTTCGCGCAGCAGGATCATGTCGTCGATTTCATGGAGCATCCGGTTGCCTTTGCGGCGGTTACAGGAATGGCAGCAGGCGACGAGGTTCTCCCAGGTGGAGCTGCCACCACGGGAGCGCGGGATGACGTGGTCGAGAGTCAGCTCGCCCGCGGGCAGAACGACGCCGCAATACTGGCAGGTGTTGCGATCGCGCAGCAGGATGTTTTTGCGCGAGAGGGCGCGGGTTTGGTGCGGGATGCGACGGTATTCAAGCAAGCGGATGACTGAGGGCATGGCGATGCGGTTGCGCTGAGCGTGCAGCGTGAGGCCATGTTCCTCTTCCGTGCGGGCAATGCCCTTGAGCACGAGCACGAGAGCACGGCGCGCGCCGCAGATATTGATGGGCTCATACGAAGCATTGAGCACCAGCACGGGCATCTGGAGCATGTGATTCGGCTGCGAAGCTGGCTGGCTGGCCACATGTTCCGCGGCCAGCGCGGCGGCCCTTGCGGCGGATTTCTGCTTTCGTGCATGAATCATGGCTTTACCCAGCGACATCTCTTTTCCCCTCATTCAAAAGATGGTTGGTCCTGTGAGTACATGCGAGCGATCGGAGGTTGAGGAACGAATTGAGGCGGACTTGCTTGCCCCGGCATTGGCCCCCGCAGCTCATGCGCGGCCGCGATGGAGCGAGTGAAGTAAGCATGCCTGGCACGGGCGAGCGTTGCGACCCAGATGGATTGGGCTCCAGCGCGGAGCAGGGTGCGGGCGGCAGCACGGGCGGTGGCGCCGGTTGTCAGGATGTCATCGACAACGAGCACATCCTTTCCGGTAACGAGGGCCGGGTCAGAGACACGGAATGCATGGCGCAGGTTAATGCGGCGTTGACGCGGAGTGAGTCCGGCCTGACTTTCTGTAGCGCGCTGGCGGAGCAGGACTGCGGATGCAAGTTTCAAATGCCAGGCAGGATGCGACTTGTGCAGGGCTGCGAGGGCATGCACTGCGAGGAGGCGGGCCTGGTTGAATCCGCGGCTCGCCTGCTTGGAGGAGTGCAGCGGAACGGGAACGACGAGCAGCTCCGCAGGCGCGTCAGTGGCGAGCTGCTTTATCGCGTCGGCGAGCATGTAACCCAGAGGTCGAGCGGCCGGTTTGAGGCGGCCGTATTTGAAGGCGTGGATGGCGTCGCGCATGCGGCCTTCATAGGTGGCCCATGCTACGGCGCGCTCAAAGGGGGGCGGGCTCATGCGGCAGGTCCTGCAGAGCGGTGCTTCGTTGACTGGCGGAGCGGAAAGGCTGTCTCCGCATCGATGGCAATGGGAACCGGAGCGGGCTGGAAACTCAGCCCAGCAGACATCGCAGATTGGAACGGGAAGGAAGCGCGAGAGAAAGTGGCCGCAAAGGGCGCAGCGGGTGGGATAGACGACGCAACTGAGAAGATCCGCGGGACTTCGGAGAACGCGCGCCACTGCGCGCCAACTGGAAGCCTCTGACGGAGGGCCTTCGAGCGTGAGTGAGCCGTAGTCCTTGTGGAAGACGCACCTCACTTGCTGCGGGGTGCCAGCCACCCCGCTATGGCGCCAGTATACGCCGGGTCAGCGCAGCGCGCCATGGGGAAGTAAGGAGGGGTTCAAGCGCGGGGCAGCGCGGAGGCAGGTGGTGATGCCGATACGGTACACTGCGGACCAAAGAGGAGTTTCGCATTTTGCACCTTCGAGTTGTGGCCTGCGGCATTTTTGCGGCCAGTTTGATCCCCATTCTGAGTCGGGCGCAGCAGGCGCCCCCCACGCAGCACAGCATGAGCAGCGGGATTGCGGCCGGCGTAGCGGCACCGGCGCAATACGATGCGCAGCGGCGTCCGATCACTGCGGGTGGCTTTGTGGATAAAGGCCCCATCATCTTCAAGGACATCACGAAGGAGGCGGGCCTATCGCTCTGGAAGCACAAAATGGGTACGCCGGCCAAGAAGTTCATTGTGGAGACGAACGGCTCTGGAGTGTGCCTGCTGGATTATGACAATGACGGCTGGCTCGATATCTATCTGGTGAACGGATCGACGTTTGATGCGTTGGATGGCAAAGAAGCATCGCCGCACTCGGCGCTGTTTCACAACAACCATGACGGGACATTTACGGAGGTGGCGGCCAAGGCGGGCGTGACGAACGATCGCTGGGGTTATGGCTGCTCAGTGGCCGACTACGACAACGACGGCTGGCCCGATTTGTTTGTTGGCAATTACGGCAAGAACCGGCTCTACCACAACAATCATGATGGGACGTTTACAGATGTGGCGCCGAAGGCGGGCTTCGACACGGATAATTGGACACCTGGGTCAGCCTGGGGCGATTACGACGGCGACGGCAAACTAGACCTTTACATCACCGGCTACGTGCACTTTGATCGCAATAGTCTGCCGATTGCCGGGACAAAGGCCGTAGGGTATGCGTCGTGTCTGTATCGTGGCGCGAATGTGAACTGTGGTCCGCGTGGGCTGCCGGGCGAGCCGGATCATCTCTACCACAATAACGGGGACGGGACGTTTACCGATGTGACGGTCAAGGCTGGCGTAGAGGACAAAGACAAGTACTACGGCTTCACTGCGATCTTTATAGATATCAACGGGGATGGGAAGCCTGACCTGGTGGTAGGCAATGATTCTGAACCCAATTTTCTGTACATCAACAAGGGAGATGGCACTTTCGACGACCAGAGTTACGTCTCCGGCTTTGCGCTGAACAAGGACGGGCGTGAGATTGCATCGATGGGGATTGCGCCGGGAGACTACGAAAACAATGGCCTCATCGATTTTTACGTCACCGATTTTGGTGACGACTACAAAGTGCTGTTTCACAATGATGGCGATGTGAGCTTCACCGATGTGAGCTACAAGGTTGGTCTTGCCCAGCCGACGATTCCCTTTGTGGGATGGGGAGACGCCTTTGTTGACTACGACAATGACGGATGGCTGGATCTGTTCGAGGCAAATGGCCATGTCTATCCTGAGGTGGATCAACACGACTGGGGCACCTCATGGGCAGAGCGGCCGCTGTTGTTTCATAATGTGCCAGATGGGCCCAAGGACCGGAAGTTCGAGTTGATGCCAGCAGTGACAGGAACGGGGCTGGCCGATGTCATCCCGGCGCGGGGTGCCGCATTTGGCGATCTTTTTAATGACGGCAAGATCGATGTAGTGATCAATCCGATCGACGGACCGCCCGTGCTGCTGCGGAATGTGAATCCTGATCATCATCACTGGGTCGAACTAAAGCTTGTAGGGGGTAAAAATCCTGCAAATGGTCGGAAGAGTCCACGAGATGCAACATGCGCGACAGTGTATCTGAAGGCTAACGGGATGCGCATGCGCCAGGATGTACTGGCGAGCAGCAGTTATATTTCAGAGAACGACCGCCGCGTGCATTTCGGGCTGGGGGACGCAGCCGATGCCGGAACGGCAGAGATTCATTGGCCCTCAGGTCAGAAGGAATTCGTGAAATTGCCCGCGGAGGACCGAATTTACACGATTGAAGAGGGCAAAGGGATTACAGGCGCGCTTTGTCAGGGCAAGCCGTGCGGGGACCTGAAGTTGCCTCCAGTTGCATCGCGCTAAGGCATGGCTAGGCGCTACCCTTCGTGACACAAATTAGAAAAGCGACACCCTCTACAGCACCAGACCTTTTGGGGTGAGCCGATGAAACGATGAGGCCGCTTTGGGCGGTTTGCTATCTGTGATAGGAAGAACGGCACTCCGCTGGCCCGCTTCGCCGGGTGAGCCTCCTCCTCTCGATGAAGGCCCACCCGGCGCGCGTCCGGTGGGTGGGCCGGTGATCTCAAGGCCGTCTGATAACCCCGCAGGTTAGAAGACGCCTGCGAGAAAGACCTCGGCCGGATGTTCATCTTCGTACTTGAAGCCACAGGCTTCCAGCACGGCCGGGGACAATGCGATGACGGGACAAGATGCATGGGCAAGCATCTTGTAGACGATGCCTGTTCGCGCAATGGCCGCAAACGCAGTGGTGCTGTGCGCGCCCATGACAACGATGTCCGCCTGCTGTGCATGCGCCTGATAGAGCAGCTCCTCGGTGGGGTCGCCAGGCACCACGATGGGCTGAATCTGGAGCAGCTTGCGTTCCGTATCCGGCACCAGGGAGAGCAGATCCTGTTCAATCTCTTCGATGGAGCGACCTGCCAGGAAGTTGGAGCGATCCTGCGGCCGGATGACGTGCTGCAGCACCAAACGGGCTTTATGTTGTGCAGCTAGCTTGGCAGCGAAAGCGGTGACGATGACGCTGCTCTCCGTGAAGCTGACCGCGCAAAGCACGGTATGGGTCGCGAAGTTGCGATAGGCGGCGTCGACGACGTCTGGACCTACGACAAAGACAGGTACCCTTGCATGGCGCAGGACCGCTTCTGCCACCGATCCGACCAGAAGTTTTCCAATCGGTCCGGGCGAGTGAGTGCCCATGACGATCCGATCGACTTCCCGCTCGCGCAGGAAGGAAAGGATCTGGTCTGCTGCAAGGCCTGGGCGCACGATGACTTCACAACGCACCCCTGCCGCGCGAATGCGCTCGGCGATGGGCTCAAGATAATGAAGCTCAGTGCGGGCGGCGGCGGCATAGTCGTAATAACGGATACCGGAGGTCTCAGACGCCGCGACGACGAGAGTGTCGTATGCATGAAACAGGATGAGATCCGCGCCAAATTCTTTCGCCTGTGCGATGGCAAAGGAGAGGGCTTTTTCGTTGGTAGGGATCTCGGAGGCGAAGAGGATTGTGGTGGGCTTTATCCACCCGGGCTTGATGTTGGCAGCCATGGCAACCTCCTTGATGTGCGCCTGTACAGTGGCAGACTCAGTTGAGGTTATCGGTGCCGGGTAGCACGAGGTCAGGTGAGCCAGATCACCTAAAGAGCGGCCTTTCCTGGGTCGTTGGTTGCCGGCGCATTGGTTCCTGCTCGTTAGACGCGGAGAAGTGGCTTTCGACTTATCGGTCACCAGCATTGTGGACCAGAAAGAGGCATCCGTCGAGTGGGGAGACGGTGAATTTTTGGCATCCTGGCAAAGAATGGTGATGTGAATCACAGATTTTGCACAGGCTTACTGATTTCCTAGAGAGGAATCGCGGTGCTTTCCCGCTGCTCCAAGATGTGCCGGGCCAGCTTGCCGCGATTGCGCAGGAGGTCCGTATGCAACCGATGCAACCCATGCACAATATTCCCGCTCGCGGCGGATTGAACTATGACGAGACACCATTTCTGGCCATTTGGGAGGTGACGCAGTCTTGCGACTTGGCGTGCAAGCACTGTCGCGCTGCGGCGCAGCCGATCGCGCACCCAGACCAGCTTTCGACCGCCGAGGGCAAGGCGCTGATTGACCAGATTGCCGCGATGCAGGTTCCGATTTTTGTATTTACGGGTGGCGACCCACTCAAGCGGCCGGATCTCTATGAACTGATTCGCTATTCGGCGGAGAAGGGCGTGAAGGTGGCGGTGACGCCGAGCGCCACGCCGCTGCTGACGCGCGAGGCCATCTTCAAGATGAAAGAAGCCGGCATCGTCCGGCTGGGCATCTCACTGGATGGCTCGACGCCCGAGATTCACGACAAATTTCGCGGGTTGCCGGGCGCCTGGGCGCGCACGATTCAGGCTATTGAGTGGGCCAACGAAGCCGGCATTCCGATTCAGGTCCATACCACGATCAGCCGCCACAACGCGCAGGATCTTGACAGTCTCTGTGCGCTGTTTGAGAAGCAGAAGATCGTGATGTGGAATGTCTTCTTCCTGGTCCCCGTGGGGCGCGGGCAACTGGACGATCTGCTCTCGGGCGAGGAGTTCGAGCGGGTCTTTGGCAAGATTTATGAGCTTTCGCACCGCGTGAGTTTTCAGATCAAGTCGACTGAAGCGATGCACTACCGGCGTTACCTGTTGCAGCACAATCTGGAAGAGCGGAAGATGGGCCACGGCCATGGGCACACGCATGGCGCGGCGCAGGAGTATGAGCCAGGCGCGCCGAAAACCGACGGTAAAACACGTGCCATGGGCTGGGCCACGCGGCGGGTGAATGACGGCAAGGGCTTCATGTTCATCTCGCATGTGGGCAATGTGTACCCGAGTGGATTCCTTCCAATTCATGCGGGTAATGTGCGCGAGACGCCGCTGGCGGAGATTTATCGCAACGCGCCGATCTTCAAGGCATTGCGCGACACCAGCAAGCTGGAAGGCAAATGCGGCGCCTGCGAGTTCAAGGAGATTTGCGGCGGCTCGCGCGCGCGGGCCTATGCGTTGACGGGCGATCCGCTGGCGCAGGAGCCCTGCTGCATCTATCAGCCGAAGAACTGGGACCCGGAGCGCGAGCAGCAGGCCTCAGCGTTCAAGGATGCAGCACCGTTGGAACCTCTGGTGATGCTGTAGGGCGAGTCTTTTGGCCAGGCCAATCACAACAAGTCCAGAGAGAGCGAGATGGGCAGGTGAACGTGAAGCTCACCTGCCCATTCCTTTGCTGCGCGGAGCGACTCAGTGGCTGGCGGGCGCCGCATCGGCCTTGCCCTTGAAACGGCTGTACACAAAGACAATGTAGGCCACGGCGAGGGCCATGCCGAAGATCCACCATGCCAAGCCGACCGAAAGCGTGTGGGGGCCGCTGAGCGCGCGGCTGAGCGTGATGTCATTGGCTGCGCCGGTGGTGGCGGGTAACAGCGTGGGATAGACGCCCCAGCAGGCGCCGGCCAGCATGAAGAAGAGATAAACGCTCGATGCAAGGAAGGCCTTGACTGGCTGTGCGCCGCGATTCCAGAACCAGAGCGCAGCCAGCGACGCAACCACGCCGACGGGCACGACGAAGGTGACCGGGTAGTGGAAGTAGTTGTTGAGGCTGGCGGGGCGCACAGCAATGGTCGCGATGAGGCTGACGATCGTGAGCGCGACAAGCACGAGCCAGAGCGGAGTGACGATCCTGCGGGCGCGCTGCTCCAGATCGCCCGATACCTTGATGGTGAGCCAGAGCGCGCCGTGCAGCGTGAGGGCGACGAGTGCGACGAGGCCGCCGATGACTGTGTACCAGTCGAGGATGCCGGGCGCAACGCCGGGCTGCCAGTTGGTCCAGAGCGGCAGGAAGAAGTAGCCATCCGGTTGCAGTGGTACGCCGCGGAGGACGTTGGCGAGGGCCGCGCCGTAAAAGATGGCGAGCAGGGCACTGGCCAGGCCAAAGACGCCGTCGAGCAGCGAACGCCAGACGCCGAGATCGAGGTGGTTGCGCAGTTCCAGGCTCACTCCCCGCCCGATCAACAGCCAGAGGACGATCATCAGGGGCAGATAAAAGCCGGAGAAGGCTGAGGCGTAAAGCAGGGGAAAGGCGAAGTAGAGCGTGCCGCCACCGGCGAGCAGCCAGACCTCGTTGCCGTCCCACACGGGGCCGATGGAGCGCAGTGTAGCGAGACGCTCGCTTTCATTGCGCACCAGAAAGAGATGCAGCACCCCGACGCCGAGGTCAAAGCCGTCGAGCACAACGTAACCAACGATCATCACCGCAACCAGCCAGAACCAGATAAAGCCCATCATCGCAATGCTCCCTTCTTTGTTTGCATCCGTCAGGCGGTGCGATCAGTCGGCAGCGACGGCTGCCTTGTCTTTCATCTCCGGCCCGTGGCTGATTTCGCGATAGACCAGGACAGTGAAGAGCAGGCCGAGCAGCGCATAGAGGCCCATGAAGCCCAGCAGGGTGAAGAGCCCGTTCCCAGTGGAAACCATGCTCGAGTAGCCCTCGCTGGTGCGCATCAGACCGTAGATGAGCCAGGGCTGGCGGCCAATCTCCGCAGTCATCCAGCCGGCGGTGTTGGCAATGTAGGGCAGGGGAAAGCTGATGAGCAGCAGCCAGAGGACCCAGCGGGTCTGATAGAGCTTCCTGCGCCATAGCAGGAACGCGGACGCGATCATGAGGAGCACAAAGTAGGTCCCGAGGCCGGCCATGATGTGATAGGCGTAGTAAAGCAGTGGCAGGGTGGTAGGCCACTGGTCGCGCGGGAACTGGTCGAGGCCTTTGACCTCGGCCTTGGTGGTGCCGTAGATCAGGAAGCTGAGCACGTTATTGACGACAATCGGGTTGTCAATCTGCTGCGTTTCTTCGTTCGGTTGACCCATCAGCACAATGCCTGCACCGGTCTCGGTTTTGAAGAGGCCTTCCATCGCTGCGATGGCCGCGGGTTGATTGCGCGCGACGTATTTGCCGTGGAGGTCGCCGGTGGGAAAGATGATGAGGATGGTGGAGATTAGTCCGGCGATGACGCCCACTTTGAGAAAGATTCTGCCATAGGCGCAGCCGCACTCTTGAAAGCGGCCCTCCAAAAGATAGAAGGCGCCGGTAGCTGCCATCACAAAGCTGGCGGTGACGACGGCGCCGGTCATGTTGTGTGCGTACTGCAGGAGTGCCCACGGATTCAGCAACAGCTGCCAGAAGCTCAGCACCTCAAACTGGCCGCTGGGCAGATGGGCGTACGCCACGGGATGCTGCATCCACGCGTCGGTGACGATGATGAAGAAGCCTGAGATCCACGAACCCACAAAGACCATGACCGCGGAGAACCAGTGCATTCGCTTGGAGAGCCAGTGACCGCCGTACAGGAAGAGCCCGAGGAATGCCGATTCCAGAAAGAAGCTGAAGACGCCTTCCATGGCGAGGGGCTGGCCAATGACGCCGCCCGAGAGCCGCGAAAAGCGAGCCCAGTTGGTGCCGAACTCGAATTCCATGGGGATCCCGGTGACAACGCCAAAGACAAAATTGATGCCGAAAATCTTTCCCCAAAAGCGCGCCGCGCGGTCCCACTCGCCGCCGGCCTCCTTGAGGGCTACGGTTTTAAGTACCACGATGAGCAGTGCCAGGCCCATGGTGAGCTGCGGAAAGAGATAATGGAAGGTAACGGTGAAGGCGAAATGAAGGCGGTGGATCAACTCAGCGTTCATCGAGTGGCTCCTGCGTGAAGACTTTTCCGCGGTGGACGGCGAAGTGCCAACAAGAATGCGTTGAAGAAAGGATGCGCGGCTTCTGCTGGCGCGCAAGCATACTTAGCCATTGTTAAACAACCGGAGCGTGGACTTGAAGTGACACGAATCACACCACACTGCCGACTTTGGGCTTGATTCTAAAGGTACAGGCTTCCGTTGGCATGCGCGATTTTGACAATGCCAATTTTGGAAGGGAAAGAACTTGAAGTTGTGCAGCTTTCCCGGAGCGAGGTCAAGACAGATGCGGATAGCAATTATCGGCGCGGGAATCGCGGGGCTCTCGGCCGCCTATGAGCTGGAGAAATCACGAAGTGCCGGTGCGCCTGTGGAGTACGCGCTCTTTGAGTCGCGCGCGCGGTTGGGTGGCTCGATCGCATCGCAAGTTGTGAATGACGCGGTGATTGAAGGTGGGCCGGATTCCTTTATATCTGAAAAGCCGGCGGCAGCAGAGTTGTGTCGCGAGCTGGGACTGGGTGATCAACTGACACCGTCCAATGATGCCGATCGCAAGACCTACATCGTCGTGCACAACCGGCTGGTGCCGCTGCCGGATGGTCTGATGTTTCTGGTGCCAACCAAGCTGGTACCGACGGCGCTCACGCCCCTCTTCAGCCTGCAAACCAAAATACGCATGGCGCTGGAGTTGCTGCATCCGCCGAGACCGGCGGGAGAGGATGAGTCAGTGGCTGCCCTTGTGGAGCGGCACTTTGGCTCAGAGGCCGTGGACCGGCTGGCGGACCCACTGCTCTCCGGAATCTATGGCGGAGATGCGGCGCAGTTAAGCGCGCGGACCGTGCTGCCTCGACTGGTGGAGATGGAGACGCAGTATGGCTCGCTGACGCGCGGCATGCTGGCGGCGCACCAGCAGATGCGGACAAAGATGAACGCGGCCAAGCCGGCCCCGGGAGTGGCGGCGAAGCCTGCAGGGCCGCGGGGAATCTTCACGACCTTGCGGGGCGGGCTCCAGCAGATGGTGGATGCGCTCGAGGCGAGGATTAATCCAGCCTGGGTGCGGCGCTCAACCGCGGTGTCGGCGCTGGAAAAGACTGCCACCGGCTGGCGCGTGACGGCGAATGGAACTGCGGAGGAATTTGATGCGGTGATCTTCGCATCGCCGGCGTGGGCTGCTGGCGCATTGTTGGAGCCAGTGGATGCGGTGCTGGGCGAAGAGCTGCGCGGGATTCCCTATTCTTCGTCGATCACTGTGAATTTGGTCTACGACGAGAACCAGCTTGGGTCTTTGCCGGAGGGCTTTGGGTTTCTGGTCCCGGTGAGCGAGGGGCGCAGCATGTTGGCGTGTACCTTTGTGCACCGTAAATTTCTGGGGCGTACGCCGCCGAGCAAAGCGGTGTTGCGGGCATTTCTGGGCGGTATGAAGAATGAGGCGCTACTGACTGAGCCGGATGACAAGCTGGTGGCCGCCGTGGAGCGGGAGCTGCGGGAGATTTTGGGGACCAGGACGATGCCCGCAAGGGCGAAGCCTGAATTTGCACAGGTGGCGCGTTGGCAGAGAGCGATGGCGCAGTATGCAGTGGGCCATCAGGAGCGGATGGCGCGCATTCGCGCGCGTGTGGCGACATTGCCAGGCCTGAAGCTCGCAGGGAATGCCTACGACGGCATCGGGATTCCCGATTGCATTCGGCTGGGGCGCGGAGCGGCGCGGGAGTTGGCGGAATCCGGCCGGCCGGCTGATGTCAGCGGGTGAGAGTGTCTTTCAGAGTGTGCGGCGCGCGAGGAGGGTCTTGAGGCGCGTGAAGATGCGATAGATCTGCGGCAAGTGCTCGACCCGCATGAGGGAGAGTTCGAGGGGCGATGGTGTACCGATTGCGTCGCGCAATTGCGTGTAGATTTCCTCATTGCTGCATTGGGTCATAAATCCATCGGCCTGCAGACGCTCGGCGATTTGGCGGCGATTAGTGCACGCAAGCGCGATTTCTGCGACGCGAATCAGGTTTTCAGCGATGATCGGCAAATCAAATCTGGAACGGACCCATTCAGGCGCTCTACTGGAGAGTTGACGGAGCAGGGTGGGCTGTTCGATGAGCTGAAGCATGGCTTGCGGCAAGAATTTCTCGCGCGCCACGACGAGGCCACCTTGCATATGACCAACAACTTCGGGCTGGCTGTTATCGCGTGAAGGCCGGCTGAGCGTGATGATCGGGATACCGCAGAGCATCGCTTCGCAGAGCACGTAGCCAAAGCTCTCGCCGATCGTTGAGGTGTGTAAGAAGACATCCATGGCTCCATAAAAGCGGCGCAGATTCTCATCCCCTGAGATAAAGGGTCTGCAAAGAATGCGTCGGCGGATTGCATCGGGCAGCGCGGCGATGGGCTTGGCGAAGGATGGCGGCGCTTCCGCCAGGAGCAGGAAGGCATTGGGTACTTTCGAAGCAATCTTTGCGAAAGCTCGCGGGGTGGCAAGTGACCATTTGGCGTTGCTGGGCTGGCCGATGCGCCCAAAGACAAATGCATTGGCAGGAATGCCGAGACTCTTGCGCACTTCCGCGCGTTCTTCTTCGCTTAAGGGGGAAAAGGCGCGGCTGTCCACGGAATTTGGAATAACGGTTCCGACAGGCCCACCGATGCTGCCCCTGCTCCACTGCTGCCAGCGCCACAGGCACCAGCGGGAGAGTTGCAAGCTGACGTCAATCATCGTGCCGCTGGGTGAGGCATCGAAGCGGGCGAAAACATTGGTCTCGAGCACGCGCCGGTGAGGACTATGAAGCTGCTTGAGTAGGTTGGTGGACTCAGGGGTCGCGCGATGTCGGTGAATGTGAACGATATTCGGATTCCAATCAAGTGCCGCCCGAAGCGCAGCATCGTATCCCTTACGGTCTTGTCCTGTCAGAAAGACGGGAATACCGGCGCGTGTGAGCCTATCCGCGCGCGAGCCACCAGCGCTGGCCAGGACGGCGACCGGAACACCGGATGCGGCATAGCCAAGCGTGTAGTTTTCCGCAGCACGTTCAGTGCCGCCAGGCCCCAACGACGATACGACAGTGAGGATACGCAAAGACTTGTCAGGCAATGAAGGGAACCTCAATCAGTCGAAGGCAGTGCAGCCGGCTACATACCGCTATGGCCCAGTAGTATACCGATGCCATAGGTGACGGCACCCTCGACGGCGCCGACGATCGTCATCTCCATGCCGGAAGACCACCATGAGCGCACGGTGATGAGGCTCTTGGCTGCACCCACGGCAAAGTGAGCAATCAGCGAGACAATCGCTGCGGCGATGACCGCTGGTACACCCTGCATAAAGAAGAAGGGAATGATTGGAATGAGCGCGCCGATCGCTGTGGACAGAGCACCGGAGCTGGCAGAGACAATGGGATTGCTCAAGGCGTCTTCCGATGTGCCAAGGCGCTCGCTGGCCAGAACACGCAGGAATTGCTCCGGGTCACTGGCAATGTGGTTCACCATCTTGTGCGCGTCTTCTTCGGGCAGCCCCTTGACCTGGTAGTAGAGCGACAGCAGCTCTCGCGCTTCGGGGCCGTTCATCTGGATGGCTTCGCGCTCGCGAGCGATTTCAGCGTCGTAGATTTCACGCTCACTTTTGGCGGCCAGATATGCGCCTGAACCCATGGAGAGCGCGCTGGCGATCATGCCGGAGATGCCCGCAAGCAGGACGTATTTACTGTCACCCGCGGTGGCGCCGGATACGCCGGAGACAATGCCGAAGATGGCGCCAAGGCCATCGTTGATGCCATAGATCGCGTCGCCGATCCAGGCACCGGGCTGCTTGCGGCCCTTGTTGCGCTTGGCCAGCAACTCATCCAGCACGGCCTTGGGGTCGATTTTGGGCGCACCGGCGGGTGGTGTGTAGTGGCCGCGCAGCAGGGAGCCAAGCTCGTGGTAATGGTCTTTTTCATCCTCGATGACGTGGTCGAGGATGGCGATGGAACCTTCATCGCCGAGAGCTTTGAGCTGTTCGCCGTAGGTGGCAATATGGCGACTCTCTTCAATCTCCAGGCGGCGCAGCGCCATGCGGACACCGCCGGCGCGATTGGCGAGCGAGTCAGCCTCGCCGCCGGGGCTGCCGCGATACGCCGGCTCGGTGCCGCCCAGCTCGACGATGCGGCCCTGCCACAAGGCGGCGTGCTCCCACTCTGCGTTGGCGAGGTGGCGCAGCACCTGCGCGCGCACCGGATCGGTGTCCCGATCGGCGAGCGCCATGTACGTGTGATAGGCCTCCATCTCGGCCTGCCAGTTTTCTTCAAGAGCCGCCAGCACCTTCTTGAGCCGGGCGCCTGTCAGCGTTTCGTTGGCCACGCAAGATCTCCTCGGTATGGTTTGAGGATACGGTATCCGCTGGGTGGTGCGCAGCTTGCGGAAAGAGTGCTCGCCAGGCCCTAATGCAGCGTCCACGGAAGCCATGAATACCACTAGCCCGTCGAAGGGCTTTCCGTATAGTGTTGTGTGCAGCAAAACAGCAAGCCCAGGCCCCGAGCAACAGGCAATCCAGCATCAGAGCGCCGAACGGCGTTTGCGGCCGATGCGCGGAGCCAAGCCCTAACCGGGCTGAACCTTTCAAAGGAAGTGGAGAACCGTTCCGCATGTCTACCCGATCAACCGCCGAACCCGCAGCAACCGCCCCCAGCTACACCGGGCCGTTTATCACGGTCGCCGCGCTGTTCTTCATCTTTGGATTCATCACTAACCTGAACATGGCGTTGGTGCCGCATCTGCGGTCCATCTTCAACCTGGAATATGCCTGGGCGATGCTGGCTGAATCGGCTTTCTTCCTCGCCTATTTTGTGTTCTCGTCGCCAACTTCGCGGCTGATTGAGAGCATCGGCTACAAGCGGACGATGGTGGTCTCGCTCTTTATCCAGGTGGTAGGTTGCGTGCTGTTTGTTCCCGCGGCCAAGCTGGTGAGCTTTCCGCTGTTTCTGACCGCGGTGTTCGTCGTAGGCGCGGGTGTCACCGCGTTGCAGACAGCAGCGAATCCCTATGTGGCCATCCTGGGGCCAGAGCATTCTGCTCCGGTGCGTCTGACGCTGGCTCAGGCGCTCAATTCACTCGGCGGAACGATCGCTCCGCTGGTGGCTGGCGCGTTCATCCTGACGGATCCGTCGAAGCTCATCTCGAAGGCCGCGATTGCCGATACGGTGCGCGTGCCCTATCTTTTGATTGCCGGAGCGCTTCTGCTGCTTGGCATCGCCGTGGCGTTTCTGCATCTGCCTCATATTGCACATACGCAAGAGTTCCGCCCCGCGAAGGACGGGGATGCAATTTTGTCGAGAAGCATCTGGAGCTACCGGCACACGGTGCTGGGCGCAGTAGGCATCTTCCTGTATGTCGGTGTTGAGGTGGGCCTGGCGTCGATTGCCGTGAACTACTTCAAGACGCAGGGGGTGAGCAGCGCGAAGACCGCTTCGTTTCTGGTTTCGCTCTACTGGGCCGGAGCGCTCGTGGGCCGTCTGCTGGGATCGTGGGTGCTGACGAAGATCAAGTCGGGCAGGTTGCTTGGTGGGTTTGGATTTGCCGGGGCCGTGCTGCTGGCTGTCTCCATGGCGAGTTCGGGTCAGGTGGCCATCTGGACGCTTGTGCTCTGCGGCTTCTTCAACTCCATCATGTTCCCGAATATCTTTGCGCTGGGCATTGCCGGCCTGGGGCCGATGACGAGCAAGGGCTCGGGCCTAATCATGACGGCAGTTGTTGGTGGTGCGGTCATCCCATTCCTGATTGGCGCCGCAGCCGACAAGATGGGCATCCAGCACTCATTCGTCATACCGATTTTCTGTTACCTCTTCATCGCCTACTACGGGCTGTGGGGCTCCAAGCCGAAGCGGACGGTGACAGCTTAGGCTGGTTGTGCAGCACCTTTGAAGGCCCTTCGGCAATGCGTCGAAGGGCCTTCGCATCGTTGCGTGTCCGATGAATCCTGCCATGTTCGTACGTGCAGATTTTTTCTGATGCCACACAACCGTCAGCCAATTTTGGTGTCTCTAAACGTAAAGGGAAAGTGTGCCTCAGATGTGACGACTCTCCGCTGAGGGGAGAAGTGTGCCCTGCACAGTATCATCGAGCGATCGAATCACTCGGGAGCGCTCGGTATCAAATGCGATCAGGAAAGGATTGATGATTGCGTCTACAAGCAACGCTGCTTTGCATACTGATTGGCGCACCGATTGGGTGTCTGACGACAGGCTTGCTTGCGGCGGAAGATTCAGCGCCTGTGGCTGCTTTGGGGGGCGGACAGGCGTTGCCAGAGAACCCAGCGCCGCAGAATAGCCAGGCGGCCAGCACGCAAAGCACGCCTTCCGGTGACCAGCACAAGAAGGCCGAAGAGCAGATCCGCGAAGAAGAGAAGCAGAGGCTGCTGGGCGTAGTGCAGAATTTCAATACTTCATATCGCATGGACGCCGCATCGCTGACGGCTGGTGAAAAGATGCGGTTGGCCTTCCGCGCTGCGATTGACCCGGCCAACGTTGGCGTGGCCGCGCTCGTCGCCGGCTACGGCGAGGCCGCCGACTCCGACTCGGGCTTTCCGTGGGGAGCGTCAGGATTCGGAGAGCGTGTCGGCGTTAAGTTCCTCGATTCGTTCGATGGGACGATCCTTGGCAACGGCGTTTTTCCTGCGCTGTTTCGCCAGGACCCGCGTTACTTTCGCATGGGCCATGGGTCAAAGCGGCGCAGGCTGCTCTACGCAATGGCGACCACGGTCATCTGCAAACACGACAACACCGGCCGATGGGAGCCCAATTACTCCAATGTGCTGGGCAATATCTCCTCGGGAGCATTATCGAATCTGTACTATCCGGCGCAGGACAGCGGTGTGGGACTCACCATTGGCAACGGACTGATTGTGACCGCCGAGGGAACGGGCGGTGCCATTTTTCAGGAGTTCTGGCCGGACCTGTCGCGGATGCTTTTTCACCGCGATCCGACGCATGGTCTGGATGCGGTTGCGGGTTCGTCGCCTTCAACGGGTGCGCGCACAAGCAGCCCTCTGAGATGAGTTCATTGGAGGAAATGCCGCGGGATTCGCCTCTTCATCGCCTTCGCAGGCGAGTACAAAGCGGGGCTTCCGTGCATCCTGGCGCCGCAACTACCGTCTAATGAGAAGAGTTCATTCTTTTTCTGAAGCTGAGCAACTTCCAGGCACCGCAGCCTGGTGGGCCAGAGTAAGACAGCGTATCGCTGGAAGAACGTATTCTGAGTATTGTGGCTTTACCGGCTGTCGCAGCGTGTTGAAGGAATCAGCCGGCTTGTCTGGAGGATTTTTGCGCTCTTTTGTTTTGTCAGTTTTGTTCATTTCCATGGCTATGGCGGCCGCAGCCCAGAAGGAAGATGTGCCGAATGGGCCCGCTGATGGGCAAGCGAGCCCGGTTGCAACAGCCCTGAAGGAGGCGGAACCCCAGGCACAGGCTTCGCAGCCTGCTGCGCCGCAAAAGAGCTCATCGTCGAATCTGCCTGACGCACCGGCGCAGCCCCCGTCGAATGTACCTCTCGCGGGCCAGCAACAGCCAAAGCGAATTCTCGGTTTTATGCCGAACTACCGCGCAGTGAGTGCCGGTGTGCGGCCGGCTCCGCCATCTTCGAAAGAGGCCTTTAAGATGGCCACCCAGAACAGTTTTGACTACTCGTCCTTTCTGTTTGTGGGGCTTACGTCGCTGCTGGCCAAAGGGACGGATGCGCATCCGGATTTGGGCAAGGGTGTGGGCGGATACTGGGCATATACATGGCGCGGATTTCTGGATAAGACAGATGGCAATTATCTGGTGCTCTGGGCTCTACCCACATTGCTGCATGAGGACGAGCGCTACTACGCAAAGGGCCACGGTGGTTTCTGGAAGCGTGCCATTTACGCTGGAACAAGCGTGATCATCACGCCGAATTACCATGGGCGCAATACGTTCAATGCTGCAGAAATGATTGGGCGCGCTGGGGCGCAGGCCATCTCAACCACATACTATCCATCTGGCGACGATACGACGATTGATCTGGCAGAGAAGTTCGGCTATTCGGTCGGGCGCGATTCCTTGACCAACGTCTTTCGCGAGTTCTGGCCGGATATTGCCCGGCATGTGCTGCACCGGCATCCATAAGAAAGTGATTTACGGCGGCTGCCATTGCGGAGACCAGGGAGCCTGGGTCATACTTCTGAGCGTTGAGTAAATCGCTTCAGTCGAATTGTCCTGGAGGCTCGCCATGATTGCACGACGTCGTTGTGTTGTTTCAATCTTTACAATCTTCGCCGTGCTTGTGATGAGCGGCGTCGCCGTGGCGTCAAGCGCAACGGATGAGAACGGCGCGGGCGCCTACGCGACGGGTCGTTATCCAAATCTCTTTGTCAAGGATGGCCACTCTGAGGCGGAAGTGCGCGCAAAGATTGATGCCGCCTTTCAGCAGCTCTTCCACGGCGACCCGCAGACGCAGTCAATCGCATTCGCGGCGGGCAGCAATGCGAATGGTCCGCTGATGTATGTGACTGACTGGGCCAATCACGACGTGCGAACTGAAGGCATGTCGTACGGCATGATGATCGCTGTGCAACTCAACAAAAAGGCGGAGTTTGACGCAATCTGGAACTGGGCGAAGACCTACATGTATATCAGCGACCCGAAGGCTCCGAGCTACGAGTTCTTTGCCTGGTCGTGCAAAACGGATGGGACGCACAACTCAGAGGGTGCGGCGCCGGATGGCGAATCCTACTTCGCCATGGCTCTTTTGTTTGCCTCGAACCGCTGGGGCGATGGCAAGGGCATCTACAACTACCACACGGAGGCGGATAAGCTTCTGCGTGCCATGGTGCACCGGAAGGTAATCTCCGCACTGGGCAAGAATGGAGTGCACACGGTCGGGCCGATGATGCACCCGGATCCACCCATGATTCTGTTCGTCCCGGAAGTGATGCCGGAGCCGTTCACCGATCCCTCGTATCATCTGCCGGCATTCTACGAGTTGTGGGCACGCTGGGGCCCGGTCGAAGATCGGGCATTTTGGGCGCGTGCGGCAGAGGTGAGCCGCGCATTTTTCGTCAAGACAACGAATCCGGTGACGGGCCTGGCGCCGAGCTATGCGAACTTCGACGGTACGCCTCATGCAAACCGCTTTCCACAGTCGGGCGAGTTTGGATATGACGCGTGGCGTGTGGCCAGCAACTGGAGTGTGGACTGGTCGTGGTGGCAGAAAGCGCCAGCAGAGCAGCAACTAAGCGACCGTATTCAGGCCTTCTTTGAAAAGCAGGGAATCGACACCTATGGCCCGGTCTTCAGCCTGGACGGCAAGGACCTTGGGGCAACGCCGGGGCTTACGCATGAAGACCACCCGGCGGGTCTGGTGGGGACAAATGCGGTAGCCGGGCTGGCTGCTGTGGACCAGACGCGGGCACGGCGCTTCACGGAGGCGCTATGGAAGACCCCGATTCCTTCCGGGCAGAACCGCTATTACGACGGCATGCTGTACTTGATGAGCCTGATGCACCTGGGCGGTGAGTTCCGCATATGGCAGCCACAATCGCACTGAGTGGAAGTCAGTTTCGTGGTGGGGCAAGTATGATTGCGGAGTGATGGCCCTCGAGGCCAGAGCAGGAGCGGACGAATGGCCTTTGCCACGCTTCCGGCTGAAGCCGGAGAGCATTCCAACAGCCCGCTGGTTCCGCCAGGAAGTGGAGTCGCCTTCTTCCTTGTGACGGGACTTTTTTTTCTGTGGGGCATTCCGAACAACCTTAACGACGTGCTCATTCGCCAGTTCATGAAGTCGTTTGAGATTACGCGGCTGCAGGCTGGCCTGGTGCAGTCGGCTTTTTACACGGGCTATTTTTTGTTTTCGATTCCCGCGGCCATGGTGATGCGTCGGTTTGGTTACAAGACTGGTCTGGTGACCGGTCTCATGCTCTATAGCGTTGGGACAATATGCTTTCTGCCTGCCGCTCTTGAGCGGAGCTATGCGATGTTTCTATTCGCGCTCTTTGTGATTGCGAGCGGGCTGGGTTTTCTGGAGACGGGCGCGAATCCGCTCATTGCGCAATTGGGAGATGCAGGGAGTGCGGTCCGGCGACTGAACTTTTCGCAGGCCTTCAACCCGCTCGGCGCCATCACGGGCGTTCTGATTGGAACGCTCTTTATTTTTTCCGGAGTAGAGCTCAAGACGCCGCAAATTGCGCAGATGAAACTCGCCGGAACCTATGAGCTGTATTTGCAGCATGAGACGATGCGCGTGATTGCGCCCTACCTTGTGCTGGGCGTGGTGGTGTTACTGTGGGCGCTCATGATTGTGCGCACACCCTTTCCGGCAGTGGCAGGTCCGCAAGCAGAGGCCACAAGCGGGCCCAAGGGCAGCTACGCTGACCTGCTGCGTTATCCGCATTTTCTCTTTGCGGTCTTTGCGCAGTTTTGCTATGTAGGGGCCCAAGTGGGCACATGGAGCTACTTCATCCAGTATGTGCAGGACTATACGCATCTGCCGGAGAAGACGGCAGGCTATCTGCTGACGGGTACCCTGGCAGGTTTTGGCGTAGGGCGCTTTTCCTCGAGCCACTGGATGAAGCGGGTTCCTGCGGCGCGACTGATGGGGTTGTTTGCGGCGGCTAACGTGGTGCTTGTCTCTGTGGCTATTCTGATGCCGGGCTGGGTGGGGATGTGGTCCATCTTCTTGACCAGTTTCTTCATGTCACTGATGTTCCCCACAATCTTCGCCCTGGGTCTGCGTGGACTGGGTCCCCACACC
The DNA here is from genome assembly GCA_021813745.1 of Acidobacteriota bacterium. Classification (GTDB taxonomy): domain Bacteria; phylum Acidobacteriota; class Terriglobia; order Terriglobales; family Acidobacteriaceae; genus Telmatobacter. The sequence continues at coordinate 39,121 of JAKAJO010000107.1, forward strand.
AAGCCCGGAGCCTCGCTGTTGGTGATGGCAATTATTGGAGGAGCGGTCTTCACGCCAGTGATGGGTCTTGTCTTTCAGGCAACGCACAGCATGGCGCGCGCAATGATCGTTGTTCTCTGCTGCTATCTGGTGGTGGGGCTTTTCGCAGGCAGGGGAAGCGAACTGGCGCCGCGCACGAGCTAGGCGGCTTGCATGGGCAGGGGGTGAGTGGGGCGCATACTTTGCGCCCCCTTTGTATTGCGTGTCAGTAACGGGCCATGAAGTCGGGATCGACAGGATTCTCGAAGAGGGAGGCATCGCGCGTCACAATGGTCAAACCCGAAGGCGTGACGAAGTAGCGGCGCTTGTCCTCGACCTGGTCATAGCCGATGACGGTGCCCTCGGGGATATGAACGTCGCGATCGATGATGGCGCGGCGGATGCGGCAGTGACGACCGATGTTGACGTGCGAAAAGATAATGCTTGAGTCGACGTCGGAGTAGGAGTTGACGCGGACATTCTGCGAGAGTACGGAGTTGGAGATTGAGGCGCCGGAGATGATGACGCCAGCCGCGATGACCGAGTTGATCGCCATGCCGGTGCGGCCGGGCTCGCCAAAGACGAACTTGGCGGGAGGATATTGGCGCACCCGGGTGCGGATGGGCCAGCTCTGGTCGTAGAGGTTAAAGACCGGAGAGACGGAGCAGAGGTCCATGTTGGCCTCGTAGTACGAGTCAAGCGTACCCACATCGCGCCAATACAGCGCCTGCTGCTTGTTTTCGTCGACGAAGCTGTAGGCTACCATCTTCTTTTTTCCAAGGAGATTAGGGAGGATGTTGTGTCCAAAATCGTGCTTTGAGTTCGGATCCTCTGCGTCGGCGATGAGAGCCTTCAAGAGGACGTCGGTGTTGAAGATGTAGATGCCCATGGAGGCATCCACGGCGTTGGGATTAAACGGGGAACGGATCTCAGTGGTGGCGGGCTTCTCCTGAAATCCAACCACCTCACCGGATTGTCCCACCTCGACCACACCGAAGCGCGAGACCTCGTCGGGGGAGATGGGTAAGGTGGCTAAGGTGATCTCCGCCTTGGTCTCCTTGTGGTGGTCGAGCATGCGGCTGTAGTTCATTTTGTAGATGTGGTCGCCGGAGAGAATGAGGATGTATTTCGGCTGCTCGCTCCCGATCGAGTAGATGTTCTGGTAGACCGCGTCAGCGGTGCCCATGTACCAGTTGGCCCCGGTTCGCTGCATAGGGGGCAGCATCTCGTAGAACTCGCCCAATTCGGTGGCGACGACACCAGTCCAACCCTCGCGAATGTGCCGGTTGAGGGATAGGGCTTTGTATTGGGTCATGATGTAGACCTTGCGGAGGCCGGAGTTCATGCAGTTGGAAAGCGTGATGTCGATGATTCGATAATGGCCGCCAAAGGGAACGGCAGGCTTCGCACGATCGCGGGTGAGCGGAAAGAGCCGTTCACCGGCGCCTCCCGCAAGCAGAACTCCCAGGGTATCCCTCATTTCCATGTGCCCATGCCTCTTGTGAGATTGACTGCCCGGACGAGCGAATCTTTCTCCGACCTTGTGTCGCTATCCGGTACAGGATTTTCTCCAGTGACACTTTTCCACAGGCATCACTGAACGGGCGAGAATACCACAGAGATGCAAGGACTTGCGCCCTTCTGCATACAAGCATTTGATTTGAGGTGAAAGAATGAAGCGGCCGGAGCCTTGCCGCTGCGAGAATGACAAAGATGCGTGGCTACAGCGACTGTGAGATCACCGTGTCACGCTCGGGGCAAGAGCGGCTCTACGGTTCGTGCAGCCATTCCGGGGGCCTCTTCATGCAGGTGTCTCTTTGTAGGGGAAGAGCCACCTGCGCATCGCAGCACCGGAACAGATCGAATGTGAACCTGCCTCACCGCTTCTTCTTGGTGAATTTGTATTCGATGCCGACGGAGATCGCGAAGTTCACGTCATTGGATGTGGCGTGATTGCCGTAGTTGATGCTGTAGCGGGTGAGGATGGCATCGGGGGTGACACGGAAGGTCCAGTGCTCTGAACGGTTCAGGTCCATATGGCCACCGATGATTCCGGCAAAAGCAAGCTGGTCATTATAGAAGTCGACCACCGAAGGGGGCTGGCCGCGCAGGTCCTTCTGAAACTGGCCATAGACTCCGCCGAACATGGCATGTGCAATGAGATCGCCGTGCTTGTTGTGGGGACCAAGCCATTCGGGACCGGCTCCGAAGAACGTCTGGCTGACGAAGGGGCCTTGAATCGCGTAAGGATTTGGCGCAGCACCGCTTGTGCCCAGGTAGTAGCGGACCGTTCCTTCCGCTCCCCAGCGCTTGGTGAGCCAATACGAGCCTTCGAGGTCGAGGCCTCCGAGGTTGGACCCGGAAAGCAGCGTGGGACCTGCCTTCATGTGGTCATAAGCCATGCCGAGAGAGACGTCGTACCGGTTGTCGTAGCGGACCTTGGCTAGTGGGTCAATCACGATATAAGTGCCAGTCCCCGTGGTTTGAGATGCGGAACTGGAGCTCACGCTGGAACTGGAGCTAGAGCTGCTCTGAGACTGGGCACGTGCAACGGGCAGGAGACACACGCCGAGTGCGGTGGCCACGGAAAAGGCTAAGGGAAAACGTACGGAAAGACGCATCACCACTCAGCTTACAGGACCGGGCCGAGACCGGACAACGCGGCAAGACGCCGCGCCGCCGGGCAGAGCGAGGTGCCGTGTCTCGAATCTAGGCAGCACAGGGCTCAGCCCAACTGGAGTAAATGAGGTAGTAGATCGTTTTGAGTGTTTCCAGACCATTGGCTTCCTGCCTGCCGGCTGGCGTTGCAGGCGCCATCGGCGGCGCGGCATGCATGCGATATTGCATGGAATATCGGCTGAAGATTAATGCGGCGCGAGGAAGATGGCTTTCGCCAGAGATCACTTCCGCCGAGGTCCATCCATGGGTTTGCAGGGTGCGCGCAACATAGCACGCATTCTGAATGGTATCTTTCGCGTGGGATTCTTCAACAATCGCGGAGGCTGGAATGCCCTGTGCTTCGGCGGCACGCGCCATCACTTCCGATTCAACGAACTGGTTTGAGACCGCGCCTCCAGTGAACAGAATGCGTGGGGAGACACCTCGTTCGTATTCGGCCACGCCCTCGGATACGCGAGCCAGTCCGTTCGGCGTCAGGTTGCCGTCGGCATCGGCGGGTGAGCCGAGAACGACAATCGCATCGAAGTGGGTGCGAGCGGTGTTGGCCATAGGCGCGAAATGGCGGGCCAGGCTGGCCCAGGCCACGACCGCAATGAGAAGGGCAACGACCAGCAGCACGCCGCGGCGCCGCCAGCGCGGGCCAGAGCGGCGCGACCTGGCGTAGCGATGGGGCGGTCGCCTGGCGGGTACTTGCCGTCGCATGGCGCGTGTGGTGGCCATAAGTTCATCCCTCCAGCCTCCAATGTACCGCGCCGCTCAGCGCAGATCGCGGCAACGGCTGTAGGAAGCACGAATGGCCTGATCAGCCGAGGGACGCGGGCTGATTCCAGCCTGTGAAGACGATCGAATCCAGTGGTTTGCGCATGCGTGGTGCTCTTTCCTGGGCGAGAAGCCTCTCATTGGCCAGTGTGGATGGATCGCCTGCATAGCCGAGCGCGGTCACTGTCCCCAGGAGAAATTCATCGGGAATCGCGAGTGCTCGGCGCAGTTTGTCGTGATCAAAGGCCCCCATCTGGTGAGCGACGAGGCCCTGCGCCGCAGCTTGCAAGACGAGCAGAGCCGTCGCTGCGCCGAGATCATACAGCGCATACCCATTGGCGGAGTTGTCATGACTGAATCGCGATTTGGTCACCCCGAGCACGAGCACAGGCGCCTTGGGTGCCCAGAGCTGGTTGAAGGGGATGAGGCTCGACGCGACCTCCTGGTAAGTAACACTTCCGCGTTGGCCGACGAGGAAGCGCCATGGTTGTTCATTGTAGGACGATGGCGCCCAGCGGGCTGCCTCGAACAACGAAGCCAGGTCGTGATCACTCACATTGCGGCTTGCGAATGCGCGCGGACTCCATCGCTGGTAGATGGCAGTGAGAACAGATTCCGATATTCGATTGGGGGTAGATTTTTCTTCCGATTCTGCGATCACGGACATTTTGAACCTCAAACAAAGCGAATGACATCTGTTGGATGACGCAAATGATTCTGCGATTCGACGGAACATCTCGCGAAGTGGGAGTCAATTTGCGCGCTCCTCCGGGAGCGGAGGCAATTGCGTAAGCGGATTGATGGGAAGTTCGCGAACGAATTCATGGTCCATTTACGCAGATTTGCGATGCTCTATAAGGGATACGAAATCCACAGATTTGTGGCTGCAAAGGGCTCTGATCACAGATTTTGGGCCGGGCAGCGACTCATAATAGTGTTCATTTAACCCATTAGTTGAGGCGGCGTGAAAAAAACTGGGCCGAAAGCACGCCTCGTTGTAAGCGAAATGCGCTTTTAAGGAGAGCCAGATGCAAGATCGAATGATTCACAGTTGGATTCCAAGGAGTTTGTTTGTCTGTTTGATATTGCTGCTTACCATCGGCTCCATGCCGAGCATTGCCCAGACCGCGGTGGACGGCGCGATCGGCGGCACGGTTCTGGATAGTAGCGGGGCGGTGGTGGCCAGCGCCAAGGTGGTCGTGCACAACGTGGGAACCAATGCAGAGCAAACGGCCGTGACCGACGGCTCTGGCTATTTTCGCGTGCTGCACCTGCAGCCGGGAGCCTACAACGTTTCCATCACGGCAGCCGGCTTCAATGAATACCGCGCCGTCAATGTGACAGTTCAGGTGGGTGTTTTGACCGATGTCCAGGCGCGCCTGAGTGTTGGAGCTTCCGCGCAAACTGTGGAAGTGACGGGCGAAGCGCCCATGGTGAACACGACTTCGCCGGACTTTGCCGGCGTAGTACCGCAGATTGCGCTGCAATCCGTGCCGGAAAACAACTATCGCTGGTCGGCATTTGCACTCCTGACGCCGGGCGTAGTGAATGACTCAAATGGGTTCGGTCTCCTGAGCTTTCGGGGGCAAAGCACACTGTTGAATAATGTGACGATCGATGGCACGGACGATAACCAGGCGTTCTTCTCAGAGGAGCGTGGACGCACTCGTGCGGGCTATTCAACGATCAAGGCTGCCGTACAGGAGTTCCAAGTCAACACGTCGAATTACTCGGTGGAGTACGGGCGGTCGGCGGGTGGCATTGTGAATTCGGTGACCAAGAGCGGCACCAATCAGTTTCATGGCGAAGGGTATTATTATGATCGCGACAGTGCGTGGAATGCGCAGAACTCCTACGTCACCCACCCGGTCCAGATTTCATCAAGCCCGATTACTTATGCGGTGCAGTCGTTCAAACCGACGGATCTGCGCCGTCAGCTCGGGTTTACCCTGGGCGGCCCAATTCTGAGGGACAAGCTATTTTTCTTTATTGCGGCCGATCGCTTTTATCATGACTTTCCGGCGGCAGCGACGATCGCGGGAACAAGTGCCAACGCGAATTTCTACACCGCGGCGGATTCCGCTTTGCCCGCTGGCAAGACGTGCGGAGTAACCACTGGCTCAGCAGCGCCGAACTATCAGGACGCGCAAGTCTGCCAGCTCGCGAAGAACACAGGGCTCTCCTACGCCAACGCAGCCACGTACTACGCGAGCGGGATTGTGGGATTGACTTCGATGCTTGGCACAGTGCCGCGTATCGGCAAGCAGGTAATCTACTTCCCCAAGGTGGATTGGCAGATCAACCAGAAGAATCATGCCTCAATTGAGGCCAACCAGATGCGATGGTCTTCGCCTGCCGGCATCCAGACGAGCCCTGCCGTTGCGTACGGCACGTCCAGCTTTGGCAATGACTATGTGCGTGACAACTGGATTGTGGGCAAGCTGGACAGCTTCCTCACCAATAACATCAGCAATGAAGCGCGTTACATGTACGGCCGCGACTTTGAATTTGAATTCAATCAGACACCGACGCCCTACGAGCAAAACAATCTGGTCAACACGCCGAGCGGTTATGCCAACCCGCAGGGTCTCCCTCCCAATGTGTATCTCGCCGGCTTCTTCCAATTCGGTACGCCGCAGTTCCTGAATCGGGCTGCCCTACCGGACGAGCGGCGCTGGCAAATCGCTGACACTGTGGTGTGGGTGCGTGGCAACCACACTTTTAAAGTAGGGGAAGACTATATCCACACGGATGACCTGATTTCGAACCTTTACAACCAATATGGCGGCTACAGCTACACCGGCAATACGCCGCTAGGCAACTATCTTTCGGATCTTTACCTTTCGCAGAATCCCGTGGCGGGCAAGACGGCTGAAAACTACACCACCTTCAACCAGGGTGTCGGCGCGGCGGGGCTCGACTTCACCACTGGCGATTACGCGCTCTTCGCACAGGATGAGTGGAAGGCAAGTCCGCGCTTGAGTCTTACGATGGGATTGCGCTGGGAGTACGAGCAGTTCCCCAGTCAGCAACTCCCTAATTCGCTGCTGCCACAGACAGCAAATCTTCATGACTACGCGCTGAATCTTGCGCCGCGGGTTGGATTTGCGTTTGACGTCTACGGAGACGGCAAGACAATTCTTCGCGGTGGCTGGGGTATGTTCTATGCTCGAGCCATCAACTCGACGCTTTATCAGGCGATGATCGGTACGGGAGTTTCCGCCGGACAGGTAAACCCGACGTTGAATCCAGGATCGACTTGTGCGCCCGTCTTCCCGCAGATTGTTCCTGCGGCAAACTACGGCACATGTCTGACTGGTTCCAGTGGAAATGCGACGGCCTACTACATTGACAAGAACTTCAAGCTGCCGGAGATTCCGATGGCGGACCTCACGCTGGAGCAGCAGATCAGCCAGAATGATGTCTTCAGTATCTCGTGGCTTGGCTCCTGGGGGCGGCGGTTGCCTGATTTCGTCGACACCAACCTGCCCGCTCCCACGTCGGTCAGCTTCACGGTCAAAGACCCGAGTGGCGCTGGCCCAATCGCGAACGGCCAGATGTTCAATGCCAATGTGTACTTTTGGGATACGGCGAATAGTAATCACAGACCCAATCCAAATTTCAGCTCGATTACGGACATCTTCAGCGGCGTAACTTCCAACTATGAGGCGCTGGTGGGGCAATTCAACCATCGAATGTCGCGCTCGATTTCGATCAATACAAATTTCACATGGTCCCATGCGCTGGACTATGGGGAAAACAACAACACCGGAGCGGCAGTGACGGCCCTCCTTGATCCCTCGAACATCAAGCTGGATTATGGCAACTCTAACCAGAACGTGCCATACCGGTTCATCTTCTACAGCGTGGCCGATTCGCCATGGCACTTCCACGGACCGCTTGGTTACCTTCTGAACGACTTCGAGCTTGCGCCAGACTTTCAGACGCAGGCCGGCTTGCCTTATTCGGCCCTTATTAGCGGATCCTCGTCCAAGCTCTATCTGACGCCGGGCCAGGCGACGCAAGGCTCGATCATTAGTACCGGCTCGTTTAACGGAAGCAACGGTGCGAACCGAGTTCCGATCTTTGATCGCAACGCATTTCGTTATCCCAAGACGTGGTTCATTGACATGCGTGCGTCCAAGAGCATCGTGCTGCGCGAGCGTTACAGGCTGGAATTTCTGGCGGAAGCATTCAACCTTACGAATCATCAGAACGTGACGAGCGTTGGAACCAATGCCTACACGATCTCAGAAGACACAACAAATCATGTCAATAATCTGCTCCCTTATACGGCAACCCCGTTTGGTGCGGTGACTGGCACTGACAACAGCAACTTTGCCTACAACATCCGGCAAGTGCAAATGGCAGTGCGGCTCACCTTCTGACGCGAAAGCCAGGAGAACATAAAAGCGCGGCAGCTTCGGCTGTCGCGCTTTTGCATTGCGGTGATGATCAGAAAGGATCAGGGATAGATGCGATGGAGAGTTCTGGCGAATGGAATCGTCTCGCGCACATGGTCGAGGGCACAGACCCAGGCCACCACGCGCTCAATACCCATTCCAAATCCAGCGTGAGGAACGGAACCGTAGCGACGGAGGTCAAGGTACCACTGAAACGCTTCAAGGGGTAGCTGATGCTGCTCGATGCGACTCTTCAACAATTCGTAACTTGAAACTCGCTGGGAGCCTCCAATGACTTCACCGTAGCCTTCGGGTGCAAGCACATCGACACAGAGCGCAAAGCGCGAGTCTTTGGGGTCGGGCTCCATGTAGAAGGCTTTCACGTCCGCGGGATAGCGGTGGACCATCACGGGGCGGTCAAACTGCGAGCTGAGCCACGTCTCGTCCGGCGAGCCGAAGTCGTTGCCGTATTCAAAAGGGTTCTCGAGCTCGCCCTTCTTGTGCGCTTCGTTCAACATGGCTGCGGCTTCGTCGTAGCGCAGGCGCGGGAAGGGGGGCAGAATGTTTTGCAGTTTTGTCACATCGCGGCCAATCACCTGTAATTCCGACGCACGATTCTTAAGCACGCTTTGCACAATGTGCGAGAGGAAGTTCTCGGCGAGTTCCAGCAGGCAATCCAGGTCGCAATAGGCAACCTCGGGTTCAATCATCCAGAACTCTGTGAGGTGGCGGCGTGTCTTCGACTTTTCCGCACGAAACGTTGGTCCGAAGCTGTAGACCTTGCCCAGCGCGAGCGCGGTGGACTCGATGTAGAGCTGCCCGCTCTGCGTGAGGAATGCGGGATCGCCAAAGTAGTCAACGGGAAACAGCGTTGAAGTGCCTTCGCAGGCTGCGGGCGTCAGGATCGGTGGATCGGTGCGGATGAAGCCGTTCGAGTCAAAGTATTCGGCTGCGGCACGCATGATTTCGGCTCGGATGCGCAGAATGGCCGACTGACGTGGCGATCGCACCCAGAGGTGGCGGTGCTCCATCAGGAAATCGACGCCGTGCTCTTTGAGCGAGATGGGGTACGGGTCCGACTCTGGCACGCGCTGCACCACCTGCAGATCTTCCACATCGAGCTCGTAGCCACCGGGCGCACGCTTGTCCGCGCGCACCTTTCCGGTGACGATGACCGAGGACTCCTGCGTGAGGTTCTTGAGCGTCTCAAAGACTTCGGTCGGAACGCTCTTGACGTGAGCCACGCCCTGCACAGTTCCAGTGCCGTCGCGAAAGATAGGAAAGAGCAGCTTGCCGCTTTCGCGCAGGTTGTAGAGCCAGCCGCGGAGCTTCACGGACTGGCCTTCATGCCGGCCAAGGGTAGCGATTGTGGCGACGGGGGCGGAGGGTAAGTGTGCAACAGAGACGGTTTCTTCTGGCATGTGCGAGGGTCTCTTTCACCGGCGCAGCAATGTCAGGCGCTGGCGCCGGAAGGTCTAGGATAGCGCGGAGCCCTGCCTGAAAGATGTGGTGTAGGCCTCGCGGCGGAGCACCCACTTGGTTTATCGTGCAAAGCATATGGCTAGCGCACCCGTTCCCGCACAGGCACTGGGCCAGGGGCCACGTCCCCGGCCCGAAGCGGAGGAGATCTATCGCCGATGGATTCGCTTTCTGGATGAGGAGTTCACGCGCCATCGCTCACCTGAGCGCCGATCGGAGATTGTGCGCGACCAGCTCTACCAGATCTATCTGGGCCGTCCCTATGAGGGACGGCGTGCGGTGACGCTCACCACGGAGCTACCCGGCGATGTGCTGAGCCTTTCGCTGGATCCGGAGAATGTCACGCTGGAAGCCGAACAGTTCAGCGAGCTGGACCTGGCGCGCTTTTCGATGCGCAAACCTCTGCTCTGGTTCTGGCAGATGTTTGACCGATCGCCGGTTGGCATGAATCTGTGGTTGGGACTCCGCTTTCGTTGCATGTTGGGGCGGCACATTTTTGAGCACATGGGAACCGGTGTGAAGATCTATCCCGGTGTTGATCTGACGTACGGCTACAACCTTTCAATTGGCGACGGAGCCATCATTCGGAAGGGCGCTTTGCTCAACGATCGGGGTGGCATCTCCATCGGGAAAGGCGCATTGATAGGCTCGTTCTCCCGGATTTTTTCGCATAGCTACGCGCCCGGCGATTTTGACCACTTGACCCTGATCCACACGAGCATTGGTGAAAATGCCCGCGTGGGGAGTCATGCCATCGTGCTCGCAGGGCAGGATGTGCCTTCGGGCGGTGTCGTGGGCACGTTCCCTGCGGACCGGATCTGATTCGAGCGCCCATGCTAACCTGAGCTTTTAGGCAGGTTTCCTCAACTGGAGTGAGTGTTTGCAGCCGATCGCTTTCATCATTGCCCTGTTCGAGTTTGTTCTTCTTATCTTCTCGCTCAGTTTCCATGAGTGTGCGCATGCCTGGACCGCATCGCTTTTGGGAGATCACACTGCACGTCTGGAAGGGCGCGTGACACTCAATCCTGCCTACCATGTGGATCCGGTAGGCACGTTGCTCTTTCCGGCGCTGATGATTTTTGGCCCCCTATTTGGCCTGGGCATCGGAGGCATGCTGGTGGGCTGGGCCAAGCCGACTCCAGTGATTTCCCGTAACTTCCGCAAGATTGTGCGCGATGAAAACCTGGTGACGCTGGCGGGGCCGGTGTCCAATCTGGTCCTGGTGCTTGTGGCCTTCGTGGTGCTGGCGATCATTTCCGTCGCGGTTCCCGGCGGGCGCATGATTGTACTTTCCTCGATGGGTGGGATGCTGAGTCTCGGCGTTCCTTCGGGATTACAGGCGGTGGTGCTGCTTGCTCATATCGCAATCCTGATCAACCTTTCTTTGTTTTTCTTTAATCTGCTGCCCATCCCACCGCTTGATGGAAGCCATCTACTGCGCAACATGTTGCCTTACAACGCCCTGCAATACTACGACCGACTTGGCGGCTGGATTAGCTGGATCCTGATGATCCTGGTGGGGGGCTTTATTCTTCGAATGTTGCTGGGGCCAGCGCTCGGTATTGTGTATTTTGGCTTGGCCCATATCTAGGCCCTGGGGCGACCCGGGCTGCCTCCCGCTACAATAGGCAGAGCCACTCGTCTGTGACTTCCCAATCGCGACGGCTGCAATCTTGTTGCATTACCTCGGAATTGATACGCACCATGCCCGATCAAGCGAATTCATCTTCTCGCCCGCGCGTTTTAAGCGGGATGCGCCCCACCGGCAAGCTCCATCTCGGCAACTTCATGGGTGCGCTGGCCAACTGGGTCAAACTACAGGACCAGTACGAGTGCTACTTCTTTATCGCCGACCTGCACGCACTCACCACGGACTACGCCGACACGTCTTCCATTGCGTCCAACACCATGGAGGTGGCGCTGGATTTCCTCGGCGCGGGGCTCAATCCCGAGACGATCTTTGTGCAGAGCCAGGTGAAGCAGCACTATGAACTGCCGCTGCTGCTGGGCATGATTACGCCGCTTGGCTGGCTGGAGCGCGTGCCCAGCTACAAGGAGATGATCGAAAATCTGGCCCACAAAGACCTGACAACCTATGGCTTTCTCGGGTATCCAGTGTTGATGGCGTCCGACATCCTGCTCTATCAACCGCAGTTTGTCCCCGTGGGGCAGGACCAGCAGGCGCACGTGGAGCTGACGCGCGAGATTGCGCGGCGGTTCAACCAGTTCTATCCCAGAACAAGAGCCAAAAATGCCGGAGATATACTCCGTGCAGCCCAAGTGGATCCTCATTATGTGCTGCCGGAGCCGAAGGTGCTGCTGACGCCCTCGCCCAAGCTGCCCGGCACTGACGGACGCAAGATGTCGAAGAGCTACGGCAACACGATTCAAATGACCGACCCCGAGCCGGTGGTGCGGCAGAAGCTCAAGACGATGGTCACGGATCCGGCTCGCATTCGCCGCACGGACAAGGGCGATCCCGACAAGTGCCCGGTTGGCGATCTGCATAAAGTGTTTTCGACGCCTGAGACGCTGGCGAAGGTGTATGACGGCTGCCGCTCGGCCGGAATAGGGTGTATTGAGTGCAAGGGCTGGGCCGCGGATGGTCTCGTGCAGGTGCTGAATCCCATTCAGGAGCGGCGCGCCAGCTTCACCGAGGCGCAAGTGGTAGAGATTCTGCACGCCGGCTCCGCACGCGCGCGCAAGCGCGCCGAGCAGACTATGCAGGAAGTGCACACGGCCATGCAGTTGACGCTGACCGGTGCGGCAAGCTAGCAATCACAGATAGGCCTTGCATACTGAGAGCGCAGTGACCGAAGAAAAGATCAATCCGGCGAACGAAAGCGCAGAGAGCTCATCGGCTCCCGAGGCAAGCAACGTCGCACACGCCGATGTGCCGCCTCTGGTGCTGGTGTCGCCGCCGACGCCCGAAGACAAGCCTGCAAAGCCTGCTGCGAAGCAGAAGAGGCAGGAAGAAGAGCCAGAGCAGTCGCCATTTTCTGTCACGGTTGGCAAGGTCTATGATGGGCCGCTGGACCTTCTGCTGGACCTGATTCGCAAACAGGACATCGACATCTACGATATTCCGATTGCAAAGATTACAGCGCAGTTCCTGGCGTATGTGAATCAGCTCAAGGCGAGCGACGTGGATGTGGCGGGAGAGTTCATATACACGGCTTCTCTGCTGATTCATATCAAGAGCAAAATGCTGCTGCCGCGCACGGAGTCGGCCACGGGTGAAGCGGTTGAGGATCCGCGCCGAGAACTGGTGGAGCGGCTGCTGGAGCATGAGCGCTTCAAGAACGCCGCGCAGATGCTCCAGCAGAAGCAGATGCTTGAAGCGGCAACATGGACGAACCCCGGTCTGAGCGAGTTCAAGGGCGATGTGGCCGCCGAGCCAGAAATTGCGGCGGATACTGTCGATCTGGTGCGCGTCTTCCGCGAGATTATGGAACGCGCGCGCAAGCGGCCCACCTTCAACGTAGAAGATGATTCTGTCACAGTGGGTCAGATGATCCAGTTTCTTGCACGCCGCCTGACGATGGAAGACAAGCCCGTTGCTCTGCGCCGTCTGCTCAGCCATACGCGCTCAGAACGCGCACTGGTGGCCATGTTTCTGGCGCTCCTTGAGTTGGTGCGTTTGCAGGCGATTTTGCTGCGGCAGGATCGTCTTTTCAGCGAGATTTTCGTAAAGAAGCAATCCGGTTTTGATGCGCTGATGACCGAAAAGCTTGCCGACCTGCGCGAAGACGACTGGCGTTGAGCCCTTGCGCTCCCCACTTTGTTCCTTTTCCTCGCGGGAAAGGCGATCCATTCATAGTGCCTACTTGAAATCACGAAATATAATTCTTGTTTCTTGTGTCATGTGAAAGGCAGGGGATCCTGGCCTGCTTCCTGATCCTGGGGCGATCTCATCGAATAGCGAGGAAACAGGACAATCAGGAGGTCCACCCCAATGAAGCTTCAATTCCCCAGGCTCTTTACGCCGATTGTGGCAGCTGCCTTGCTTGCGGTAACTGGATGTGGCGGCAGCAGTTCGGCATATGTGAAGTTTATCCATGCGTCGCCTGGCGCGCCCAACGTTGATGTGCAGGTAGGCAGCATGTCAGTGGCACAGAATGCCGCATACGGGACAGCGACATCGAATTATGCGAAGGTCGACGCGGGTGCCAACGAAGCAATCCAGGTTTTTGCGTCAGGATCCACAACGAAACCTGTAATTACGCAGTCGCAATCGCTCACTGCCAACCAGTACTACACGGTCATTGCACTGAATACCCCGTCCAGCTTGCAGCTTGCTGTGGAGAGCGACGATCTGACCGCACCCACGAGTGGCAATTGCAAGCTACGCGTAGTGCATGCGGCGCCAAGTGCAGGAGCGGTGGATGTGTACGTGACAGCACCGGGTGTGAGCCTGACGAACCCTATGAATCCGGTCAAGCCGGTTCTTTCGAACTTTACCTTCGGTACCGTCACGCAATATCTCGAAGTTCCTGCCGGATCGTATGAGGTGCGTGTAACGCCGACGGGCAACCCGTCTGTGGTTGCGATTGATACAGGGGCCACCGGAGTGCCGTTGATGGCGGGTGACATCTACACCGCAGTGGCGCTGAATCCGAATCCCAGCACGAATCCACCAGGAACGGCGTTCTCGCTTCTGCTGACGCAGGATATGCCGGTGCAGACAGGAATGGGCGGTTATTGATTGCAGCCCATGCGCTGGTTGTTCTTCCGGCAGCTTGACCCGGTCTTTCGGCGGGAGGTAGCGGTCATCCTCCCGCTTTCACATGGCTTGGCGACGATTCGCCCGTTGTTCGCCTAGCATTGAAATTCGCCCCGGTTTTCATCACAGGTGAACCCAGCCCGGCAGGTGTAAGATCAAGGGCAGCGAGCCAATCCTCCGTGTTCGCATTGTAAGCAGCCGCGGAACCAGCGGTTGCCGGGGTTTTATGCAAGCCTTATTGCCGGGCATTTTTCTCTCCCGCTCCTTGGCCCTCTCCGTTCACAACTTTCGTGTTCCCATGGCACAGCCCACTGCAGAGGGCGCCTTCTGTTTTGTGCAGAGCTTGAACGGCGCGGAGCGCTGGCATGGCTGATCTTGTGGCGACTCACGCATTGGCCGAGCCCGCAACTTTGCTCGATCACAAGTTGCAGAGCCAGCCCAGCCGCGTGGGTGGCGTCATCTTTCTAGCGGCGCTTGCGACGGGTCTCATTTACATTGCGGTTCATGTAGCCCGGGATCTGGCTCCTGTACATCTATACGATCACTCCGCGTACATTCTGCTTGGGCTGACGCTCGCCATTGCCCTAGGTTTTGAATTCGTGAATGGTTTTCATGACACGGCCAATGCCGTCGCAACGGTCATCTATACCCATTCCATGGAACCGCGCCTCGCCGTGGTGTGGTCCGGCATTTGCAATCTCGTTGGCGTGCTGGTCTCCACGGGGGCCGTCGCTTATGCCGTGATAGCGCTGTTGCCTGTTGACCTGGTGCTCAAGGTGAGTTCCGGTGCTGGATTCTCCATGGTCTTCGCACTCTTGATTGCGGCCATTCTCTGGAATCTCGGGACCTGGTGGTTTGGACTGCCGGCATCGAGTTCACACACGCTGGTCGGATCCATCATCGGAGTGGGATTGGCAAATCAATGGCTGAACCCGCACGCCGGCGCTTCCGGGCTGGACTGGGATCAGGCCATCAAAGTGCTGAAAGCACTGCTATTCTCTCCGCTCATTGGATTTGTACTCGCCGCCCTGCTGTTGCTGGCTTCCAAGTGGGCTCTGCGGCTTCCTGCCCTTTATGAAGCTCCCAAAGACAATAAGCCGCCGCCGTTGCCGATTCGTGCATTGATGGTGCTTACCTGCACGGGCGTCAGCTTTTTTCATGGATCCAATGATGGCCAGAAGGGTATGGGCCTCATCATGCTGATTCTGATCGGCACAGTGCCCACCGCGTACGCGCTGAATCATGGTCTGGCAGCGACCGATCTGCGGCAACTTCTTTCAGCCTCCGCGCAGGTGCAGAGCATCCTTGAACGCCAGCAGAGTATCCCGGCGGATGATCCGCGTGCCGCGCTTGCGGAGTATGTGCGCAGCCGTCGCATGACGCCAGATACCACCGCGGACCTGGATGTCGTGGTGCGCGGATTGGATCACGAGGTGCGTCGATACGGAAGCTTGAGAGCGCTTCCGGCTGAAGAGCAAATGCACGTCCGCAACGACATGTACCTGACCAGCGAGGCGTTGCGGCTGATGGAGAAGGCTCACGCGCTTCCTGCTGCACCTGCCGACCGCGCAGCTTTGCATCATTACCGGGAAAGCCTGAACCAGGCAACACAATTTATTCCCACCTGGGTGAAGGTTGCTGTGGCACTGGCCCTTGGCCTTGGCACCATGGTGGGCTGGAAGCGGATTGTTGTGACGGTGGGCGAGCGAATTGGCAAAGAGCATTTGACCTACGCGCAAGGAGCGGTAGCGGGGGTGGTGGCAATGGGAACGATTTTTGCCGCCGACAACTTCGGACTTCCGGTTTCAACGACGCACATCCTCAGCTCTGGCGTGGCAGGCAGCATGGCAGGCAACGGCAATGGTCTGCGCCTCAATACGGTACGCAATATTGCGGCAGGCTGGGTATTTACGCTTCCAGCAGCAGCGCTCTTATCAGGCCTGCTTTATGGTTTGTTCCGGTTGATTGGCTAACTCAGCAAAGTTTTTGTCCGGCTTTGCACAGGTGCGGGCTCACTCAGGCGGTTCTGCGCCCAGAGCATCCGGTACCATAAACGAGGTACGGATTGACGAATGAGTCTGAAAGCCAAGCTTGAAGCCGTGATTTACGCTGCGGAGGAGCCCGTCACGCTGGCTCAACTCGCAGCCTTGTTTGCCGCGGAGGCCTTGGAGTACCAGGCCGAACGCCTCGCTGCCGCTCCGGCGGCCCAGCCGCAACCCCTTTTGACCGAGGAGCTTGCATATCTCGGCATCGAGATGGCGGAAGCAGGTGATGCCACACCGGCTGACGCAGATGCTCCGGAACTGATGTCTGCCGAGCCTGGTGAGGGTATGACGGGAGGGCAAGTGGCAGCATCGCCCCAGATGGTATCTTCCAAACCCGCGAAGGATTCTGACGGCGACGCCGTGGGCCCCGAGGCCGATGCCAAGCGCGATGCTCGGCAGCGTGATCGCGAGGTCAAGGCCATATTGCGGCAGATTTTGGATGAACTCATCGCCCAATACACCCAAGATGACCGGGGTATCGAAATCCGAGAGATTGCCGGCGGCTATCGCATGGCTACGAAACCCGAGTGCCACGACGCCGTGCGCATGTTCATCAAGAGCCTTAAGCCGCCCATGAAGCTCTCGCTGCCCGCGCTGGAGACGCTGGCCGTGGTGGCGTACAAGCAGCCCGTGACCGCGCCCGAGGTCAACGAGATTCGCGGCGTGGAATCGGCGGGTGTACTGGGCTCGCTGCTCAGCCGCAAGCTGATCAGCACGGCAGGCCGCAAGCAGGTCATCGGCCGTCCGATTCTTTACAAGACAACCAAGGAGTTTCTGCTGCGCTTCGGCCTCAAGGATCTTTCTGAACTGCCCTCCATGGACGAGTTCGAAAAGATGGCCGCGATGGAGCTCAACGAAGAGGGCGAAGTCGAAACCCAGGAGGTCGAGTCGGGCTTTGAGCACGTCCCCGACGTGGGGCCGGAACTGGATGAGAACGCGCCGGAGGAAGCCGAAGGCCCGGCTGACTCGTCTGACGTGGAAGGAATGCAGTCGGCCAGCTCTACAGAGCTGAAAGCGACGACGTCCGAAGCCGGAGCGGAAAGCCATCCGGAAGAGCCGGCGCCCGCCGAAGGGGCAGAAACTGAGACGCAGTCCCATGACTGACGAGCACGAACCCGAAGAGTTGGACCCTGAAGCCTCCGAACCGGAGATGCATCAAGAGGCAGAGGCCGAACCCGCTGAAGCCGGACACTTCGCCACGGAAGAGGCAGCACCCACGGGGCCTCCATCGCGTCTGGAGCGGCTGCAGAAGATTCTGGCGCAGGCCGGCATTGCCAGCCGCCGCCACGCCGAAGAGCTGATTACCGAGGGCCGCGTGCAGGTCAACGGCCAGGTGGTGACTACACTGGGCACCAAGGCAGACCCGGTGCGCGACCACATTCGCGTGGACGGCAAGCTGCTGCAGGGCGCCGAGCGGCTGCGCTACTTCATGCTCAACAAGCCGAAAGGCTATGTGACCACGGTGAGCGACCCCGAGGGCCGTCCAACGGTGATGGAGTTCTTCGCCAAGATGGGTGAGCGCCTCTACCCCGTGGGCCGGCTCGACTATCTGAGCGAGGGCCTGCTGGTGGTGACCAATGACGGCGAACTGGCCAATGGCCTCACGCGAGCCGCCTCTGGCGTGGAAAAGACCTACCTGGTGAAGGTGGCTGGGCAACCCACGGAGGAAGACATTGAGCGCCTGCAAACCGGCGTGGCGATCGAGCGCGGCAAGCCCGGCGAGGGCAAAGTGCGCACCGCGCCCGCACGCATCCGGCAGGTGCGCGCCGGAGACAACCCGTGGTATGAAGTAGTGCTGATTGAAGGCCGCAACCGCGAGCTGCGCAAGATGTTTGAGGAGATCGGCCACCACGTGGAAAAGATTCGCCGCGTCGGCTACGGCCCGCTGGTGCTCGACGTGGAACCCGGCAAACTGCGCGAACTGGAGCCGGACGAAGTGGCCGCGTTGCGCCTGGCCGCCGAGGGAAAGCTGAAGCCGCGCCGCATGAAGACGACCCAGATGCTGCCCAAGGAGGCGGGACGGCCGGCGAGCCGGCGGTTCGAGCGGAAGTTTGAGCGCAAGGCCGAGCGCAAACCGGAGCAACGTGGGCAGGCGCGCGTTGGCGAGCGCGGCGCAAAGCCATTTCGCCCGAAGCAGGAGCGCTGGAAAGGAACGGAAGGGGCCACACGCCAAGAACGGCCTGGGCGCGAAGAACGGCCCAGACGAGAAGGGCAGTACGGGCGCGGATTCGGGGAGCGCCGCGAAGAGCGCGGACCGCGGCCAGGCGGTCGACCGGGCTTTGGCAAGCCTGGCTTTGGCAGGCCGGTGCGGGAGAACGAAGGCGAGAGGCCTCGTTTTGGCGGGGAGCGACCTGGCAGGAAGCCATTCGGCAAAGGATTCGCCCCGCGCGGCGAAAAGCCCGCCGAAGGGAGAGGAAAGTTTGAGCGGCCGAGCTTTGCCAAAGGCCCCGGCAAGCTTCCCAGTCGCGGCTTTGGCAGGGGTCCCGGCGCGGGCAAGCCGGAATTCCGTCGAGCAGGACGGCCCGGGATTGAGATTGAATCTGTGCCGGAAGGCAGGCCCAGCGAGGGACAAGGCCGTGGTCCGGCTTTCGGCGGTAAATCTGCGGGGCCGGGCAGGCCTTTCGGCCGTGGCTCTGGAAAAGGGCGCGACGAGCGTAAGCCGGCGTTCCGGCGCCGGGAAAAGCCGGCCTTTGAACCGAAGGCACGCCCGGAAGGTGGGCCGCAGGGACGTGAGGGCGGCAAGCCGGCTTTCGGGGGCAAACCGGGCGGTCAGGGCAAGTCTGGCTTCCGTGGCAAGCCCAGCGGGACCCGGCGGCCCGGCGGCAAACCATTTGGCAAGCCCGGTGGCAGACCCGGTGGGAAGTCGGGCGATCGCCCCGGGGGGCGGCCCAGTGGAGGTCCGCGCGGCAAAGGGCGCGGGTAAACTGGCAGCTCAAGCGCGAAATGGTGAGACAAACCGAAGCTGTGTCGCATCTCATCGATCATGAGCACAGAGAAGGCGACGTTTGGCGCAGGATGTTTCTGGGGCGTGGAGGCAGCCTTTGCCGCGCTTCCCGGCGTGACGGCAACGGCTGTTGGCTATGAGGGCGGGTCTCTGGAACGGCCCACGTACCGGGATGTTTGCACAGACCAGACCGGCCACGCGGAGGTAGTCGAGCTGGACTTCGACCCCGAAAAGATCAGCTACGAGCAGTTGCTCGATGCTTTCTTTGCTCTGCACGATCCCACAACCCTTAACCGTCAGGGTCCGGACTGGGGTACGCAGTACCGCTCTGCCATCTTGTTCCATTCGCCTGAGCAGGAGGCCGCGGCTCGCGCGAAGATTGAGCAGCTCACGGCCGAGGGCCGCTACAAGCCCAAGCGCATCGTGACCAAGGTGGAGCCGGCGCAGACCTTCTGGCGCGCTGAGGAGTATCACCAGCGGTATCTCGAAAAGCGCGGCCTCTCCAGTTGTCACATCTGAGGACTGGCGACGCAGCCTGGACTATCTCTGCGCCTCGGTGCGCCAGAGCCACCACGCCTTGATGAACTTCCAGTGGATGTAGACCGAGTGGTTCACGTGGAGCAGCAGGCCCTCGCGCCCATCCAGAAAGCCCAGCCGAAAGAAGTAGTTATAAACGAACGTCGCTGCCGGGTTCAGGATGGCGTTCCACACCAGCGCCGGCATCGACCGGCTGGTGCGCCCGCGCTTGTAGAGCAACAGGGCAATCTCGTTGCTGTAGCGGTTCATGTGCTCCAGGTAGACGGCCAGCGTGGGGTAGGCGTAGTGGAGCATGTCATGGTGCAGCTTGCCGCGCGGCCCCGTGAACTGCGGCGTGGAATGCGGCCCCACTCCCTCGCTCAGCCGGGCTTTTCCGCGGCGAAAGAGGCGCAGCTTGTGGTCGGGATAGAAGCCTCCGTGGCGAATCCAGCGGCCAAAGTAGAGATTGAGCCGGGGAATCCAGTAGGCGTCGAATTGGGGCGTGCCACGCAGCAGGTCCTGAATTTCTTTCTGGAGTTCGGGCGTGAGTACCTCATCGGCGTCAAGCAGCAGAATCCAGTCGGAGGTGCAGAGGTCCAGCGCCACGTTCTTCTGCTCGCCGTGGCCCTTGATGGGGTTGTAAGCCGTCCTTGCGCCAAAGGAATGGGCAATCTCGATGGTGCGGTCCTTTGACCCGGAATCGACCACCACGATCTCGTCGGCCCAGCGCACGCTCTCGAGCGTGCGGGGCAGGTTTGCCTCCTCGTTCATGGCAATCATGGCAATCGAGAGCGTGTTGGGCATCGAAGGCAGAATAAATCAACGGCAGGGCGATGGGCCGTGCGGAGAGATAGCGTGCGGAGAAAGCGCACTCATCTTGGCCTTTTGCCTCGTTTCAGGGTATACTGAGGATTCGGTAAGCCGTAGGGGATGTGTGCCTTTGCGCGCCCCTGTCGTCCGGCCCGGCCGCGGGTTCCGTTTTGGGAGTGCTGAGTTGAGCCCCCGGCGCGGCAGCGGCAAGACGAAGAAACCAAGATTCTGGAGTGGAACCATGGCACAGGTATGCGACGTTTGCGGCAAGAAGCCGCAGTTTGGCAACAACATCTCTCACGCGCACAACGTGACGCGCCGCCGCTGGAACGTGAACCTGCAGGCCGTCAAGGCGGTGGTCAACGGCGCGTCCAAGCGCATTCGCGTCTGCACCAGCTGCATCAAGAGTGGCAAGGTCGCCAAGGCCTAACAGCGACGGCGGAGTGCGCTCCGCACCGTTTCTGTGTTCCCGTGTGAAGCACCCACGACCCCATCCCCCGCGGATGGGGTCTTTGCGTGCGGAACCTTGTCAGCGCGGGTTCAGAATCAAGGGCAGAGCACTGCTTCTCAGGTTGCGTCAATGCGAGCAAATCGCTCCATTTAGACTGGAAGAGTTATGAGTACATTGAAAGCCGTGCGCGGCACGCGCGACCTGCTGCCGCCGGAGACGGTCCTGTGGAACCACATCGAGGCCACGGCGCGCCGCGTCTTCGCCCGCTACAACTTCGGCGAGATCCGCACCCCCATCTTTGAAGACACCTCCCTCTTTGCCCGCAGCGTGGGCGAGGAAACGGACATCGTTTCCAAGGAGATGTACACCTGGGAGGACCGCGCGCGTTTCGAGAAAGCCGCTCTGCGAAATCGTTGGTGGAATCAGGTGCAAGGGTACGGGTTGATGCCCAAACCAAACACCCCTCTTTGTGACGCTCTTTTTGAGCAGCCTGACGGAACCTTTCACCTCGTCAATTTTGTCGAAAATGCTACGGCTGGCGAAATAAGGTTCTTATGGAAGGCTGTTCAGTCCTATCGGACGCAGTTTGGAATCAGCGCACAATTTGGCGTCATCGGAACGCTTGTTTTTCCGAAGGGGAACACGTCAGATAGTGTGCCTTTAGATTGCCGTGACGGGTCTGTCGATTGCAGAGAGGTTGAGGGCAATTTTTACTCTTCTAGACAATCCCTTACCCTCCGCCCCGAAAACACCGCCGGCGTGGTCCGCGCCTACATCGAACACAAACTGGGCGAGACCGGCCAGTTGCAGAAGCTCTACTACATTGGCCCGCAGTTTCGCCGCGAGCGCCCGCAGAAGGGCCGCTACCGGCAGTTCTGGCAGATTGGCGCGGAGGCCATCGGGCCGCCGAGCGCGGGTTCAGAGTCGCCGCTGCGCGATGCCGAGGTGCTGGAGATGCTCGCCGCGCTGCTCGATGAGCTGGGCATCACCGGCTGGACGCTGCACCTGAACTCCGTGGGCTCCTCGGCGGACCGTGAACGCTACAACCAGGCCCTCCGCGAGGCCCTCGTCCCGCTCGCGCCGAAAATGTGTGCCGACTGCCAGCGCCGTGCCGTGACCAATCCGTTGCGCGTGCTGGACTGCAAGGTGCCCGAGGACCAGCCGATCATCGAGACGCTGCCCAGGATTGCCGACTCGCTCGACGAGGATTCGCGCCAGCACTTCGCCGCTGTCACGGCCGCGCTGGATGCGGCCGGCGTGGCCTACACGCTCAATCCACGGCTCGTTCGCGGGCTCGACTACTACACGCGCACGACCTTTGAATTCACGCATGGCGGGCTGGGCGCGCAGAATGCGCTGCTTGGCGGTGGCCGCTACGACGGCCTGAGCGAGGCCATTGGCGGGCCACGCGCGCCGGGCATCGGCTTCGCCATCGGCCTGGACCGACTGGTGCTGACGCTGCAGGCGCAGCAGGAGCAGGCCGCCGCCGCGGACAAGGTGGACGCCTATGTGGCCCCCATGGCCGACGCCAAAGACGCCGCCAAGCTGGCCGCGATGAACGCAGCCGGGCTGGCGCTGGCGCGTGAACTGCGCCGCGCAGGCCTCAGCATTGAACTGGGCGATGGGTCGTTCCGGTTGAAGAAGTCGTTCGAGGCCGCGGACCGCACGGCACGCCGCATCGTCATCCTCGGCGAAGACGAGCTTCAATCCGGTATCCTGACAGTGAAGGATTTCTCCACCGGCGCACAAACCAAGGTTCCGCGCGCGGAACTGGCGGCATCTCTTGCCGCACCCTCCCATCAGTAAAGGACATACGCAGTGCTCGACTTTTTAGGCAATCTGGAACGGACGCATCTCTGCGGCGACCTGCGCGCCGCGCACGCTGGGCAGCAAGTGGTGTTGATGGGCTGGGTGAACCGCCGTCGCGACCACGGCAACCTCATCTTCCTCGACCTGCGCGACCGCAGCGGAATCGCGCAGATTGTGCTCGACAAGGAGCTGACCCCTGACGGCCATTTGAAGGGCGAGCAGGTGCGGCCCGAGTATGTTGTCGCCGCCGTGGGCAAGGTGCGCCTGCGCGATAAAGACGCCATCAATCCCAAGATGCCGACCGGCGAAATCGAGATTGAAGCGACGGACCTGCGCGTGCTCAATGACACGCGCCTGGCTCCGTTTTCGCCCGCCGAAGAAGCAATCCAGAACGAGGAAGTGCGCCTCAAGTATCGTTACGTGGACCTGCGACGGGCAGAGATGCAGCGCAACTTCTGGCTGCGCCATGAGATTACGCTGGCCATTCGCGAGAGCATGTCGAAACAGGGCTTCCTGGAGATTGAGACGCCCATCCTCACCAAGTCCACCCCCGAGGGCGCGCGCGACTTTCTGGTG
>JAKAJO010000132.1 GCA_021813745.1 Acidobacteriota bacterium
CCGGCTCAGCCGCGTCGAAGCCAGCCGCGCCGGAATCACGCCCACCACTCGCATCCTGCTCATGCACGCAAGTCTAAAGGAAACCGCCGCCGCTTCACCGCCGCCCACATCACCCGCGGCCAACCCACCACGGCCCCACCCGCTATAATTCCCTCATGCAGTCCACGGCCCAGCTTCGCACCCTCATCATCGCGCCCGCCGCTGCCGCGTGCGCGGCCCGTGCTGCGGCTCCGGCCGCCTAACGACTGCTCCTCCTCATCCAATTCAGCATGCAGTTGTGAATCAGGTCCCTTCGCGCCTGTTTCCGTATCGCACCCCACGGCCCGCTGCCCACGCGCAGTTCATAATGGAGTCATCATGGAAGAGTTCAGCCGCATTCAGCGCCTCCCGCCTTACGTCTTCAACATCACCGGCGAGATGAAGGTCGCCGCGCGCCGCCGCGGAGAAGACATCATCGACTTCGGCATGGGCAACCCCGACGGCGCCACGCCCAAACACATCGTCGACAAGATGATCGAGGCCGCGCAAAAGCCCGTCACCCATCGCTACTCCGTCTCCAAGGGAATCCCCCGCCTCCGCAAGGCCATCTGCAACTGGTACAAGTCCCGCTACGACGTCGATCTCAACCCTGACACCGAGGCCATCGTCACCATCGGCTCCAAAGAGGGCATCGCCCATCTCTGCCTCGCCATCCTCGACTCGCGCGACACCGTCCTCGTCCCCAATCCCAGCTACCCCATCCACATCTACGGCCCTGTCATCGCCGGCGCTCACGTCATCAGCGTCCCCATCCACGATCAGGAAACCTTCCTCGCGCAACTCGAAGACCTCATCCCGCGCATGACCCCGCGCCCCAAGGCGCTCATCGTCAACTTCCCGTCGAACCCCACCACCCAGTGCGTCGAGCTGCCCTTCCTCGCGCGCCTCGTCGAGCTCGCCCGCCAATACGGCTTCCATCTCATCCACGACCTCGCCTACGCCGACATCGCCTTCGACGGCTACAAGCCGCCCAGCGTCCTCCAGGTCCCCGGCGCAAAAGACGTCGCCGTCGAGTTCTTCACCCTCTCCAAGAGCTACAACATGCCCGGCTGGCGCGTCGGCTTCATGGTCGGCAACCCCGTCCTCGTCAATGCCCTCGCCCGCCTGAAAAGCTACTTCGACTACGGCACGTTCACGCCCATCCAGGTCGCCAGCATCCTCGCGCTTGAGGGTCCCCAGGAGTGCGTCGCCGAAATCCGCGACATCTACTGCAGCCGCCGCAACGTCCTCGTCGAAGGCCTCAACAAGCTCGGCTGGCAGGTCCCCTCGCCCAAGGCCACCATGTTCGTCTGGGCCAAGATCCCCGAGGCCTACTCGGCCCTTGGCTCTTTGGAGTTCTCCAAGCTGCTCCTGACCGAAGCCAAAGTGGCCGTCAGCCCCGGCATCGGCTTCGGCGACCACGGCGACAACCACGTCCGCTTCTCCCTCATCGAAAACGAAGAGAGAACAAGACAAGCGCTCAGGGGGATCAAGCAGATGTTCGCGAAAGCAGTCGTCCCCGCATAAGCAATTCTCCGGGCGGGACAGCACAATCCCACGCAACGGCGGGTGCCCCCGGTCCCTCGCCGTTGGGGACCGGGGAAGGAAGCCTCTATTTTCACCACCGATGGATTCCCCATCGGAGTATCCTCGTACTGAATGAACGGCAAGCGTATCCGTCATCAGGAAACAGGGGAGTTTCACTTCCTTACCTTCAGTTCTTATAGCCGTCGGGCCTACTTATCTCCGCCCGTGGCCATGGAGCTTTTTGAAGACGCGCTGGAACGCGTTCGCCTGCGCTATCTCTTTGCGGTCGCCGGTTATGTCGTGATGCCGGAGCACGTGCATCTTCTGGTCAACGAGCCCAGGCGCGCACTGTTGTCCCGAGCCATCCAGGCCCTGAAGTTGTCTGTCTCCATGCGCAGCCGCGAAAGGCCCTTCTGGCAAGCCCACTACTATGACTTCAACGTCTCCTCACACAAGAAGTTCGTAGAGAAGCTGCGTTACATCCATCGCAATCCGGTCTGCCGCGGACTGGCCGCTAAACCAGAGGATTGGAAGTGGTCGAGCTTCCGTCACTATCAAACGGGCATGCGCGGAACCGTGGAAATCGAATCGGAGTGGACAGCCCGTGAGCGAGGCTGGCAACTGCCTGGTTGGATGCGCGATCGACGAACCGCTTCCTCGGCATCCCCGGTCCCCAAAAGCGAGGGACCGGGGGCACCCTCAGCTTGATGAAATCTCTCGCTAGAGATCGGTGCCACCCGCCCGCCTAAACACTCACTCATTACGTTGGTTCCCACCAGTGACGGCTCCGGGCGAAGATATACAAATCGCCGGGCTCTGGCTGCACTTTGATGCCCCCGCATTCATCCTGCGAAATGATGCCCTGTTCGAGAACCTCTGAAATCGCATAGACGACGCTGTTGGGGCGCTTCACACACAAGACGTGCCAATCCACCCATACTTGAATAAAACGAAACGGAACATCCTTAGAACTCAGAACCACGAGTCCATCCGTATCAGTCCTGCGATCAATATGCTCCGTCTGAGGCACCCCCTTGTCATTTGTGAGAAAAATGAGGAGATGCTCGTTTGAGATGGGCTTACCTGATTTTCCATCTAAGACGTGAATTGTGATCTTAGAACCGGTCTGAACGGGGTGCGCCGCCTGCTGAAGAGGAGTAATGATCGCTCCCATGCCGACAATACTCAACAATATGAACACTTTTCATTTCCTCCGAGAGGTTTCCACTTTTTTGATCGCATCAGCACGGCTTGCGATATGCACCATTGCTGCGTACGTCGATGAGCCAATGAAGCACAGCGCCGAATGGATTAAAAGCCCAAGCGCTATCAATGTGCGAAGTAAATGTTCCGTTTGCAGAGTTATAGACAGACGGGTCGCTACCCCCGAAAGGAGGAATATGCACACTGCTTCCATAGCCGAACAGCAATGTTAGAGGGTTGTCCACATATCTCGTTGCGTCGGGAATCGTTCCGCTAATCTGGAAATTGATATCGAGGGCGCCATTATAAATTGACATCCCAGTGATATTGTTGGTGCTCAAGTTCAGACCGGTAGCTGCATTCGTCATATCAATCACTTTCAGGACACATCCGCTGCTTGCGCCTCCTGCATAAGGGCTTGCATAGCCTGATAATGTAGGCGGCGGGTGGCCCCGGTCCCGACGACTTATCTAGACCACGATGAGGGTGCCCCCGGTCCCTCGCAGTTGGGGACCGGGGAGAGTACCGACCCCACCAGTCCGGCAAAGAACGACAGGTGGTCGAGCTCCCCGGGCGAAGTGAGTTCCCCCACTGAAATGGTTGTCGGGTGCCCCATCCTAAACGCGTCTTTTGCGTTTAGGGTGGGAAAGCACAACCTTCCTCACTCCGCGAACACGCCAGCCACCCCACCCATCACTCTCTGGCCTTCAACCTCAGACCAACCCGGTGTGCCCCACCCAGGCCGTCCACTCCAGCGGGCGTCATAGGTGGGAAAGCACGTACCCCTCCCAGCCCGTGTCCGCCCGGCCGCGACAGCCTCGCCGCGCTACGCCGCATCCGTTAGCTTCACCGTCACCTTGCCGCCCAGCGCAGTCGCCAGATTCACCAGCGCATCCAGGCTGAACCGCGAGATGCGCCCGCGCAGCAGATCGTTAATGCGCGGCTGGCTCAGCCCGCACCGTGCCGCCGCCTGTGCCTGCGTCCACCCCTTGCGCTCAATCACCGCCGCAATCTGCCGCATCAGCGCCGCGCGCAGCCGCAGGTTCGCCGCCTCTTCCGGCGTCTCCGCCAGCGCATCCCACACACTCGCGTAGCTCTTCACTTCGGCCTTGTTCATCGTCCACCTTGCATCATTTCCGTAAATCGCGCCCGAGCAATGTCAAGATCGCGCTTCGCTGTCGCCTGCGTCTTCTTCTGGAACGCATGGAGCACATAGACCGCATCCCTCAGCCGCGCGGTGTAGATCACACGATACGTCCCCCGCCCATCCCGTATACGAATCTATCCCACACCATTGCCGATCGAGGGCATCGGCTTGAAATCACTCGGCGCTTCACCACGCTGCACCCGCTCCAGTTGGTAGCCCGCATCATGTCGTGCATCCAGCGGAAACGCGCGCAGAGCCTTCAGAGAGTCACCGAGAAAGCGCATTGGTTTCATGTAATCTGATTATATCCGTATTGATATATCAATACCAGCGCAAGTGTGCCCCACCCACACTGTCTGCTCCAACGGGTGTCGTGGGTGGGTAGACGCAACCTCTCCCGTCGGTCTGCATTCAGACCTTCACAAGCGCCCTTCCAATGAGCCTATGCATGCGCAACACGGCTGCTTGGACAGATCACATGCACGATGCCTTGCCTGCTATTCACATCGATCTGCGCCTTGGCACCCAAATCGAATCGGCGAGGATCAGAGACTCGGAAATTGAACGGAAATGACGATTGCGCCTCAATCGGTCTCTTTCGGCTTTTCGGCTCAGAGCGGTGCGAATAGACGCATCAGATCTCTCGGGCATAATAGAGAGGACACGTTTGCCAATCCAGCCACTGGAGCCTATGCTCCTTTTCCGCCAAAAGGGGTGCTGGCTTTCCTGTCCCCGGCTTACTCTCCGGCTTGGAAGACTCTGGCACGTTGTAACCAATCTCTGAAGGATCTCGGCAGCATGGCTTTGAACTGCGGAATTGTGGGTCTGCCCAATGTGGGCAAAAGTACAATCTTTAATGCTCTAACGGCAGCAAAGGCCCAAGCGGCCAATTACCCCTTTTGCACCATTGACCCAAATGTCGGAATCGTATCGGTGCCGGATGGCCGTTTGGACCGGATCGCTTCCATTGTGAAGCCGAAGCGGATTGTACCGACGACGATGGAATTCATCGACATCGCCGGCCTGGTGGAGGGTGCGAGCAAGGGAGAAGGCCTGGGCAATCAATTCCTGGGGCACATCCGCGCAACCGATGCGATTTGTCATATCGTGCGATGCTTTGAAGATCCGAACGTCATCCACGTGGCGGGCGGGGTTAATCCAGTGCATGACATGGACATCATCAATACGGAACTGCTGCTTGCGGATCTGGAGACGGTGGAAAAGAGATGGGTGAAGGTAGAGAAAGCCGCGAAAAGCTCGACGGATGCCAAGGTCAAGACTGAAGCTGATGGGCTCAAGAAGTTGCTGGAGGGACTCCGCGAAGGACAATCAGCTCGGCAGGTTGCGCTGAGCGAAGAGGAGCTTGCATCGGCACAGGACCTGCACCTGATTACGATGAAGCCTGTTTTGTATGTAGCCAATGTGGACGAACATGGGCTGAAAGATGGAAACACCTGGGTGAAGCGCGTTGAAGAGCGAGCGGCGCTGGAAGGCGCAGAGGTTGTGCGCATTTGTGGAGCACTCGAGTCAGAGATTGCGTTGCTGGAGCCTGAGGAGAGAATGGAATTTCTGCAAGAACTGGGTCTGGACGAACCCGGACTGAACCGCTTGATTCATGCTGCTTACAAACTCCTCGGGCTCATCACCTATTTCACTGCGGGTGAACAGGAAGCACGAGCCTGGACGATCCCAAAGGGAACCAAGGCGCCACAGGCGGCAGGCGTGATCCACTCCGACTTCGAGCGTGGGTTCATTCGCGCTGAAGCATACCACTGCGAGAATCTGTTCATGTTCGGTAGCGAACAGGCTGTGAAGGAGAAAGGCTTGTATCGTTCCGAGGGGAAAGAGTATGTGGTCAAAGACGGCGACATCCTCTTCTTCAAGTTCAACGTTTGATCTGCGAATCGTGCCGGCTCCCAGCTGCGGATTGAAGGAATGCGCTGCGATGCGCATGCAAGCTGCGACTGGTTTGAAGCAGCTGCACCGATAATTTTGGGCACGCATCAGGACGAGACTGCATTCAGTTTGCACTCAGGATTGAGACGGACTCCGAAGCCGGGGGCATTGGAAAGTCGAAGTCTGCCATTCTCGGGGATCGGCTCATCGAGCAAAAGCGGAAAGAACATCGGAATGACCGCGTCTGCCTTCGGCGCCATCATAAGAAATTCAGCGAATGGGCTGTTATGGCGCGTGATGGTGAAGTGATAGCTGTAGACGCTGGAGCCGTGAGGCACAACGAGCACGCCTCGCGCATCCGCAAGAGCTGAGATCTTCAGAAGCTCCGTAAGGCCGCCGCACCATCCAACATCGGGTTGCAGGATGTCGGCACAGCCCATTTCAAGCAGCATCCGAAAGCCCCATCGCGTTGCCTCATGCTCGCCTGTGGTCACAAGCATGCCTGGTGGAATGTGTCTGCGGAGATCTGCATAGCCCCAATAGTCATCGGGAAGCAGGGCCTCTTCGATCCACTTGAGACCATGCTTTGTCGCTGCATGTGATAACCGCTGGGCATAATTGAGGTCGAGACTCATCCAGCAGTCATACATGAGCCAGAAGTCAGGCCCCACGCGATCGCGCATGCTTGCCAGTAATTCAATATTCTTGCGCAGTCCTTCTTCTCCCTCTGCAGGGCCATGGTGCAACGGAAGCTTGCCTCCAATGAATCCAAACTTTTGTGCAAGATCAGGCCGGGCACCTGTTGCATAGAAACGTATCTCATCGCGCACGGCGCCTCCGATGAGCTGATAAACAGGCATGTCTCGCAACTTTCCGAGTAGATCCCAAAGCGCCAGATCCACACAGGAGATGGCGTTCAAGACGAGCCCCTTGCGGCCATAGAAGACGCTAGAAAGAAACATCTGGTCCCAGATTCGCTCAATTTCAGTCGGGTCAGCCCCAACGAGAAAACGGGCCAGGTGGCGCTGGACAATCCATGCCGCCGGTTCACCTCCGGTTGAAACAGCAAAGCCGATGACTCCATTTTCGGCTTCAATTTCCACGACGAGCGTGCCCAACACATTGAGCCCGAAGGATTGACGACTGGCGCGATAGGCTGGATATTTCGCCATGGGGGTGGCAATGTGGTCATCAATCCAATGGTCTCTGCTCTGGTCGTGGTAATCGGCGCCGCCACCCTGCACATAAAAAGCTCGCACATGACGGATCTTAATGGATGCCATAGTGTGTCACTCCTTGTCGAAGTTGAAGGGCTCACTCTGGATGGGAGCCGTGTGGGGCACTCCGATCGCGCATCTGAGCGATCAAGCCGGCGTTCAGCAGAGTAAAGGCCGCGAGTACGTAGAGACCCGCCCGTGAAGACTGGAAGAAATGATCTGCCCAGACTTTGACGTTCGGCGCGACCAGTCCTCCCAGATTGCCCATGCCAATCAATGCAATTCCTCCTGCCGCGGCACGATCCGCAAGGTAACTCGTCGGAAAAGTCCAGAACAGAGGCTGCACCGTGATGAAGCCCGAGACTGCAAAGGACAGTGCAACAAGACCGATGACTGGACCCGCCATGGGAAAGATAAAGCTGGCCAGGCCCGCGACAAGCAACGTGTACGCTGCGCAGATTCGATGTGCCCGGTGCCGGTCTGCAAAGCGCGGCAGGTAGTAGACGGCACAGAGCGCGCAAAGCCAAGGCACAGAGGAGACAAGCCCTACTTCAAGTCCAGCCGGCTTGTGTAACAGAGCGGAGATCTCCGCTGGAAGGTAGAAAATAGCGCCATAGGTGCTCAATTGAATCAGGAAGTAGATCACGAGAAAGCGCAGGACGCGCAAGTCACGCAGCATGGGGAGCAACTGCGCCGGCCCGATTGTGCGGCGCTCATTCTCTTCCATCTGCAATGCGTGCACAAGAGCCTTCTTCTCAGCTGAAGGCAGCCATGCCGCCTCGTTCGGCTTGTCGTCGAGAAACCAGAACGTCGCAAAGCCCATGGCCACGGCAAGAAAGCCTTCCACAAGAAACATCCATTGCCAACTTTGTAGCCCAATTCGAGGATGAACCTCGAGTAGATATCCTGAAAGCGGCCCCCCAACGATGAGTGAGACCGGAACCGCAAGATAAAAGAGTCCAAGAATCTGTCCTCGGACGCGCTCGGGGAACCAGTAGGTCAGATAGAGGATCGTTCCAGGAAAGAATCCAGCCTCCATCACTCCGAGAATAAGGCGCAACGCGTAGAAGGAAGCGCTCCCTCGCACCAGCATGGTTCCCATGGAAACAACGCCCCATATCACCATTAAGAATGCAAGCCAGATCTTCGCGCCAATCTTGTGGAGGATCAGATTGCTTGGGAAGCCGCAAAATGAATAGCTGAGAAAGAACAGTCCAGCACCGAGGGCGTAAACGCGCTCGGTAATCCCGACTGAGGTTTGGAGAGCCTGCTTGGCAAAGCTGATGTTTGCACGATCGAGAAACGAGACGACATACATCAGCATCAGAAACGGCGCCATTCTGCGAAGAGCGAGCTCGATACCACGATTCCTGTTGCAGTCAAAATCTGTGTCATCGATCGATCGCACAGGAACCCCGCACGAATCGCTTGCGGCATCGTCCTGCGGGGCCGAGATTGGGTCGATGGGTCGCACGATTCTTTCACCCCTCCTGAAGAGGATCATGCCGCGTGCATGCTACAGGTTCTTCTGCTCTGGCAGCCTGGCCCGCCATTTGTATACTCGAATCGAATTTTTGCGATAGTACATCGCCGCAGCCTGGGGCGATTTCTGAGAGATGTACCCCTCAACGATGCGAAGAGTGTCGTTAAAGGATGCCACGTGGTCACTGTTGGGCCAGTCGCTGCCAAAGAGAACACGATCCTCCCCAAAGACCTCCCAGAGAGCATCAAGGTGATCACGATAAAACGCAGTTGATGTGACGAGCTTTCCGTGAGCCACCACAGGAATCTCAGAAAGCTTCACAAAGACACTCTGATTTTGGCCGAGCTGATGCAGAAGTGCTTGAAATGCCTGCTGCGACTCTGGGTCATTCGGTACTTGAGCGTTGGGCAAGTGATCCACAACAATGCGAAGTCCGGCAACCTTCTCGGAGACATTGAGCAGCGCACGCAACAGCCGAAGATCCGGATTCGCCCCCTCAAGGACCAGATCAGCTTGTTCCAGGTCCCTGAGTCCTTCCACAAAACCTGGCTTGTTCAGATCGACGAACAGATCACGTCCCCAGAGATTTCCGTACCGGATTCCACGAAAAAGAGAATTCGCTTGGAGCCTCGCCAATTCAGAGTGGTAAGTCTTTGCTCCAGGTATAAGATCGCCAATGACACCGACAATAATTGGGCTCCTTTCCGCAACGCCCAGGAGCCAGTCATTATCTGTAGGGAGATAGCTTGCCTCAATTGCAATCGCACCTACAATATCGAAGGATGCACTGACTGAACGATATCGATCAGGCAAGGCTGGCTTGTAAAGAGCCGTGTCTGTCTTCAGCGGCCAGGGGACGCCGCCGGGACGTGAAGTGTCAAAGAGATGGATATGGGCATCAATCTTGGGCGATTTGGCGCCTTGCGGAATCGCGGAATGATCGGTGGAACTACCAGGAACGTGCTGAGCTTGGGTCCATTGGCTCGCCATCACGCCGGTGGCGTAGGCGGCGAGCTTAAGTACATCGCGACGTCGCATGCAATCCTCTGTCGATTCGTGAGACCGGAGGGGGTAGGAAATCCGGGCACACCTAATATACATTCCTGATTCAGCACTTGTCGGCACCGGCAAGAGAGGGTTGCCACGTTATGCCCGATCACTGCGCAGAATGCGAGCAAGCTGGATGCGGTTCGCCCGCTGGGCAAGAATGCACGGGACATTGGCGATAAGTCCGTACGCAGCCATCACCGCACTAGCCCACGGAGGATTCCACAGGAAAAACACAGGCGTAAACAAAAGCATGCCCCAATGGGCAATCTCGGCACGACGTGTCTCGGTCATGTAGTCAGTGAGTTGGACACGACTCCGGCCCGCAAGATGCTTCTTGGACATTCCGCCAAACCAGGGGGCTCCATCCGGCAATTTTCCCTTCCATCGTTGCACGGCGAAGACTTTGCGATACAACCTACCATTGCCCTCCCATGCATACTCCTGCGTCACCCACGAGTCATGCTGAAAACGCGATGTCGGAACATGCAGCAAGATGCGCGCAATCACCAGGTGAATGATGGGCCACCCCAGTAAGTTCGCACACCAGACAAACGCAGTCATAGATCGCGCCCACGCCAGGTGACATGCTGACGGCTCACTTTGCGCCAAAGTGAAGTCACAAAAAGATTGAAGTAAAAGAACAGAGGGATCGGAAAGAGTGCAAAGGTATACCAGCGATATCGGCCGATTTGGCGCCCGAACCACGCGACCTGCGCCGCGAAGACAGCATAGATCACCAGGGTGATGATCCGCAGGTCAACAGATGCCATCAGGACCGCGAAAAAGCTGGCGGCGAGTGCCGACAGCCACGCAATTGAAGCCATAAGCGCGCCAAGATCCGAAGCAGCAGCACCAGAGGCAAAGGCCTTGGTCCATCCCTCGCGGAGTTGCGACATGCCCTCGGGAAACATGCGGACGTGAAGCACATTTTTTCCACTGAGACAGACACAACGGCCGCCGCTCGCCTGAATATGCTCTGACATAGCCAGATTCTCTAAGATCTGTTGGCGTACGCCTGCGTGGCCGCCGCAACGCAGATAAAGAGATTTCGAGATAAGAAGGCACTGTCCGAAGAGCTTTGCCTCGCCAAAGACGCCAAAGCCACCGGCTCCACCCGCCATCATCAAATTAAAGAACAGAGAGAGTTCTTCATAGAGCCTATTGGTTTCGTGATAAGGAAGAAGCGAAAGCGCGGTATCTTCGCAGCGATGGAGGCTAAAGGTCGAAAGCATTTTTGAATAGCCATCTTCCATGAACCACGTATCCGCATCGAGGAAGAGCAGGAAATCTCCTGAAGCGGCCGCAGCACCCTGCGTGCAAGCCCAGGTCTTTCCAGTCCACCCTGGAGGCAATTCCTTCGACGTTAGAACCGTTGCGCCAAAAGCGGTAGCGACTTTTGCAGTAGCGTCACTCGAGTGATCATCGACGACAATCACCTCTCCTGGCTTTTCAGCTGAACACTGCAAAGAATGAAGCAACCTGGGAAGATTATGCTCTTCGTTGCGCGCTGGGATCACCGCAGAAACGGTGTAGCCCCTCCCGGGACCCCGCTGACAGCGTGGGATCTTCAACAGCAGCAGGAATCCTGCAAACAGACCAAATAAAAGCAGAAGGATAAGGTCGATCACTTTGGCCCATCCACCTGCTCCACGATCAGACGTGCTGCATGTTGGCCGCTCAGAGAGACCATGGGCATCCCACCACCCGGGTTCACGCTACCTCCCACGAAAAATAGATTGTCAAAATCACGGCTGCGCTTGGGAGCCTTGAAGGCAAAGTTTTTCCTGCGATCGCACACAACGCCGTAGATTGACCCGCGGTTGGATCGATAGCGATCTTCAATATCAAACGGCGTCCAGAAATCCTCAACAACAATATGCTTCCTCAGGCCATCCAGCCCCATCCTTTCCAACTTATCCAGGCATAATTCCTTGAGGGCAATGCAATCTTCTCGTGTGTATGGCTCCTTTTCATTGATGTACGGGATATGCGGCAGGATCTTAATGTTGTCACATCCTGGCGGCGCCTGCGATGGATCCGTCCGCGTAGGCGCCACTACATAGATTGTTGGATCGTCGGGAAGCTTCTTGTCATGGAATACACGATCGAAATGTGCACTTTGATGACGAGAATAGAAGAAATTGTGATGCGCCAATTGTGGAAAGATCTTGTCTGTGCCCAGGTGCAGAATGATTCCCGAACAGGCAGGCTCAAAGCGGCTCAACTTTCGCAACTGGCGTGGCGACTGACCAAGCAGCTCTTTAGCGGCCGGAATCACTTCCATGTTGGAGACGACAAAGTCCGCGTCCAGCGTCTCTTCAGAAGTCTCGCCTCGTACAACGACTCCATGGACGTGCCCATGGCTGCTGTTGATCTTGAGCGCTTGATGGCCGAGCCGGACATCCACGTCAAGTTCTGTCAGTCGACGCTCAAAAGCGCGTGCAAGCTGGTACATGCCTCCCTTCACGTACCAAAGTCCAAACTCCAGCTGAATATTCGGCATCAGGTTCATGAAGCCAGGGGAGTCATTGGCCGACGATCCAACATACTTGATGAAATACTCAAAGATATCGCGAAGATATGGATTATGCACCCGCTTGCGGATGGCGCCAGACATTGAGTTGGACCAATCCATCACACGGCCATCTTTGAAGCTATAAAAACGCAAAAACTCGGAGAAGTGGTCAAACCCATGGCGCAGGTATCCGCGCTCCACCACATCATATTGTTGACGAGAGTATTCGACGAAGCGATCGTAGTCCTTAAAGGCCCTGTCTCCATCGGGCAGGGGCGCCAACTCGGCGCGCATGCGCTCTTTGTCTTCCCAAAGATCAATGACTTTGCCGTCTTCAAAGAAGTTTCGCCACTGGGGATCGACCCGATGAAGTTCGATGTAATCCTCGAGTCTGCGGCCTGATCCTTCAAAGAGTGGCCGGAAAATCTGCGGTAGCGTAAAGATTGAAGGTCCCAGATCGAACTTGAATCCGTGCGTTTCCAGCACATTCAACTTGCCGCCCAGATGAGTGTTCTTTTCGAGGATCGTGACAGCCATTCCAGCTTGCGCGAGTTGAATCGCCGCCGACATTCCGCCGAGGCCAGCCCCAATGACAACTACTTTCTTCTTTAATTTGCTCATCGCGCTTCCACCAGCTTGATTTGAAGTGTCCGGTCTGCATTGCCCATGTCGAATGTACAGTCCTTAAAGCGTGGTGGCCCCAGACCCGGTTCCGGATTGTTTGAAGCGCCAACAGGCTCCTTCGGAATGCCAATGAAATTGAGATCGAGCTTGCCATTTTGATTTTCATCCAGGTAAACCGAAACGGCATAGTGACCAGGCGGCAGATCTCCGGCGTCGACATGAACAGTCTCCCCTCCCCGGCAGGGAATAAAGCCCCCGCGTATGGCCTTGCCGGCATTCGCGGGAAATCCATGAGGCGAGTCGAAGACGAGATATGCAAGCGGACCGTGCGCCTTTGCAGGAATTTGAACATCCAACCAAAGCTGTGCGCCTCTTCGGGCTTGGGCAAAAACACAGATCGCAGATGTGGATGCCATAAGAAGAAGGAGAAACATTAAACGCCAAAAGAGGCGAAGTACCCCAGGTGCGCGGTGGCGGAGAGCGACCAGCACATCAAGGCCTTGGTAGGTCCTTTGAGTGAATGGGAACCAGTTGATTTCGCGCGAACGCGCTGTATGCGTTGTCATCACCGTCTTGACGCGACTGAAGGCGCGAAGGCCATGAGAACCGTGGTAGCGGCCGTAGCCACTTGCCCGATTACCGCCAAACCCTGCGTATGGATTTCCAATATTGCGAATGACATCGTTCACGGAGCACGCACCGGTCTGCAAAGCCGATGCGACGCGACGCCCCCTGGCCCGATCCCTCGTCCAAACGCTCGCGCCAAGTGCGAAGGACGAGCGATTGACCAGATCGATCCCTTCATCTTCGCCCGTAAAGGGTGCGACACACAGAATTGGGCCAAAGGTCTCTTCCACCAGTAAACGAGATGCTGGTGGCACATGACTCAGCACGATGGGCCCGTCCCCCGAGAAACTTCCATCCATGGTGAACTCCATGCGCGCACCATGTGCCAATGCTTCTTCAACCTGGCTGCGAAACTGACTTCGAATTGCCTGGCCTTGCAGGATGCCCAAATCGCATTCGAAGGTAGTTCCAACGCGCAGAGCCTCCACCCGGCGCACGAGCCGCTGAAGGAACTCTTCGTAAATGGTCTCTTCGATGTAAGCGCGCTTGATGCCCACACAGACCTGCCCTGCATGAGAAAAGGCGCCATACACAACACCCTCGATGGTACGTTCCATGTTGCAGTCGGCAAATATCAGCGCGGCATCTTTTCCACCCAGTTCAAGCAATACAGGTATCAGCTTTGCAGCGGCTCGCTGTGCAATCTGTCGGCCGTTCGCGCTGCTCCCGGTAAAGAACAGGACATCCGGAGCCGCGTCGATGTAGTCGCCTGCCCGATCTGGTGAGTCGGTGACGACTTGCAGCAGATTCACTGGAAGATTCGCAGCAGCGAGTTCCTCAACAATCTGCGCAACAGCCGGTGTCCGCTCTGACATTTTCAGCACAACAGAATTGCCCGCAAACAGTGCCGTAAGCGTAGGCACCATGGAAAGCTGCAAGGGATAGTTGGATGGAGCAAAGATGAGTGCCACACCGAATGGATCCCATTCTTCACGAAAGTGCACGCCAGGATATAGCACTCTACTTCGCTTGACCGCACGATGCGCCAGAACAGAAGCAACATGACGCTCGCAGTAGCGTGCGTGCTCGAGCGTGACCAGCAGGTCTCCTGCGAGCGCATCCAGAGGTGGCTTCCCTGTGTCCTGAACAATCGCTTGCACAATGCGATCACGAGAAATTGCGATGGCTCGCCTGAATTTGGACAATACGAGCCTTCGCTGAGAGCCGGTTCGCGCATTCCAGGCTTGTTGGGCTCGCCTGGAAAGATGGATCCGTTCTGCGGGCAAAACATCTTGCATTGATCTTGTGAGACCTTTCCTTATGTCGCCTCCGCCATGAAGCGCTGCTGCGGTCAGCTCTCTTCTGCGCGCGTGATTGGAAAGCATACCCGCATAGCCTGTGGCAGATGCCTTGCAACCCAGGCGTCGTTATGACCCATACCCATGATCGCGACATTCCTACAGCGCGGAAACTGTTTCGCGCGAGTCGAATCCGCTGAAAATCAATCCCCTCTCGTCGGCGTTGTGGAGAATGATGCAACGGACGGCAAGCGCATAGGACTCCTGCTTCCCAGTGACGTCCCCTCCTCTTGTTCTACATGGAACTACTGACGATCAGCAGACTTTTTTTGGGCATGTGAACACTTCAATCCGTCTGGGTTGACAGCGTGAAACACCAATGTAAAGGCTGGCATCTCACGAAAATGTGCAAATGTTTTCACCTCAGACTCTTCCATCGCATCGGCTGCATCGGAAGGCCGTATCCGATTGCGGTGCACTGTGACCGGAGTCACGGCAGACCGGGCCAGAAAGGACGATCAATGAATAGTTTCAGCGATCGGATCGGCAGCCCCGGTAAGCAATCCGCGTCTGCCGGTATGCGACTTGCAGAGTTTGGTGTGCCAGGCATCATGGCAGTCGTCATCCTTTGCTCATCCTGCATGCGGGAGGTGTCGCGTTGCATCCAGGCACTAAATCTTAAATGAAACCGAAGGAGTCAAGCCCATGTCAGAATCCAGCAGTCATCTGCCACTCATCGGAGAATCCGCCCCACCCTTCGAGGCGGAAACAACACAAGGAAGAGTTCGATTCCCGGACGACTTTCATGGAAAATGGGTCATCTTTTTCAGCCATCCTGCCGACTTCACACCCGTCTGCACGACTGAGTTCATGACATTTGCCTCAATGCAGGAGGAATTTAGAAAACTCAATTGCGAATTGCTCGGACTTTCGATTGACAGTACCTTCAGCCACATTGCATGGTTACGCACGATTCGCGAGCGGATTGAATTTCGCAGTTTCCGCGATGTCGAAGTGACCTTCCCAGTGATTTCTGACCTTACCATGGATGTCGCGCGCGCATATGGCATGCTTCAACCATCAGCGAGCACGACACAGGCAGTGAGGGCCGTCTTCATCATCGATCCGGAAGGTAAGGTCCGTGCGATTCTGTACTATCCACTCAGCAACGGCCGGAACATTCAAGAGATCAAGCGCCTGTTGATGGCGATGCAAACTTCGGATAAGTACGGCGTAGCGACTCCTGCGGATTGGCAACCGGGTGAAGAGGTCATTGTGCCTCCGCCAGGATCCTGCGGCGCGGCAAAGGAGAGGGTTGCGACAACGGATCCATCGATTCGTTGCGTCGACTGGTTCCTGTGCTTCAAGAAGCTTCGAGATGGCGCACAAAAGGAGGCCAAGGCCCCAGAGCAGCTCGAAATGACAACCGGGCGATAACAAGAACAACGATCGATTAGTCGCTGATTGTTTTTCATCGGATGGAGCAAGACTGAATCCGTATCCGTTGATTGAACGAGACGATCAGGGCAAGGCAGCGAAAAGGTGCGACGGGGTTCGTCGATTCGCGTCCACTCGCCTTCATCGTCTTTGTGTTTGTCCTGACTGGATTGCTATGCCTTGCAATTCTCATTGAGCTTCGGCGGAATGGAAGGTCCAATCTGCCGAAGCTCAATTCAAACAACTAGAACTCAATCTGCTTCTCGAGCGGAAGATCTCGTGAAGACGATCCCACGCGAATAACATACTTCCCCGGAACAAGCTCCCACGCATTGGAGCTTTCATTGAAGATGCTCAGGCGATCTCGATCCACCGAAACGGAAACCTGCTTTGACTCGCCGGGCGCCAACTCAACCTTGCTCCATCCGACCAGACGCTTCGGGGGCTCCCCAGCAGATTCAGGGAATGACGCATAAACCTGAGCTGTCTCGACTCCGGCACGACTGCCCGTGTTGGAGACTGTGAAAGAGACCGTCGAAGGCTCGCCAGGTTTAACGGTTAATCCAGAGTAGGCAAAAGTTGTGTACGAGAGCCCAAAACCAAACGGAAAGAGCACCGCTTTCTTTTGCGCGTCGTACCACTTATAGCCGACCTTCAGACCCTCGTCGTAATGCACATCGAAGAATGGACCGATGCCCATCATGACTCCAACCATTCCGGGAGCACCGGCAAGCTTCGGCACGGGATGACCTGGATCCGGCTTGGGCGGGGCGAGATGAATCGGATGCGGCAGGTCGGCTTCACTCCTCGGGAAGGTCAGGGGCAACCTGCCAGATGGATTGACGTCGCCGAAGAGGAGGTTAGCAATGGCTTGCGAGCCACGGATACCTGGATACCAGGCCTCAACAACCGCAGCGACCTTGTCGATCCATGGCATCAGCACCGGCCCTCCGGTTTCGAGCACAACGATCGTGCGCGGGTTGGCTGCAGCAACTGCCTCGATGAGTGCATCCTGATGATCGGGCAGGGAGAGATTGGGAAGGTCCATACCTTCTGACTCATGTTGAACCGCGAAGACGATGGCAACCTGCGATTTTCCGGCTAACGCCGCAGCAGAAGCAGGATCGGAACCGGAGTTGAACTGTACTACTGCATGGGGTGCCTTTGCTTCGATGCCCTTCAAAGGCGCAGATCGCTGGTAGACCTGAACAAGCATGAAACTTGCAAGCGGATCCTTGAGCAGCGCGGGCGGAGGCGGCACTGGATTGCCACCTGCCGGGGAGACTTGCGACGATCCGCCCCCTGATATAACTCCAACGTCCGCGTGGCCTCCAATGACCGCAATCGACTGGATGGATGCGGCATGCAAGGGCAACACACTCCCCTTGTTTTTCAAGAGGACCTCACCCCTTTCTTCGGTCTTTTGCGCAATGGCAAAGCCGCGCATCACATCCGGCGATCCAGGCTGCGGCGGATCGTCCACGATTCCGGAATCAAATTCCGTGCGTAGTACGCGGCGCACCATGTCATTGAGTCGGTCCATGGGTACTTCGCCACTCTCCACGGCTTTCTTGAGCGGCGCGCCAAAGGAGTCGTTACCCGGCATTTCAACATCCAAACCGGCCATGGCTGCCTTGACTGTGCTTTGCGTAGCACCCCAATCCGAAATGACGAATCCCTTGAAATCAAATTGCTTCGTGAGCACATCATGCAATGTGTATGGATTTTCGCACGCATAGATGCCATTGATTTTGTTGTAGGAGCACATGACCGCTCCTGCTCCCGAATCCTTGAGCGCAATCTGGAACGCCAGTAGATCGCTCTCCTGCATGGCACGTTTGCTGATAATTGAGTTGACGACGATGCGGCCAGCATCCTGATCGTTGACCGCATAGTGCTTCACGTCGGTAATCAGATGAAGTGCCTTTTCCGCCTTTAATTCGGAGCCGGCCAAGGTTCCCGCAAGTAGCGGATCTTCGCCTTTGTACTCGAAGGTTCGACCATCGCGAGGTTCGCGGATCATGTTGATGCCCGAGCCAAGCGACATGTTGAATCCCATATCCCGCATCTCGTGGCCAAGCTGAGTCCCGATCTCGTACGAGAGCGCGGTATCCCACGCAGACGCCATCGCCTCACCAGAGGGAAATGCAGTGGCATAGCGTCCCTTCACGCCTGCTCCGGAGACACCCTGATTGGAGTCCGTCATCTGAAGATCCGGGATGCCGAGCCGCGGGATGCCCGGAATGAATCCCAGGACTGAAATCGTGCGAGTCGCGGGACCGCACTCCGGTTGGGAAAAAATTGCCTGCCATCCAAGTCCGTGAAGCAACTGGATCTTCTCATCCAATGTCATTTCCTTGATCACCATTTCGGCACGCTCGTCGGGTGACAGGCTTCTGTCTGACCAGGCAAAGTGTTTGGGAGGATTCATCCCCGGAACCTGCGCCATGAGACCAGACCAAGCCAGCAATGACGCAGCACCGAAAGCGAAGCGCGCAAAGAGGATCTTCATCGATTTGGATGCCTTTTCTGAATCGGATTTCATGATGAAGAAGAATCTTACTCCACCTGTCCTTGAGATCAAATTGCGATGCGTCCTCTCCAACGATCCTCAGTGCAAATCGATTGGACTGGAGCGAACACCTTTTGAGTATCGAAACCGAAGCCACCTTCAGTTAAGTGTTCCATTGCTTATAAGATTTTCACCGTTGTTCCGCGGTACACTAACTAAAGGGTCGGCTATTGCGCATTCTGCCAAACAATCCCCAGGGAGATTCAAGCCAGTTTTGATGCGTAATTGTGTTGCACTTCTCTCATTCGTGACATTGATCTTTTTCGGGCCCTTCACTCGCAAATCATCCGCAGAGTCGGCCCCAATCAGGCCCCAATTCAGTCCTTACTCGCTGCATTTTCTCGATATTCATACCGGGAAGCGGCTTGACATCATCTACCGCAGCCGCGCAGGTTACGATCAGAATGCGCTGGTTCAGCTCAACAGCTATTTGCGCGACCGCCGGACCGGTCAAGTTCACCCTTATGACCCGCGAGTTTTCGACCTCCTGCATGACCTTCTGGTATCGCTTGGGCGGCCGCAAAGTGAGATCGACGTGATTTGCGGCTATCGAACACCCTGGACCAATGCATACCTCCACGCGCATGGGCACCAAGTTGCGGTGCACAGCCTTCATATGCAGGCGATGGCAATTGATATCCGGATACCCGGAGTTTCGATCGCACAATTGCGAGATGCGGCAATTGCATTGCACAGGGGTGGCGTCGGCTTCTATCCAGAGAATGATTTTGTCCACGTGGATGTGGGACGCGTGAGACGCTGGTAAGCCAGCCTTCTTGATTCGGCTCGCGGCAGATGATGCTCATTGGCCCTTTCCGTGCCTTTGAAGCCTAACAGCATAGCAAACACTGTCAACTTGATCGGCCGATTCAGTGAATCCTCGTGGCAGAAATGCTCCCGCTCCCTGTCTGGTTGCAACTGCTGCCGGTCTCCGTGTCGGTACCCGCAAAAGAGTTACCGTCCGAAGCCTCGGTTGCAACAATCGTGGCGGTGCAGCCGTTTGGACTTACCGAAGCCGCATTGATGCTGGTTCCACTGATCGTGCCAGTCACACTGTCAATCGTTCCATCAGGAGCATAGGCTAAGCCCGTCAGATTTTGACCGTTTTGCGCAATCGTCGCCAATGAACCCCCAGTCGTAAGCCACGAGCCGGTTAGGTTCAT
Organism: Acidobacteriota bacterium; assembly: GCA_021813745.1. GTDB lineage: Bacteria > Acidobacteriota > Terriglobia > Terriglobales > Acidobacteriaceae > Telmatobacter. The sequence goes on from JAKAJO010000132.1 coordinate 19,718, forward strand.
CCCGGGGGATGCCGATGGATTCAAGATCAGAGATACGCCTCCGTGAGGACTTGCGCTGCAGGTGTTCCCAGTTGTCAGGCTTGTCACTGCGTTCACTCCTGTCAAAGGGCCACCATAGCCGGGGGGCATTGCGCCAAAGCATGGAATATTCGCCGGGCACTGGATGCTCGTAGTGACGATCGTGACGGATTGGCAACTGGTCGCGCTGGTTGTAAGAGACTGGAAATTCCAGATCGATGTGAGCGCGCCGTTCGGCCCCGCGGTGCCGCTGATTGTCCCAACCTGGGTCCCCGGATCATAGACGGTCCCGGTAAAATTCGACCCTTGTTCCGTCAGGGACAGAGTTCCTGATGCTGTGCTTCCATCTGAGAATACAAATGCGTAACTCCAGTTCCCAGTCACGTCCGTATTCGTCAAGTTGAAGCTCGCCGTCTCCTTCCCTCCTGGAGCCGAGGCCACTACGCTGTAACTGCCTGCGGTTCCGTTGGCCGTAAAAGCAGGGGAAGTGGCGACACCGCTGCTGTCTGTCGTTGCCGTCACCTCGTTCCCGCCGCCGGTGAAAGCACCACTCGCACCGCTAGCAGGCGCTGTAAATGTGATCGTCGCATTCGACACGGCATTTCCCGACGAATCCTTGAATGTCACCTGGAGCGCATTCGGGAATGCTGTGGAGATCGGCGCAAACTGCAAGTTGCCGCCCGTTGCGCTCATCGTCGACGCGCCGTTTCCCCCGTTGCCAACGCTGTTCACAAAACTCGAGATGGCGCTGCAACCGGTCAGAATCAGAAGGGCAAGCGAGGCAGATCCCATGAAGAGACACATGTGTACCCGCGTGGCAAGACAGTTCATCGGCTCGATCTCCTTTGACGTTCTTCTTGATGAGGAGCCGGAATAGCTGAGGAGACACCGGCCCCTAAGAATGAAGCCGAATACTCTTCTGGGTATGTTGAATTGGACCCTTGTCAGATGCCACGAAAACTATACCTACCTCACTCCTCTGTCAAGTGATGATTTCATTGCAATCTCCATGGCAGAGAATGAGCACACAAATGGTCGGCAAAAGCTACACATTCAAGTTGCTTGGATCCGCTCGGACCGCTCGATATGCCCACACGGGAGATGCCTGGCCTTCGATAGGTCGCTGGAAAGCCATAACTCCCATCCCGTGAAGGATGCCACCTGAAGCGCGCCTTTTTGTTGCGAGTGGAAAACACACCCCATCCCAGCCCATAAGGAGCCGGCGCGAATCCCCCCAAAAAGCAGCGCGGGCGGAGTGCATCCGCGCATCTCCACCCACGCAAAACGAGCAGCCAAAGCCTGGCAGCCAGAAGGCCCTCTACTTCATCGCCACAGCGCTCTTCCGCTCTTCCATCGGCACAAACCGCAGCTTCCGCGCCCCGGTGTAAATCTGTCGCGGCCGCGCAATCTTCTGCTCCGCGTCCCGGTGCATCTCTTCCCATTGCGCCAGCCAGCCCACCGTTCGCGGAATCGCAAACAGCACCGTAAACAGCTCCGGCTGGAAGCCCACCGCCTGGTAGATGATCCCAGAGTAGAAGTCCACATTCGGATACAGCTTCCGCTCCACGAAGTACTCGTCCTCCCGCGCAATTCGCTCCAGTTCCAGCGCAATATCCAGCTTCGGATTCCGCCCCGTCACCTCAAACACCTGGTCCGCCGTCCACTTGATGATCTTCGCCCGCGGGTCATAGTTCTTGTACACACGGTGCCCAAATCCCATCAGCTTCCCGTGACCTTCCTTCACTTTCTTGATGTAGGCCGGCACATTCGCCTTCGTCCCGATCTCATCCAGCATCTTCAGCACCTGCTCGTTTGCGCCGCCATGCAGCGGTCCCGACAGTGCCGCCGCCGCTGCCGAAAGCGAAAGATACGGGTCCGCCTGCGAGCTGCCCACGGCACGCATGGCGCTCGTGCTGCAGTTCTGCTCGTGGTCCGCGTGCAAAATAAACAGCACATCCAGCGCCCGCGCCAGCACAGGATTCGCCGCATACTTCGGCTCCACCATCTTCCACAACATGTTCATGAAGTTCTCGGTGTAGCTCAGGTCGTTGTCTGGATACACATACGGGAACCCCACACTGTGCCGGTACGACATTGCCGCCACTGTCGGAACCTTCGCAATGAGCCGCTTGATCTGCCGCATGCGATTCGCCGGATCCAGAACGTCCTTGGCCTCCGGGTACACACCCGACAGCGCCGCCACCGAGCTCACAAACATCGCCATCGGATGCGCGTCGTACCGAAATCCTTCCATGAAGCGCTTCGTCGTCTCGTGCAGCATCGTGTGGTGCGTAATCTCGTTCACCCACTCCTTCAGCTCCGCTTCATCTGGCAGCTTGCCAAAAAGCAGCAGATACGCCACCTCCAGAAACGTGCAGTGTTCCGCCAGCACCTCAATCGGATACCCGCGATACTCAAGAATCCCGCGGTCCCCATCAATATAGGTAATGCTGCTCCGGCACGACGCCGTATTCATAAACGCCGGGTCGTACATCATCAGCCCAAAATCCTCCGCATCCGTGCGGATCTTGCGCATATCCATCGCGCGCACCGTGCCATCTTCTATCGGCAGCTCGTAGGTCTTTCCCGTTCGATTGTCCGTGATCGTCAGCGAATTCGATGCCATGATTCAGTTCCCTTTTGATTTCAAAATTTTGTGATTTCACAATCTCGTTCGGGCGTGCCCCACTCACAACCCTCAATACATCGATTTCCTGCGCTTCGAGTCATGATTGTCTGTGATTTCAGTCACCTGCATCAGGACGCGCCATTGCATCCGGGCGCTCTGCATCACAAGCCACCTGGAGTTCGGATTGAAGTCGGACCGGAAGAGCGCATCCCGTTCCACGAGGTGCGCGTCAGACCGTGCCGCGCCGAGCATCCACACCAGGTCTGAAACTCGCCGCAGCTCTTCTGTCCGCTGCAAGTTGGGGCCGGACACCGGCAAGCCACCTCACACTCCTCATAGCTCGCCCATCGCAGCCGCTACGTTCCCGTAGCCTCCCAGCATCGCCGAACACACGCATCCTTTTCAGACACCCCCGGCACGGCGCGCCATCAAAGTGGGTCACCTTCCCCATCCGTCCACAGCTTCATCGTGCGTGAGTGTGCAGGCTCGCACCACTCCTTGCAGTGTCAGCCATCTACCCGGTCCATACCGAAGCCTCGTCAAGCACCTTCGACTTGAGATTGCTTTTAACCCACTCATTCCACTCAGCAAAAAGCTGCCGCCATTTTGCATGTTATTTCTCGCAGAAGCGCATACTAAGAACATCAGCCTGAGAACCGCGCCCGCCCCGGCCCGTCTTCTCAGGCGTTTTCGTTGCAGGAGACCCACGCCATGCCAGCCAGCCGCGCACGCACACCGATCCGCACTCCATCGGCCGAAACCGCCAAGTTCAAGATGTCAGCCACCCAACCGGTCTGTACCGGCAAAATAAATACCCACCCCCCTGCAATACTCTTCCTTTCCACAGATTTCGTGCAAAGATTCCGACCCTGCTTTCGTTCGATCTTCGCCATCGCCTCCGCGCTTGACGCTCCGCGCGCCCCGGCTCGATACTCGCCTCACCCCACGGAGGTGCTCATGTCCGGGTTTCTGCGCATGCGCTTTCTGGCCGAAAGCCCCGACGCCGGCCTGCTCGCGCTGCGCCTCATTGCCTGCCTGAGCCTCTTTCTCAAGCACGGCACAGAAAAGCTCTTCGGCTTCTCCGCCATGAACCAGCACTTTCCCGGCGCGGCCATCCTGGGCGTCTCGCCGCTGCTCCTGCTCGCCACCTTGAGTGATGGCATCTGTTCTCTGCTGATGCTTGTGGGCCTCGCCACGCGCTGGGCCGCGCTCGTCACGCTCGTCAATATCTTCGGCGCGTGGGCCATCATCCACCACTTCGCGTTCTTTGGCCGCGGAGCCGACCACGGCGAGTTGATCGTCGTCTACCTCGCCGCCTTCGTCGCCCTGCTCCTCGCTGGCCCCGGCCGCTTCAGTCTCGACGCGCGCCTCGCCCGCGACAACCCCGCATAGTCGCCACCTAGTACTGCATCATCGTCACGCGCACCACCTCCGGCTTTTCGTGGAAGCTCAGCCCGCGGTCCGTTTCGTCGCCATTCAGAATCCGCAACGGCTTCCACACGCCGTTCTCATACGTGCCCTGCTCCGCCTTCACAATCTGGCTGTGCATCCACGCTGGCTTGCCCGGCAGGTGCAGGGTCACACTCGCATCCACGCCCGTCACCAGAAACTCATTCGGCCCTAGCTTCCCAATCACCGCCGCGCCATGTGCATCCTTCGTGCCCGGCGCGCGCCGCCCATCCATCTGCGGAAAGCCAAACGCTACCGTCGCCTGCCAATTGCCCAGGTGCACTTCTTCCGCCGTCGCGCCCGGCTTTTCCACCGCGGTCTTCAGCGCGCCCTCAGATTCCAGTTGCGCAATCTCGCGATCCATCGGTCCAATCAGCGCATAGTTGCGCGCGTGTGCCGTCCATTTCTCATCCCCCAGAATGTTCCATCCAGACTGGTCCACGCCAAACGGCGAGAACCCGATCGCGCCCTTGCCCAGCGCATAGAAGAAGAACTTCGCAAAGCTATCGCTCCGCCCTGTCTCCGGAATCCACAGCGGATTGTCAGGCCGGTTATACGCCGCCATCGTCTCGCGGTAGAACTGCGAATCGTCCGCGTAGATGTCCGGCCCGATCATGTCAATTGCCGGCGCAAGCTGACGCCACAGCCCCACCAGCTTCTGCACCGCGCCGCCGCTCGGGTACGCAATGCCCGGCAGATCAATCTGCCGCTGCGGCAGTTCTGCCGCCGGGTAGTCAATCCACACATTGATGTAGCACGGAATCGCAAACACCGCTTTGCCCGCCGCCACGATCGTGTTGATGTACTTCGCCTGGTAATACATCTGGAACAGTTCATCGGCCTCCGCGCCAAAGACTGCGCGCCACGTGCCCGGCTGCTTCTTGGCCGCTGCCAGCATCTCCGCAGGCACCTGCCCCGCAAACAGCCGGTCCGCCTCCGCTGAGAAATCCCGCACGCTGCCAATGTTGCCTGACTCGTTCTCCACTTGCACAAACAGCACCGTGTGCTGGTCTCCGTCGATCTCTTTCAAATGCTGCATTAGCGCCGTGAACGCCGCCTTGTCCGCCGCCAGCGTGTTCTGCCCCAGCGGCGACATCACATCAATCGGTGTCCCATCCTGCCGCACCACGCGCGGAAACCGCTTCGTATCCGTCTTGACCCAGCCGGGCACATAGTGGTTATTGCCGTTCTTCCACGTGCCAAACCACAGCAGCACCACATGCAGGTTGTGCGCCCGCGCCCCCTGCACAATCGCGTCCACATTGCTGTAGTCGAACTGGCCCTCCGTCGCCTCCATCTGCTCCCAGTACACAGGGGCTTCCACCGTGTTCGCGTGCAGCGCCGCCATCGACTCCCACACCTGCGGCAGTTCGCTTGGCCACGCGCTCGAGTTGTGAATCTGCCCGCCCAGCACCAGGTACGGTTTGCCATCCACCAGCAGCGCATAGTGGCCATCCTTTTTCACCACCTGCGGCGCCTGCTCAGCCCGAACAGCAACGGGCCGCACAATCCAGAGCGCAGTCAACAACGCAACCACCGGCAACACACCGCGAAAACGCAGAACGCAAATACGCATGGCTCTTGAACCTCCCCAGAACTGTAAACGTCTACATCATTTCCTGCAACTTGCTTCCACAACTTCATCATGCACGCACAGCAAAGTCCGCGGCGGGCCTGCACCCGCGGCGGACTCTGCACGCTCGCTTATTGTTTGGCCGCCGCCGGCTCCGTCACCGCTCCGGGAAAAAGGTCCGGCAGTGGCGCATTGCGCTGGTCTTCCAGTTGCGGCTGTGGCATCGGCTTGCGCGGCATCATCTGGTCACGCTGCGCCGCGTTGTACACAAAAATCGCCTCGACGGTGGCAATCTGCTTCAGGTCCGCCGCCTCGAGCCGCTCCACTGTGTCTTCATTGGAGTGGTGCGTCCGGCTCTCGTAATCCAGATCATCCTGGATGAATTGAAAGCCCGGAATTCCCACCGCATCGAAGCTCAGGTGATCCGTGCCGCCGGTGTTCCGCATCGTCAGCGTCGTGACGCCCAGGTCCTTCAGCGGTGCAATCCACTGCGCAAAAATCGGCGCCACCGCGGCATTGCCCTGCAGATATACCCCGCGAATCTTGCCCGACCCGTTGTCCACGTTAAAGTAGACCGAGATCAGCTTCTGTTCCGGCTTCACATCCACCGGGCCCACAGCCTTGCGAATGAACTCCGGCAGCGCCATCTGATCCGGCGCGGTCGAGAGCGGCGCCGAACCGAAGTGCTCCTTCACATAGCCGCGCGAACCGAACAGTCCCTGCTCTTCGCCCGTCCAAAGCGCAATACGAATCGTGCGGCGTGGCTGAACGTGCAGTGCTTCCAGAATGCGCACCGCCTCCATCGCCACCACCGTGCCTGCGCCGTTGTCCGTCGCGCCTGTTCCAGCCGCCCAGCTATCCAGATGACCGCCCAGCATCACCACCTGATCCTTCAGCTTGGGGTCCGTCCCGGGAATCTCGGCAATCGTGTCGTACCCATGCTCATGCTCGCCGGTGAATTGCGTCTCGATGTCGATCTGCATCGTCACCGGCACGTGTGCCTGCGTCAGCCGGTAGAGGCGTCCATAGCTCTCAATGGCCGCCACCGCCACGGGCACCTTCACGCGCGTCTCCGGCTTGTAAGGCGTGCGGCCAAGCGTCGCACCGTTATCGTCAAAGAACGTGCCGCCCGAGCCGCCGCCATTCTTGCCATCGCGGCTCGGTTCAATGACCGCAGCCACTTTCTCATCTGCAAAGAACTGCGCCACCTTGTCGACCAGCTTCATGCGCTCCAGGTAGCGCGCAATCCGCGCCTGCATGTCGGGCGGCTGACTGCCCGCATTGGCGCTCACGGGAAACTGCGCCAGCTCCTCGAGTTCCTTCTGGGAATAGCGCTCAAACAGCGCCTTATCCACGGGTGGAACATCGCGCATCGCTCCGAACAGAACAATCTTGCCCGCCAGTTTGCCCTTGTACTGTTCGAAGTCCTTTTCGCTGTCGATCTTCACATACGCCACCTCGCCCGTCACCGCTCCCGCCGTAGAAGGCGACCATGGCGTAGCCTGCAAAATCAGCATCGCCGTGTCCGGAGTAACCATGCGCGCCCACGTATTCAGCTGTTGCCAGCCCAGCCCAAACTCGCCCCAGTCATCCAGATGCGCGTTCACCAGGCCCATCTTCGTCAGTGTGTCGCGCGTCCATGCGTTGGCCTTCGCAAGATTCGGCGAGCCCGTCAGACGCGGCCCGATTCCATCCATCAGCGCGCTGGCCAGTTCCATCACATGCGAATGGTTCAGCCCCTCGTCACGAATCTTCTGGTACATCGTCAGGTCCAACGACTCTGTTGCAGGCTGCACTTCACTGTAAGGATCGGTCGCCGCAGGTGGCGCCGCTTTAGGCTTTTCAATTGCCAAGAGAGGGAGGGATGCCATCAGCAAAACGCAGGGGAGCGTGCCCTTCAATCGGTTGAACATGCGCAGAGCTCCTGATCGGGAATCACCATCAGAGATTCTAGAATTTTAGGACATGCGGCCCTGGCTCGGCACAGAATTCGGCCCACACTCTCCGCAGTAACTCCTAAGAAATGCCCCCGCGGCAAAATGTCACATCTCCCGTGCATTGCATCGCAGAGCTCACCCAACTGCTCAGCGGGTCCACTCAGGAGGCAGCCAGATACTGCTCGTCGCTCACCTTCTCCAGCCAGTTCACGGTCTTCCCGTCCAGCTTCTCCTGGATTGCGATGTGTGTCATCGCCGTCGCGGGCGCGGCCCCGTGCCAATGCTTTTCGCCCGGAGCGAACCAGACCACATCACCGGGCCGAATCTCTTCGATGGATCCGCCCCACCGTTGCACGCGGCCGCAGCCCGACGTCACCACCAGCGTCTGGCCGAGCGGATGCGTGTGCCACGCCGTACGCGCGCCCGGCTCAAAGGTCACGCTGGCGCCCACCACACGCGCCGGCTCAGGTGCCACAAAAAGCGGATCAACCCGTACCATGCCGGTGAAGTACTCCTCCGGGCCAGGGCCCGATGCCTGGGAACCCACTCTCTTGATCTCCATCGTCTCGTTCCTCCCCGAATTGGTCTTGCGCGCTTGACTCACCCAACGATCTCGCATCGCTCACGCAAACATCGATGAATCGCCCATCGCCCGCTCGCGTGAAAACATAGTAAGCCACCGGAGCCCACACGTTATCAACGCCAGTCCGCAGCAGTAGCAGCACTGCCCCGCAGCGCCAAAGAACCACCACACCGCAAAATGACTCGCCTCCACCGTGCAAGCCGGCAGCGATGGCCATCCGTGCAGTTTCAGGCCACGCGCGCCGGGTGCTGATCCATGCCCGGCACGCGCGATGACTGGTTCCACGCCGCTCACAGTCCCGTCATTTTTTCAATGTGCTCGGGATAGCGGTCACCGACTACTTTGATCTGCGCGGCCGCTTCATCAATGGCCCGCAATTCATCCGCAGCGAGCTCCAGTGAAACGGAGGCGATATTCTCCTCCAAGCGATGGAGCTTCGTCGTGCCGGGAATCGGGACCATCCATGGCTTCTGGGCCAGCAGCCATGCAAGGGCAATTTGTGCGGGGGTCGCACTCTTCTGCTTGGCGATCTGGCTCAATAAGTCCACAACTGCCTGATTCGCCTTGCGCGCCTCCGCCGTAAACCGCGGCAGTGTGCTGCGAAAATCATTCGCGCCAAATTCGGTCTTGTCGTCCATGGCGCCCGTCAGGAATCCCTTGCCAAGCGGACTGTAGGGAACAAATCCAATCCCGAGTTCCTCGAGCATAGGCAGAATCTCTTCCTCCGGCCGCCGCCACCACAGAGAATACTCACTTTGCAATGCCGTCACCGGCTGCACGGCGTGGGCGCGGCGAATGGTCTTAGCACCTGCCTCTGACATGCCGAAATGCCTTACCTTGCCCTCACGGATCAGGTCCTTGACCGCGCCGGCAACATCCTCAATTGGCACCTCGGGATCAACACGATGCTGGTAAAAGAGATCGATCACATCGATCCGCAGCCGCTTTAATGAGGCTTCTGCGACTTCCTTGATCCTCTCAGGACGGCTGTTCAGACCCTTCCAGCCCGGGCTGCCATCTGGGTTCAGATTGAAGCCAAACTTGGTAGCAATCGCCACCTTGCCCTTGTAGGGCGATAGCCCTTCGCCCAGCAACTCCTCGTTAGTGAACGGCCCATACACCTCCGCCGTATCAAAGAACGTGATGCCGCGATCCACTGCCGCATGGAGGAGCGAAATCATCTCCTGCTTGTCCTTGGGCTGCCCATAGCTAAAGCTCATGCCCATGCAGCCAAGTCCCAGTGCTGACACTTCCAGATTGCTCTTGCCTAATTTGCGTTTTTGCATGCATTCTCCTTTGCCATGTATAAAGCCCATCCGCGCCGTCCTTCGACTCGCGGTTCCGGCGATTGCTCAACTTACTCCGCTCGCAAAGAGGCCATATCGATCGAGAAGCGATACTTCACATCCGCTCGAACCAGCCGCTCATACGCTTCATTCACTTTCTGTATCAGAATCACTTCAACATCGGCGGTAATGTTGTGCTGTCCGCAGAAATCCAGCATCTCCTGCGTCTCCGCGATGCCGCCGATCGGTGAGCCGGAGAGACTGCGCCGCCCCATAATCAGCCCAAAAGATGACACCGCAAGCGGCTTCTCTGGCGCGCCAACGAGAGTCAGATTGCCATGCCGCCGCAGTAAATGGATGAATGCGTTGATGTCGTGATCTGCCGAAACCGCATCCAGAATAAAGTCGATTCTTTGGCCTGCCGCCCATGCGCGATGTGAAAGCACGCCGTCTGACCGGCGTCGAGCGCGAATAATTAAAATGGTCCAGCAGCACAACTCGAAGCGCCGGAATTCAGAGGTAATCCGATGAACAGCATTGAGCACACCGTTCGCACCACCAAGTCTTTCGATGAAGCGGTTCGCGCCGTCGAACAAATCACCGCGGCAAAAGGCTTCCGCGTACTGCACGTCCACGACGTCGCCGCTACCCTTGCCGAAAAAGGCTTTCCGCGCGAGCCGCTCAAGATTATCGAGATCTGCAATGCAAAGTACGCGCACGAGGTGCTGCAAAAAGATATAGGCACCGCGCTCATGCTCCCATGCCCGATCGTCGTTTACGCTCGCGACGGCCACACCTAGATCAGTACGATGCTGCCCAGCGTGATTGCGAACTTCTTTCCCGGCAGAGGCATCGAACCCATCGCCGAGGCGGTGGAAAAGGTCGCCGTCGCCATCGTGGACGAAGCCGCCCGCTGACCCTAAGCAGCAGGCGGTCTGGCGGCGCGGCGAAGTCGCATATACTCGGCCCCAAGCCATCCAATGCTGAGCACCAGCAGCAGCGCGATGATCGTCTGCGAAATGACGCAGTACAAACACCACACCTCCAGGACGAGCTCTTCAATGAAGGTGAGACGCAGCGCAAAACAGAACCCTGCGAACACCGCCAGCATCAGGGCAAACCGTTGACGCAGAAATCCAAGCGCAGCAATCACCAGGTACCCGGCGATGCCAATAGCGGCCACCGGCACACCATGCAGCACCGCGAACGGGCTGTGGTTCACAACCCCGCAGTCCCAGTGCGCGTTGATGGAACACGGCTCTGTCGCTGTGGAGTAATGCACCTGCAATGCCAGTGCGGACACCAGCGCGCCCGCCAGTCCCAGTATCAGAATGAAGTATCGCATCACGCCTTTGATGCTAAAGCATTACCATGAACCCATGCATCCAACCGCTCAACGGGGATCCCGGATCGCCTTCTTCGGAGGCAGCTTCGATCCACCCCACAACGGGCATCTCGCCGTAGCGCACGCCGCACTAGAGGCTCTGCATCTCGACAAGGTTCTCTTTGCGCCGGTTGCCGTGCAGCCCCTCAAACCGCATGGATCCTCAGCTGGATTTGAAGACCGCCTGGCTATGACGAAGCGAGCCATTGCCGACGAGTCCGCATTTGAACTCTCTCTGATCGATGCACCCGATCCTGAGAATCCGCGTAAGGCACCGAACTACACACTGGACACTTTGTCACGCCTTCGCCTTGAACTTCCGCCAAACAGCACCCTGTTCTGCCTGATGGGCGCCGATTCTTTTCTCAGCCTGCGTCGATGGCACCACGGAGAGGCGATCCCCTTTGTCGCACCTCTCATTGTGGCGGCACGTCCCGGGCAAAAGCTGGAAGATCTGGGTGCAGCTCTGCCGTGCGGTCTCCAGCTCCTCGAACCCGCATCCTCTGCTCCACTCGCCGGCAAGATTCCCATGCGCGAGTACCGCGTCTGCAGCGCGGACGGCCAAGAAGCGCCCTTCTACGTTCTCCCAGGTCTGCAAATCGACATCAGCGCCTCCCAGATCCGACAGGAGATCCGACTTCATGGCCTCGAACCCCCGCGGCTACTGCCCGCCGCCGTTGCGCAATACATCGCACAGAAGCGCCTTTATCGCTGACTCCTCACTTGCAGCCGCGCCATCAAGCGGCTAGCATGAGCCTTGGAGAGCCAATCTCAAGCATGACCCAATCGCAAGCACACGAACAGACCCGCCTCCTGGTTCAGACTGCAGCCAAAGTCTGCGAAGACAAAAAGGGAGAAGACACCCGTATCCTTGAGCTCGATCCGATTGATTCCGGTCTGGCCGACTTTTTCCTCATTACATCCGCAACCAACGAGCGCCAGGCTGTGGCCATCGCCGACGAAATCGAGCTCCAGCTCAAGCGGCAGTTCGGGGTGATGCCCGCATCCGTTGAAGGCCGCCGCCAGGGAGAATGGATCCTTCTTGATTACGTGGACTTCGTCGTCCATGTCTTCCTCACCCACAAGCGAACTTTCTACGACATAGAGCGCCTGCGCAAATCGGCTCGGCCGCTGACACCCCTCGAATTCGATGCGGAATTGAAAGAAGCGCTTCGAAGCAAGACCCGCGCTGCGCGCAAGAAATCCGCTGAAGCGTCCGGTCCAGCGCTTCCGGCTGCAAAGAAGAAAGCTCCCGCCAAAAAATCCACCGCGAAAGCGCCCGCCGGCAGCAAGACATCCAGCACTCGGAAAGCCGCCAAAGCCCCGGCGCGCAAATCCCCCGCGAAGAAGGCGCCGGCAAAATCGAAATAGTCGTTCGCCTTCCTCTACATCCCCTCGCTCAGCTTCGGCTCCAAAAGAACGGGGACCTGATTGCTCAGGTCCCCGTGGTTGTTTGTGCTTCCGGTTAGGTTAGAAGGTGTAGTGGAAACCAAACCGGATGTTGCGGCTCAGCTCATACAGATATGGCTTCGCGTACTGGCTGTCTGTCGTAAGCGGGCCTCCCTGCGGTGTTGGGTTGGTCGGCGCATTGTTCATGTCCGCCGTGTAGTTGTAGGGCGACATCGCGGCAGCGTAGAACGATGGTCCGTTGAACAAGGTTTGTCCTCCCGGCGCGATAAAGCTCTGCGCGTAGTTGGAGTCGATTTGCTCGTTCAGTGCCGTCACCGAGTGCTGGTTCAGAAGGTTGGTGAAGGTCACGTCAAAGGACGCAGTCTGCCGTTCCGTCACGTGAATGGTCTGCTTGAAGTTGAAGTCTGTGTCAAAGTAGGCCGGCGTGCGCCTCGTATACGGAGCGCTGGTGGTAATGACGCCCGTCGTCGAGTTCTGCGTCACATCGATCCACTTGCCGCGATCCACGATATCCGTTGCGAATGCGCCGGGGAAGGCATAGCCCACGTCCAGATAGCTCGTTAGAGGCGAACCGCTGTACGCAAACTGCGAGATGCCGAAGTCGGTCGCCAGCTTCTGGTGCAGCCACGGCAGATCGTAGTAGGCATACCCCTTCAACACATTCGGACGATCCGTTGGCAGCAAGCCGCTGGAAGAACCGCCGTTTGCATTCCAGGAGAAGAACGGCTCGTCAAACGCACGGCTGTTGTTCGGGGAGTTACGTCCGCCGCCGCCGTCCGAGATATCGGAGCTGGTGAGGCCTGTGTAGTTTCCACGGAAGTGGCTGTAGGTATAAGAGAACATCCCCATCCAGTGGTTGCTGGCAGCCTTGGTGATGCGGAACTCCACACCGTCGTAGCTGCGGGCTGCGGGAATCGTTTTGTTCGGCGGGCAGCCCAGTGAGCAATCAGGCTGCTGTCCGTACAGGAAGTTGTAGAAGCTGGTAAACGTGCTGTTGATTCCCTGGCCTGGGTTCACGATCACAAAGGTTTCGCCAACTTGTGGATTAAAGATGGCGGAGTCCTCGATCACGTGGTCCAGTCGCCTACGATCCCATCGCGCCTCGATGGCCACATTCTGGCCGAGCTGGTAGTCGATGCCGAAGGTCGAGTCGTGCTGAGCATAGGGCTTGAGGCCAGGAGCCGTGCCTTCTTCGGTGGCGCTGCAGGTGGGGCAGGACGTCGGGAATGCACGCAGGTTCTGGTTCTCAAGGAAGACCAGGCCGGCCGGGGTGGAGCTGCCGAAGTTCGCCTGGCTGGAGGAGTTCGGGCCCACGCAATAGCGGCCGTTGCTGTTGTACTGCGGATTGATGCTCGAAAGATCGGGCGTCATCAGAGCATACCAGCACTCCTGCCAGTATTGGCCACCGTAGGAGCTGATGGCCACGTTCAGCTTCATCTGGTCATAGTATTGACCATAGCCGCCGAAGACCTTCATCTTGCCGTTCTTGAAGACATCCCAGGCTGCGCCGATACGAGGAGCAATCTTGTCGCCCCATCCGAAGTTGATCGGGGTCGAAATCGAACCGGCAGGCTGATTCTCGGCCGGCAGGGACTCGTGCTCAATGCGAATGCCGTAGTTGAGCGTGATGCCCTTGCCAATGGTCCACGAATCCTGACCATAGAAGCCGTGGTTGTAGCTGGTGGCGCTGCCATTGGTGCCGAAGTCATAGACATCGACCGTGCCATACGTGCCCACGCAGCTTGCATTCCCGGTTTGCGCCTCCACCGTGGCACAGTTCGCCGCACCCACTGAGCCCTGCGGGCTGTAGGGATTGGAGGTGCCTGGCCACACCTGGATATACGGCGTGTTGAACTTCTGGAGGATGGTGTTCGAGTTTCGGTTCAGCTGATACCCGAACTTGAGGTTATGCGTACCGTAGCCACCCGCGTGGAACCATGCGATGTCCTGGTCGAACTGGATCGCCTTGTTCGCGTTGTAGTGGGTGTAGTTCGCATTCTGCGCAATGTTGAAATACCCGGCCGCCTGATTCAACTGAGGAGCGGAGGAGGAAAGCAGATTCCCGTTGGTGTCGGTGTTTCCGATGCCGTTGTCCTGGAAGTTGTAAATGGTGCCTGTCGTCGGATAGCCCGAGTCGTGGTAGTTCTCAAAGTAGTAGCCGAAGCGGGTAGTCGAAACCGTGCTGTTGTTGATGGTGATGTCTGCGCCGGTGTTCAGAGTGATGTTGGGCGCGACGAAGCCGAGATTATGCGCGAAGGCGAACGCCGGAATGCCGGAGGACAAGCAGGGGTTGCTGGCGCTTGTCGCCGATCCGTAGCAGCCTGTGTACGTGTTGAAGTAACCCTGGGTTGAGTCAGGACCGGGCAGCGCCTCACCAGCCTGCCGCTGGAGCTGATAGAGCCAGGAGCCATACACGCGGATCTTCTGCGTCACTTCCGCGTCAATACGCGCATAGCTGTAATAGGTCTGGGTATTCTGACTGAAGGGTGTCACTCCGCCGTTCGTCGGGCCGTAGTTCACTCGTTCTTCAAAGTTATTGAAGTCGGGGTTAAAGCCCAGGAACGCAAAGAGGCGATCTTTCAGTGCCTGCGAAGGATGCTTGGAGAAGAGCGAAAGCAGCGGACCGCCGACGGACGCTCCGGGGAAGAAATCCACGGCATGCGGACGGATCGGCTGGTAGTTCTGATACGTCGGGTCAATAAAGCCCCAGCTTGTGGCCGCGCCACCGGAACTGGGATCGTAGCGCGAATTGGCATTCAGGCCGCCGTTCAGGGCGCTGTGGGTGAACTGCGTAAACACGGCGCCATGCCACTGGTTGGTGCCCTTGTCCATGATCACGTTGACCACGCCACCCAGAGCACCGCCGTATTCGGCGTCCACACCGGAGGTCTTCATCTGGACTTCCTGAATGAAGTCCATCGGCACCGTCGTCTTAGAGTAGCCGCCGATGATGTTCGCGGTTTCCTGTCCTTCAATCAGATAGGAGTTTTCGGAGTCCGCGCCGCCGGCAATCGAGTAGCCGAACGGGCCGCCGTTGCTGCCGTTGCCCGGTGAACTCCCACCGGTGCCGTTGCTCAGCATGGAACTGCCCTGGAGAGGCTCGTTTCTCGCGGCCGGTGCAAACTGAATCACCGACTGATACGTTGTGCCGTGCGGCAGGTCGGTCAAGGCCTGCTCGGGAATGTTGGTCAGGGTCGTGTTGGTCGTCGCGTCAATGAGCGGCCCCTCGGTCTTCACTTCAACCACGGTGCTCGTCTGGCCGATCTTCACCTGAAGATCGATCGTCGGCAGGTGGCCGACCTCAAGGACGATGCCCTGGCGACGCAGAGTCTCAAAACCCGTCGCCTTCACCGTCAGCGTGTAAGTGCCCGGCGGAAGGTTGGCCAAGCGATAGTAGCCAGCGGCATCCGTGACCACTACCTTTGAACCGACCAGTGTCGGGGCCGTCGCCGTTATGGTGGCCTTGGGCACCACTGCACCCGAAGGATCCGTCACCGTGCCCTGCATCCCGCCCGTCGTCTCTTGCGAGTAGGCCGGCTGCTGCGTGGCCGTAAGGGCAAACCCTAAGGCCAGCGCCAGAGCAACTAACAGAGATACGCCTTGCAAGCGTATAAATCGCATTGAACTCCTCCAAGTCATCCAGAGCGGGAGTCTTTCAAAACCGTCCCCTGCCCGTCATTTGTCTCGCGTTCCGAACCCGGCAAGCAGGCCGATCCGTTTCGCAGTCTTCTTGCTACTTTCGCGATTCATCCAAAAGATGCCGCATACCGACTGAAATACAACTGCGTACTTCTCAACCCGCCGTGACCGATGACGCTCAATCAGAAGCGATCAGCGACGCGTTTCCTATCCCTATTAGCATGAGAAGGGCCACTCTCACTCTTGGTTTGTAAATTGTGAATTACGTTGGAAATAGGTTGCTTATTGGAGACACTGCGGCACGGTCCGGCCCCTCTAAATATGAAAATATGGATAAATTCCATCGAGCCTTCCAAAAATGGATTTGCCTTTCTGCTTTTTGGGAATATTTGCCGATCAAAGGCTTCAGAATGTAGCGTTCGGATGGAATCTTTTCGATGCAACTGACCCTCGTTCATATTGGTAGTCGCTTCGCTGCAAACGATGAGGCGGACCAGCTTACCCGGCTGTATCTTGATCGTTGCCAGGCCTATGCCCGCTGCCAGGCCCAGACCTTCCGATCCGAGGCAGCCTTCCTCGATTGGGTGGCTCGCCAACCGGGCCGGACTCCGGTATTCCCCGTGCTGCTGGACAGCCGAGGCCGTTCCATGGACTCTGCGGGCTTTGCGACGTGGCTGGGCAGGCAACGGGACAGCGATGTGCAGCACATGGTCTTCGCCGTCGGGCCCGCGAGTGGCTGGTCAGACGGCGCCAGAAAGCAAGGCCGGCTGCTCCTTTCGCTCGGCCCCATGACGCTGCCCCATGGTTTGGCGCGGGCTGTGCTCGCCGAGCAACTCTACCGGGCATTTACAATCCTTGCAGGCCATCCGTATCACACTGGCCATTAGCAATCAACGATCTGCAATCCACTCTCAGGCAAACTCTATGACCGATTCCCGGCGGGGACTCATCCTTATTCATACCGGCCCCGGCAAGGGCAAAACGACGGCGGCACTCGGCACCGGCCTGCGTGCCGTGGGCAACGGCATGAAAGTGCTGATGCTTCAGTTCCTCAAGGGCTCCTGGCACTACGGAGAACTGGATGCCGTGCAACAATTTGGGGAGGCTTTTGTTCTGAAGCAGATGGGTCGCGGCTTCGTGAAGGTCGGCGGGGCGGAAACCGACCCTGTGGACCTGCGCATGGTGGAAGAGGCCTGGGAGGAAGCGCGGCTCGCCATCCTTTCAGGCGATTGGGACCTGGTCATCCTGGATGAGATCAACTACGCAATCAGCTATGGCATGCTGGACCCGGAGAAGGTCGCTGAGACGCTGCGCCACCGGCCCGAGATGGTGCATGTGATTCTGACGGGACGAAACGCGCACCCAATTCTTGTGGAGTTAGCCGATACGGTGACTGAGATGCGTGAGGTCAAGCATGCCTATCAAAAGGGCATTCTGGCGCAGCGCGGCATAGAATACTGAGGTGGGTTGCCGACCTTCGGCCATCCCCAATCCGGTGCTGTCCTGGCTGGGTGCATTGAGTTTCTGGGAGAGAGTCTTCGATGTCCTGGTTTAAGCGTGAGAATGCCGAATACGATACCGGATCCGATTCTGCCAGCGAGGGAGAACGCCGCGTTCGTACCGAAGGCTTATGGAGTAAGTGTCCGGGCTGCCGCCAGGCCATCTTCAATGCGGATCTCGAAGCCAACCTGGGCGTCTGCCCGAAGTGCCAGCATCATTTCAAGATCGGCGCGAGAGAGCGGCTGAACTTGCTGCTGGAACCAGGGTACGCGCTTGTAGATGGAGGCTTGCGCTCCACCGATCCGCTGAACTTTGTTGACAGCAAGCCCTACAAATCGCGCCTTCGTGCCGCTCAGCAGCAGACCGGATTGGATGACGCAATCCTGAATGCGGTTGGACGACTTGGGCATCATGATGTCGTCGTCAGCGCCATGGAATACAGTTTTATCGGCGGGTCGATGGGCGCAGTGGTGGGTGAAACCATAGCCCGAGCCGCGGACAGGGCTCGCACGGGGCGCAAGCCGCTGATCGTCGTTGCCGCATCGGGTGGTGCGCGCATGATGGAAGGTGTTGTGAGCCTGATGCAGATGGCCAAGATCTCCACTGCACTGGCACAACTGGATGATGCGCGCGTACCTTACATTTGTGTTCTCACAGACCCAACGACGGGCGGCGTAACAGCCAGTTTTGCCATGCTGGGCGACCTGAACATCGCCGAGCCCGGCGCGCTGATCGGCTTTGCGGGGCCACGTGTGATCGAGCAGACCATCCGGCAGAAGCTGCCTGAAGGCTTTCAGCGTTCTGAGTTCCTGGTGGAAAAAGGATTCCTTGATGCGGTTGTCCACCGGCGGGAACTCAAGGGCTACCTCGCGCGGGCTCTCGATTTTATGCGCGTCCCGGCCTGAGGCGATCCAGAAGGCTGCGCCCGATACACAATCTGACCTTGGAGAGTGATGGAATAGACTGGTTCGTTCGAGCTGATCCTTGAGGACCCGTCTATGCCTCTTCATCGCCCTGTCACTTCGTTGATCCTGTCCCGTTTCACTCTCTTGTTTTTTATGCTCGGCTCAGCCGCACTAATGGCGCAGACCGCTCTTCCGCCGCTGCGTGCTGAAGCGCCGCTCCCGATCGAGACTCCTGGCCCCGTTTTACGCGAGAATGCGCAACCGCAAAAGCCCTTTACCGTGGCCGGTGAGCGCGGAGTTCTTCTGGGACAACAGGATGGAACCTTCGAAGCCTGGGTGCTTCCAGTCAAGCTGCTCTCTAACGTAAGGATCGAAGCCAACGTTCAGGGCTACCCGGTCCCCATCGACGTCAACGCGCAGGCCGCTCAGATCGAGGTAAGGCCGGATCGCACCACCATCACCTACACGCATATTGCCTTCACCGTCCGTCAGATCATGTTCTCTCCCAACTCCGCTCCGCCGGGAACCGGGCCAGTCGTTTTGTTTGAGTTTGACTGCCTACATCCAACTGACTTTACGCTGCGCTTCACCCCGGAGCTGCGCTGGATGTGGCCTCAGCGCAATGACGGCGTCCCCAGTACCGAGTGGGTGGAGCAGGGCGGCTTTTACGTTCTGCATACTGATTATCCGAATTTTGCAGCAGCCGTTGCGATTCCCGGCGCGCAGCCTGGAATATTGGCGCCGTACCAGGAGCGCCCCCAGGTCCATCCCGTCGAGTTCAAACTCCACATCGAGCCGGCGCAAGATCGAGGCCGGCTTTACCCGCTGTTGATGGCCGTCGGATCGACTGAAAAAGATGCGACCGATGAGGCACTGGAACGATCTCTGGACCGACTGGATGTGGCAATCCCCACCCTCTACGCGCACCACACGGAGAGTTACTCCAAGCTCCTCAACAGTTCCACTTCAATTGAAACACCGGACAAGCATTTGAATGCTGCGTTCCAATGGGGCGTTGTTTCCATCGAGCAGTTGAAGACCTTGGCGCAACCAACAGGCGAGACGGCATTGGTGGCGGGCTACTATGTCTCTGGCGACTCAGCGCGACCCGGATTTGGTTGGTTCTTTGGAAGGGATGCCCTCTACACCCTGTACGCCGTGAACGGCTTTGGAGACTTCGCGCTCACGCGCGATGAATTGCAGTTCCTGATCAGGAGGCAGCGTGCCGATGGCAAGATCATGCACGAGTATTCGCAGACTGCACCGAACGTGGATTGGCTGCAGTTTCCTTACATGTACGCCGCCGCCGACTCGACTCCCCTGTTCTTGCTGGCAATGGCGGATTACGTGCGCGCGAGCGGTGACACAACCTTCCTGATGCAATATCGCGCCGCGATCGAGAAGGCATGGGCCTTTGAGACCGATCCGGCGCATGACACCGATCATGACGGCATTTACGACAACTCCCAAGGCACGGGTTGGGTGGAAAGCTGGCCGGGCGGCATGCCACATCAAGAGATTTATCTTGCCCTGCTGGATCAACAGGCCTCTTCGGCAATGGCTTATCTTGAGAGTCTGCTTCATGAAGGGGACCGATCGAAAGCCGCGGCATTGCGCGCGGAAACGATCGCGAAGACCATTAATGCTGAATACTATGACGCGCAAAAGACCTGCTATGCCTTCAGTCGCAACCTGGATGGATCACTGGACCGGACGAGCACTGTCTATCCCGCGTTGGCGTGGTGGGACCCCGCAAACGGCCAGCCTATCCTGACGCATACCGAGGAATGCCTGCAGCAATTCGCAAAGGCCGCGCTGGACACAGACTGGGGATTGCGGGATGTCTCCGACAACGAGCCGATCTACAACGGCATGAGCTACCACCAGGGCTCCGTGTGGCCGCTGTTTACTGGCTGGGCGTCGTTGGCCGAGTATCGCGGCAACCAGCCGCTGGCCGGTTATCGCTTGCTCACTGAGAACGCACGCATGACGTGGCTGGAAGATCTTGGAGCTGATACGGAATTGCTTTCGGGTGATTTCTATGTGCCGATGGGCCGCAGCACGAGCCACCAGTTGTGGTCTTCCGCAATGGTGGTGACTCCCATTCTGCGGGGGCTGTTCGGTATTTCGGTCGATGCTCTGAATTCCACCATCTTTGTGGATCCTCATCTTCCACCCACATGGAGCCACGCAACCGTGAAGAACGTCCATGTTGGCGATAGGGTCGTCGATCTGATCTTCACTCAGATGGGCGATTCCACAACCATCTCCCTTGAGGGGCCTGATGCCGCGAGAGTACGGCTTCGCAGTACAGCAAAGGGGCGCACGGGCGAGATGGCCCATTCCCTTTCGATTGTCCGTCCTGCCGTGCAGGTCATCCCGCTGGCCGAAAATCCGCTTCCAGGCGACCGGACTCAGTTGGCGCGGATCGTGAGCGAAGAGTACACCGCACGAAGCCTGAAACTGATGGTGGAGGGACCGGCGGAAAGCTCCATACCGATCTCACTCGTCGTGCATACACCGCGGGCGAAGCTGCACGCAACGGGCGGCGATCTCTCCTCGCCCGTTAGCGCGGAAGCAAACCAGGGAAGCGACTCCACTGCGACCTTGACTGTGCATATGCCAGCCGGAGCAGGTTGGCAAACCAGATCGATTGAAGTGGATTGGTAAAGAGGGGCGCAACGCAATCAGCAGAGGCATCCTCCACCGGGGTGAGGGATCAAGGGCCCGAAATCGCATGGACGAGCCGGGAGTTGGCCTGCGGATGGTCTCGCCAGATACAATACGAATACGTTGCCGTCTAAGGTAGAGCGAGATTTTTCCCAGTTTGGAGCAGGTGCACGTGAGACGTTTGATGGGCCGCAATCTGCGGCTGGAATGGTTTGCAGGTCTGTGCGCGGCGATGGCGATGCCCGCCTTGGGTTTTTCAGCCGTGAATGCACAAAACCTGAGAACCGAAACGAGATTGACTGCCGAGACTCACGACACCCAGGGCGGCACGCAAACAACTCTGACGGTTCATGTGACCGGCGCAGACGGCCAGCCGGCGGTTGGCGGGGTGTCGCTGGAAGATTCCGGCAAGCCGCTGGCAGGCCTTGTGCTCGACGCCACGGGCCAGGCTCAGACAACCATGACGCTGGTTCCGGGCGACCACGTCCTCACAGCCGTCTATAGCGGAGACGCAACGCATCTGTCTTCGACCTCTGAAGTAACGCCTGTGCACGCGGCGACGGGAGGCACGTTCAACTTCACCGTATCGGTTGCGCCAGCAAGCCTGTCACTCACCGCAGGTCAGTCAGGCACGGTGGTCGCCACCGTGACTCCGGTGAACGCTGCCTCGCTGCCCGCGCCCATGTTCGTCACCCTCTCCTGCTCGGGACTACCGGATCAGTCCGCATGTACATTTACTCCGGAGAACATTGAAATCCTGCCTAGCTCCTCGGCGGCCATCAACAGCACAATGGTGCTGGCAACCTCGGCAGGAATTGCAGCGACAGCGAAAACTGCTCCGCATGGGACGCGGCTTGATTCCAGCGCCCGGCCCGTGACTTGGGCGTTGGCTTTGCCGGGCGTCTTCGGGTTCGCGGGGCTGGCCTTTGGAGCCCGCAAGCGCCGCTGGTTGGTCCGGCTTTCGCTGCTCGCTCTGTTGGGCCTGGTTTCGGTGCTGGGAACAACGGCCTGTTCCCCGCAGTATGACTACTACCATCACGGTCCGCCGCACAACCTCCCAACGCCTTCCGGAACGTATCAAGTAAGCGTTACGGCGCAGTCAAATAACGGCATTACGGCGATTACCAACTCAACGAGCCTGGCGCTCACGGTCAAGTAGTTCGCGCGCAAGCGGGTCCCTTGCGCGACCCGCTTACGCAGTGATCCACCACTATTCCGGCTTGAGGATCACCTTGATCGCCTCGCCCGATTGCAGCAGTTGCATCGCCTGGGCAAAGTCATTGAGCTTCAGTCGATGCGTGATCACAGGCTCCAGATGAAGCTTGCCGGCCGCAAGTAGCGCCTCCATTTGAAACCATGTCTCGAACATCTTGCGGCCGTTGATGCCCTGCACGGTCGCTCCCTTAAAGATGATGTCCCGCGCGAAATCCAGTTCCACGGGCCGTGACGGGATGCCGAGCAGCGATGCGCGTCCGCCGGTACGCAACAGAGAAAATCCCTGCGCCATGGCCCTGGGATGCCCCGACATCTCAAGCAGCACGTCAACGCCGGTTCCGCCGGTGGCTTCCAGAATCTGCTCTTCGATGTGGTCTTCTGCTGGATCCAATGCGAGATCTGCGCCCATTTGCGTGGCCACGCCACGGCGATGCGCATTGACCTCAATGGCGTAGACACGCGCCGCGCCGCACGCTTTGGCAACAGCAATGGAAAAGAGTCCGATGGCGCCACAACCGGTGATGGCAACTGTCTTTGCCGCAATGGGCCCGGCGAGAACAGTGTGGACGGCGTTGCCGAGCGGATCGAGCAGTGAAGCATAGTCGTGCGGGATCGCCGGCGAAAGTTTCCAGATGTTGCTTTCGGGGATGATTGCGTAACTGGCAAAGGCGCCATTCGCATCAACACCGAGGATGCGAACATGCTGGCAGACGTGAGCGAGGCCCGTGCGACATTGCAGGCACTTTCCGCAGGCAACGTGCATCTCGGCGCTGACGAAGTCGCCTTCCTTGACGGTGGTGACGCCGCTTCCCACGGCGGCTACCGCACCCGCAAACTCATGGCCCGGAATGAGCGGAGGCTGGATGCGACCCTGAGCCCAGGGATCCCACTGGTAGATATGAAGGTCCGTTCCGCACACGCTGGCAGCGGAGACGCGAACCAGCACTTCCCCAGGTCCTGGCTCAGGAACGGGAACCACCCGAATCTCCACACCGGGCGCGGCCAGTGCTTTCACCACCGCTTGCATGGTCTTAGGAATCAAAGCGAGCCTCCTTACAAGAGCAAACAAATCAGTCTATCAACCTGTCGCGAAGTACGGCCCGGATGATAGAACGGAGAGGATGATTTCGCGTCTGGGTTACGAGCCGAATGCTTAAGAAAAGCGATTTTTTGATTCCTGCAGCAATACTCCTGCTCGCGCAAACATGGAGCCTTTTGCATGCGCAAGCGGCCGATCCAGCCTGGCTGACCTACCGGAGGCTGGACAAGCCCTTGAGCCTACCCACGCGCATTCTTGTGCTGGGCAAGGATCCGCTGGAGCAGACTGCCGCGCAGGAGTTGGAGCGCGGATTGCTTTCACTGGCAGGACGCTCCACGCCGGACGAGAACAATCCCGACTTGATCGTGATGGGTACGGAAGCGGAAATGCGGCTGCACAAGCACAAAGCGGCTGCGCAAACCCTGGCACCCGAGGAATTCACCCTTGGCTGGGTGAAGACGCCGCTGCACCGTGAACTCGATATGACAGGCGGCAGCAACCGCGCACTGCTCTACGCCGCGTTCGCTGTGCTCAGAAACCTTGCGCAGGGAGCCGATTTGAGCACGGTGAGCCTGCGAGAAAAGCCTGCCATGCCGATTCGCTGGGTGGACGAGTGGGATAATCCGGATGGATCAATTGAGCGCGGCTATGCTGGCCCAAGCATCTTCTTTGAGAACGGGCATGTGCGGCAGGACCTGGGACCTGTACGTGCGTATGCTCGGCTGTTGGCGTCCGTCGGGATCAATGGATGCAACATCAACAATGTCAATGCCGCACCGCAACTGCTTGACGATGAGCATTTGAAGCAGATTGCACGCGTTGCCGATGCCATGCGGCCATGGGGCGTGCGCATTGCCTTGAGCGTCGCAATTGCCAGTCCGCAGACGATCGGAGGACTGAAAACCTATGATCCGCTCGACCCGGCGGTGAAGGCCTGGTGGGCTGAGAAGGTAAGAGAGATTTACAGGCTTATTCCTGACTTTGCGGGCTTCACCGTGAAGGCCGACTCCGAAGGCCAGCCGGGGCCCGCAAGTTTTGGACGCACCCCGGCGGATGCCGCCAATATGCTGGCCAGTGTGCTCGAGCCTCATGGAGGAGTCGTTCTCTATCGCGCGTTTGTGTACGACCATCACCTCAACTGGCGCGATCCGAAAGCTGACCGTGCCCGTGCAGCGTATGACATCTTTCATCCCCTGGATGGCAAGTTTGCGCCCAACGTGATTGTGCAGACCAAGGAAGGCCCAATTGATTTTCAGGTGCGTGAACCTGTGTCGCCGCTTTTTGGTGGGCTGACAAAGACGAATCAGGCAATGGAAGTCCAAGTGACGCAGGAGTACACCGGCCAGCAACGCCACATGGTCTACCTGGCGCCGATGTGGAAGTGGGTGCTGGATTTTGACATGCGCGTAGGGGGTGGGACGACTCCGGTCAAGCAGATCATCGGAGGCAGGTCGTTCGATCGTCCGTTGGGCGGTATGGTCGCGGTGGCCGGAGTTGGCCAGAATGCGTGGCTCGCCTCGCCACTCGCGATGGCCAATCTTTACGCGTTTGGCAGGCTGGCTTGGGATCCGAATCTGACGCCGGAAGAGATTGCCGTAGAGTGGGTGCGGATGACCATCAGCAACAATCCCAATGTCGTCGGGGTTGTGGCAAAGATGCTGATGCAGTCGTGGCCTGCGTATGAGGACTACACCGGACCGCTCGGCCTACAGACCCTCACCGATATCACGGGTAGCCACTACGGCCCCAACATAGAGTCCAGCGAGCGCAACGGATGGGGCCAATGGCACCGTGCCGATCATGAGGGCGTGGGAATGGACCGGACCGTTGCCACAGGAACGGGATTCGTGGGACAGTACCAGCCCGAAGTAGCGCAGTTGTATGAGTCCGTCGCAACGACGCCAGACAATCTTCTGCTGTTCTTTCATCATGTTCCGTATACCTACAAACTGCACAATGGCTCCACGGTGATTCAGTACCTCTATGACAGCCACTACGTGGGTGCGGCGCAAGCGGCGGAGTTTGTGGGCGAATGGGCCTCTCTGAAGGGGCGCATCGATGACGGTCTGTATGAGGATATGCTGCACAGACTCGAGTATCAGGCAGGTCACGCGATTGTGTGGCGCGATGCAGTCACGCAGTACTTCCTGAAGCTGAGCGGAATTCCTGATGAGAGAGGACGCGCAGGCCACTATCCGCGCAGAATGGAGGCGGAAGATGCTCGCTTGACCGGCTACACCATCATCGATGTGAACCCATGGGAAGATGCATCCCGCGGCAGGGCCGTGACCTGCAATACCCCAAAAGCCTGTGCGGCCGAGTGGACCTATGCGGGAAAGGCGGGGGAGTACAACCTCGCCGTACAATATTTCGATCTGCAGGGTGGTACAGCGCAATTCACATTAACAGTGAACGGCAAAGCCGTCGGCGCGGACTCCACATGGAAGGCTGACGCGTTGTTCCCATCCAATCGGCCGGATGGCGACAACTCCACACGCCATACTGTACGCAAAGTAGAGTTGAAGCCCGGTGATTTGATTTGCGTGCGGGCCACGCCGGATGGAGCAGACAGGGCTGCGCTCGATTATGTTGAGGTGCTTCCGACTCGCAATCTGCCTTAAGTAGAGGTGGATTTGAGAGCGTGCGCCTGAGACACGGGATCAGGCTATGATGTTTCCGTGCTCGTTCGTTACAGAATTTACATCGTCTTTGTGCTGCTTTGGCTGATGTTTGTAGCTCCGTGCAACCCAGTACCGCGCGTGTGGAGTCAATCACGCGACGTTCACTCGGATCAAGTGATTCTGTCTTCGTTGACTGCTGACTTTGCGCGCCTTGCGCCACAAACAATCCGCAACGCAGATGGCTACATCCAGCACCCATACTTGATTCCCGCGGGCTACTATCCGCAAATGTGGGACTGGGATGGATTCTTCATCGGCGTGCATTGGGCAAATCAGAGCCCGGATGATGCGAAGTATCTGCGAGACTGGGCCATCAGCTTTGCAGACTCCGCCGATGCCGATGGATACGTTGCGGGATGCATCACTCCGAAAGGCCCGCGTCCGCTGTTTGGCAGATTTGCAATGAAGCCTTTTCTCGCGCAGGGTGCTTTGGTGGCCGCGTTGCGCTTGAAGGATGACGCATGGATCATTCCCATCTGGCCCGCGATGCAGCGCATCGTCGCATACCGTGAGCGAACACAGTTTGACGATCGGTGGGGACTGTGGTTTTGGGATAATGCGATGCAATCCGGTGCGGATAACAATGCTGCATTGACGAACGACCCAAGAGACAAAAGCGCAATTCTTGCCGTGGATGCTTCCGTCTGGGCGATGCGCGAGTACCTCGCCATGGCAAGGCTCGCTGATCGCATTGGATACCCTGACGAGGCGAGGACATATCGCGCAAAGGCGCAGGCAACGCGACAGGCAATCCTAAAGAATTTGTGGCAACCCCAGGAAGCAATCTTCCTGAACCGCCGTCGAGATACAGGCGCATGGGTTCGCGTCATCAGCTGGTCAAGCTTCTTGCCGCTTGTCGACGGGATGCTTGCACAAGCTGACGCGCTGCGGATGATTCGAAAGCATCTGCTGAATTCGGATGAGATGCAGTCAGAGTTTGGCTTTCGCAGTCTGACAAAGAATGATCCGGCATACAACAACGAGGCCACCATCAATCCCTACTCCAACTGGCGCGGGCCTATCTGGATCAACGCCAATTTTCTGGACTGGATCGTGTTACGGCGCTACGGCTATCGAACTCAGTCGCACTGGCTGGCCGTGACGCTTGCCGGAGTGTTACATCGCGACATCACCCGGTGGGGATCGATGCACGAGGATTATGACGCGGAAACCGGCCTGGGATTGGCACCGACCCCGGCGCAGTCTCCCGGAGGCAGGTTCGCTGGATTTGTCGGCTGGAATCTTCTGGTCCAGGACATGCTCCAGTGTGAAGCCGCTCATCAAGGCCAAGAGTGTCCGATTGTCAACGAACTATCTCTTGAGCAGCCTGCCAGCGGGATCACGCACTGAATCGCTGCAAGCTGACAAGTTTGGCCCAATCCGTGACGGCGTATGGAGCTCTATGCCAAACTTGAAGACACGATATGAATTCCACGCGGTGCGATCGTGCTGCTTGAATGGTCGATTTCTGTCCGTGGGATCTTGAAGGCAATTCGGGCCTGTAGCTCAACGGTTAGAGCAGGGGACTCATAATCCCTTGGTTGGGGGTTCGAATCCCTCCGGGCCCACCAAAGTAATTACTCATTAAGTTGCACATTATGAATACATTATAGATAACTCCCACCTTTTTATCGCCATTACTTTCTTCGCCTTCCTTGCGCCTTGCAGGAGTTTCGGGTACAGTTTTGGGTACAGCGCTGTTCCGTATTCCGCTGTGCCGGAGGAACTATGGCGACGATCATTAAGCGCCCATCTGGGAACTGGAAGGCGATCATCCGCAAGGCAGGATGGCCTCTCAAAGCAAAGACATTCAGAACCAAGCGAGATGCCGAGGACTGGGCACGACGTACGGAAGATGAAATCGTTCGCGGCACCTACATCGTGCGGGCGACAGCAGATCGAATGACGGTCGCTGTGGCATTGAGCCGCTACCTAGCTGAAGTCACGCCAACTAAGCGACCATCCTCTCAAGAGGCCGAACGCCGCCGCGGCGCAATCCTGACCAAGCATCTGGGCAAGTATTCCCTCGCCGCACTGACGCCGGAGATCATCGCTCAGTTTCGCGACGAGCGCCTCGCCGGAGCTGATCGCAAGGACGAGAACGGCAAGCCAATTCCCCGAGCAAACAATACTGTCCGCTTAGAGCTTGCCCTGCTTGGTCATCTGTTCACCATCGCCATCAAGGAGTGGCGTGTTGGCCTACCCTCGAATCCGGTGCTCAACATTCGCCGGCCAGCTCCTGGCCCAGGCCGCAATCGCCGGTTGACTGCCGAAGAAGAGAAGCGCCTCTTCGAGGCCGTAGACCATCACTCAAACCCGATGTTGCGCCTGATCGTCCGCATTGCACTCGAGACCGGAATGCGAGCATCCGAGATCGCAACATTGCGCCGGATGCAGGTCGATCTAAAGCGTCGCGTCGTTCGACTGCTCGAAACCAAGAACACATTGCCGCGCACGGTACCGCTGAGCGTAGCTGCAACGGAGCTGTTCCGCGAAGCGCTCAATCATCCCGTGCGCCCCATCGATACCGATCTGATTTTTTTCGGAGAGCCAGGCCGCGATGGTAAGCGCCGCCCCTACCAGTTCAATCCTGCATGGTTGGCTGTGAAGCAAGCTGCTGACCTAAAGGACGTTCACTTCCACGATCTGCGCCACGAAGCCGTGAGCCGCTTTGTCGAGGCGGGTTTCTCCGACCAGGAAGTCTCCGCCATTAGCGGCCACAAGTCCATGCAGATGCTCAAGCGTTACACGCATCTGCGTGCCGAAGACTTGGTCGAAAGAATCGATCAGTTATCAAATCGCAGGTCGTAGTTTGAGGCATTCAACAGAGGAACTCGAACGATGAATCGTAAAGACGAAGAGAAACTGGCTATTCCAGCATGGTTCAACCTGGAAGACTATGCGCCTCTCAAGCGCTTTGCGACGCCGAGGCCTTGGCTTGAGCAATTTGCATTGCGCATCGATCTGATGGCGCATTGGAGGAAAACAATACGCGAGAATCCTGACTGCCAGCCATATCAGTGGTTCGGGCGAAATGATGAGAATTATCCAGAGGATCTGCTGATCAGCATCTTGAAGAACCCACTTCCCGCAGTGGACGGTTTTGTCGAGGGCTATCCGTACGTTGATTTTCCGACCGTCACATTGGTCAGACATTGCGCCGAACCCGTCCGGCCTATGACGGTACTCGATCTGGTGGAGGCATTGATGATCGTGCCACTAGCAATACGCGAGAAGATGGCGCTTTTCCATCCAGAGTTGATGTCGTCCGTTCCGCATTCAAGTGACTCAACCGATTCCACGCGACAGCAAAGTCCACGAGCTCCGCAGTGCGATGTAAGCAGTCTGCGGCGAGTTCCAACCGCCCATCCGCAACACTTGTTGGACCTGTGGCTCATGGTTCAAATGGAAGGCGGCATCGACTCATGGATGACTCAGTTCATCGCTCAACCCCATGAAAACGATAGCGTCACTTATTACGCTGTAGATGCCTCGGTGCCACTCAAAGATGCCGTGCGAGCATTTCGTAAGCATCATCTTAAAGCTCAAACGAACAAATGCAATAGCAGTCGAATGGATAGCTCGACGTTTGCGAAGTGGTGTGACGACGGCATCTTGCCCTACATTGATCTCAAGATATACGAAGCCATAGAGCAATTTCGCCAGAAGGCGCCTGCATCGATTACAGAGGAGGAGATGGCCGATGCCATCTATCCAACCCTTAGAGCAGCGCCGCCTAGATCATCAACGTGTGTCTCCGATACAACTAAACCAGTCGCGGAAGATCTTCAGAATCCGTTTAGCGCTCGTTTTCGCCTGCTCTTGGCGAGAGCTGCCGAGCACAGCGCACAAGTGAACAGAGGTACTCGGCAAAGCTGAACCGAATTTCTGATTTGCCGGAACTTTTCTGAAAGAATTGTCTCTCGATTCATCGTCTGTATTTCGCTATCGTCCCCTTAGTTATACGAAATTAGGGGGAGAACAACGGTGTCCACCGCAGAAATACTGATTGCTAAATACGGGCCATTGATGACATTGGCTCAGTTGGCAGCCACCCTCGAACGCTCAATCGAGGGCCTTCGATTCGGACTTCGCAGTGAAAGCGATTTCTCTCGCAAGATCAATGCTGCTCGCGTACGTTTTGGCAGGCGCGTTTACTTCCACACCGTCAAAATTGCTGCCGTTCTCGATTGCGAGTAGGGGCACCGTTGCCGCCGCCCCCCTTCGAATCTGAAGCAATTCTTCCAGCGTTGCTGGATGATCACACCAGAAGCATCAATGCGACTCAGCGCCGCGGCGAATCTGGTTTGGTGCCAGCCGCGCTGGCCATTACGCCCAGCTTCAAGAAAGAGTTACTTGGGCCATCGCGCATTGATTCGCGGCTACTCGAAGCAGCCGCGAAAGACAATGAAAACAATTCGATCCTGTACCAGCACAGCGTCCTTTGTCAGACCGTTCTTCCCTACCGCGATCCGGGTGACGATGTGCGGCGCTGGGAACGTCGCAACGGCCAGGTTCACCTTGAGATTGATGCAGGCCGGGCTATGCATCCAGTCTTGGGAAAGATCGTCAATATTGGTCTCCCCTACGGTCCCAAAGCCCGTATGCTGCTCATGCATTTGAATCGCGAGGCCGTGGTCACGCAGTCGCCGGTCATTGATGTCGGACGCTCACTGACGCATTTCGTTGAGCGCTACCTTCGCCTTTCTTCCCAGGGTCGTAATTTCCGAGAGATCAAAGAGCAGCTCACGCGATTGTCGGCGGCGTCGATTCGTATGGGTGTACCCTGCAATGGGCATGCAGTCACGGTGAATTCCGGTATCGTCACGGCGTTTGACCTCTGGTTGCCGAAGGATGATCGTCAGCGTGTGCTCTGGCCCTCAAAGATCATTCTTTCGCTCGATTATTTCAACAACCTCCTCAAGCACGCGGTTCCCGTTGACGAAGCGCACATCGCGGCGCTCTCTCATAGTGCGCTTGCGCTCGATATTTACAATTGGCTTGCCCAACGTCTTTGCAGGATTGATGATGGGCGGCCGCAAGCTGTCTCCTGGCTCTCATTGCACGAGCAATTCGGCCAAGGGTATGACCCTAAGCGGCTCTTTAACTTCCGCCGCGTGTTTCGCGTCGCACTGAAAGAAGTGTTGACCGTCTATCGTGCCGCCCGCGTCGAAGACGAAGAAGCCAGGCAGGCTCGCCGCTACTACCGGAATGGACGCACTTACTGGCGTTCGGACGCGTTGACAGGGCTAAAGCTGTACCACAGCCTTCCGCCGGTGAAGTCGCTGCACAAGGAATAGCGTCAATCTATCTCTGCTCGGTGGCGCAGATTGTGCGTCCTTCGGTCCATTCTCTAAAACCACGATCACTTTGTATTGAGCCCACGCTACCTGATTGATACGCATGGCTTTGTGTACTTGGAGGTTTTCCACGATCACTTTGTATTGAGCGGTTCTGTTCTCTGTGGATTGCGCCCTTGCCCAAACGCTTTTCCACGATCAGTTTGTATTGAGAACTGCGATCACTTTGTATTGAAAACCACGATCACTTTGTATGAGAAGCCGTTATATATTCCTATAGCTTTCCGGTAGTTCTCAGCCGGTCCCTGTGCATCTGTGCATAACATTTCATGGGCCATAGACGTTCGGTACAATCGAGCAGAAATGGCAAGCCTCTGAAAGGGCTGCGATTTTGTCCTTGAATGCGAGACCAGACCGCAAGGAGGTCTGAGGACCATGACGCAGAGCGAGGATGACGGTCTGTGGCAAGCTGAGGACTACGACGACGAGCCGCGATCACACGGGAACTTCGGTCTTGATCCATGCATGCAAATGATGGAAGCTGAAGCCGAGGCTCGCCAGCGTAAAAGAATGGAAGCGTGCGCTAGACCTAGCCTACTAGTTCATGCACGAGCGCCGGGAGCTGCGTAAGCGGGGAGGAAAGCATGAGCCAGAAGCGTAGTGAGAAGTCCTGGGATGAAATCTTCGCCGAACTCGACGCGGCTGGTCCGTGGCCAGACGACTTTCTCTCTGAGTCGGAGCGCGACCACCGCCCGCCTCAGGTCCGCCCCGCAATCGAAGCATTGTTTGACGAGGACAACCCAACGAAACCAACGGCCGGCGAAGGTTCTATAACATCGCGCAATGATGACAATCCACAGGAGGCCAGCCCAAAAACAGCGCCTGATATTCGTCATTCGCCCAATGGCCTCCCCTGTTTTCCCCTGACCGGCAAGACGTTCACACTGGAGATGGCCAAAGAAGCAGAAGCGGAGCAGGACATGAAGAAGTTTGAGCGGTCTTTTGCCGGATTTCCGGTGTTCCCTACTTCCGACCGCGTGATCACAACCGAGATAGTGCGGGAGGCAGAGAATGAGATGGATGTAGAAGCTGTTAACCTCGCGCCGGCCGCTTCGGCACCCGTTGCGCGGCCCATAAGCACTAGATCAATCCGGGAGAAGCGGACGACGCGCATTGATCCCGACATTTACGATGCGGTTGAAATTGAGCTGAGACGTCAAAAGCGAGCCCACCAGCGTGCATCTAGCACACTCAGCGACTTGCTTGACGAATTACTCCGCGACTGGCTTCAGACACACGGAGATCCATTGAACCGCACAAAAGAATAGAGAACTCGTCTTCGAAGCCCAGGCGAAGCCAACAGGGAAACCCTTTTTCTCTTGCCCTCCCACGGTTGAGCAGCATCTGGTTTTCATTTCATCGGTAGATACCAACCGTAGATATTACCGTCGTGCGTAGGGTGGACTACGCACAATCTCTCCTTGCCGTCGCGACTCCGTTCAATTGTCCATCCATCACGGTCACAGTGGACGATGGAGCGCAAGTCGCCGTTCTGATCGAGCTTGTAAGCGTCTTGTCCCAGTTCTGTCGCAGCCCAGCTTGACGCTTCTTTTACATCCAGTGCGCGGGCATACCCCGCTCTGTTCCCGATGCTGTATCCCCAATAGAACGCGCCAGCTATCAAGGCCATTCCCACAACCGCCGCGCTACCGAGCCACTGTAGCCAGGACTTGCGCGCTGTGTGCCGCGCAACCGTCTGCGCAGCAGCGGCGATCTCCTGCTGTGCAGACGTTACGACGGCGTCGCTGATAGCTTCCTCGACTCGGGACCTGATGACCGCGAACTCCTTCTCTGCGGTTTCGCAGGCCTTATCGAGTCCGCGGGCATGCGCGCTGAGCGATTGCGCTACACGCTTCTCGATTTCTTCCGGCATCTGTTTCGCCAGCTCACTATAATGACCGATCAGAAACGTCACCGCCCATATTGCGTCGTTATCGCGAATGCCCAGTTCTTTGGCAATGCGATTAAACTTGATCGTTTCCTCTGGACGTGGATTGCGCTCATAAATGGAGTGGAACGCTGTTTCAAGGTTCATGCAACGACCTCATCGAAAATAGTTGCGCACTCTTTTACCCAACGGTTGACCTCTGCTCGGTTACCCACTGGCGCGGTCTCAATAACCCTTTGAATCGTCAGGCGCTCGCTGTGCAGTTGATCGGAGATGCGGTCTGCAACCTCAGGAAAATTGAGCGTCTTCCCTTGTGCTTCAACTGCCGTTCTGATTTTCGAGTTGTTGTACAGTTCGAACTTCCGTTCAGGACCGTGGTAAAGATTACGGACGACGTGCGTCGTTCCGGTATTGACCGTATCCATGTATTCCTTCAGCAGTTGCAGACTGTCGCGCTGCGAATTGATTACCCAAAGCGTTACGAGGTCCCGCTTGATCTCTGCGAGCGATTCCGTTAGGAGTGCTCCGTAGAGCTTTACGCCCTCACTGCTACGGGCTGGCGTGTTGATTACTACCGTGTGGTCCAACTCTTCCGCGAGGCAATTCACCAAGTCCATCCAGCCATCGCGTTCGTCGAGATTGATGTATCGCGTCTCGATTGTCTTGCCGTAGGCTTTCCCGACATCAGGATTCGCAGTGTCCGCATCGATGAGCAAAACCTTTTGGTCGCGCTTTCCCAAGTAATGAATTATTGCCATCGAAAAGATGCTCTTTCCCACGCCGCCCTTCGATCCATTAACCATGTACACCGGCTTTTCCATTTCGCTCTCCTTAAATGCTCTTGTCGTCTTCAACGGGGGTGAATGTTCCCTTTTTCGTCTCGCCGCTTGTTACTGGCACTTTCGGCGCAGATTTCACCACAGATCGCGCCTCTGGCTTCTCGGCTGCTTCTTCTGTTGGTTTGGCTCGCGTAGAAGTCTTCTTACTGCCCCCTTTGCGTCCAGGTTTCAAGTATTGCCGCGCAGTTGATATGGTTAGGCCGAGCCCTACGCCCTTGAGATCGTCGAGCACGGTTTCGAGTGAATGTCCTGCAGCAAGAGCTTCCTTTGCTTTTGCTCGCAGTTTGAGAAACGCTTCACGTCTCGAATAACGTTTCTCTGTAGGTAGAACCGGTGCGGCAATGCGCGCATCTAACGCCACAATTGCAGCTTGAACGATGTCTTCGGTGATTACCTCTCTTTGTGCCATTGCATTTCCTTGTATGTTTCTTAGAGCAACAAACAATTGCACAGTAGCACGGAGTCGCCCGCTCGAAAAGTGGCGAAAAGGCAGTTTCCATAGGGTGATACGGTGTTTAGCGTAGTTGAGAATATGTAGCCATAGTTAGGCCGATGAAAATATTTTTGCCACGTTTTTCGTTTATATAAGTAACTTGCACCAACGTCATTTCTGGCATAAGTTGTGAGTGTTACTGCCGAGGTGTCGGAGGAGCAGTACAGGATGCGGGTTGTCCGTACACATGGCTTCGCCCTGTTTCGTTCAACCCGCCGCCTCGATGCTCCGCGCTTCGCTTGTCGCATTGAGGCTCATCCTGAAAGCGCCGAGCACGCTTCGCGTAAGGAAGGATACGTGCCAACCAAGCCACGCCAAACAGAGCGCGCAACTGCCCGATTCGAAATGCGAATGACGCCGGCAGATATTGAGCAGTTGCGGATCGATGCAGATCTTGCCGGCGTGACTGTGACCGACCTTGTACGAAGGCGATCGCTCGGGCGCACAATCCGCGCAGCGAGCGATATGGCGACTATCCGTGAATTGCGTCGCCTCGGCGGCTTGCAGAAGCACACGATGAACATGCTGGCGCACCATGGCGGGATCGCTGACGAGTGCATTGCGACTATTCGCGCGCTTCGCGCTGCTATTGAGAGGCTTGCTAAGGATGATCGTTAAACGCATTCCGAATCCAAAGTCGTCATCCAGCAAGGCGTCGCGCGTCGGAAGTCTGCTTGATTACATCGCGGCAGATGGTCACCAAGAGGCTGAGAAAGCGGAGTACATCGCCACATGCGGCGGTTTCATTTCGGATTCCTTTCAAGGCTGTCGCGCCGAGTTGATTGCGTTAGCCGAGGAAGCTACGCGGAGCAAAGACCCTGTAGACCATTGGTTGCTGAGTTGGAAAGAAGGCGAGCAGCCGACGCAGATACAGTGTCGAGAAGCTGTCGAGGTTCTCAAGAAGCATCTCGGAATGAATGCTAACCATCTGGCTGTCTACGCACTTCACCGAAACACTGACAACTATCACCTCCATATCGTTCTCAATCGAGTGCATCCTGAAACGCTGCGTTTGAGCGACAAGGGATGGTGCATTGATCGCGCACACAAAGCACTGGCTGAGATTGTCCAAATGCAGGGGTGGGAGGCAGAACAGAACGCTAGGTACGGTGGAGACGGTGCGCAATTGAACTCCGGACCTCAACTAGAGCACAGAGCGGAGCCAAGTACACGAGCGCGCGATTATGAGAACGCCACAGGCGAGAAGTCCGCTGAGCGAATAGCTATCGAGCAAGCTGCGCCCATTCTGGGGGACGCACGCTCATGGAGTGAAGCCCATGAACGCCTTAGACAGGTGGGAATGCGTTATGAACAAAAAGGGAGCGGCGCGCTACTTTGGGTGGGAAAGATTGCGATAAAGGCGTCCGCATGTGGGAGGGAATTCAGCCGGAAGCGAATGGAGGAACGGCTCGGGGCTTTCGAAGCAGATGGGAGACCATTCAAAAGCAACCACGCAATGAACGAGGTTAGGCCTCTCGATCAGAACACAACGCGGAAGTTGGCAGAGTACAGAACCGCACTTCGTCAGTATCGGGCAGAAAAGGAGGCGGCTCAGACTGCGCAGCGCGCCGCTCACCGCGCCGAGCATACAAAGCAATGCCAGGAGTTCCGAGCAGAACGTGCTGGGCTTAATAAGGGCGCACAGTGGTCGGGAGCGGCCCTGAATGTCGCACGCAGTCTGCTTGCGGCAGATCACGCAAAGCGACGAGCGGCACTGTCAGAGCGGCAGAAACGCCAACGGAACGAACTGAGGCCACGCTTTGGCAACCGTCTGACATATGAGGAGTTTCTGAAAGCGCAGGGCGATGAACAGCTTGCGGAAAACTGGCGGTATCGTCAGAGCACAACTCAAACAGCCAGCATTTACGGAGATGGAGAAGCGCTACCGCAGCGGTGCGACATTCGCAACTTCATCGCAGAGGTTCAATACTCAGGTAAGGAACGTATTGCCGCGATTCACTATCACGCGAAAAACACGCCAGACCGCATCAGCTTTACAGACCGTGGCCGGCGCATCGACATTTGGCAGCGACAGGATGAGGCGGCCGTTTTGGCGGCGCTCCAGCTCGGCGCTCAGAAGTGGGGCGTTGTTACTGTCACAGGCCCGGATGAATTCAAACACTTGTGCGCCAGTCTCGCCGCGCAGCACGGCATCCGAATCGGCAATCCAGAACTGAATGTACAGCCGCAGCAAGCACAACGAGCAGACGGTCAGGCTACAAGCGCTCCGCCGAAGCCTGCTTCAGCCTACCTGTTACACAAGGCCGACATTCTTAACCGTGTCGCCGTGAGAAATGCCTCGCAGCTCGATTGGATGATTGCCGTGCGGATGCGCGTCACCGGCCACAATCAGCGCGCCATCGTCGAAGCGCTCGAAGCGCAAGCACCGCAAGGCCGCGCGGCCGAGAATAGAAACTGGAAAAACTACGCATGCCGCACCGCCTCAGCGGTTTTTGGCCCACGAGGTGATCGGGAATGCCGGCATTGCAAGCTACGGGCGTCAGCATGGGCACGAGTGGAGGGGAGAGAGTCTGTACTTCACATCACTCGGACGCGAGATCGAGGACACGGGCGATGATGATTTACTGCCTTGCTGACGGGTAAGGTTGGCGCGGAGACTATGTTGCTAAGTTATTGATGTTATGTGAGTTGTTGGAGTATATCTTTGGCCATAAATGGTAAAATTGATTATGTCTGAGCGCGCTCAATTGCAGATTGTTTGCATTAGCGACACGCATGGCTTCCATCGCGAGATGACGCTTCCGCGAGGTGACATCTTCATCCACGCAGGCGATTTTCTTACCGATGATCGCCAACTCGAAGTGCTGGCCGATTTCAACGACTGGTTGGGCGGGCTACCCTACAGACATCGCATCGTTGTCGCTGGGAATCACGACCTGCTTTTCGCATCGAACCCGTCAAAGGCACGACGGCTACTTACCAATGCCGTCTATCTCGAAAACTCCGGTGTCACCGTTGAAGGACTCCGCTTTTGGGGGTGCCCTGTCACACCCGTTCCGTCTTCAATGGCCTTTGGCGTCGAGCGCGGCGCAGCCAGCCGGAAGTATTGGGATAAAGTGCCGACCGAAACGGATGTGCTCATCACACATGGACCGCCATTCCGCGTTCTGGACGCAGAGAATATCCTCGCTCCTCATATGGGTTGCGAACAACTCACTCGTGCAGTCCTGCGGGCACAGCCGCGGCTGCACATCTTTGGTCATGTCCACGGTGGCTATGGCCGGGAGACCGGCCCGGACGGCATCTCGTTCGTGAACTGCGCCGTGCTAGCCAGGCTCGGGAGGGGAGAGTTTGGCCTGCGTCAGCCAATGGTCGTTGAACTCGACCGCCCATCATAGATTTGGAAAACCGAGCGATTTCAAAGCTAACCGAAAGAGACATTTGGATTGAAATGCGCCATGCCCCGAGAAAAGCGAGAGCGGGAGCTTGCATCTCAATGCGTCGGATGCCAATCGGAAATCTCCATATTTGTCATTTCAGCTTCAGGGAGTCGTTTTCGCCGTAGCGATCAATTGATGTCTGAGTACACGCTTATATTCTTCTGCGGATAGTTCTCGTAGAAATGCTCGAAAACGGCGGAGCACTTCTGCTCGTAGATTTCTGGAGAATAGGCGCGCGGTAGGTCCTGATCGAGTTGATCTTTGATGGCTTCTGCAACACGCGCCCGTTTGGCTTGATGCTTCCGCCAGTCCAGCACGAGCAGGTCCTTGAGTCGCTCCAGCAAATGACTGGCGACCTTCTTCACCTCGGCGCGTTCTTCCGTGCTGAGAGGTGGCGCGGGGCGAGTCAATATATCGAAGATGACCAGTTCCTCCTCGGTCATCTGCTCGCGAACGTGGCGCTGTTGTTCATCGTTCAGGGCACGGCTTAAAACCAGGAGTTCCTGGAACAGTTCCTCAACATTGAGACTGCCGGCGTTATAGGACTCGATCAATTCTTCAAACTTTGCCTGGAAGTCCATGCGCGCTTTATTCAGCCGGATCATCTTTTCCATTTGCACGCGGATGGCAGCCTTCAGCACTTCGAGGTCGGTATTCTTGTGCTTCGCTTCCTTGAACTTCTTCTGCAGGGCTTCAAAATCAATCTTCGACAGATCGACAACTGCGACCGCCTTCGCCGGCATCGAGACGCCGGTAATCGACTCATCCAGTAATTCTTCGATCTCGCCCATGATGGCGGTGATGTTCGCTGGGTCCGGGCTGAGCTTCACGCGGATCGAATCAGCAATCGCCGCCAGGCAGGCCACGCGGCCGACAAAGTTCAGCACCACAGGGTCAGGCTTGACTGCATCATAGAGAGTTCCAACCAACCGCACATGCGCCAGAAAATCACGTCGCACGGCATCGGGCCCGATCAGCGCGTTTACTGCATCGTCCAGCAGGGACAGCCGTTTTAAATCACCCAGTGGCAATTGCTCGATTGCATCGAGCGCCACGCCATGCTGAGAGCAGAAGAGCGTTGCATCTTCCAGCGCAATCTTCAGATCGTCCACAAGCTTCTGCTTATCCCTGACCGGAGACTTGCCATCCTTGCTCGCTCCGTAGATCGCCAGGGCTTTTTCGAGCGACAGGAAGACGTTGGCATAGTCCACAATCACGCCGCTGTACTTGCCTGGAAAGACGCGGTTAGCGCGGGCAATCGTCTGCATCAGCGTGTGGTTGCGCATCGGCTTGTCCAGATACACCGTGGAACAGCTCGGCGCATCAAAGCCCGTCAGCCACATGGCACAGACAAACACAATGCGCAGTGGATCCTTCGGCTCCTTGAACTTCTCATCCAGGCCGGGATCTTCTTCGTTCATGCGCTTGCGGTGCGGCACAATATCCAGACCCAGCTTCTGCATCTGGGCAATCTCGTTTTGCGCAGACGAGACGATCACCGCCATATCGGTGGATTGCAGCACCTCCATCCGCTGCCACAAGGCCCCTTGCTCCGCCTCGCTCAGATCAGTGCGCTTCGTCTCCTGCTCAACGCGCGCCTTCTCCGCCTGCCAGTGTTTTTGCACTTTGTCGTACATCTTCAGCGCGGTTGCTTTGTCAATGGAGACCACCATTGCCTTCCCCACGAATCCG
The DNA here is from genome assembly GCA_021813745.1 of Acidobacteriota bacterium. GTDB lineage: Bacteria > Acidobacteriota > Terriglobia > Terriglobales > Acidobacteriaceae > Telmatobacter. Next base: position 59,309 of record JAKAJO010000132.1, read on the forward strand.
CGCCCCAGGAAGTGCCACACAATGTCTTTGGCCACGGTTTCCAGTCGGTCGTCGCGGGTGAGGATGTGGTATTGCCGGCTCAGCTCCTTTTCCAACCGGTCTTCCTGATCGGGGTCCAGCTCCGCTTCTTCAATCAGGTTGTAAATGTCTTCGTTCAGGTCCGGGTTGACCAGTTTCAACTCCGGCGTGCGATTTTCATAAAACAGGCGCACGGTTGCGCCGTCTTCCACCGACTGCTGAAAGTCGTAAACGGAGACATAGTCGCCAAACAGGTTCCTGGTCTTGGCTTCTCCGGCAATCAGTGGCGTACCCGTAAAAGCCACGAAGGTGGCGCGCGGCAGGGCGGCGCGCATATTGATCGCCATCGTGTCGTACTGGCTGCGGTGGGCCTCGTCCGTCATCACAATCACGTCGGAGCGGTCGCACAGCATCTCCGGCGATTGAAACTTGTGAATCAGCGTAAAGACATAGCGATGATTGCCGGTCAGCAGCTCCCGCAAGTGCGCACCGCTTGCGGCATGGCACAGCTTGCCCTCGGACTCGCTCACCGCGCCGCAGGCCTTGAAGGTTTTTGAAATCTGCTCGTCCAGTTCCACGCGGTCCGTGACGACCACAAAGGTCCAGTCGCCCTTGTGCTTGCGCAGAATCTTCTGCGCAAAGAAGACCATGGAAAAGCTCTTGCCGCTGCCCTGCGTCTGCCAGAAGACGCCGCCGCGCCCGTGGCCCTCGGCCCGCGCGGCCAGGACGGACTGGATGGCGTTATTGACGCCGAGAAACTGATGGTTCTGTCCGACGATCTTGACCAGGCCAGCCTTCAACTCCGAAAAGATGGTGAAGTTCTCGACCAGATCGAGCAGCCGCGTTTTATCGCATGTGCCGCGCAGCATCACTTCTAACGAAACCCGGCGCGGTTCTGATTCGCTTTCGATGCGCTTCCACTCAAAGAAGCGCTCCCAGTCGGCGGTCAACGAGCCCACGCGGCTCTCTGTGCCGTTGGAGGCGATCAGCAGGGCGTTATACCAAAACAGCGCCGGAATCTCCGCCTTGTAGTGGGTCAGGTTTTCGTCAAAGGCGGCGCGCACCGGCACGGCGGGCTTCTTCAACTCGATCACGATCAGCGGCAGGCCATTTACAAAGCCGACAAGGTCTGGCCGGCAGGTGTAGAGCGTGCCGGTCACGCTGAACTGGCTGACTAGGGCGTGTTAACACTATTGCCATCTAACTGGTGTAAGTTAGCGATAGATGGAAATCACCGAAGAGCAGTACGCACGCATCAAGGATAGCCTGCCGGTACAGCGCGGCAACGTGAGCTTGTCCAAC
>JAKAJO010000123.1 GCA_021813745.1 Acidobacteriota bacterium
CCAGGACAATCGACTCTTGCGAAATCCTTCGCCCACACCAGATACCTCTCGCGATTATCTGGTACAGCCCCAAAGAAAAAAGGCGGCTGCCCGGGATGGAACCTGGGATGCCGCCTTTTTGGGGTTGCCGCGCGTCGAGCTGCCGGCGGGTTACTGGACTTCGCCGATGTAGACTCCGAAAGGACCGAGCTGGATGGTGCTCAGAGAAGTGGGTTCCGCTCCTCCGGGGGACTTGAGCAGGGTTTTGAGACTTCCACCGGTCCCGGGCACGGACAGACTCACGGTCTGAGGGGCCGGGGTGAAATTGACCGAAACCACCACGGTGGGGGAGCCGGCGGTGTGGCGCATCCAGCTCAGCACCTTGGAATTGCTGGTGTCGAGCATGGTTTCTTCACCCTGAGCCAAGGTGGGATGGGTCTTTTTGAGCTGGATCAAGTTGCGATACCAAGAGAGCAGGGAGTCGGGATTCGGCTCCTCCACTTCGACGTTGACCGCTTTGTAGGTTGGAGGCACTGGGAGCCATGGAGTGCAGCCTTCAGGGCAGAATCCAGCGTTGGCGGTCGTATCCCACTGCATGGGAGTGCGCTCGCCGTCCCGTCCCTTGAATTTGGGCCAGTACTTGAGACCGACGGGATCCTTGACATCCTCCCTGGTATCGGGCGGCGTGGTCTTCATACCAATGTCATCGCCATAGTAGAAAAGCGAAGCGCCGCGGCTGGCGAACAGGATGGTGGAGATGACGCGGTCAATATCGATGTTATGCAGGTCGTCGCCATAGCGCGCGTCGAGCCGCGGATTGTCGTGATTATCGAAAACAATCAGCGGGATATTGCCATCGAGACGCGTTTCGGCATCGTCAATCCGTGAGCGGAATGTGTTGACGTCGAGCTGGTTGATGAACCCGATCTGGGTGTCCATGGGCAATTCGAATTCCGGCTTGCCGGGGGGCCCGTACTGCTTGAGCAATTCTGCGATGTTGGGCAGATAGGTCTCGCCAATCAAAACACGCTTGCCGGGAAACGTGTTGGGATCGAATTCGTCGGCCACGCGCCGCATTTCCTGCATCACCGGATGCACTTCCGGCAGATTGTTGGTGCGGGAGTCGTCCAGTTCTGGCCGGCCATCCTGCATGATCGGCTTGCCGTTCTTGTCTTTCAGAACTTCTTCGTCGCGCATCTGCGGATCTTCAAAGAGCGTGGTGATGGCGTCAAAGCGGAAGCCTGCCACGCCACGCTTGAGCCAGAAGCGCATGATGTTTTCGAAAGCCTGATGCACCTTGGGATTGTTCCAGTTCAGGTCAGGCTGCTGCGCGTAGAACTTGTGGTAGTAGTACTGACGGGTCGTTGGATCCCATTGCCATGCAGAGCCGCCGAAATCCGATTCCCAGTTATTGGGGGGCACGCCGGGACTTGTTGCCGTCTCGCCCTTGCCATCCTTCCACACATACCAGTCACGGTAGGGATTGGTCTTCGAGGAGCGGGACTGGATGAACCACGGATGCTTGTCGGAGGAGTGATTCATCACCATGTCCATGATGACGCGGATATGGCGCTTGTTGGCCTCAGCGATCAGGTGGTCAAAATCGGCGAGGGTGCCGTACTTCGGATCGATATTTTCGTAGTCGGAGATGTCATATCCGAAATCGACCTGAGGTGAAGGATAGATCGGGGTGAGCCAGATGGCATCTACGCCCAGTTTTTTCAAATAGTCGAGACGCTGCGTGATGCCGTTCAGATCGCCGATGCCATCCGCGTTGGTGTCTTGAAAGCTGCGCGGGTACACCTCGTAAATGACCGCATTCTTCCACCAGTTTTGTTCGGATGCAGCGCTGGTGTCTGCCTGGGACGCGGATTGCGCAGGAGTATGTTGTGGGAGAGCGACGGCGAGGCAGACGGCCATCGCTGCCGATAGGGAACACATGGAAATGCGTTGGGTCCAGTGCATTGCGGTCTCCTTTGGTGTGTCCACTGCTCATGGAGTTGGCAGCGGTGTGGTTCAAGAAAGCCCTCCACATTGTAAGCCCTCAATTTCGGCGAGCATTTACTGCACCTGCGCCACCAGCGCGGCAAAGGGCGCAAGCACAACATGGTCGCTCGAAATCGTTGGGGGCTGTGCAGGCGAGCTGTAAAGAGGATGGAGCGTCGAGTCATGGATGCCGAAATTCGCGAGGTCGAAATTGACCTGGCGATTATGCGCGCTCATGTTCAACGCCACCAGAACGGTGGAGTTTCCATCGCGACGCAGAAAAGCGAAGACATCCGGATCGTTGTTGTCGATGGTGGTCTGAACGCCGTCGCGGAGCGCTGCGTTAGTCCTGCGCAGCGAAAGAAGGCGCTTGTATGCGTTGTAGATCGAGTCGGGATTCTGGCTCTCCGTCTGGACGTTGTACTCCCTGGCGCTAGGCGGAACGGGCAGCCATGGCTTGACGCCGGGGCTGGTAAATCCTGCGTTGGGGCCTGGGGTCCATTGCATCGGTGTTCGTTCGCCGTCGCGTCCCTTTTCCTTGGGCCAACCGCGCTTCCCAATCGGGTCGTGGACATCTTCGATGCGCGTTGGGTCAGTGGTGCGCATGCCCAGTTCCTCGCCATAGTACATTTGCGGCGTGCCGCGCGTTGCGAGTTCAAGAACCGCCATCATCTTGGCAATTTGATCATTGTGCCTGCCGTCCCCGTAGCGGTCCCATTGGCGGCGCTGGTCGTGGTTGGAGAAGAAATACTCGGGCTGTCCGTTGGCGGAGTTGCTTTCAATCTCTTTGAACAGCTCGCGGAACCTTGGTGCAGAGAGCTGGTTCACATCTGCAATCTGAAAGTCCATGGGAAGCTGTACCTCATCGCCGTGGCCGTACATCTTTGTCAGCTCGGTGATGTTGGGCTCGTCGGCCTCCGTAATGAGTACGGGGTCACCCGGGTAGCGATCAACCACATCCCGCACTTCTCTGAGAACATCGTGGACCTCCGGTAAATTATCTGTGTACTTGTGCTCGATGTTGCGATCCCCGTAGGCGTTGTGACCGGGAAGGTATGGATCGTTGCGCAATTCCGGATCTTCAAACAGGCGGGAAACGGCATCAATCCGGAAGCCCGCGGCGCCGTGCTGCATCCAGAAGTCAAGGACGCCATACATCGCCTTGCGTACTTCAGGATTGCGCCAGTTCAGGTCCGGCTGCTGCACATAGAAGTAGTGGTAGTAGTACTGTCGCGTCTTCTCATCCCACTGCCATGCCGAACCGCCGAACCAGGATTCCCAGTTATTTGGCGGCTCGCCTTTACTGGTGGCAGTCTCACCCTTGCCATCGCGCCAAATGTACCAGTCACGCTTGGGATTAGTACGCGAGGAACGAGACTCAATGAACCACGGATTCTGGTCTGAGGTGTGGTTAATCACGTAGTCCATGATGACGCGGATGTTGCGTTTTTTGGCTTCCGCAACCAGGTGGTCAAAGTCCGCCATCGTGCCGTAGATTGGGTCGATGGCCGTGTAGTTCGAAATGTCATAGCCGTAATCGACGCCGGGCGAGGGATAAATGGGAGTGAGCCAGATGGCGTCGATGCCGAGGTCATAGAGATAATCGAGGCGCGAGGTGATGCCTTTCAGGTCACCGATTCCGTCGCCGTTGGAATCCTGAAAGCTGCGCGGATAGATCTCATAGATCACCGCATGGCGCCACCACTCATTGCCAGAGCTTTGGCTTGCTGCGGACTGGTTGGATGGGGCACTGTCTGACTGGGCGAGAGCGGCTGGATTTTTGCCGATGAGCGCTGCAACCCCAAGCGAAAGGGGCAGAGCGCAGCGTTGGAGGGTCCGGGTCCAATGCATTGCGTCTCCTTCTGGGTATCGCCCGCTGCTCGTAAATTTGGCAAGGGTGCGACGCAAGTCAAACTATCACATCGGACCCTCGAATGCGATGACTGCGAAAGGATTCAGCGCTTCAGCCCTTGCCGGCCTTTTGCGCAATGAGCATGGATTCGAGAATCTGATCGGAAACTTCCTTCACTGCGCCGGGGGAGTGCGCCAGAAAGAGTGTATTGGTCTTGTCGCTTTCGCCGATTGATTTGAGGGTGTCAAAGTATTGAGTGACCATGACAAGTTGCATCACGTCTTTTGCGCTAGCGCCTTCCACGGCCTTTTGGAACTGCTCGATCGAGATCTGGAGGCCTTCGACGATTGCCTTGCGCTGGTTGGCGATGCCCTGGCCCTGGAGCGCCTTGCTTTCAGCTTCAGCCTCAGCCTTTTTCACAACGAGGATTTTGTCGGCCTCGCCGCGCGCGGTGGCGGCTACCTGCTCGCGCTGCGCCGCGTTAATGTCGTTCATCGCGGACTTGACCTTGGCGTCGGGCACAATGTCAGTTACAAGAACATTGACGATTTCGTAGCCGAATGCGGCCATGTCCGAGTCGAGTTCCTGCTTGACCGCTGCCGCGATACTGGATTGTGATGCAAAGACTTCATCGAGCGTCATGCTGGGAACATGGCCGAGAATGACCTGTTCCACGTAAGACTTGATTTGCGCGACAGGATCGGAGAGACGATAGAAGGCGTCAAAGACCTTTTCAGGGCGGACACGATTCTGCACGGAGATGGGAATGGTGACAAAGACGTTGTCTTTGGTCTTGGTCTCCATGGTGAGCGCAATCTGGTTAACGCGAAGGCTCACCAGGCCGGCGACGGTATCGAAGTAAGGCACTTTCCAGTTCAGGCCCGCTTCGGCCACGCGCAGAAACTTGCCGAAGCGGGTGATGATGGCGACCTCCGCTGTATTGACGGTGAAGAAGCTTCCCAGGATCAGCGACAGGGCAATCAGACCGGCAATTGCCAATGGAATGAGGAAGAGCAAATCCATAGAAGTCCTCTGCAAACTGAAATGGAGTTACCAGCGCATTGTAGCGGAAGACTATTTGCCGCAAGTGGCGAACCTAGCACTGGCCCATGGCGGTGAGGCGCTCGGTAGGCATGCGGCAAATCGGCACGGGCTACTGACGGAGACTGGGGGCTGGCCGGCATTTGCAAGGGTAGGCGGGCGATGACGTAGACTTGCAGCGAAAGATGCAAGCCACCATCGAACAACTCGTAAGCCTTCAGGAAGTCGAATTGGAAATTGCGCGCCTGGTTCTTGCTGCGCGCGCGCTGCCGATGGAGATTGCGCAAGCGGAGGCCGCCCTGGCCGCGAGTCAGACGCGGGCAGCCCAGGCATGCGACGGGATGGCGCGGGAGGAGTCACTGCGCAACCGGCTGGATCGTGAGGTGCAGGCGCATCGGCAGAAGGCAGCACGCTATCGTGCGCAGCTGGATACGGTGACGACTTCAGCGCAGGCTGAGGCCATCGAGCATGAGATTCGTTTTGCGGAGGCTGAAATCCAGCGTCTGGAAGAAGAGGAATTCACAAGCCTGGAACGGACGGAGGCGCTTGAGACGACGCTGGCTGAGGCACGCGTCCAGGTTGAAGAGAGCGCCACCACGCTGGAAAGGACCCGGGAGCGCGTGGCGTTGCGTCAGAAGGAGCTTTCGGGCCAGCAGGCGGAGATGGAGAAACAGCGCGCGTCTCTGCGTGGAGTCATTGAGCCGGAGTGGCTGACACGATTTGACCGGCTTGCGGCGAGCCGCGGCACGGCCATTGCAAAGGCAGAAAACCAACAGTGCGCGGGATGCCGCATGGGCCTGCGTCCACAGGTTTGGAATCAGTTGCGGGAGGGTGAGCTGCTGGCCTGTGACAGTTGCGGCAGGCTCCTCTATTGGGATGCGACCATGTTGCCGGCTCCGAAGGCTCCCCAACCTGAAAGTCCGGCCAGTGACGGGCGGGCTGTGCGCAAGCCGAGGCAGGCAGGAGCCTGAGGAACAAAGGCGATGCTGCGCATCTGTGTCGACATGGATGAGGTGATTGCAGACACGCTTTCCGAGCATCTTCGCCGCTACAACCAGACATTTCAGGAAGAGGTATCACTGGATGATCTTGCCGGCAAAGGGCTATGGGAGATCGCTCCGCATGATCGTCAGGGGCAGTTAAGGGCCTTCCTGGATGCTGAAGACTTTTTTGAGGACTTGCCACTGATGCCCGATGCCCAGTGGGTGCTGAAGGAATTAAGCTCCCGATTTGAGATCTTTATTGCGTCCCAGGCGATGATGGTGCCGAACTCCCTGGGGCCGAAGTATCGATGGCTCCAGATGCACTTTCCGTTCATCCCACCCACTCACTATGTGTTTTGCGGGGACAAGGGCATCCTGCAGGCGGATTTTCTCATCGACGACATGCCGCGTAACCTGCATCGTTTCAGCGGGCAGGGGCTTCTGTACACTGCTCCGCATAACCTTCTGGCGACTGGGTTTACGCGAGTGAACAACTGGAGGGAAGTGGAAAGATACTTTGCCGGAGTGGGCTCCCGCTAAGAAGCGCGTGGAAGACCGATGAAATCATCGGCCTCCCACCGTCGATCCGGCTCCCTGACCGGGCAGGACACGGGCTTGTGGCGGACGCAGCAGCGGAACCGGCTGAGCCGGCGGCGCCTGGTGCATCGTTACGATCAGGGCATCTGCGGGCTTCTTGCCGGCACAGGCATAGGAGTGCGGCGTGCTGGCGTCGAAATATACGGCATCGCCAGCCTCCAGCGTGCAATGCTGGTCCCCGTGGCGCAGAGCGAGCCCGCCCTCCAGCACATACAGAAATTCGTATCCTGGGTGGACGTGTGCACGGGGTTCATGGCCCTTTTCGAGCGGAATGAACTGGGCAAAGTAGGGATCCATGTGCCTGTCTGGCACCATGTAGCCGAGGCTTTCAAAGAAGTAGGTGGGCTGTTCCACACCTGTCTGGGGCAGGCGCACCCGTTCACTCCTCCGGTGGACCCGGAACATGGACTGAGGTTCGCTCTCAAAAAAGTAGGAAAGGTCCTTTGAAAAGACCATCGCGATGCGGGCCAGGTTGCGCAGAGTTGGGACCACGCGGCCGGTTTCAAGCTGCGAAAGAAAGCTCGCCGAAAGCCCCGTGTGCTTGCCCAACTCCACCAAGCCCATGGATTTCTTCAGGCGAAGGCGCTTGATGCGCTCGCCAATATGCTTCTCTGCAATAAATCGCTCGGTTGTCTCGGAGTCGACCTGCGACTTCTGGGTCTCTTCCGTTCGAATGCTCGCCAGATCTGCCATATGCGCCCTCCGTTTAGGCCGCGCAATCTTTAGATGTTGCCTGTGTCAAAAAAGATTCCGATGTTGCAAAATCCAGCTATACCGGCCCGTCAGGATAAGATTCATTGAAAGGAAAGAAAAATCCATCCTGTGAATATGGAGATGATGGAGCGGCGGGATCGGGTTGCATTGACGGGTGCTTCCGGCATGCTGGGAAGTGCTCTCGCTCGCCGTTTGCGCGATCTCCATGTGCCTATTGTTCGGCTGGTTCGACGGGATCCATCCGGGGCAGATGAGGTGCAATGGAATCCGAAGCTGGCGGATCCCTTGCCTGACGTCGCCTGCCTTGAGGGCCTTCGCGCGGTGGTGCACTTTTCCGGGGCCAATCTGGCGGCGCAACGCTGGACCGCCGCTTACCGGGAAGAGATGACGCAGAGCCGGGTCGGATCGACGGCCGCCCTCGCCCGCATCCTGGTGCGGCTGAAAACGCCTCCGGAGGTATGGGTTTCGACTTCAGCGATTGGATTCTATGGAGACCGTGGCGAGGAGTTTCTGGACGAGCATGCGCCGGCCGGCACGGGCTTTCTGGCGGAGTTATGTCAGCAATGGGAGGCGGCAACGAAGCCTGCGGAGGAGGCGGGAATCCGCGTCGTCCACCTGCGCATGGGGGTGGTACTGGGGCCGGGCGAGGGCGCTTTGGGAAAGATGCTTCCGCTGTTTCGGCTGGGGCTGGGAGGAAGGCTGGGCAACGGTCGCCAATGGATGAGTTGGATCAGCCTTGAAGACTCGATTGAGGCAATTCGATTTGTGATCGAGAATCCGGTGTTGCGGGGTGCCGTGAATGGGACGGCGCCGGGACCGGTGACGAATGCCGAGTTCACACGAGTCCTGGCCGCACATTTGAACCGGCCTGCGCTTGCGCCGGTTCCGGCCGTTGCTTTGAAGCTTGGCTTGGGAAAGATGGCGGAAGAGACGCTGCTGGCCAGTGCGCGCGTCTTTCCGGGCAAGCTGACGGCTTCGGGCTACTCATTCCGCCATCGACTGCTGAAGGATGCTCTGCTGGCGGCGCTGCCGTAGGCTCCCGAGCAGATAAACTGCAGGGAGCCTACGGCAGTTGTCTCTGCAGACTATCGCTTACCCTGCAAGACACGCGGTCCGGCGGCTGCCTTTTTCAGAGCGCGCCGTGCAGCGATTTCATGCATCTCTTTGCCCATACTGGACTGGTTGATTCCAAGCTGAATCGCGATGCTGATCAGGTTGCTCGTGCCCCAGTAGAGTGCGAGTCCCGAAGCATAGTGCCAGAGCAGAAAACCCATGAAGACCGGACTGACGATCGCCATCATGCGGCGCTGGGAAGCATCCATGCCCGGGGAAGGAGTCATATACGTGGACAGGAACATGGTGACGATGATGATTACGGGGAGGATGTGCAGCGGATCCGGCGCAGAAAGGTCCGTGAGCCAGAACCAGTGCGCCTGGCGCAACTCGACGGCATTCTGAAGGACGCGGAAGTATGCGAAGAAGAGCGGAATCTGGGGCAGCATGGGCAGGCAGCCGCCGTACATGTTCACACCCTCCGTCTTGTAAAGGGCCATCATTTCCGCATTCATCTCGTTGCGCTTGGGATCGGTGGCCTTCAGATGGGAGAACTTTCGCTTGATCGCGTCGACTTTGGGCTGAATGCGCATCATCTTCAAGGAACTCCTCATGGCCATGACGCGCGTAGGCAGCATGATGATATTGAAGATGACAGTGAGAATGATGATGGCCCAACCCCAGTTGTATGCGCCATTGCCGAGCAGGTCGCGCACCCAGCGCAAGGCAAGATAGAGAGGTTTGGCAATCAGGCCGAGCCAGTCTCCGAACTGAATGAGCGGGACAAGAGTGGGTCCGGTGGGCTTGTTGTCGGCGTTCATTGCATGAACGGTCTTGAGCACATCCATCTGCTTGGGGCCCGCGTAAAGGCGCAGATGGGTTGAGCCGGATACATCGCCCACTGCGAGTCCCAGCACATCCTCGGGCTTTTTCTGACTGGCGGGATTGGAGAGGTCGCTCGGCAGGTCCACGGTGTTGTGAAGAGTGACCATGGTGGCCTGCGAGGGAACGTCGGGCAGGAATGCCGCGGCGAAGTAGAGATCAGAGAGAGCGGCGTACTGATACGGCTGGTCGTAGGTCGCGTTGCCGCTTACCTTGGATGACTTCATCGACTCATGTTTGCCGTCGATCGACCAATCCAGCTGTGAGATGGTCCGGATGGGGCTTCGCGTTGTGGAATTGGGCAGGAACTCTTCCATATCTCCCAAGCCAGCGGGCCAGGCGATGAGCGTGCGCACAGGCAGGCCGTTGCGCGTGACCGTGACATCGATGGAGAGGACATAGCTGGCGTCAAAGTGGAAGGTCTTTACGACATCGAGACCACTTTGTGCGAAGTGGAAGGTGAGCGTGCCGGGCGCCAGAAGAGACCCCGTGGCGGAAGGCTGGTAAAGAGCCTGATTCAATTGCGCCGTGAGCGCGGAGTCGTATGTATAGAGGGAAAGCGGCTCACCGAAGCGTTCAGCGAGCTGTGGTTGAACAAGGTCAAGCGGCTTGCCGGTCGAGTCGGTGTACTTCTTCAGGATCCAGTGTTTGACCTGCGCTCCCCGATTGGTGAAAACGATTCGATAGAGCTCATTTTCTATAACGGTATCTGTCTCACTGGCTGCCGCGATGGCGGGCGTGACGGATGGCAGTGCGGCTTGCGTCGCGGTTGCCGCGGAACCTTGTGGGGCAGACTGGGTGGCCTGCTCCTTCACTTGGCTGGGAGAAGTGGCGTTCTCCTTTGGCCGGAAGAACTGGAATCCCAGCACCGCAATGAGCACGAGAAACGTAAACGTCGTGAGGCTGCGGAAGTCGCCTCCGCTGTGGCCAGGACCGCCGGAACCCTGCGGCTCAAGATTTGGATTATGAATTTCGGGCAAAGGAAACTTCCTATTTTTTGCTGCGAGCGCGAAGCAACAGCGCCGCTGCTTCTATGGTAACGGTTTATGGTGCAAATGGGGCGCAGAGTGTGGAGGAGGCACGGGATCAAGGCCACCCCGGCTAAATGGGTTGCACCGCAGAAGGCGTCGCACGGCCAGGTACAGGCCGCGAAGAGGACCATGCGTTGCAATGGCGATCGCGGCGTACTCCGAGCAGGTGGGCAGGTAGCGACAGCCGCCCGGGCTGAGCGAGTGAATCATGGGCGAGAGCCATCGCTTGTAAAAGGCCAGCAAAGCCAGCAGGACGCGTGTCATATTCGCGCTCGATTTGAGGTTGCAGACCGGGCGCGCGCGGCATCGGCTCTTGCCTGCGTGAGCACCCGAACCATCTCGGCCTCGAGTTTTGGAAAGTCCAGATCCAGTACGGAGCGTCGTGGATGCAAGATCAGATCGCAGCCAAGGGGCAGAAGCTCGACGTGCCTGCGCAATGCTTCACGCATGCGTCGCTTGATGCGATTGCGCTCATGCGCTTTGCCGAGGACTTTGCCCGCGGTGAGTCCAACGCGCGGCGCAGCATCTTTGTCAGTCTGCGGGGCCAGGAACCAGCTCATTGAGGCAGACTGTTTTTTGCGGCTGGCAGCATAGGCGCGCTGATAGTCCGCGTGCTTGCGCAAACGCGAACCAGCAATGGACTGGGATGGAATCCGTACATTGGGCTCCATCTGAGGCTGCTCAGGTTGATGCTGGATTTCCATGGAGGCGCCAGAGGGAAATGGTGTGCCAGAGCGCGAGGGGCTTGCTGAGGCTCCGGCACGATTGCTGAGCCGGATGCGGAATTAGTCGCGGTATCCGGCGGAGACAGCAACGCGCTTGCGGCCGACGGCGCGCCTGCGGCTGAGAACTGCGGCGCCGCTTTTGGTCTTCATGCGCGAACGGAAGCCATGCTTCTTTACACGGCTGCGGCGGTTGGGTTGGAATGTGCGCTTGGGCATGGAAATGCGCTCCTATTGCTCTTGAAATTCTGTGCCTTGGCGGCAAGTTTTAAGTATATCTGAGGTTGCGCCAGGAATCCAGTCGAGAGCGCTTTGACGTGTGCTCGCGTGCAAGCTTGTGCGGCGCGAAGATGCAGCTTCGGAGCGCTGGAAGCATGACCGATTCGGGGGGTTGACAGGAGGCATTGAATTGAGTTTCACCATGCGTGGTGCAGCTGGAAACAGAATCTTTGCAGCAGTGTGAATGAGGGATTGCATCGCCCCCCAAATGTGCTACTATCGGGACCGTTCAAGAAAGTTTCCAAGCGTCCCACGGAGAGAGTTTTCACCCGTGCCCTACGGATGTATCAGGGGCAGAATCACGGCGACTTAGCAGGTTTGAGATGTGCTCTGAACGGCGGGTAAGATACTCGACCGGTTGAGATACTTGTCGCTTTGCACGAGGGTGTGAACTTCTCTGGCTGCATAGAGGCGGCGCAGGCAAGGATTTGTTTGATGGCATTCGCAATTTCGCCGGCTTCGGCACCTAATCCCTGGCTTCAGATTCTCGCAGCGCTCGAGAAAAAGGTGATTCGCCAGTCATTTGATACCTGGCTCAAACCGACGCGATTCAGCCATGTTCTGGGTCGCACTATGTACGTGCGGGTGCCATCGCCGGAGTTTCAGCACATCGGAGATAAGTACGCCGACCTGATTCAGGAGGCGATCGACCTGAATGGGTTGGAGTACGACGACGTCTGCTTCGTCACGGTGGAGAACGATCCGTCGGTGCCGCCGCAGCGCAAAGATGGCGGCTTTGGGCCGCTTCCGGCACACGCGCCCACGGCCCCCGAGCCGGCGGCGAGCCAGCGGCTTCCCCGGCAGGCACAGTTTGACTGGTCCACGGCGGCACAGCTCAACCAGCGCTATACGTTCGATGCTTTCGTCATCGGCAACGGCAATCAGTTTGCGCGCGCGGCCGCCCTGGCGGTTGCGGAGCGCCCCTCGCGCGCCTATAACCCGCTTTTCCTGTATGGCGGCGTGGGAATGGGCAAGACCCACCTGATGCACGCCATTGGCCACGAGGTCAAACGGCGCCAGCCCGCTTCAAGCATCTGCTATGTTTCAGCGGAGAAGTTTACCAACGAGATGATCACGTCACTGCGCAACGATCGCATGACGAGCTTTCGCGACCGTTTCCGCTCTGTGGATGTTCTCCTGATCGATGACATTCAGTTTATTGCGCAGAAGGAGCGCACACAGGAAGAGTTCTTTCACACTTTCAATGCTCTGCATGAAAGCATGCGGCAGATCGTGATCGCATCGGATCGTCCTCCCAAGGAACTGGCGGAGATTGAGGACCGTCTGCGTTCGCGTTTTGAGTGGGGTTTGATCGCCGATATTCAGCCGCCGGATCTTGAAACCAAGGTGGCCATTCTGCAGAAGAAGGCCGAGAGCGAGCAGGTTGTCCTGCCGACGGATGTGGCCCTGTTCATTGCTTCCAACGTGCGCACCAATGTGCGAGAGCTGGAAGGCGCGCTGGTCCGGTTGATTGCCTGGTGCGGCCTCAATCACATGGAGATTACGCTGGCATCGACCCAGCAGTGCCTCAAGCAGTTCATTGACATGCAGGTGCGCAAGGTGACGATTGAGGGCATCCAGCGTGTTGTTGCGGAGCAGTTTGGCATGAAGGTGAGCGACCTGAAGCAGAAGAACAACTCGCGCAACGTGGTGGTGCCGCGCCAGATCGCCATGTATCTGGCCAAGCAGATGACCGAGGCGAGTCTGCCTGAAATCGGCCGCCAGTTTGGAAACAAGCACCACACCACCGTGATGCACTCGATCGGCAAGATTGACGAGCAGCGGCGCACCGACAAAGACCTGCATCGGATGATCAACAAGCTGCAGGACCAACTGAACGCCTGATGCCAGCAAAGGCTTGAAGCGGATTGCGGGATTGCGGGCTCAGGATTGTGACGCAACCCGCGCAATCTGGCGAATGTGCTCAGGCCGCGTACGGCAGCAGCCGCCGACGATCTGGGCACCCGCGCGGAACCACCCATCGGCAAGATTCCCAAATCCAGCGGGATCGTTCAATCCCGTCCAGCAACGCTGTCTGGCATCCCAGCCCTCTCCGGAGTTGGGATAGACGATCAGCGGCGTGGAGACGGCTTTGCGCAGCTCCCCGATGGCATCTGTCAGAAAGGCTGGTGCCACGCAGTTGACGCCGATGGCGGCCGTCTGGGGAAGGCTTGCAACGAAAGACGCGCAATCTCGCAGCAGCTCACCATGAGCAACATGGGACGCGTCCTGACAGGTGAAGGAAAACCAGGCGGCAAGCGAGGGCCATGGCGCCAGGGCGATGCCGATGGCTCGGGCTTCCTCAAGAGATGGCAATGTTTCGAAGGCCAGCAGGTCGGGGGCTTCGGTACCCGCAGCGTGTGCCAGAACTGCGATGCGCTCGCGATGGAATTGAACCAGATCGTCAAAGCTGCATGTGTAGTTGCCGTGGTACTCCGCGCCATTGTGAAGTGCTGCTCCATAGGGGCCCAGAGAAGCGGCGACCAGGTTGTGTCTTTGAGGGGACTGCGCAGCGGCGCGCCGCGCAAGCGCAACCGAGCGCGTAATGGCCGCATCTGCGCGCTCGGGAGGCAGGCCGATTTCGGCGTAACCCATGCGAGAGACCTGGTAGCTGGCGCTGGTGACGCAATCCGCGCCTGCCTCAATGTAGGCATGATGCACCGCGACGATCTTTTCGGGGTCCGATTCGAGAATGTGCGCCGACCAGAGCGGGCCGCTGATGTCGGCTCCAAGGTATTCGAGCTCCGTGGCCAGACCTCCATCGAGCACACGAACGTTACGAAGGATGGATTGATTTTTTTGGGGGCTGTACCAGATAATCGCGAGAGGTATCTGGTGTGGGCGAAGGATTTCGCAAGAGTCGATTGTCCTGGTCCAAGCAGTTTCGTCTGATCGAGCACTTTGTGGCTGGCACCACGGCGCGCACTGC
>JAKAJO010000056.1 GCA_021813745.1 Acidobacteriota bacterium
GGTAAACGGAAAGCAGCGACGCATCCCATGATCGGTGGCCCGGCCATTTTCGCACCAAGCGAGCAGCAGACGGGCGAGCTTTTCCGGCACGGAGGAACAGAGTCCGAGAGTGCGTAGCTGGCCGCAGGTAGCGATGTAGTTCCGGCTTAGCTCCTTTGTCACAGCCTCGTACGCCTGCGGGTGGCGTGCGAGGAAACACAGGAAATCCGCACGGCGGATGAGGGCGACCATTGCAGGATGAATCGCTTCGGCGGTTGTCTCGCAGGAAGAGCCGGACAGCGTGGGAGCGAGTCCGATGATGGCTCCGCTTCTTGCCACGCCGATGGTTAACCGCTTGTTGTCATCCGAGCGAAGATAGAGCCGCACTTCGCCCTCGATCAAAATGTAGACGCCCCAAGCCAGGCATCCTTCGGAGTAGAGCACGCTGCCGGAGCCGTAAAGAATCGGATGCATCAACGACTGCAAATCTGCAAGCGCCTCGGTCGGGAGTTCGCCAAAGAGTTCCTCGATGGCCTGATTATGCCCCTTTAACGCTCTTGCTGGATCGATGTTCCCCATCTTCGATCTCCTTATCAATTTCATCATCAGATTTCTGCGACGTAATCCTCACTGGTAAAGTTTTGTTCCGGTATGCCCCGAAACCCGGTTTTTCTCAAATCCTTGATTCCCTCACGGGTCCAGCAATGCGCGTTCGGATTGGCGCCGGGATATGGCTTTCGGTGACGCGATGGGCGCGATGTCGGGTGAGTCCCCGGTCGTCCTCATCAGGCCAGATCCCGAACTCCGCGGATGCAGACGAGGCTAAGCTGGTTGATTGGCACGCATTGCTCCTCCGCTCCACGAACCTTCCGTTGGGAGATCACTTCGTCGGCTTTCCCTGTGCGCTCTGTTTTCCCTCACCGCAGCAAACATTGAGCGGGACTTTGCGATCTTCGCTCGAACGCGCTCCACCGTGACGAACGCAGCACTCGCAATAAGGGTCAATGTCGTGCCCGTCAGTGGATCGTTGAACAGAACCAGGTCAGGGCTGCCTGCTTGCGGCACTCCGCGCTGAATACCCACATATTCTCCGCCTCCCTCGGTGATGATTGATTTCACGGATCGCGGGAGTGGAGGTGCTGCAGCGAGATTTCCGAGAGCGCACATAGTTGACTGCCTTGCCCATTTCGAGAAGCACGCACTGTGCCACTCAATGTCGCGGGCGGCGCGAAGCGACAAGCCGCTGAAAACTCGAAGTCGTCCAGGCTTCTGATGCCCTCGAGAGTCGCAGCTTGCCTGAAATCCGGCACCTACTGGCTCATTTGGAGCAATGGGCTTGGTATCCGACCCAGGGCAGAATCGAGGATTGGCGCCGATGCTGTTTCCTGCGTAGGCTTTGCAAACTGAGCCGTTTATGAAGCACACGAGCGTAAGGAATAAAGAGTGGCCAGCCAATTGCCTGTGCTATGTTATGCAGTCATGCAGTGCTTTCGACAAGTGTCCGGTTCACCCAAGCAGTCAAGCCGTTGCTGGGAGGCCAATTCGGATGCTTAACGTAACAATCCCCACTGCTAAAATCCCGCTTGTGAAGATTTCCAGGCGAGACTGGCAGCGGTCGGCGGGGTTGGCGGGAGCGATAGCCGTCGTTGCACTTCTGCATTACCGCACGCCCACGACCGATATCTGGGCGCATCCACTTTTGGAGCACGCCTACTACATTCCCATTCTCCTCGCGGCTCTGTGGTTCGGCTGGAGGGGTGGGTTGGCGGCGGCCACTCTTGCCGGGATGTCCTACATTCCCCACATCATGATGGCGTGGAGCTTTGACCCCGAGTACAGGGCCAACCAATACATTGAGATTGGAATGTTCTTCGCGATCGCAACCCTGACCGGCCTCCTGGCCGATCACGAGCGAGCTCAACGACGCAAAGTGGAAGAGACTGCCACGAAGCTCAGTGAGGTCTACACACAGCTTCAGCGATCCTTCGAACAACTCCGTCGCGCGGATCGGCTTTCGGCTCTGGGTGAACTCTCTGCGGGCCTAGCCCACGAAGTTCGTAACCCTCTTGGCTCGATCGAAGGTGCGGTTCAGATTCTCGGCCGTCGCGATCTGGCGGAGGAGACTCGGCTGGAGTTCAAGGAAATGGCCTCGCGCGAAGTCGCACGGCTGAAAGGATTAGTGACTCACTTCCTCGAATTTGCGCGCCCCCAACCCCCGCACGTCGTGGCGTCCGACATCGGTCTCCTGCTTCAATCGGTGGCGAAGCTTGCGTCAGAAACCGCAAGGCTGGCGCAGGTCGAGATCGTCGTCGAGGCTGCCAAAGCCTTACCTTCGATTTCGGTGGATCCGGAACAGATCCGGCAAGTTCTCCTCAATCTTACAATTAACGCCACGCAGGCGATGCCGAATGGTGGTCAAATCAGATTACGAGCGGTTCAGGACGGCGAGTTCGTTCGCATTGAAGTCGAAGATGAAGGAGTGGGCATCCCAGCAGAAGACGAGGAGCGAGTCTTCGATCCCTTCTACACTACGCGAAGCAACGGAACCGGACTTGGCCTTCCCATTGCGTATCAGATTGTCAGTCAACATGGCGGGCACATCACTGCACTGAAAAACCCCGAACGTGGCATGACATTCGTGGTGACCCTGCCCGTAACCGCTTCCGGCGTCGAAGCAGTTCTCAAAGGAAACTAGATGGCGAACGAACGTATTCTCGTGGTCGATGATGATCTCAGCCAGAGGCGCCTGATCGAGTTCTGGCTGAAGGAAGAGGGGTATTCCGTCGTAGCCGCATCTGACGGCAACACCGGGCTGCAGACATTCACGGAGACGTCGCCCGCGCTGGTGATTACCGACATTCGGATGCCCGGCCTCAGCGGCCTTGATCTTCTCGGCCGAATCAAGGCCCTCAATCCGGACACGCCTGTCATCCTGATCACGGCGTTCGGAGCCGTAGACGATGCCGTCGACGCCATGAAACTGGGTGCAGCCGACTATGTGCTCAAGCCTTTGAACCCCGAAGAGCTCAAGGTAAACGTTCAGCGCGCATTGGAGCATCAGCAACTGCTGAACGAAAACCGCTATCTACGCGATTTCAGCGACACGGCATTCCGGTTCGAGAATCTGGTCGCTGGCTCGAAACGAATGCGGGATGTTTTCAGCCTCGCAGCGCAGGTTGCGCGGCGCGACTCGACCGTTCTCGTGACGGGGGAATCCGGGACAGGCAAGGAACTGATTGCGAAGGCGATTCATCAGAACAGTCTCAGGACGGCGAAGCCGTTCATCACCGTGAACTGCGGAGCCATTCCTGAGACCCTGATCGAATCGGAGCTGTTCGGCCACCGCAAAGGATCGTTCACGGGAGCCATCGCCGACCGCGAGGGGAAATTCGAATCCGCCAACGAGGGCACGGTATTCCTCGATGAGATCGGCGAGCTTCCCATCAATCTGCAGGTGCGATTGCTGCGCGTCATTCAGGAGCGGGAGATCGATAAGATCGGCTTTCCAAAACCGATCCCCGTGAACGTGCGCATCATTGCCGCGACCAATCGCGATCTCCGAACGCTCATTGAGGACGGCCATTTTCGCGAGGACTTGTTTTACCGGTTGAGCGTTGTGACCGTGGAATTGCCTCCGTTGCGGGACCGGCGCGAGGATGTTCCGCTGCTGTTTACGCATTTTCTGAAGAAGCACTGTACGCGCTACAAGCTGCCGATGCCAGCTATCAATGACGAGGCTCTAGAGTTTCTCACGCGTTACGATTGGCCGGGAAATGTGAGGGAGTTAGAGAACGTGGTAGAACATGCTGTCGTGCTTGGCACTTCGGAGGTGATTCGTATCGAGGATCTGCCGGCCCCGATTCGCCAGGCAACGTCCAGGGTGTCCTCGATAGGTTTGAAATTGCCCGATGAAGGGATTGATCTCGAGCAAGTGGAGAAGGAGATCCTGCTGCAAGCCCTCGAGAAATGTCAATGGAACCAAACCAAAGCGGGGCGATACCTGAATATCAGCCGCAAGACTCTCATTTATCGGATGGAGAAGTTCTCCCTGGCGTCTCCGGCGTCTTCCACGCCACATGTAAACGAAGAAAGTGACTAGCTCTCTCTTAGCGGATACATGGGCAATCACAGTCATGAGATGGGAGCCTCAAGGACGGCTCATCTTCTCCCCCTCTCGCCAACCTGATTGAGATTCAGACTGCAGCGAGAATTTCTTACCAGCGAACCCCAACGGTAAGGGGAGCAATGTCTGTGTTCAGGTTTCCTGTGAATCCTTTTACGAAGCGAGCTTCCAGAAAGAGTTTGGCGGGCTTCCAGGGCGAAGACATGTCGAGCCCGCCGCCAACATCAAATCCCCCGGAGTTATTGATAATTCAACCGTTGGAAGCATAACCGGGCATCAGCATAAACGGCATGTGCTTGGATGAGAAGCCGATAAGAACCGGCTTTTCGAAATGCAGATCGCGGCCGACATAGCCGCCTCCCGCAAGCGCGTAGAGATCAATGCCTCGCGGCAAGGGCAATCGAGCAGTAGGGTCGGCTGTCAAAGCAAAGATCCTCGCCGTTCCCCCTGGTTCGTTCAGGGCATCGAGCGCTGATCGCGTGACCCCTCCGTCGCTAAAGAGAAAAGTTCCGGTGATTCCGAAGTGCCGGTTAAAGAAGTAGCCGCTGTTGAATTCGAAGTTGCCTCCATGATCGATATCGCTCGCAACTGCCCCGGCCGGCGTTGAGTAGCCCCCCCCACGCTTATGGTCATGTGGCGGGCAGGTTCTCCCTCCTGACCAGGCAGCAGGATAGGAGCTCCCAAAATTGTCAAGACGAACGCGGCGTGAAGAAGGCGACGCATCATTGTGTCCTCCCTGCGACCAGTCACGGGAGCAAATTGCAAAACCCAAAGGATGCAAATTGCAAGCCAATCTCAAATGGCATCGGGAATCCTGGTACCGGGCTCAATGACCTAAAAGCAAGGCGAATGAATCGGAAGCGGTTTAGAGGTCGTGGCATGTGAGAACTATCCAGAGGCGCCACGCTGGTTGGCAGCGAATCTCTGGTCGAAATCTGCCAGGCAATGCCGGATTTGAGGCACTTCAGGGTGCCCTCCGATTTGCACAATAGCCCACCAATCCGGGGTTTTTCCGGGAATATCGATTTGAACGTGCCATGAGGCATTTGGCACGCTCCTTGCTCATCAAGATGGCAGGAGTGGACCCGATGCCCTTATCCACAAGGTCTATCGGAATCGTCGAGGAAATCCGGAGCGGGTGGGGCTATGACAGCGTCGGCCGCTGGCATCGAGGCGTTGCAGAAGTCGTGCCGATCCGAAAGAACGTCCCTGCTCTCACGGAGAAAGATCCGCTGGCTCTTGTTCGCGGTTCCTTGTGGGGTCTCTTGTTCTCCTTTCTATTTTTCTGGCTCCCGGCTGGAGCGGCTGCTTTTCTGTGGTGCAGGAAATGAAGATGGACGGTTCCTGCGGGCTTCTCAGTCTCTGACATGGAATTCTCCGCTGAGAACTCGCAGTTGGGCGCGGGCCTGGAATGCGTCGCGGCGCCTGAGGCGTTTCCAGGAGCCGTAACCCCGAGCAACTATGGCCAGGGCACGGTGCCTCGGACAAGGCAGTCGGGTACTGGTTCCCTGGAAACGCCATCGCTCCTAACCGCGGCGTTTGAAGATCGACTGCTTCTCGAACGCACGCTGAAGGATGTGAACGACGCCGGATCTACTGTGCCGCTCCAGATCCTCGCGCGATGAGATTATGTCTGGTTTCGACCACCCATCTGCCGGAAATGAGGCAGAGATTCTGAAACTTACCGACAGAGCTTCCGAGCCGGAGGGATGGAACTTCCACTAAATGAATGGCTTGGAGTCTTCGGCTCACAGAGATGCGAATGGCATTTCGACTGCATAACAGAATGGCGAAGCAGTTCTGAGAACGGCGATGACTCCGATCGTAAAAGACTTCTCCATATCGGCGGCGAGACAAATGGGTTACCACGAAGCACTTCCATATCTCAGCGATGCACTGAAGCGTCAAGGATTTGAGACTCTCTGTCAGTTCAGGCTGAACCCAGCAGTCGAGCGTAAAGTGGGGCTAAGTTGGAGGCATCTCGGACTTCCCTGGAGCAATTACACCGTATTGGTGGTCTGGAGTCCGCCGGATGTCTGTCAGGCCCTTTTGAGCGATCGCGACGGAGGGCTGCTGGTTCCCTTTAACGTCTGTGTCGCAGGCAATGATCGAACCACCGTTGCCGCCGTCATCAATCACTACGGCGCGCTCATTCCGAGGGACGGGCCGGTCGGCACTCATCTGGTGATTCGGAATCTGACCCGGAAGTTCAACCAGGTTTTGCAGGAATTTGCGGGCCAGGCAGCAGACTCCCCCGCCCCTCTCGAGGAAGCTGTGACCGAAACACATGTCGTGACCTGAAGGAGGAGACTGGCTCCTCCAGTGTCGAGGCCAAAGCAGAGGGTTTTAGTCGCGACCCTGCGGAGCCCGGCGTCTGCGGCGGGTGGCTCTACCACGGCCAGCCCGAAGTCGATCTGTGGAAGGCGCAGACGCCGGGAACTGCAGGAGGACTGTGAGTTGCGATCGCAGGAGATAATTCGCCCCTTGTCAGAAATCAAACCAGCCACAAGTGGTTGAGAGAGGGGATTTGAAATACGGAGGATGTAATGCGATGCCGTTGTGCACAGATCCTGGTCAAAGCCGTTTACCACCGAGGAGACTGCTGCGACAAGCTGCTATGTTCTGGGCCGTGGAGTCGCCATCATAAATCTCACATGGAAAGGAAATGAGTTATGGCAAAGAATCCTGATTTGAAAGTGGAAACTCCCGAAGCGCTGAATGTTGCTGAGATAGAAGAACAACCGCAGCAGCGGATCCGGCAACGTGCTCATGAGTTGTACGTGGCTCGCGGACAGGAGGACGGTCACGACCTTGAGGACTGGCTTCAGGCGGAAGCGGAGATCGGTGCGGTCGAAGTTGTTCCAGAACAGCCGTAGCAGTCATTCGCGTTGAAGGGATCGCCATTCGGGGCACACAAATGCCAACAGATGACGCGCCGGCATTCAAGAAGGACTGCGCGGAATGACGGCGCTCCGAGGAGTGCATGGAGGACTGCAAGTGTTGAACAGATTCAGAGAGATTCTGTATGGCGGATTGATTGGCCTCGTCGCTGCGGCTATTGATATAGCGATGCACGCCAGAATGGCAGGCCATGGGCTGGTTGAAGAATTTCTGCAGCCGCAACCCGCAATGACCTTCTACCGGATGCTCTACTTTGTCTTCGGGACTGGCTTTGGGTGGATTTTGTGGCAGAGGAACGGGAAGGAACGCGCTTTTCGAGATCAACTGGGACAGTTTCGCGACCTGATCGATCTATTTGATGGGCACGCAACGGTCATCTATACAAACGCGCAGATGTTGCTCATGAGATCGGCCGACCCACCTCCTGAGGATGCCGTCAAGCGAGTTAGAGAACTGTACGACCATATGCAAAAGATTCGAGTTATGACGAGCGAGTTGTCGGAACTGGCGGATATGTGACCGGCAAGTGAAGGTGATATGAGCATCATCAAACGAATTGCTGTTCTGACCTCCGGCGGGGACGCGCCGGGTATGAATGCGGCCATTCGGGCAGTGACCCGTTGCGCATTGGCGCAAGAATGGGATGTTCTTGGCGTCCGGCGCGGGTATGCGGGCTTGGTCGAAGGCGACGTAGAGCCGCTCACTGGGCGTTCTGTCAGCAATATTATGCAACGCGGCGGCACGATGCTGGGCAGCGCTCGTTGCCCGGAGTTTGAGGCTGAGGACACCCGCCGAAACGCCCTGCGCCGGCTCCAGGAAAACCGCGTCGATGCGCTCGTTATCATAGGCGGAAACGGCTCACAGACCGGCGCCTTAGCTTTGGCGCAAATGGGCGTTCCGGTCGTGGGCGTAGCTTCGACCATCGATAACGATCTTGCCGGCAGTGAGGTCACGATCGGTGTCGACACCGCGCTGAACATCGCCTTGGAAGCGATTGATCGGCTTAAAACGACCGCGTCTTCTCATCAACGAGCATTCTTGGTGGAAGTGATGGGTCGCAAGTGCGGCTATCTGGCTCTGATGGCGGGTATCGCAGGCGGCGCCGAGGTCGTGTTGATTCCCGAAAGAGAGACGTCGCCGGAAGAAGTTGCCCGGCAACTGCGCGCGGCGTACGAGCACGGCAAGAGACATGCTCTTGCTATCGTCGCTGAAGGCGCGCAATACAACGCCGGAAAGCTTGACGCTTGGTTCCGAGTGCATTCGGCGAAAACTGGCTTTGACTTGCGCACTACGACATTAGGCCATGTGCAGCGCGGCGGCACACCGACGGCCTTCGACCGACTGCTGGGCACCCGCTTCGGTGCGGGGGCAGTCGCCGCATTGAAGCGCGGGGAACAAGGCGTTCTTGTAGGACTGAACGAAGGCCGGATCACTACAACACCCCTGGCGCAGATAGTCGGCGTACAGAAGGTGATCGATCCGGAGTTGTTTCGTTTGGCTTCAATTTTGGAATAGCGATTGGCGGACTCAAAGGAAGGATGGCATGAGTACTGTTCAAAAGGATCCAGTATGCGGGATGGTAGTTGCGCCCAATTCTGACCTGTCTTTCACATATGAGGGCCAAACCATCCGCTTCTGCTCGGAGTATTGCCAGGAACGGTTTCGCAAGCACCCGAAGCGCTACTTGGCTGCAGTTGTTCATGCCGATGAGGACGCAAATGAGGCCC
Organism: Acidobacteriota bacterium; assembly: GCA_021813745.1. GTDB lineage: Bacteria > Acidobacteriota > Terriglobia > Terriglobales > Acidobacteriaceae > Telmatobacter. The sequence goes on from JAKAJO010000056.1 coordinate 8,731, forward strand.
GGCGCATCGCTTACTTCACGATGGAAGTAGCACTTGACCCTGACATCCCATCGTACTCCGGGGGACTTGGCGTTCTGGCCGGGGACATGCTGCGGGCCTGCGCGGATCTTCATGTGCCAGTAGTGGGTGTGAGCATGCTGTGGCGCAAGGGCTATTTCGAGCAGGTCCTTGATGCTCAGGGCATACAGCGCGAGCGGCCGGTCGCACATTTCGACCCGGCTCGTCTGCTCCACCCTCTTGCTCCCCGAGTCGAGGTTTCGATCGAGGACCGTCTGGTTCGCATCCGCGCTTGGCAGTACGATTGCGGAGACCCAGACTTTCGGGTGCCGGTCATTCTACTGGACACCAACGTCGACGAAAACAGCGAGTACGACCGGAGTCTCACAGATTCTCTCTACGGCGGCAACCAGAGCTACCGGCTGGCGCAGGAGGCGGTCCTAGGCATCGGCGGGGTGAGAATGCTTCAGGCGCTCGGATATTGCGGAATCCAGAGATTCCATATGAACGAAGGCCACGCCAGTCTCCTCACGCTCGAACTTCTGAACTGGCAAGGGGGGACGGCGCCTTCCGATTGGGACTTCGAAGACGTCCGGCAACGGTGCATCTTCACCACGCACACGCCTGTCCCCGCGGGTCACGACCAGTTTGAGTGGTCCTCGGTAGAGCAGATTGCCCGCTTGACAGTTCCGGCGGAGGTTGCCCGCATGCTGGGAGGCAAAAAGCGGCTGAATATGACGCTGCTTGGACTCAACCTAAGCCGGTACGTCAATGGCGTAGCCCAGCGGCACGAGGAAGTGTCGCGCGAAATGTTTCCCGGCTACCCCATCCACCACATCACGAACGGCGTCCACTCCACGACTTGGACATGCGAGAGCTTTCAGCGGCTCTACGACGAATACATACCTGACTGGCGCAAAGATCCGGCCATGCTGAGGAAGGCGCTGAGCATTCCTAATGAGAAAATCTCAGACGCGCATGCAGAGGCCAAGACAAGAATGCTCGCCTTCGTGAATGAGAAGACCGGGCGCGCTCTCTCTGGCGAAGCGCTGACGATTGGCTTCGCCCGCCGGGCAACCGCGTATAAGCGCGCCAGCCTGGTGTTCACCGATCCGGCACGCCTAATTCAGATCGCGAAATCGGCGGGACCACTCCAGTTCATCTTCGCTGGAAAAGCGCACCCGCAGGACGAGGACGGTAAACGCGAAATTGAACACGTCGTGGCAGTCGCGCGGGAGATCGGTCAGGATGTTCCCATCGTGTATCTCGCGAATTATGACCTAGAAATGGCAAAGTTGCTGGTCGCCGGAGTGGATTTGTGGCTGAATACACCACAACGCCCCATGGAGGCGTCGGGAACTTCGGGCATGAAAGCCGCGCACAATGGCGTACCCAGTTTCAGTACGCTGGACGGCTGGTGGGTCGAGGGACACATTGAAGGCTTGACAGGCTGGTCGATCGGAGAATCCGCCACGGCTGATCCGAGGGTAGATGCCGGGGCGCTGCTCGACAAGCTCGAAGAGGTCATTCTCCCGGCGTTCTATCGCAACCACGAGCAATGGATTGATGTCATGCGCCATGCCATTGCTTTGAATGCATCCTACTTCAACACGCACCGCATGGTGCAGCAATACGTCACCAACGCTTATCTCGGATAGCAGACATTTGGTCTGCCGTCCCAAAAACAGAAAAGGAGCGAAACACAGTGAACCATCGAATCAGAAACTCGGCCACGATCCTGCTGGCTGCCGCGCTCGCATTGCCGGTCTTTGCGCAGAGCGGGGCTGATACCTACAAGACCAAATGCGCCATGTGCCACGGCCCCGACGGAACGGCTGCGACTCCGATGGGGAAAATGATGAAGATCCCGTCATTCAAGTCCCCTGAGGTGGTGAAGGCCTCGGATGCTTCGCTCGTTGCTGTCACCAAGAGTGGCAAAGGGAAGATGCCGGCCTACAACGGCAAGCTGACCGATGCGCAGGTTCGGGAAGTTGTTTCCTATATCCGTACGATCGAGAAGTAGCATGCGGGAAGCGTTAGCTGCGGCAGGATGGCCGGGAAAAGCGCGAGCGCGTTGTTCTTGCGCTCCTGCCGCAGCCGATGCAGAAATCCGCGGGAATTCATGAGAAGTTTGGGTACGTCTTACGCATTCCAAAAGGCCAGGATCGCTGCTGAGGCGAGCTTTGACAATGCGTGTTTGCCCCTACAGCACCCAGCTTCGGTTTCAGTCGAGAAAACGCGATGCCCTCCATCTCTATGCAGCGCGAGAGCGTACTACTTTGTTCGCGCTGCTCGAATCTGGGCGTTTGTTTTTATTCCACTTGCGATCTGCACACTGCTTCGTGCGCAGAAATCTCTAAACGGAACAGTAAGCGATCTCCTCTTCGAATTTCAGCGGCAATCGGCTCCTGAACTGGTGGACCATTACTTCGACCTGCCAACCATCCCCCTTTTCATTACACGCAGACTCATGCATCTCGACGATCCGCGTGCCATTCCCGGCCTGCGCACTGCGTTCGACCGGGAAGCCAAACCACTGAATCGTGAATTCATCGCGGCCGCGCTCGTCCGCCTGGGCGATACGGATTCTCGTTACTTCAACTATCTCACTCAGGCGGCACTCGACGCCCTGAACGAAGAGATCCCGTACCGCAGCGCTCCAGCCTCAGATGCGGAGGCGGACGATCTGGAGCATCATGTTGAGATTCAAGCTTGGGCGCAAACACATTCTGTGCCGGTAACGCACGCGATCTGGCAGGCGACAATCGAAATTCCGGGAGCGATCAAAGCGTTGGGGTTAACGGAGGACCGGCGCTCAACGCCGATCTTCTTGCGGGCGCTCAAGTCTTCCAACGTTCTGGTCGTCCGTCAAGCTGCATTTGCGTTGGCACGCATGCGGCAAAAAAGCACGATCGGTCCGATCGTAGCCGCCTGTCAACTCCAGAGTATTGAGGACCGCTCATGGACCGCAAAATCCCTGCTCTACTTTCGATCGGAGAAGGCGCAAAAAGCGGCCCGCAAGCTGATCAACAATCCGGCGAAGCGACAGCAGTGGCGCGTAGATATTGAGCGGGCAGAGGCGGAACGCTCCGGATTGGCGCGTTTGTCGAAGTCTCTCGAATGGCTCGACAGGGCCTCCGCTCAACTGGATTGCCTCAACTTGGCCATCCGGAATGGAGATCCCATTCGAACGAGAGATGCTCTGAGAGGATATCTTCGCGCGATCCAGAACTGCCGGAGACTTTTGGCAGAAATAATTCCAGGCGATGTACAGGATGGTTTGGTGAGCGCAGCCTTGGATCGGTCAGAAGGCGAGCAGCGCGAGTTAAAACGGATCAATGAGCGGATTCCGCCACGCGACAGCGGAATTCTTGAGAAAGCGACGAGGCAAGTTGACGCGGTTGAAAGCGCACTTCGGGAAGAAGAAAATGCGAAGAGACCATAGTCGGTGTTACACCAGTCGCTTCAAACAACCGCGGAGAGTTCATCTGTAGACCCACGACGGAGAAGGTGGCTTTCTATTGGTTACTAACAAGGGAAGAATGGGGAGGTCCAGGGCACAACGGACGTTCAGAAGGAGAGAAAAGCATGCGACAACACGGGAAGAGAGCAATCCTGTCCACCCGCAGTTCGAGATCTCGGGCACAGTGGCTGATCTGCCTCACCGCCGTTCTTGTCATTGCTCTCGGTTTGAGGGCTACATCTGCCTCGGCGCAACAAAAAGGGGCAGTTGTGCGAATCAATCTCGAGAAGGCAATCGAGCTCGCCCTCGAACATAATCACGCGCTCCAGGCGGCGAGGACCACGATCCAGCAGAGTCAAGCTCAAGAAACGACCGCCAACCTGCGCCCGAATCCGGTTCTGTCCGGTGACTACAATTTTGTTCCCGTCCTCAGTCCGTCCTACTTCGGCACTCCGGCATCTCAGGTCCCCCTGCCCCAGGAAGGGGATGCTTCGGTCGCCTATAACGTTGAACTCTGGCATAAGAGGCAAGCGCGATTAACCGCAGCGAAGGACCAAACGGTTGTGACGCGCTCTGCGATTGCGGATAACGAGCGAAACCTGGCATTCCAAGTATCCGCGCAATTCATCAACGTACTTCTCGCCGAATCCACGCTCGATTTCGCACAGCAGGACTTGAAGAGCTTTCAGCATACAGTCGACGTCTCCGCGGAGCGTTATCGGGCCGGCGACATCAGTCAAGGTGATTATTTGAAGATTCAACTGCAGTTGCTCCAATTTCAAGTTGACGTTTCGACTGCGCAGCTAGGAAGGATACAGTCTCAGGCGGCATTGAGACAATTGGTGGGATTTGAGTCCGTGCCCAACGAATTCGATGTCGAGGGTCAGCTCGATTACGAACCTGTGCATGCCAGTCTGGACGATCTCAAAGCACTCGCCCTGCGTTCACGGCCGGATCTCCGAGCCGCCGAACAGAGCATTACCAGCGCACAGAGCCAATATAACTTGGCCAGGGCGACGGGAAAGCCGGACATAACGCCTCAGATAGGCTACAGCCACGCCTCTGACGAGCACACGCTCGACTTCGGTTTCAGCATTAACCTGCCAGTCTTTAACCGGAATCAGGGAGAGGTTACTCGGACGCACTACGCAATCGTCCAGTCGCAGCAGTTGGCCAGAGAGACAATGCAGCAGGTATCCACAGACGTCGTGGATGCCTATGCAGCGGTGCACACGAGCGGCCAGATCGTGGAGTTTTATCGCGGCGGCTACCTGGACCAGAACAAGCTGTCACTTGATATCAGCGAGTATGCGTACATGCACGGCGCAGCCAGCCTGCTCGATTTTCTTGACGCGGAGCGAACCTACCGTGCCAACCAACTCGCCTACCGCCAAACACTGGCTACGTACATGACGGCACTGGAGCAACTGCGCCAAGCAGTTGCGGCACGAAATTTGCCATGAGGTGTGAATGCACGGTTGGTTTGCTTGCGAAGGATCTCCGACGCCTCTTGGCGTGACGTGGATCGAGGAGGAAGCCGCCTACAATTTCGCTTTGTATTCGAAGGACGCGAGCGCCGTGACGCTCTTGCTCTATTCCGCTCTCGATCTCTCGATCCCTACCTACGAACACAAACTCGATCCTCTCGCCAACAAATCAGGCCGCGTCTGGCACTGCCGCCTGCGCAAGAGCACCATTCCGGACGCTCGTTATTACGCTTATCAAGTTGCTGGTCCCAGAGCCCCGGAAGAAGGGCACCGATTCGATTCGCGCAAAGTACTGCTCGACCCTTATGCTCGTTGTGTTTGCTTTCCACCTCG
>JAKAJO010000002.1 GCA_021813745.1 Acidobacteriota bacterium
CGGGCGGGACAATTCGGACGCGAGGACTGACAATCCAGACCCACGAAGACCTCCTCGGCAGTGGCCGCCTCGAAGGCATCTGCGGCAAGGGTGCCGGCGTCATCGACATCGACGTCTCCGGGCCGTCAGTGATTGAGTTGCGGGGGAAGTAGGTCCACTCAGCACGAAACGCTTGAGATTCTGCCCGAAAATTGGGCGACGATCACCTGCGATTTGATTTGGTCTCAGTTCATCACCGGTAATTTCCAATAGCTCAACATGTTGTGAGGTGCATCTTCGCTGGCCCGCGTTTTGCATGTGGTCGGAGAATGGGGGCCGGCGAAACCCATGGAATTATGGAATCCAGTTGAAGATTTATCTCTGGGCCGCCTGAATCTTTTTTGCATGCGACATGAGGTGACGCACCACCCTCTCATACTGCGGTCTGAAGGAGGGGCGGCATTATGCGCAATTACTCACGATTGAGAGATGAACTGCTGAGAGTATCGGCGATCTTGGAAGATCAGGAGCTTTCAGGAGAGATTGTACGAAAGGAACTGGGTGGACTGGCAGGAACACTGAAGCGGGTCTGGCGGCATCCATCTCCCATGACCGCGGAACACGCGCGCATTGTGGCTTGTCTGTTTCGAAAAGTGCTCACGTCATCGCGTGGCATTGAGCCCGTCGGGTTTCTGCGCGAGTTGTATGGCGATCTCGGGAGTTCCGTGCCGCGACTCCGGTTGTTCTGTGATTTGGTTGATAGAGGGCTGGTCGAACTGGAAGACGGCCCCAGTTGGAGGCAACCGAGGTCCGTCGTTCCGGGCAAGCAGCGCGCCGAGCCATCACATCTGATCGGGTCGGAGATCAAGCTGGCCGATGGCGTGGTATCGTATCTTCTAAATGGATCAGCCACCAAGTCCCGCAATGCCTCCCGTCCGTTCCGCAGCAACGCCGAATTCCTGGACCAGTGGTTTCAGTACATTGAAGCCCGGCAGGAGTGCGTGGGCAGACACTTCCGCAGCCTGCGGGCGGATATGCAGCGGGAGGCCGAAACGGCACGCCGCGAGCTTGAGGCGCGGTCTCGTGTGACACGGAGGCAGTTTCCATTTCAGCGCCTTATTAAGAAGCTGGCGCTCACCCGGGACGAACAGACAATAGTCATGTTCACGCTGCTCGAATCTCTCAACGGGCGGGCGGCAGAGGGGGACGAATTGCGGGAGCTGCTCGGAACCTCCCGATGGGGGACACTGGGCTCTGCGTCGCCGCTGAGTGAGAAAGGCACATTGCGCCGTGAAGGTGTGATCTACCAGGTGGATTCCGAGCGCGAGCATTACGGCGCTGGTGAGTACCTGATTGCCCCCGAAATTGCAACACGCATTCTCGGCGGACGCCAATCGGCGGCCCGAACGCCGAGCATGCCGGCCGGCGAAATGGAAATTCTCTCGGTCATCAAACCGAAGATCGCTATGACGGATATGGTCTTGTCCCCTGAAACTATGGACCTCGTGCGGAAGGCCGTTTCCAGCGTCACAGACCTGAGTCACAAGAGGCTGGCCGACTGGGGATTGGTTTCAGATACCGATCATGCCAAGTCGAGACGACATTCCAGCGGTGAGCGACTGCTGATCCTGCTGCATGGCCATCCGGGAACCGGCAAGACGGCGCTCGCCCACGCCATTGCGCATCACTTGAAACGGCCGCTTTTGAGCACCGACATGTCGAAGATATTGGACAAGTGGGTGGGAGAATCCCAGAAACGGCTGGCACTGCTGTTCGGTCATTACAACCTCATCTCAGCAAAGCTGGGCCAAGCTCCGGTACTGCTTCTGAATGAAGCCGATCAGTTCATGTCCTCGCGCATAGAAGTCACGCGCTCGGTGGATCGGATGTACAATTCGCTACAGAGTATTCTCCTTGAGAAGATCGAGAACTTCTCCGGGATTCTGGTCGCGACGACAAACCTGTTGACCAACTTCGACAGCGCGTTCTCGCGCCGGTTCGATTTGAAGATCGAGCTGCCACGGCCCGGAGTGGCGGAGCGCAGGCGTCTCTGGGAGGTTCTCATTCCGAAGAAACTCCCGCTTTCAAACGAAGTCGATACGGCACTTCTGGCGAAGGAATACCCTTTCACCGGAGGCCAGATCTCCGTTGTCATCAGAAACGCGGCCACTGCGGCGGTCGCGCGCCGGGGCAAAGAACGGAGGGTCAGGCAAGATGATCTGGTGAAGTATGCCGAGCTCGAGCGAACCGGCGGATTCGAAACCGAATCGATGAAGGCTATTGGATTTACGGAACGGGGATAGTAGATTCTCTGTCACTATGTCAGAGCTGAGCCAGGTCGAACGGGTGGTGAGAATTCTTCAGCGGCTTTCCCTTCGCGGCGAAATCACGGTCGGTGAACTCTTCGCCTATTTCGAGGAACAGGTGCCGAAGCGCACGCTGCAGCGCGACTTGATCGCGCTGTCGTCGGCGAATATCCCGCTGGCTACGCGCAAGGGACGGGGCAAGGAGCTGATCTGGTATCTGGATCGGTCCCTACTGCGGTTCATTCCCGAGACGATCGGGAATCAGGAACTGCTGGCATCGTACTTCCTGGAACGCCTCGCGGTCATCACCAGGGGCACGCAGCTGGAGAAGAGCATCCGGTCGCTCTTGAGGAAGACACGGCAGCTTGTTTCGCCGGAAATATTCGCAACCATGGAGGGACCGCAGCC
>JAKAJO010000044.1 GCA_021813745.1 Acidobacteriota bacterium
GTGCGGCCACACTTTGTCGGGCTGCTTCGAGACCCGTCTCAGATCGATGTATCTTCCGTGTTTCGGACTGCACCTCCATCTGAATCTTCCTTTGGGTTGAACGAAGATTCTCCTCCGCTTGAGCTACCTGGGACTTGCGCTCGCGCACAAGCCCAACGCGCTTACCGAATTCGGAGATGGTCCAATTCATACGCACGCCGACCGCAGCTGAACTATCCGGCAGGAGTGCTACGCCATTCTGATATATGTGCTCGAAAACCAGGGAAACGTCGGGGATGTACTCGGCGCGTGCAGCATTCAGGCCCGAATGCGCCTTCACTAGAGACTGTTGCGCAGAGAGAAGCTCTGGGTTATGTTGAAGCGCTTCATTTTCAGGAGCCACTGCCGCAGCCTCCGGATCCCCAACCTGCCCGGGTTGCTCGACAGGTTCGATGAGCTCGGTCTGGGTTGGCAGCGGCAGACCCACCAGATCGTTGAACGAATTCGTCATGTCTGCTATCTGGTCTTCGATCGAGCCGAGCATATGGCGCGCTTCCGCGATCTCGGCCTCACCCTCAAGGACTTTTACCTTGAGTGCAACTCCGCTCTGGGTGGCATCATTTACCTCTTTCAAACGCTCTTCTCCTGCTTCAATGCGCAACTCCGCTGCGTGTTTGCGCTGCTGTGCAGACAACAGTCCGTAATAGAGCTTCTTGACGTTGAGCGAGACCTCGCTTCGAGCGCGGTCGAGATCGTTGTGTGCGATCCGCGCATCGGCCCCCGCAACACTAGCACCCGCATGGATCTTGAAAATCTGCGTGATCGGTTGCGCAACAGTGGTCTGGCTCAAAACCGAATCTTGGCTGCCGAGGGGAATGTTCACATCGTTTCCCGGGAGCGGTCCTGTGGCAGGGTAGGATCCAAGTATTCCGCGTGGAATCTTCAGAGATTCCGTTTGGCCGGCGTGAATAACATCGGTCTGGTTTGTTGCCACGGGAAAATAGTTGGCTCTTGCCTGAACCACTTTGGCGTCCGCCTCCCTCGCCTTTTGCTCGGCAATGCGAACCGTGGAGTTCTTCTTCATTGCGAGCTGCAGGGACTCATCTAGTGTGATTGACCGTTGTTGCGCCCGGCTGGGAGTAACCGCAGCGAGCAGGAGGACGACCGTCATTGCCACTGCAACCGCAGATTTCGTAGGCTTCTTTTGGTTCACGACGACGAACAGCACTGGAATCACGACCAGAGTAAAGAACATCGAACCGAGGAGGCCGAAGGCAATCACGCTGGCTAGCGGCGACCACAGACTGGAGCGGGAGATGATCATGGGGGTAACCCCGACGGCCGCGGCCATCGTGGTCAAAAAGATCGGGCGCAGCCTGCGCTCTCCCGCCTCGAGGGTGGCTTCTTCCAGGGGGGCTCCGTGTTTCATGCGTTCATGAATGTAGTCGACGAGAATGATGGAGTTGCGTACTACCAGACCTCCAAGGCTGATGACGCCGATGAAGGCGGTGAAGCCGAATGGATTGTGGGTGATGAATAGACCGAATGCAGCTCCGGGCAGAGCCAACGGGAACGCGGCCATGACAATCAGCGCATCGGCTAGCGTGCGGAACTGGAGTAACAGGATAAGGAAAATCAGCACAATGCTGATTCCGAGCGCATTCCGCATCTCGCCAAATGTCTCGCGCTGGTTCTCATCCTCACCGCCATACTCGATGCGATAGCCGGGGGGCAATTGCAAGTGATCTATCTGCTTTTTGGCGTCAGTCAGGATCTGGCTGGCAAGGCGGCCCTTGTCTGGAAATGCTCGCACGGTCATCGTCCGTATTCCATTGCGGCGCACAATTCTTGCGGGATGCCACTCCGGCGAAAGGGATGCAACCGCACTCACGGGAACCCGAGCGCCCGTTACTGGCGAAAGCATATAGGTGTCCGAGATGTTCTGGAATGTCTGCCGCTGCGCGGGATTGAGACGAAGGTCAACATCCACATTGCGATCGCCTTCCCAGAATGTCGTCACGGTATCGCCGTCGAAACTCCCGGCGAGTTGATGGGCAATGGTGGTATTGGTGAATCCGAGCCGATTGGCAACCTCCTGGCGCAGGTCGACCCCAGCCAGCATCTCATCTTCATGCCAATCCGTATGGACGTAGATCGCGCCCGGCGTGTGATTCAGAATGTTCTCGACTTGTCCGCCGATCGATCGTATTGTGGCCAGATCATCGCCTACGATACGCACTTCGACGGGCGCTTCCATTACGTCGCCTTGTTGCAATTCCTTGACGAACACTTTGGCTTCCGGCGCCACGACTGGTAACTGCTCGCGAAGCTGCTCCACCAACTTCGGGGTTCCCTTCACGGTGCGCGTGTTGACCAGGATCTGCGCGTAGTTGGACGCCGGGGGTACTGGATTGACGTTGTAATAAAAGCGCGGGGCGCTAGATCCCAGGAAGCTGGTATAGCTGCGAACCTCATCTTTCTTGCGCAGAACATCCTCGATGCGATGCACCGTCGCATCTGTCGCTTCGATGCGGGACCCTTCGGGAAGCCAGACGTCCATGACGAACTGGTCGCGTTCCGCCAACGGGAAGAACTGCTGCCGGACAAGAGTAAGAATTCCGACGCCGGCCACAAAGGTGATTGCCGCCGCAACCAGCACCTTATGCCGGTGCTGCATTGCCCAGGTAATGATCCTGTTGTAGTAGCGCTGCATGTAGTCGAGCGCAGTGGGTTTCATCTCCTTTTGTGGGGAGGTCTGATCGTGAAGCCCCTTCTTAATGAAGAAGCCAGCGGTGAGCGGGGTCAACATCATGGCGACTACGAACGAGACGCTCAAAGAAATCGCGACCGCAATAGGCAAAGCGCGAATGAATTCGCCGGACGCTCCGGTCAGCATAAGCAGCGGGAGAAACGATGCGATGATGGTTAGAGTTGCGGCAAGCACCGGAACAGCCATTTCCGTCGCGCATTTCCAGCAGGCCTCTTTAATCGGCACATGGTGATCTAGCAATTCGACATAGTTGTCGGCGATGACGATGGCATCGTCGACAACCATACCCAGTACTACGATCAGTGCGGCAATTGACACTTGATGGAGTTCGATCCCCACGGTATTGAGTACGGCGAACGTGAGTGAAACCGTGACAGGAATGGCGACCGCAGAGACGAGCGCGACCCGCATGGGCAGCAGCAGCATGGTGACCAAAATGACGGACACAATGGCAATTGCGAACTCCCGTGTAAAGTCGCTGATACGTTCCGAGACGACACGAGGCTGGTCGGCAACAAACTCCAGTTGCACATCGGGCGGCAAAGTCGTCTGAACGCGAGCCAAAGTCTCATGCAGAGTCTTGCCGAACGCCACAATATTGTTGCCCTCGTGCATCTCGACCGAGAGCAAGATGGTGGGCTCGTCGCCTATGCGGGCATATTCCGCCGGATCTTTGTAGATGCGCTGCACATTGGCAAGGTCTCCCAAGTAGATCGGTTGTCCAGCAGGCGACACATCGACCATGATCTTCCGGATCTGGTCTTCCGTCTGAAACGGGCCGTTCGCCTCAATCGGGAGCTTTCCGTTTTGGGCAGGAACGCGTCCGCCATCCACAATGGTGTTGCGGCCTTGCAAAGCCTGCTCGACCTTCCGCGGATCCACTCCATACTGCGAAAGCCGCTCCATGGAGCCCGTAACTTCGATGGCCTCCTTCTGGTCGCCGATGCGCTTGATTTTCGATACCGCCGGAATCTCGCGAACCGCGGCCTCTACGCGCTTTGCGTAGTCTGTCAACTCGCGATATTGATAATGCCCGCCCTTCACTGCAATCAGTGCAGCGACCGTATCCCCAAAATCGGAGTCCACGATCGGACCGCGAACACCGGAAGGCAGATCGGTCTGCTTTAACTGCGCCATATCGAGCCGCAGCTTTGACCAGAACTCGTCGGAGTTTCTGACCGACTTGTTCAACTCCACGTTGACGATGACCAATCCGTTTCGCGATGTGGAATAGGTCTTTTCTCGGCGCACTTCGGAGAATCGGAATAGGCGCTCTTCAATCTTGCGCGTAACCTGGTCTTCGACCTGTTCCGCGGTCGCGCCCGGATAAGAGGCGACGACGAGGCCGGACCGAATGGTGATCTTGGGATCTTCCCGGCGGGGCATTGTGAGGAATGCCGCCACGCCGGCAACAAAAAGCATCGCGATCAGGACGAGAGTTACCTGCGGGTAACGCAGAGATGCGCGGATCGGGTTCATTGAACACCGCCTTCGACCTGCACGTTGGATCCCTCATGAACGTTGTCCTGACCGGCAATCACGATGTGGTCGTTTGGCGTTAACCCGCTCTTTACCTCGACCTCATCGTCAATGAGCTCTCCCACCTCGATCCGCCTTGCAAAGACCCTTTGGCGAGTGCCGTCGTAGACGTAAACCACGGGAATGCCACGCAGATCGTGCACAATGGCAAGAGCGGGAACCGTAAGCGCGTCCTTGATTGCCGATCCGTAAATGCGTGACTCGCTCACCATCCCCGCACGCAGAACGTGGGTGGGATTGGGAATGGCAATTTTGGTTGTAAACGTGCGTGAAACGGAATCGGCCGAAAATCCTACCGCCTCGACCTTGCCCTCGAAACGCTGGTTGTTGAGAGACGGTATTGTCACGACGGCGCGCGCATCTTCGTGTACCTTGCCAATTTCTGCCTCGGGGATTCCGACCCGCACCTTTACCGGATCAAGGTCCAGCACGGAGAAGACCGGATTGCCGGGGGAAACCGTGTCGCCAACGTCCACATGACGCATTCCGACGAAACCACTAATAGGCGCCCTGAGCCGGCAATCGCCGACGTGCTTCTCGGCTTCGCTTAATTGGCCGTTTGCAGCATGCGCCTGCCCCTGCGCAGCTTGCTTCTCTTCGATGCGTGCACCTTCTTGCGCCATACTATAGCGCTGCTGCGAAGCCAGGTAGACCGCTTCGATCTTGTGGAAGTCGTTGGCGGGTAGGCTTTGGTGGTCGTAGAGATATTTCTGCCGCTGGTATTCGTCTTGCGCGCGCTCGAACTCGATTCGCGCCTGCTGGAGTTCCTGCGTCCGCACGCCGTTCATAGCCTGGATTGCGGCTGCTTCGGCCGCGGTGGCTTGGCCGGCCGCCGCCTCGTATGCATTGCGGTAGTCGGAGCAGTCAAGCTCAGCAAGCACCTGGCCCTGTTTTACGAACTGCCCCTCTTCAACGAACACACGCGCCACGCGGCCGCCGACTTGGAAGGCTGTTAAAGCCGTTACATTGGCTTCGACAGAACCACTCGCGGAGACGGAAGCCGGTTCATGGACCTGGTGAGGTGCGCGGAGCCGCACGGGGATAGGCTGATCCGCTGCAACCTTCGCCTTGCTGTGACATCCAGCAAGCAGGCTGGCGGATGCACAGAGGATCGCAAGACACCGGTGAGCCGGGCTGGATACAAGTTTTCGAGTACAGCAGAACATCATGTGAGTAACCTCTCAAGAGAATTTGTGGCGCTTCTTTCCGTGGGGCGGCCGCTGCCGTTCAGCGTGCTTGACTCCGTAGATTTGCGTTGTGCGCCGCTGCGACCTGCACTGGGGCTGTCGTTCCGTTCAAACCGCTGACGCTTTCTTGAACCTTGGACCGATACCTCTTCCATTTGCAGGCACGCTGCCAAACCACTAAGAGGCGCTAAGGGTCGCAGAATCAGGGCGTGGAGCGGACGATCCAGGAAACGAAATTGTCGAGAGTCGCAACTGTCGATGCAGGTTCGACATCAAGATGGACTGCATAGTGTCGTTCACATGGGCGGGGACCGCACAGCCACGGGGCCCTTTTAGAGAATGCGCGGTCGAGATAGCTACCGAGCCAGGGTGTCGGCCGTGTTGAGAAACCAGGAGTCGAGCGGCTTGTTGCCCGCTACGACTTCTTCAAGTGGAGTGGTTACAATTGCGCCTTTTTCTTCGCCTACCAGGATTCCGCTCTCACTGGCAACCATTCGCTCGGCGGCTTCGGCCCCGAGCCTTGTCGCAAGCAAGCGATCCCTGCAGGTGGGTGCTGCACCGCGCAGCACGTATCCTAGAACGGTCGAGCGGAACTCGAACCCGCGCAGGAGTTCATGTTCCTCAAAATATCGGCACAGACGCTCGGCATTATATGCTGCACCCTCTGCGACGACGACAATCGCGTGCGGCTTTCCGCGTTCATACGCATCTTGAATGCGTTCGGCCAATTGCTCTGGAGGGAACTCCGCTTCGGGAATGACAATCGCCTCTGCTCCACCGGCAATGCCAGCCATGAGCGCTAAGAACCCGCATTTACGCCCCATCACTTCGACCAGAAGTGCACGACGATGTGAACTCGCAGTAACCTTTAGATTGTCGATCGCGTTCAGCGCCACATTTAGGGCCGTATCTACACCAATCGTCACCTCTGAACCGAACAGGTCGTTGTCAATCGTCGAAGCTACGCCGATCACCGGGAAGCCGATCCTGCGTAGTGCGTTGGCGCCGGACTGCGAGCCGTTTCCGCCGATGACCACCAACCCATCGATTCCCGCGCCGCGCAAGCGTCGGACCGCCAGTTCCACGCCCTCCTCTGTTCTGAACTCCGGACACCGTGCCGAGCCGAGGATCGTCCCGCCACGTTGAATAATGTTGCCAACGTCTCGTGGCCCCAACCGCTTGAAGTTTCCTTCGATCAGGCCTGAATATCCATTCAGCACACCCCAGGCATGAACTCCTCGCGAAAAACTCGTACGAACAACCGCACGAATCGCGGCATTCATCCCGGGAGCATCTCCTCCACTTGTGAGCACTGCAAGATTCTTCATCGATTTCTCCATCTGTCATCTTCTGCTCGAATTCTTCTCACCCAATGATCCGTGCGGTTCGCTGGTTTTGTGGCCGCAATTGACCACCGTCTTTCCCTTTCAGTGAATCCGACCAACACGGCAGGGCGTCGTATTCTACCCGGCGGCACTCAGCAAGAAGCCTGCGCCTAGTCCTAGGCAGCCACACGTCCAATGGAATAACTGAACATCTTTTGCCGGTTCAGCACGCAGCTCAAATTCATCAGTGCCTTCGATGAACACGCTGGGCAGTGCCGGTTCGCGTCGCTGACGCAGTTGCAGTCCAAACAAAGGACAGCATGGACAAGCGGAATTACGGAGTTCTTCATAAGATTTTGCCTCGTTGTTTAAGTTCCAATTTCATTCCGACACCTTCTTCAATCGCAGCTATAATGCCAAACCGGGAAAGCTCTCCTACCCGCTGTAGAATGAGAGCCATGGAAGAGCTGATCGCAGGAGGCGAGTTGTCGAGAGTCGCAATTGTCGATGCCAGTTCGACAGCGAGACGCCAGCGGAATGCTGTTCCTGGTCGCTTCACTTGACGCTCGCGGGTTTACTGACTACGCTCACACCAGATATCCGTCACAAACGGCATTTCATCGCAGGCGCGGGAGTTGTAGAAAATTGGTGCCTTGGGAATCCGGCGTTCACCACTCAGTAGGGTTATGAGTGGGTTTTTCCAGTGCGCTGTCAAATGCGTATAGGAATCCGACCGGACCGATAGGGATGTTCCATGAAAGACACGACTGCAAAAGAGGAGCTGCAACTTCAGAACGAGCGGTTGCGCTTGCTCCTAGATCTGACGAACAAGATCACGTCGAACCTGGACCTTCAGGAGGTCGTACGGTCGATTTCCGCGAATATCCGGGAAGTAATGCTGGGCGATCTGGTTTGCGTAGCACTGGCCGACACTGCGTCAGAAAAGATTAGGATCTACGCCCTGGATTTTCCAGGCAGTCCTGGAATTGTTCGAGAGGATATGCTGGTCAGCATAACCGCGACCGGAAAAGCGATCTTCGAGGGTCTCAAGCCCGTAATCGCAAGCACGACGAATCCTAGCGGATTCCCCGTTGACGTTGAGGAACAACTCGCCTTTCCAGAGGAGCCAAAGACCGTCTGCTTCATTCCACTCGTGAGTCGCGGCCGCGCGCTTGGAGTACTGGCCATCGGGCGGACATTAGAGCACCCGTATGACCCGGATGAGATCGAGTTCCTCAGCCAGGTTGCCGGCCAGATCGCCATCGCAGTGGACAACGCTCTGGCATACGAGGAGATTTCCAAACTCAGAGACAAGCTCGCCCAGGAGAAAGTGTACCTGGAAGAACAAATCCGAAGCGAGCTAGGCTTCGAACAGATTATCGGCGGCAGCACCGCGCTCAAGCATGTTTTGGAACTTGTTGAAACGGTTGCACCCAGTGATTCAACCGTTCTATTGCTAGGCGAAACCGGAACGGGTAAGGAACTGATAGCAAGGGCAGTCCACGAGCGCAGCCGGCGCAAAGAGCGCACCTTTGTCAAGCTCAACTGCGCCTCTATCCCTACCGGTCTTCTGGAGAGCGAGTTGTTCGGGCATGAAAAGGGTGCGTTCACGGGTGCAATTAATCAGAAAGTAGGCCGAATGGAACTCGCGGATCAGGGCACTCTCTTTCTGGATGAAGTGGGAGACATTCCCATCGAAATTCAACCAAAATTGCTGCGTGCCCTGCAGGAACGCGAGTTCGAGCGTCTTGGCAGTATTCATACCCGCAAAGTAAATATGCGGCTTGTGGCGGCGACTAACCGTGACCTCGAGAAGATGGTTGCCGATCGGGAGTTCCGCAGCGATCTCTTTTACCGCTTGAATGTGTTTCCGATCCGCATTCCGCCACTTCGAGAGCGCAAAGAGGATATTCCTCTCCTCGTTAGCTATTTCGTGCAGAAATTTGCGAAGCAGATGCAAAAACGCATCGACTCAATTCCGGTCGTCGTTATGAAGGGGTTGGCCGCTTGGGATTGGCCCGGCAACATACGCGAGCTCGAGAATTTTGTCGAACGCGCCGTCATCCTGACCCGCGGCCGGTCGCTCCAAGCTCCTTTGGCGGAACTTCGGAGGCTCAGAATGGACGAACCGAAGCCAGCCTCTGCTTCAAAAGCAGAAGACGACATTGCGCGGATCGTCAAAGAAACCATTGCATCCCTAAAAGGCAAGAGTCCGGAAAATGAGAACGCGAAGAAGCAGCATGACGAGATCGTCCGCGTATTGACCGAGTGCAAAGGGCGCGTTGGAGGCGCCGACGGAGCCGCGGTACGTATGGGCATCAGCCGCACCACCCTGATCTCCCGCATGAAAAGGCTTGGAATCAATCCATACGAGTACGTCTGAGTTCAGCATTCTCCTGCACGAGATTCTTTGAAATACAGTGCTTTCCGAGCGAGCCGATGCGATCGAGCTACGAGCGAGAGGTCTTGTCGTCGACATTTTCGACTCTCGACACACTCGGCGCCTCCATTGCGTTGAAAATCCAGCGAGTTAAAGCCGGCTGTCATTTGGTCCGACGTTTGCACCTCCTAGTCGGGAGCAAACGAAATGTTGAAGATTTCCATTGTTGAGAGTGAGACCAAGCGGCAGATCGTATTAGAGGGTAAGCTCATTTCGCCGTGGACGGATGAGCTCGCGCGTATTTGCGAGAGGAATGCAAGTGATCTAGAACACCGTGAACTCGTTATCGATTTGCGCGGCTTGACCGTTATTAGCGCGGACGGACAAGATGCGTTGCTGGCTTTGATGCTTCAAGGCGCCAAGTTTCGCGGAAGCGACGTTTTTACGAAGCAGATATTGAAGCACCTGAGTCGACGAGCACGCCGGAATGAGCAGCAGAACGGGGCCCAATGCAGTTGAGAAATCCAAACACCTGGATGCCGTGGCCAGGCAGACGTCCCTTCTCACCCAAGGAGATGAAGAACGCTTTGCGGAAATGCATCGCGGGATTCATTCGGACGATCAACCACGCCCGCGCCGGCACCTGTCAATCCACTCTTACGTCTTCGTGCCCGACAAGCTGTGTGACAGCTTCTCGCTAAATCTACCGCTGCCAGGGACCAGCACATCTGCCCTCGTCATTTTCGACACTTGGTCAACTCTTGCCAGGCTGCGTTGGGCAGCTTCACTGAACACAAAGGAGATAGAGTTTGCGTTGGATTTGGCACGCGTCTTGCGTAGGAAGGAGTGAAAGGAAATGTGATGTTGCGGAAATACCTGATTGCTCTTTTGTTGATTTACGTCCTCCCGGCCTTTGCCGACGATGCGTCCAAACTGGAGACGAGCCGAGGAAGCATTAGTGGCACGGTGCTTGACGTGAATGGTGGAATCGTGCCCGGAGCCACCGTCGTTCTGCATTGCCAGCGCCCCTGCGAAGAGCAATCCACGATCTCCAGCGAACTCGGCGCTTTCGAATTTCGCAATTTGGATCTCGGGATTCCATACACCATCAGGGTATCGGCGAGCGGTTTCAAGGATTGGGCATCTGCGCCAATCGTGTTGACACCAGATCAAAGCGTCTTCCTGCTGACCGGAGTGCGAATCCAAATAGCGGAAGCTTCTGATTCGGTAACGGTCTACGCTTCCCAGGAGCAGATCGCAACCGAACAGGTTCACATCGAAGAGCAGCAGCGCGTCTTGGGGATCATACCCAACTTCTATGTAGTCTACGATTCCAAGAACGCCGTTCCGCTTTCAGCCAAGTTGAAATTCAAGCTCGCAATGAAGGTGTCGATGGACCCCGTCACAGTAGCAGGGGTCGGGCTACTTGCTGGAATGCAACAGGCTGGAGCCACGCCAAACTACGTGGAGGGCGCGAAAGGGTACGGACAGCGCTTCGGAGCTGCAGCAGCAACGGGATTCAGCGACATCATGATCGCAGGTGCCGTGCTTCCGTCACTCTTACATCAAGATCCCCGCTATTTTTACCAGGGTACAGGCGGGACCTCCTCTCGGCTACGCCATGCACTTCTTAGCCCTTTCACTTGCCGCGGAGACAACGGCAGAACACAGGTCAACTTTTCGAGCCTAGGTGGGGATCTGGCGTCGAGTGCGCTTACTAATACCTACTATCCTGCGTCGAACCGCGGGCCACAGCTAGTGTTCGGCAGCTTCGCCATTGGAACGGGAGAGCGGATGCTGAGCGGAGTGATGCAGGAATTCATTCTGCACAGACTCACCCCAAAAGCGAGAAAACCCTACTAGGTGCTTCCTCGCAAATGAAACATGAGATCACAAATGAATTCCCACACACGAAATTGGGAAGTGTTCCGCGGTCGTTAGATTGATCGGCGCTGCGCGCAACGGCGCTCCACAAATTCAATCAGGATCGACGAACTATGTGTCGAAGTTGTCATCGTCTGTTTCGTCAACCCACGCAGAAGAGGCCAGATCTTCTTCGGATTTTCAATGACTTGCGATGCGGTCAATTTGGCACTCCAAGTGCCTTCCTGAATATCGAGAGAACGGCGAATGCCCGTATCGCGGATTGTTCGCAGGTGTGAAGGAGAAGGAATGAATAATGCAGTCCGGTACCGCAGCAATGAATTCGAATTGATCGAAGAGACCCCTTACGCGACAACTGACACTTTCCAGCAGCTATTCGCGAGAGAGATGAATGACTTCTTTCATCTCTCGCTGCTTCTCACCGCCGATGCTGAGAAGGCAGAGAGCTGTCTCATCCATGCTATGAGAGAGTGCTTGAACAGCGCCACCGTCTCAAGACCATGGGCCAGCATCTGGGCCCGCCGGATGGTAATCCGCAATGGGATCCGCTTGGTTCTGGGTAATGAGGACGGGAGATTAGATGGTATCTGTGACAAAACAGGACCGGCTTTCCATTTGCAGTCCAGCGAATATCAGATAGACGCATTGCGGGAATCTCCTGCGATTCTGAGCTTACCGGATTTCGATCGCTTGGTATTCGTGATCTGTGCTCTCGAGCGCTATCCCGTCCTGGATTGTGCGCTCCTGCTGGGAAGATCGCCGAAAGACGTGCAAGCTGCGCACGCACGCGCAACCGACCAGGTTCTGGCTGGCGAAAGACGAACTCAACGCGGGACAACAGCAGATCAGGCCAGTTCCAATGGTGCCCGCAGTGATGGAGAAGTCGATGAAGCATGTGGTTCAACGCTCTTTTAGCCGCAAGATCTAGATCGTGTTAACCACGAACCGGAGTCTGTCGATGGAAAGCGTACTGATTTTCACTCACAATATCCTATGCGTTGCCGCAGTCTTCGCTGGAACGAACGTCGTCTCAGATCTGTTAGCGCGGCGCCTCTGCCGACGCCGCGTCGTCATATTTCTCCGCTGCAGCCTGGGTTCGAATATCGCAGCCTTGATTTTTGCGCTTCATAGCCTGTTGCCGTCTCAGAAGGTTGCAATGACTGCTGTTTACGGAGCTGGAGCGGCTATCCTCGCATGGCGAAAGTTTCATCTTCAAGGTCTCTGGCGAAGCACATTCGCGCTTTCGCTTGTCGTCGTTCTCTATCTGAATATTGTGGCTCTCTCGATTCAGATGTTCGGTCGAGATGGACTCCTATTCAACATGGAACCAACCCTATTTCGAAACTCACAGCTCGTTCTACTGGCAGTCTTCCTGGCACTGAGCGCGGTAGCGGCGGTTAGATTCGCGGGGGTTTCGGCGCCCCGGTGGCTGCGGTGCAATTTCTCTCGACTTAAGCGGACTGGATCGCAGCACCATCTCACCCGCTAACTTCCACTTCATGCCGAGACGGCGCTGGTGGTCGATAGCCCGGCGAAGAATGCGGCCTTTCCGTGTTGTAGTAAATGCGCCAGAGTTCCGCCAGCACGCGTACTTCTTTCAATGAATAGAAGATTTCACCGTTCAAGAACTCTTCATAAGAAGCAAGTACTCGAGTGTTTGATTCTTTAAAGTGCGGAACCTCCACCATTTCGTTTGTTCGGGCGTTGCCCACATCGCCGCTCGCAGCAACTGAAACTCCGAGTAAATTTTCTCTTGCTCGAAGAGCCTCTGCATTCGTTTGTCGCGCATCGCGATTCCGAGTATTCCTGGGTTTCGCGCGGTGTTGTTGATCATCATGTCTCCACCGTCGCGAAATACAACCACTGTGACTGAGTCGCTGTGGATTGTTCTTGTGATCTCCTCTTTGGGCAATGCAATTCTGAAACCGCAACGATCAATTCTCGCACCGGATAAAGGTGCTTCGGCTCTGTTTGGAAGGGCTACCGGAACCATGCTCACTCGGGGATAAACTCTGCGCATCCCTTGTGGAACCAGCCACGGCTTTATGAGGTAAATGACGCCGTAACCAATTGCGGCAACCAGACAAATTGCGGCAATGACTTTGCCGAGAATAATCGCAGGCCGGTATATAGCGCGAGCCGCCAATCTCCACCGGACACGCCACCATTTCAGCTCTTGATCTGCCACGCGCCGATCATAGCAGCATCCTGACCAGCCTTCGCCGCTCATGGCGCGAAAAGTCACGCTTGCTTCATGCGTCCTGAGAGTATGACTGGGCTCAGAATCCGGCAAGGGCCCGATTGACCGCCAAGTGTGACCTTTACCAAAGCTTCGCCCAGTTGACGCCTCTGCTATGGGCGGGAATGAGACTCTTCCCCTCTCTGATCCCAGAATAGGTAATGATATGTCGGCATGTGTTTACCAATCCTCTCCTCAATTGGCGATAACCGGCCAAATCATTCAGCCATCTCGGTTGCTCGTGAGGATTCAGGATTGCACCACGCAATGGGCCCCAGTTGAATGCTTCTTCTCAGCTTGTCTCAATCCATGAGAAACCGTCGAAGTGCTCGTTGAACAGGGCCCAGTTTGCGACTTGCAGCTGGGGCACTAGGGGTGTCTCGATGACTTCCTAGGGGTAGCTTCCGAGGGCGGGGCAGTGCCGGCGCGAGGAAACGAATCTGTTATCCAATCCTGACAGCGATCGGGGCGTGAAGAGGGGAGCGCATCTCGGTGGAGAGGGGGTGTTTCCCGGAGTGACCGCGG
>JAKAJO010000064.1 GCA_021813745.1 Acidobacteriota bacterium
AATTGAGGTAACTCGTTAGAAAGCGCTTCACGAAGGCCTCGTCCAGGAATTGATCGGTGCCGCCGGTGGCAAGATCGGACACTGCGCCCTTTGCAGGCTTCCCCAGCACGGAAGCATCGCCATTGGGACCGATGCGAATGACGGTCGGCGGTTGCATGCGCACGAAGACTGCAAATCCGATCGCCAACAGCGCAATTGGAATCGTCAGAAAGGCGAGCAGCCAGGCACGGTCCGCATTAGCGCGGAGGGCCCCATCCATTTCGTAATACTTCGGCCTTGCCAGGGCCGCTTCGTCCGCTGTAGCTGTGCTGGTTTTCATCCGTCCTCCTACTCCTTATGGCTTGTGGCGCTTACGACGCTTCTAGCTACAATCCGGGCGGCATGGTACGCAGTCCAAGTCCCCAGGTTGTACCGATGTACAGTCGGTCCTCTTCGCATTGGCGCCGCGGATTTGTTGATGACCCCGGATTTCCGACTTCCTCCACCGGACTGAACCTGTGAGGCCGCGGAATCTTGCGTCGGGGCACTGATTGCTCCACTGTTTTCGTCGCTGGGTTCGTCAACGCCCATCACGTCGCTAATCGAACTGCGAATCTGCTCGGCGTGGCCGTCGAGTGTGGGAGCGCCCTCACCCAGCGAGAATCCATTGGCGGAAGAAGATGCGGCGATGGGAGCCAGCTGCGGCGGCGCAGGCTGGTTTCCTCCGCCGGTGGTTGAGAGCGCTCGGGCGGCTCCCGCTGTTGCTGTACCGGCAGAACTCCCGGCTGAGGTTGCGCCTGCGGAACTCCCGCGCGCAGCCGCCACGCCGGCCGCCGCTCCTTCAAAACCGGCTGCGCCTGCGGTCAATGCCGTGACCGCCGTGCCCACCATCGCAACTGCGGTGCTTCCCACATCGCCGCTGACGATGCGCTTCGCAATGAATGGGATGATTGCGATCGCAAGCGAGTAAACAATACTCACAATGCCGATCAGAATTGAGCCTTCGAGGTTGCCCAGGCCGCCAAGGAAATTGTTCTGGCTGAGCATCTGGCCAATTTGTCCCATTTGAACCGCGCTCAGCAGCGCCCCAAAGCCTCCGTAGAGGATGGGCCACGCATTCCAAATGAAGATATTCTCAACATAGGCCTTGGCGATGCGATTAGCTGCGCCCAGCGGCATGAGAGCGATTACGATCGGTCCAAAGATGTAGAGAATGCTGCCGTAGAAGATATAGAAGAACCCGAAGACAACAATAACGATTGGATAGAGGAGGTATGCAACAAGAATCAACAGGGCGTCTAACAGCCCAGGAATATCTCCGGTGATGATTCCCCACAGTTTTTGGAAGCCAACTTGGTTGAATTGCGTCATCAAGTCGCTCTTCCAGTTTTCGAAGAGACTGCCGACTCCCGCGGCATTATTGATCCAGTTGCCGGCGTTCACGAAGCCCTGATTCACCGTTGTGAACACAGTTCCGTAGTTCATCACGACAACCGCTGTGGCCACATACTTGATCAGGCTCGTGCCCAACCCCCTGACATCTCCGCCGTGCAGAGCCGATTGATAGACCTGCCAGAGAAAGCCCACGAGCAGGACAACATAAGCCACGTTCTGCATCCCGGCGGTAATGCCGGTTGAATCGATACCAGACATCGCCTGCGTCTCGAACCGCTCGAACAGACTCAGCTGCGTCGATTGAAAGAACGCGAGCGTCATCTCGGGATGGAAGTGGGCGTACAGCATTTTCCGTCACCTGTTGGTCAGTGCTCCGTTGATGAGGCTGTTATTCGTGGTATTGTCCGCGGTCGCCAGCTTCGCGAGCGCACTCTGATTCGCGAGATCGATGCCGCGCGTTCTCATCAGTTCCGCAAGTGCTGCCTGCGTGTAGGCATTGGCGCGCACCACCCATACGTCGGCCTCGGCTTCAAGAATCGGAGCGCTGCCGGGAGCAGCCTCGGAGATCTGCTGGCCCATCTGATTTGCCTCGTTCAACTCAGCATCTGAGAGGGCATCGATCTCAATCGCACGCTTCATCGCGTCCTGAGCCTCTGCATCTGTCATATCGGTCATCGTCCTGGTCTGCGGGGACGCCGCGTTCTGCGCCATGACAACGCCGTAGACGTCTTGAAACTGGCCCGATAAGACCGGCACATTGGCAGCGTTACGCGACAACAAGAGCGACTCGAGGTTTTGCGACGGCGGCAGCGTGGCGCTCGATACGTTGACGTGGAACAAATTGCTGATCTGGTTGAACTGGTTCTCGAACTGCATCACCGAACTCTTGGCCTGGTTGATCGCGGTCAGAGGGTACATTACCTGCTGCTCGTACGTCGCCACGCTTTGTTCGTACTGATTGATGGTCTTGAGCGGCGCGGCGATGAACGTGTTCATCAGCGACTGCATCTTCGAGAGCGCCGCCAGAATCGCAGCCGTGTCGATGCCGAATTGCCCGTTTGCCCGCACTGGGAGAATGGCAAACGCAGCGAGCACGACTACAGCCGCTTTAAGCAAGATCGGGCGGTACCAGGGATGCGCCTCGCGCGGGCTCCCTTCGACCGGATTTGTGGGTTTCGCCGGTTCCGGCAAGAGAACGGGTTTGCGCCGCCAGAAGAACGGCCTGGGCTGTTTGTTCGGATTGTTTTTTGGATCGGTCATCGAAACCTCTCTATCGCGCCGTCAGCGCTCCCGTGATCA
>JAKAJO010000042.1 GCA_021813745.1 Acidobacteriota bacterium
GGTGCGCGCCGTGGTGCCAGCCACAAAGTACTCAATCAGACGAAACTGCTTGGACCAGGACAATCGACTCTTGCGAAATCCTTCGCCCATACCAGATACCTCTCGCGATTATCTGGTACAGCCCCTAAAAAATTGTGAAGTGTGGAATGGCGGCCTGACACGGGCTGCCATTCTTCTTTTGGGAGAAGCCTTGCTGGATTCCCCCTATGATGAAGACTATGCCTGAGCCAGCGGTATTGAGGATCTGCGCCTACGGGTGCAATTTGCAGATTGAAAGTTCATTGGCAGGTGTTGTGGAAGCGGCGAACATCTATGTGCTTCCGACCATGCCGCGCGTTCGCTCGTTTGATGGCCCTGTGCACGGAGCGGCACGCATTGAGGCGGTGGAGGGCGGGCTGCGGCTGGAGGCTGAAGGTACAACGGCTCTGGTGGCGCCTGATGAGCGCAGGTTGATGCAGTACCTGATCCGGGTGCTGGACGATGCGGTCATTCGGAATCTGCGCGGGATGTATGCGGTGCATGCCGGCACGGTGGCCTGGCGCGGAGGTGCGATTCTGCTCCCGGGACTTTCGCACGCGGGCAAGTCGTCGCTGGTGGCGGAACTGCTGCGTCGGGGAGCGACGTATTACTCCGATGAGTACGCGATGATTGACGAAACAGGGCGAGTGCACCCATATCCGCGGCCTGTGCTGCTGCGCAACGGCGGGCTGCATCAGGAGCCGGTGCTTCCAGGGGAGTTGAACGCGTCGGTGGGGCGGGATCCAGTGCCGATGCGGTGGGTCTTTGCCGTGTCGTACAACCCCGGGGGGGACTGGCAGGTTGCGCCCATGGAGCAGAGCGAGACTCTTTTTGCGCTGCTGAAGAACACGCCGCATGTGCTGGAGGACGCACCTGAGATGCTGAGCTTCTTTCATCAAGCGGTGCTGGGCGTGCGGGGGTGCACGGGAGAACGCGGCGAGGCGGCCGAGGCGGCTGAGAAGATTTTGGCGCTGGTGGATGCAGTGGAACTGGTCGGCGGCGCGGAAGGCTGACTGGCACCATGGGGCCCGCAAGCCATGCGGCGCGGAGCGGGGCACCGTTTCTTCAAAGGGACAATGGAGATCGATATTGCGCTGACTCTGGAGGGCAGCGGCGGGCTGTCTTGCAATTCAAACTAAGGAATGCTGGCCGTGGACGTATTTGAAGGCGCGCTCTCCACGCCGGAGGTGTCGACGGCACGCACCTCGTAAGTATAGGACGCGCCACTTTGAACGCTGGAGTCCTGATAGGTGCTGGTGGTGGAACCGGAGACGGAGCTGATGAGCTGGTAGGTTCCGGCGGAGCCGGCGGCGCGGTAGACATGATAGCCAGCGATGGGATCGGTGGTGCTGGTGGGGATATCCCAGGAGAGCTGGACGGAATATTGCGTGCCAGAGCCGGAGAGTGGGATGAGGATCGAGGCATCCTGCGTTGCGTTGCTGGCGATGGCGAGCTGCCCCGAAGCCGAACCGGAGGCTGAGGGCGCGAAGTTGAGATTGATGGTGAGGGACTGGCCGGGGGACAGGGTAACGGGGAGAGTTGTGGATGCGAGCGTGAATTCCGTGCCGGAGACGGTGAGAGTGCTGATGGTGATGGAGGCGGATCCAGAGGCCGTGAGGACAACGCTCTGTGTGGAAGATGAGTTGACCGGCACGCTGCCAAAGGCGATGGAGGCAGCGTCTGCAGTAAGGGTGGATGCGGGTGCGGCAACAGGGTTGATCTGCACGGTAAAGGTGGACGAACCGGAGGATGCTGAGGCGGTGATAGTGACCGATTGGGTTTGGGTGACAGACGCCGCGGTCGCCTGGAAGCTGGCTGTGGTTGAGCCGGAAGGGACAGACAAGGTGGCCGGCACGGCGAGGGCTGCGCTGTTGCTGGCCAGCGAGATGCTGACGCCGCCTTTGGGTGCGGCAGAGGTGAGCGTGACGGTGCAGTTGTCTGAGGCGCCGGCGGCGATGCTGCTGGCAGCACAGGAGAGCGCGCTGAGCGCGGAAGGGGTGGAGGAAGAGCCGCTGCCCTTGAGATGGATGACATGCGATCCGTTGCTCTTGGCATCCGTGGTGAAGGTGAGTTGACCGGTGGCTTGACCGGTGGCGGTGGGGTCAAACTGCACCTGGACCTGGAGTGTGGAACCGGGAGCGAGGGAGATGGGCAGACTGAGAGCGCTGCCGAGGGAAAACGTCTGGCCGCTGACGGAGAGAGATGCTATCTGAATGGGTGCGGCGCTTTGATTGAGGATGGGAACGGCAGCAGTAGCGATCTGGCCTACGGGGACCGTACCGAAAGTGACATCGCTGGGGACTGAGAGCAGCGAATTGATCGCCGATTGATTGAGGACCAGCCCGCCACCGCACCCGACGAAAACAAGGCAAACTGTGACGAGGGTTGTGAGGGACAGGCCTTGCATGACCGGCCGGTGGGAACGATGCCGGCGCAGGGAGCGTGAGGGCAAACCGGGATGATGGGCCGAGCGGCTGAAGGTACGGCTCAGAGCGGAGCGTGCAAAGAGTCCCGAATTCATGTGCACCTCGGCGCAGATGCGCTTGCCTGATCTCCAGCGCCGGCACCTTGGGTGATGAGAGAGGTGTTGCGCCGTGGTGTCTTTCGACATTCCCAGAATCAGCGAATGGGCACCAGTATACCGTGACATGTGTCACTAAAGTGTGATCGTGATAGTTACTTTAGTGTATCTTCTCTTTGTGAATAAAAAGAATGAGTTATGGGGGGATTAGCCCCTGGATAGAGAGGGCTTATGTGAGGAGTTGGAGGTTTTTGGGAAGTATTAGAGGCTGTAATTTGTGCATAAGTAACCAGTCTATTGGTTACTCGTATACAAGGACGGCGAGGGAGTCATCGAGGGGCGAGATGGTGGAGGGAAGCTGGGCAGAAAGAGGTTCGAGATCTTCGAGGAGAAGGCGGACCGCGCTGCGCATGGCCGCTGCGCCGGTGGGAGACAGGCTCATGGAGATGGGCTGGTGGGGGTCAATGGTGATGGCGTAGAGGGTGACGCTGGGTCCTCCGCCCTGGATGTAGAAGACATCGAGCAGGTCTTTGACGCCGACGTCGTGCGCGGTGAGCGTAGGCGGGTAGTCGCGTGCAAAGCGCGGCTCGGTGCGCGTGACAGTGCCGATGGGGTTTCCGTCGGCGGCGGCGTCGATGAGGATGATGCGGCCTGCGGACTGGAGGGGTTCGAGGAGGGTGAAGCCGCCGGTCCCGCCGTCGAGGAGTTCGACACCGTCGGGGAGGGCAAGCTGCTCCAGGGCGTGGATGGCGTGGACGCCGATGCCTTCGTCCCCCATGAGGACGTTGCCGAGCCCAACGATGAGGGTTTTTCCCGTGTTACTTGACATCCTTGACCCGCTCGAACTTCCACCCGCCGACGATGGACGAGATGGTGCCACGGCCTTCGATGTAGTCGTGATAGAAGGCGAGGTAGATGTGAATGATGACGAAGCAGACGAAGAACCAGAGAAAGATGTGATGCCAGAAGCGGACACCGAACTCGCCGCCGAGCAAGGGCACTGCCCACATGAAGAGGCGGGGAATGGGCGAGGTGCTCATATTGGAGTAGAGGGCGAAGCCGGTGATCAATTGCAGGAGAAAGACGATGAAGGTGATGAAGTAGATGAATGCGGCGAGGGCGTTGTGACCAGTGGAGATAGGGCCGTGCATCTTGGTTTGCAGGACATCGGCCTTGATGACCTCAACGATCTCCTGTCGCTGCGATTTTTTGAGAGGTAGAAACGTCGTCCATTTGGCGTATTTGTTGCCAACGAAGCCCCAGTACAGACGGGCGAAAAAGTTCATGATGTAGACCCAGGCGGAGGCGAAGTGGATGAAGCGGACCCATCCAAACCAATACTGCTGATAGGCCTCGGGCGCGTAGAGCAGATGGAAAGGGTGGCCGATGAGATAGCCGGTGATGCAGAGAGCGACGAGCGCGGTGGCGTTAATCCAGTGGTAGGCGCGGACGGGAAGCTCCCAGACATAGACGCGCCGGTACTCAGTGGGCGCGTGGCCGTTGGAGCGGAAGACATCGCGAATGGGTTCTCCGGAAGTGCTCATGGGCGTCACTCGAAGGAAACCTGGTGGAGGTGCCGTCCCTGCGGGTCGTAGAGATGGACGGCGCAGGCGAGGCACGGATCAAAGGAATGGATGGTGCGCAGGATCTCGACGGGTTGCTCGAGGTTGGCGACGGGCGTGCCGATGAGAGCCTGTTCAAAGGATGAGCGCTGCTGTTTGGCGTCGCGGGGCGAGCCGTTCCACGTGGTGGGGACGACGAGTTGGTAGTTCTCGATGGCGCCGTTGCGAATCTTGATGAAGTGGGCGAGGGCGCCGCGGGGTGCTTCCGTGAGACCGATGCCTTCACAGGATGAGGGCCAGGTTTTCGGCTCCCACATCTGGCCGTTGAAGGTCGAGACCTCGTTGATGCGAACACGCTCGATCAACTCATTGAAATATTCCTTGAGCCAGGACATGGCGAGGGCGGCATCCAGGGCACGCGCGGCGGTGCGGCCGAGGGTACTGAACAGCGCTTCAGCGGGAACATTGAGCTTGCCGAGGGTCTGGCCGACGAGTTCTTTCACATCGGTATTGCCGCTGGCATAGGCCACAAGCAGGCGGGCGAGCGGACCAACTTCCATGGGCTGCTCTTTCCAGCGCGGTGTTTTGAGGAACGAGTATTTGTCGTGGCCCTCGAGGGATTCGAAGGGCGGCTTGGGGCCGGTGTAGTTGAGATTGGTTTCGCCGCTCCAGGGATGGAGCCCGGTGGAATCGCCGCCGTCGTAGGAGTACCAGGAGTGCGCGATGTATTCCTTAATCTCCTGGGTGTCGCGTGCGTTGACGGGATGAACCTGTGTCAGATCGCGGTTGAGGACGACGCCGCGGGGATAGTGGAAGGATTCGACCTGGTTGTAGCCCTTGGTGGGGAACTCGCCGTAGCTGAGGTAATTGGTGAGGCCGCCGCCCCACTGCGCCCAGTCTTTATAGAAGCCGGCGACGGTGAGCACATCAGGGATGTAGACCTGGTTGACGAACTCGGTGGCCTGGCTTATGAGGCTGGAGACGAGATTGAGGCGTTCGGTGTTGATGGCGGCCACTTCATTGGCGCTGATGGAGCACGGCACGCCGCCGACGAGGTAGTTGGGGTGCGGATTCTTGCCGCCGAAGACGGCGTGAATCTTGACGATTTCCTTTTGCCACTCAAGGGCGTCGAGGTAGTGAGCGACGGCAATGAGGTTGACTTCAGGCGGGAGCTTGTAAGCGGGATGGCCCCAGTAGCCGTTGGCGAAGATGCCGAGGCCGCTGGCAGCGAAGGCCTTGATCTTGTCCTGCACGGAGGCGAAGTAGGCAGCTGTGTTCTTGTCCCAACTGGAGTAGGAGGCGGCGATCTCCGCGGCTTTCTTGGGGTCGGCCTTGAGAGCGTTGACGATGTCAACCCAGTCGAGAGCGTGCAGATGGTAGAAGTGGATGACGTGATCCTGCACGTACTGCGTGGTCATCATGATGTTGCGGATGAGCTCGGCGGTGGGAGGAACGACGATGCCGAAGGCGCTCTCGACGGCGCGCACGCTGGTGAGTGCGTGGACGGTGGTGCAGACGCCGCAGACGCGTTCGGTGATGGCCCATGCGTCGCGAGGGTCGCGGCCGATGAGGATTTTTTCCAGGCCGCGGACCATGGTTCCGGCGCTGTAGGCGTCCGTAATGACGCCGTTTTCGATGACCGCTTCGATGCGGAGGTGGCCTTCAATTCGAGTGATGGGATCAACAACAACGCGTGTCATGGGGCGCTACGACTCCTTTTGTTCCTCTGCGTGGACTTCCGCGATGACCTTCTGCTTGCGCACGTTGGTGACAACGGCGTGCGCGGCGACGCCGGCGAGTGTGGCGACGCCGACGACGGTGCCAATGGTGTCTGCGGTGCTTTCAACACCAAAGCCAGGGAAGGACGGCAGATGTTGATAGAAGGGGCCGTTGTCCCAGAATCCCTCTTCACTGCAACCGATGCAGCCGTGGCCTGACTGGATGGGATAGCTGGTGCCCTCGTTCCACTTGACGACGGAGCAGGCGTTGTAGGTGACCGGACCCTTGCAGCCCATCTTGTAGAGGCAATAGCCGCGGCGCGCGTTTTCGTCGTCCCAGGACTCGACGAAGAGACCGGCGTCGTAGTTGGGGCGGCGGTAGCAGGTGTCGTGAACGCGGCGGCCGTAGAACTCCTTGGGCCGGTTGATGTTGTCGAGCTCGGGCATCTTGCCGAGGACGAGGAGGTGAGTAACGACAGCCATCATGACGTCGGCGATGGGTGGGCAGCCGGGGACGTTGATGACGGGCTTATCGACGAGCTTGGAGATGGGCGTGGCGCCGGTGGGGTTGGGCTTGGCGGCCTGCACGCAGCCGTTGGAGGCGCAACTGCCCCAGGCGATGATGGCCGCGGCATCTTTGGAGACGGTCTGGAGGATGGACTCGGCGGTTTTACCGCCGATCATGCAGTAAACGCCGCCGTCGTGAGTTGGGACGGCGCCCTCGACGAGGACGATGTACTTGCCCTTGTTGTTCTGGAGGGTGTCGTTGAGGCTTTTTTCCGCCTGGAAGCCGGAGGCCGCCATGAGGGTCTCTGTGTAGTTGAGCGAAAGGACATCGAGCAGGGCATCGACGACGATGGGGTGGGATGCGCGAATGAAAGACTCACTACAACAGGTGCACTCCTGAAAGTGCATCCACACCACGGCGGGCTTTTCTTTTTTTTCGAAGGCCGCCGCGACCTGAGCTACGCCAGATTGTCCCAGGCCGGCCGCGGCGGCGGCCGCGGCGCAGAACTGGAGGAAATCTCTGCGGCTGTAACCCTTTCTCTCCATGGACTGCCAGATGGATAGACCCATGCACACCTCACACGCCGCCAGGAAGCCGCAATCTACCGGGGAAGCAGGGATCTCCCGGAAGCAGAGCGGTTCATTCAGCGGACGGTTGCACAGTAAGGAATCCAAAACACACTTCGCTGTGCGCGTCATCACAGAAGTTGGTGTCATATGCACCCAAAAGGGTGTGCCAATGTGATTTGAATTGCAGCGGGACTATGGACGGGTGAGGTCGACGGCGCCGGTCAGTGCGGTGATTTTTTCGATGTGGTGGCTGCGGCACCAGGACTCGAGGCCGTGGGCGATGCGCTCGACGGCGCGGGGGTCAGCGTAGCTGGCGGTGCCGACCTGGACGGCGGTGGCTCCAGCGAGAAGGAATTCGACCGCATCCTCTGGCGTGACGATGCCGCCCATGCCGAGGATGGGGATGGAGACGGCGCGCGCGGCCTCATAGACCATGCGGAGGGCGATGGGCTTGATGGCTGGGCCGGAGAGACCGCCAGTGACGTTGGTGAGCCGGGGCTTGCGGGTCTCCACGTCGATGGACATGGCGAGGAAGGTGTTGACGAGGCTGAGCGCGTCGGCGCCCATGTTGGCGGCGACTTTGGCCATTTGCGCGATGGAGGTGACGTTGGGCGAGAGCTTGACGATGAGGGGGCGCGCGGAGACGGCTTTGGCTTCGCGGACGAGGTACTCGAGCGAGCTGGGGTCGGCGCCGAAGGTCATGCCGCCGGCGTGGACATTGGGGCAGGAGACGTTGAGCTCGTAGGCGGCGATGCCGGGGGCCTCATTGAGGCGTCGGATGACGGCGAGGTACTCGTTTACGGTGTAGCCGAAGACGTTGACGATGACCTTGCAGGCGGGATAGCGGGCGAGCTGGGGAAGTTTCTTGGTGATGAATTCCTCGACACCGATGTTCTGGAGGCCGATGGCGTTGAGCATGCCGGCGGCGGTGTGGATGAGGCGCGGCGCGGGGTGGCCTGAAAGCGGGTTGAACGAGATGCCCTTGGTGACGAAGGCGCCGATCTTCTCAAGGGAGACGATCTCTTCGAACTCGATGCCATAGCCGAAGGTGCCGCTGGCGGCGATGACAGGGTTGGTCAGCTGGATTCCAGCCAGCTGGACTTGCATATCGGGCTTCACCTTGCGGCTGCGACCTCGTAGGGTGGTGCTTCGCCTGCGGGGATTATTGCCCGGCAGGGTGGATGGTGTGGATGGCCTGGGTGAGCACGTGGCCCACGGCGGCCGATGGAAGATTGATGCCGGCGAGCGAGGCCAGCGTGACCGCAAGGTCAACCGGGGCCACACGTCCATGATACTCGCCGGGGATGAAGGGCTGGCCGTAGAAGGCGAGCGGGACGTGGCGGTCATAAGACCAGGGTGTGAAGTGGTTGGTGCCGGCGAAGGCGCTGGCACCGGCCATCTGGTAGGGGTCGAGGATGGCCATGACGTACCAGTTGCCGTGATCCACGACGCTGTGGGCGAGGATGCGGCCCCAGTCGGATGGTGGCAACGGGCCGTTGACGAGCTGGAGGCGCGTGTAGACGTTGTGCAGGTGGGGCGTGACGGGCAGGCGGTGGTCAGCGGGCAGGGTTTCGTCCGGCTTGGGCGCCTGCGCGGCAACTGCGTCGGGCAGCAGGGCGGCGAGCTCGTCTTCGGCGGCGGCTTCGCTGATGTTGAGCTTGGCGTAGGTGCGCTTGTCGAGGACGATGTAGGGCAGGTCGGGGCCGGGTAGCAGGTAGGAGAGGTTCTGTCCGGGGGAGTGGCGTTGGTTGAGTTCGGCGTTGAGCGCGGCGTAGACCTTTTTCATGTTGACGGTTGCGGCCTGGATGCCGAGCTTGGCGGCCTCGCCGGGGATGGGCGCGATGCCGTGGTCGGCGGTGAGGGCAAGCCAGACGTTGTTCAGGCCGATGGACTGATCGAGCCAGGAGAAGAAGCTGCCCAGGTCCTGGTCGAGGCTGAGGATCATTTTGTTTTCGGAGTCGGAGTCGGGACCGAACTGGTGGCCCTGGATGTCGTTGGCGGAGAGGGAGACAACGAGGAGGTCGGTGACGCCGCTCTGGCCGAGGTGTTCGCTGGTGATGAGGTCTTTGGCGAAGTCCAGCTCGTAGCGGTTGGCGGCGGGTGTTTTGCCGACCTGGTTGTAAAAGTTCTTTGCGCCCGGCGCGCCTGCTTCCTGTTCGGCCTGGGCGATGCGGCCGCTGTGGTTGAAGGCGGTGGCCCATGCGGGCAGGTGCTGCATGTAGTAGGTGGAGGTGGTGAACTGGCCGCTGGACTGGTCAATCCAGAAGGCCCCGTTGGCGGCCTGGCCGGTAGGCAGGATGGAGGCGCGGTCTTTGAGCGAGACACCGTAGACGCGGGCGCGGCCCTGCGTGGCGAGGCGCAGCTCATCGCCGAGGGTGGTGGCGCGGAGGTTGAGCGGCGAAGCGCCGGGCTGGCGGGCAGAGCTGGATGCAGGGGGCAGATCGACGAGCTGGTAGCGCTCGTCTTCGACGGAGGTGACCTGGTGATCGTAGCCGCGGGCGGCGTCCCACCACTCGTTGGATTCGATGCCGTGGCCGTCGGTGTAGGCGCCGGTGCCGATGGTGGAGTGGCCGGGGGCGGTCTTGGTGTTGGCGTAGTCGTAGTAGCAGTCCGTGAACCAGGCGCCCTCTTTCATGAAGAGGTTGAAGCCGCGTCCCTTGAAGTCGGCGGCGTGGCGATTGAGGTAGTCGGCGCGGAACTGGTCAATGACGACGATGACGATGAGCTTTGGCTTGCCGATGAAGGCCTGGGCGCGGGCGAGTGCGGGCACGAGCAGGGCGAGGCAGAGGATGGCGATCTTGAGACGGAGAGCGCGAGGTAAGACCGTGTGGTTAGGCATCCTCCCGATTATAGGAAAGGAACGCGGGATGAGCGGGCGGATGCACGCGGGAAATGACCGCTGCTTCTGTCTTTTCACGGAGATTTTGCAGAGCTGGCCGTCGAATTCTATGGCCCGGGGTAGGCGCTGCCTTTGCACTCGGGGTTGACGGGAAATTGATTGCCGCCGGCGAAGATCTGCATGAGCCAGAGGTAGGTGGTGAGGTGGTGCTGGCAGGCGATGGAGTCGTTGAGCGCGTTCATGGGCGGCACGAGCTCGACGCCGGTGTTGACGTGCTCGTAGGGCAGGGGAAGGACGGGCGGCAGGTTGGGGACGAGATCGGAGCGGTTGTAGATGCGGTAGCTCTGCGCGACGGTGGCGTTGAAGGAGCCGGCGAAGGTGTGGTCGCCGGTGCGCGGGCTGGCGTAAGTGTAGGAGACAGGCTGGCGGCACTCAGTGTTGAGGGCGATGTCGAGGGTGAGCAGCGTGGCAAGCGCGCCGCCGAGGCTGTGTCCGGCGACGGTGACGGACTTTGCGGCACCGGCGTGGACACAGGAACCGACGGAGGCCGCGGCGCTGGTGGAGTTGGGGTCGCGGGCGGTGCGCAGCGACTTGTAGATGGCGGTGAAGCCGTCTTCGGTCATTCCCGCGCCGCCGTGGATGGGGTTGGGGACCATGAGGAAGGCTCCGTCATGGATCCACTCGAGGATGGTGTCAGTGCCGCGCATGATGGCGACGAGCTCCTGGCTGGCACCGGGCGAGACGGCAAGAAAGCCGTAGGTGACGGTCTCACCCGCGTGCGGATCGACGTCGGTGGCGAGCTCGTTGCCGTAGAGGGTCTGCAGAAAGGAGTAGCCAAGCGCCTGAATGTCCGCCTTATTTTGCGCGGAGTATTCGGAGCCGGGCTGCACGTCCTCCGCGATCTGGACGAGGCGCGCGTATTTGACGGCAAGTTGCCAATCGATGACTGGCATGATGGAACCTCGCACAAGGGGGATGAGGGCCAGAAACGAGCGTAGGAGCGCCGCTGGGGGGAGTCAAGGAGGGAATTACATGCGGGTTGAGAGTGCGGGCAAAGAGAAAGGGCATTCCGTTGGAAGGAATGCCCTGCGGGTGCGAGGTTGACGGTGCGGATCAGGCGCCGACAGGTTCCTTGGCGGTAACCTTGACGGGGGTGAGCCATCCGAAGCGGTCGGGCTTGAGGCCGTTGGCGATGCCAAAAAATTCATCGGCGATCTTCTGGGTGATTTCGCCGGGTTTGCCGTTGCCAATGAGGATGCGGTCGATGGAGCGAATGGGCGAAACTTCGGCGGCGGTGCCGGTGAAGAAGACCTCGTCGGCGATGTAAAGCATTTCGCGCGGGATGACCTGCTCAATGACGCTGAGGCCAAGGTGACGGGCGAGGGTGAGCACGGAGTCGCGGGTGATGCCGCTGAGGGCCGAGTTGGCGAGTGGCGGAGTGTAGAGTACGCCGTTGCGCACGACGAAGATGTTTTCGCCGGAGCCCTCGCTGACGTAGCCATTGACGTCGAGGCCGATGCCTTCGGCGTAGCCGTTGTTATCAGCTTCCATGCGGATGAGCTGGGAGTTCATGTAGTTGGCTCCGGCCTTGGCAAGGGCGGGCATGGTGTTGGGGGCGAGGCGATTCCAACTGGAGATGCAGACGTCTGCGCCGCCGTGGCCAGTGACATATTTGCCCCAGGGGAAGTTGGAGATATAGACCTCAATGGGCGAGCCCTTGGGGCTGACACCGATTTCGCCGTAGCCGCGCAGGACGATGGGGCGGATGTAGCAGGGCGCGACGCCGTTCGCCTCAATGACATCGACCACGCCGGCGCAGAGCTCGTCGAGCGAAAAGGGAATCTCCATGCGGTAGATCTTGGCGGAGTCTAGCAGGCGCTGCATGTGCTCGGGCAGGCGAAAGACGGCCGAGCCCTGGGGCTGGGCGTAGCAACGGATGCCCTCAAAGACGCTGGAGCCGTAGTGGACGACATGGCTCATGACGTGAATGGTGGCCTGCTCCCAGGGAATGAGGTTTCCGTTGTGCCAGATCTTGGAGGTGGTCTGAATAGGCATAGAGGTAGGAAGCTCCTTGAAGCGCGAGCATCGCGCCTTTCTTCAAGCCTAGCGCGAGTTGGCGTTCTGTGTCACGGCATTGCGGACGGGTTGAGGCTGGGATTGCGGACCGAAGGCGCGGCGGATGGAACGTACTGGGGCCGGCGCGGGGTGAGCTGGGGCGGAGGCGTGGGTTCGACGGGCGCTGCCAGAACCTGCTGGCGGGAAATTTCGGCGCTACCGGTTCGACCGCCATGCGTATCTTCCACGACGACACGAATGCTGTCAGCGTGCTTTGGAAAGCGCAAGGAGATGGACATGTGGCTGACGATCGAGTCGCGCGCAACGGGATCCTGGAGGATGGATGTGATGCGGGCGCCAACGACGCGGGAGGCAAGGACATTGAGGTTCTTGTCGCGGGCAACGGCGGCCAGCAGGAGCGAGGCCTGACTTTTGTCATTCGCGTAGGGAAGCCAGTTGAGGTGGTGATTCTGGAGCTGGACATTGATGTCGATGCGGCGCGTGTCTGCATGACGAACGAGGGAGTTGACGCTTAAGGCGAGCGCGTTGAACGGCACAGTGGAGATGGAGGCCTCTCCAATGCTGCTCATGGACGCGAAGAGAGGGTTGGTCCGCATCTGGGGATCGGGTGCGAAGTAGCCGGCCTTGGTGACGACGCGGTAGGAGTGATTGTTGAGGGTGACACGGATCCGCTGGAATTTGCCGTTTGCCGGGACGAAGGTGGGTTGGTAGGTGAGGGTGTAGTACTCCGAGCCGAGTTGCTGGGAGCGGCTGATGAGGTGAGCAAGGTCGTTGCGGTTGAAGTAGAGCTTTCCGCCGGTGGCATTGGAAAAGAGTCCGAAGTTGATGTTGCCTGCGAAGGGGTCGTCGTCACCGAGGTCCTGGGCGGCGTCCATGGAGCTGAGGGAGATGGCAGGGCGGCTGACCTGGAGTCCGGGATAGATGACGAAGAGGCTGACACGCGAGTCGACGAGCATGTTAGTAGTCTGGTGGGCATACTCGCGGAGGTCCTGCACATCTTGTGCGGTGAGGTCCGGGGAGACGTAAAGGAAGACGCCGGGACCGCCGTGGCCGACCCAGATGACGTTTTTGCGGCCGGGAACGCCACGGTTCTGGATGGCAATCTGCTGGAGTGCGTCGATGGACTGGGCGAAGCGATCCCAGACGAACATGGGGTGCATTTGTTCAAAGGGCAGGGCGGCGGGCAAGTGATCGAGGGCTTCGACGAGATCCGCGCGGCTGCGGGTGTAGCCTTGGAGTAACTCTAATGACTGGTCGCGGAGGACGAGCAGTTCCGCCGGTGCGGGAAGTTGCTCGGGCTGCCGGAGGAGATATCGTCTGGCTTCGTAGCGGATGTAGGCGAAGTCCTGGAACCGGGAATTGAGCTGATCGAGAACGAGGATGGTGACGGGCGCTTTACCGCTGGGATTGTCGACGCCGGAGTTGTTGCTGATGACGTGGGCTTGCGGTGCCTCAAAGGAGAAGATGGGCTGCGGGGCCTTGTCCTGGGTGATGTGGAAATCGTCTTTGCTGAGGCCGGAGACGACGGGGTTACCTTTTTTGTCCAGGACGGTGACGTCGAGGTAGACGAGGGACGAGGTGACGCGGAAGGTGGGAACGGCGGGGCTCTGGGCGTTCTGGGTATTTTGAGCGTGAACCGGAAGAGAAAATGAAGACAGCAGGGCCAGAGCGATGGCAGCGGGATAGAGCGGCCTTTGAATGGGCATCCTGGACACCGTTTCTGGAGAGGGGAAGAGCGACTCCTGCAAAGAGTGGATTCGAGACTGGGGATCGGGGTTGTCCGGCGCGTGCACATGGAAACGTGATACGCATCACATTCGAGAACGTGAAACCGATGGGAGGATGAGATGGAGGGAGTCGAGTGGAACCCGTCGTACCGTCTTTTCTACCTCATTTTTACGGAGAATCATGGATGAAGCTCGACTCGTCCGCGTTTGTTGCAGAAAGGGAACTATTTGACGCGCTGGTGGAGCGCGCACGCGCCGTGGAGTGTGCGGAGGACCGTGTGCTTTTTCGCCAGGGTGAATTTCCGGAGGGGCTGTATCTGCTGCGGAGCGGCGCGGCGGTCATGACGATGGAGTCGTCGACGGGCGATGTGGTTCTGTGCGGAACCGCAGGCGCTGGATCCCTGCTTGGATTGCCGGGGCTGATTGGCAACGTCCCCTATTCACTGACGGCCAAGGCCCTCAAGGGCGCGAAAGTAGGATTTGTGGACCG
Source organism: Acidobacteriota bacterium (assembly GCA_021813745.1). GTDB lineage: Bacteria > Acidobacteriota > Terriglobia > Terriglobales > Acidobacteriaceae > Telmatobacter. The sequence continues at coordinate 14,029 of JAKAJO010000042.1, forward strand.
CGAGGCGTTTTCTAAGCTGATGTTGACGGAACCGGCGATGTCAGTGCGCGTGTTGCGGGTGCTGGCGGCGGAAGTGCGGACGGCGCGGCAGGCGGTGACAAACCTTTAGGGGGGGCGAAGCTGCGTACCTGGATGAGGGGCGGCAGGGCGGCGCGACCGGGTTGAATGGACGTCGGCTGACCGCATTGCAGGTGGGTCAACCTTGAGAGATGAGGCGCCGCAAACAGGCGCCCGTGTCTTGCGATAGCATCCATGATGTGCCTGGCCTGGAAACCCCAGTGAAATACGTGCGCGGCGTGGGACCGCGCGTGGCGGAGATGCTTGCAGCCAAGGGCATCGAGACCGCCGAAGACCTGCTGTACCATTTTCCATTTCGCTATGAAGACCGCCAGAACCCGCGCAGCCTGGATGAGCTGAAGCCGGGCGAGACGGCAAGCGTGATCGCGGAGGTCCGCGGGGCTGCGCTGTTGCGGACGCGGCGCATGCCGCTGTTTGAACTGACGCTGGGGCAAGGGCGGCTGGCGCTGAAATGTCTCTGGTTCAATGCACGTTATCTGGAGGGGAAGTTTCATGCCGGGCAGACGGTGGCTGTCTTCGGCAAGGTGGAACCTTCGCGCTCTTCGAGCAATTTAAAGATGATTCAACCGCAGTGGGAGTTGCTGCCTGACGCGAGCGATGACGCGGAGACTCGGCTGCTGGAAGTGGGGCGGATTACGCCGGTGTACGAGTCGCTTGGAGGGAGCCGTCTGGCATCGCGGTGGCAAAGAAGGACGATTTTCAACCTGTTGGAGAGCGTGCGTGGGGCAGTGCCAGAGTGCCTTCCACAAGCGCTGCGGGAGCGGCTGGGATTGCCGGAACGGGAGCGGGCGCTGCGCGAGGTGCATTTTCCCCCGGAAGGGACGGGGGCGGCGGAGCTGCAGGCGTGGGAGACACCGGCACACAAACGGCTGATCTTTGAAGAGCTGTTTTTTCTGGAACTGGGGTTGGAACTGAAGCGGCGGCGTATGCGGGAACGGGCCGGCATCGGGTTTGAGACATCGGACAAGGTGCGGGAGGCGCTGCGCGAGGTGTTGCCGTTTCATCCCACGACGGCGCAGAAGCGGGTACTGCGCGAGATTGTGGATGACATGCGTAGGCCGAGCCCTATGCGGCGGCTGCTGCAGGGAGATGTGGGTTCTGGCAAGACGATAGTGGCGCTGCAGGCGATGCTGGTGGCGATGGAGAACGGCTACCAGGCGGCGCTGATGGCGCCGACGGAGATTCTGGCGACGCAGCATTTTCTGGCAGCGCGGAAGCTTCTGGAGCGGTCGTCGCGGCGGTACAAGGTGGTGTTGCTGACGGGCTCGCTGGATGAGGAGCGGAAGCGGATCAATCGAGGGCAGATTCTGCGAGGTGAGGCGCAGCTGATAATCGGCACGCACGCACTGATTGAGGAGAAGGTGGAGTTCGACCGGCTGGGGCTGATTGTGGTGGATGAGCAGCACCGCTTTGGCGTGATGCAGCGCTTCAAGCTGATGAAGAAGCCGCGGGCGGACGGCAGCGACATGCTGGAGCCCGATGTGCTGGTGATGACGGCGACGCCGATTCCGCGGACGCTGGCGCTTTCGCTTTATGGCGATCTGGATGTGAGCGTGCTGGATGAGCTTCCGCCGGGTCGGACGCCGATTGTGACGCGACGTGTGGCGGACGAGCGGGCCGATGAGGTGTGGGAGTTTGTGCGCAAGCAGGTGGGGCAGGGACGGCAAGCATATATCGTCTATCCGGTGATTGAGGGCGCGCGGGAGGATGAGCCGGAGTTGGATTTTCCGCGAGATGAGGACGCGGAGAAGATGACTGAGACTGCACCGGCGCGCAAGGCGGCAGGGCGCAAGAGCAAGACCGGCGAGCTGTTTGCGGAGGTGGCGCAGGGGGCCAAACCGGCGACGAAGTCGGGGTTGAAGTCGGCGGTGGAGATGTATGAGCGGTTGCGCGTGGGGCCGATGGCGGGGTTGCGCGTGGGGCTGCTGCATGGACGGCTGAGCGCGGATGAGAAGGAAGTGATCATGCGTCGCTTCCAGCGCGGCGAGATCAACGTGCTGGTGGCGACGACGGTGATTGAAGTGGGCGTGGACGTGCCGAATGCGACGGTGATGGTGGTGGAGCACGCGGAGCGCTTTGGACTGGCGCAACTGCACCAGTTGCGCGGGCGCGTGGGGCGCGGCGCGGCGAAGAGCTATTGCATCCTGATGACGGGCAAGCGGATTTCCGAGGTAGGCGAGGAACGGCTGAACGCAATGGTGCGGACGCAGGACGGGTTCGAGTTGGCGGAACTCGACCTGGCAATTCGCGGGCCGGGCGAGTTTTTCGGGACGCGGCAGGCGGGTCTGCCAGATTTCAAGGTCGCGAATTTACTGCGCGACCGCAAGCTCCTGGAGTTGGCGAAGCTGGAGGCGGCGAGCCTTGCGAATGCGCGGCAGGAAGAGGCTGAGGGAACCGAAGCCGAGCGGGCACAGGTCTGGAAGCGGTTGAGAGAAGCGTGGCAGCGGCGCTACGGGCTGGTGGAGGCGGGATAGGTCGCGTGCAGAGGCGAGATGAAGAACTCAGGGCCCCATTCTCGCCGTTTGGTTGTCGATGAGAATGGGGCTTCCTGGGCCCGCATTGTAATTGCCGTACTCTAGTTAGTTTTATTTATGTAAGCTTGTAGACTTAGTCGCCTGCCTGTGGCGCAAGTACGGGAATGCGGCGCAACACGAGAGTCAATGCAATAGTCAACATGGCAACAGCCGGTGCTGCGAAGACCAGCCACGCACCGAGGGCGTGCAGCGCCAGACTGCCCGAAGTAAGCACCAGCTTCAAAGGCGCATCGTGGAGTGGCGTTGTAAGCGATGGAGATCCAAAGATCCTGCTGCCGATCCGGACGAACGGAAGCACGAGCGCAAGCTGCGCCGGCATGGCCGCGTAGTTTGCCGCTTGCATGGCGGGCAGATTGAGCCGTAGCGCCACCGCAATGAGCAGGCAGAGAGCAGTTGGAATCCCGATCACGGGCAGGCATCCAATCGCGAATCCAAGAGCTAGAGTCAAGGCGAGCCGGCGAGGAGAAATCCCTTGCCTGAGCCAACCTCGCACGCGGTTCTCGAAAGCGCTGCTCCATCGGGTCATCATTCCCCTCACCTTACCGGTATGAGTTCTATCGGCAGGTGGATTTGATTTGAAAATCCTGTGAAAGTACCAAAAGCAACAACTGAGGGGAGCATAGTGCCAATTGGGGATGGATAGCTGTCCCACGATGGCTTCGACGGCATTCCCCAAAAGTGTTAGCAAGGCATCTGATTGCGCAAAGGAGGCCCGCGTTGGGCGGGAATAAAAAGGCTCTAATGCCGCAGTAGGCCGCGGTCGCGGAGGGCGGCGAGGACTTGCTCGACCTTCCAGTCGAGGGCCTCGGTGCCGTCGATGGAGAGGTCAGCGTGCGCGGCCGAGGGGCGTACGTAGCACAGGCAGGCGGGGCGGACTGTAGTTTCGTACTGCTGACGAACGGACTCGACGGTGCGACCACGCTCTTCGGTATCGCGGCGCAGGCGGCGGTCAAAGCAGACGGCGTCGGGCGTATCGACGTAGATGCGCAGGTGATAGAGCGGGAGCAGTTCCCGGAAGTAGAGAGCGAAGAGGCCCTCGACAAGCAGAAATGCACCAGGAATGATGGTTTCTGATTTGTCTTGGATGCGGCAGTGGCACGAGAAGTCGTAGAACGGCCGCTCGATGGCGCGACCGCATGCAAGTTCGGCGACGTGCGCGGTGAGCAGTGGGCTCTCAATCAAACTAGGGTCGTCGAAGTTCTGGACCGCGCGCTCTCCTAGAGATAGGTGACTCAGGTCGCGGTAGTAGTTATCGAGCGGAAAGGTGATGCCTTTCAGCGTGCGTGCAAGTTCCGAGGCAAGCGTGGTCTTTCCCGAGCCTGAGGCTCCGGCGATGCCAAGCACAACAGGTGGAAAGGGCAGACGCGCAGCGGTGGGCGCAGTGATTGGATCATCACCCCTCAAAGGTTTGCTTCCAGCAGGGCGGTGATGCCAGGGGCGAGCTGTTCCAGCAGCCGTCGCAAGCGCGAGCGGACAAGCTGACCCGTCTTGAATACCTCTTCGTGGCTGAGCGGTGTGGGGCTTAGGCCGGCTGCCTGGTTCGTGACGCAGGAAATCGCGAGTACCTCCATGCCCATGTGGCGGGCGACGATGGTTTCGGGCACGGTGGACATGCCGACCAGCGTAGCGCCGAGGGTTCGGAAGGCCCGGATTTCCGCAGGTGTCTCAAAGCTGGGACCGCTGACAGCCATGTAGATGCCTTCGCGAAGGTCAAATCCTTCGGTCGCGGCGATGTCCTTTGCGAGCCCGCGAATCCAGGGTGAGTAGGGTTCAGACATATCGAAGAAACGCAAACCGGCGCCGCGTCGAAAGGCGAATCGCGGCTCGTTTGGGCCGACAACGGGGTTCCAACCCATCATGTTGATGTGGTCAGTAAGCATAACGAGATCGCCGAGTTTGTACTCTTCCGAAATAGCTCCAGCGGCATTGGTCAGCACCACGGCGCCAATGCCCATTGCGCCGAGGACTCGCAGCGGAAAGGTGACTTGCTGGGGTGAGTAACCCTCGTAGAAGTGGACGCGGCCCTGCATGACAAGGACAGGCGAGCCACCCATGAGTCCGGCGACAATTCGGCCGGAGTGACCCTGCACAGTCGACTGAGGAAAATGAGGAATATCGGCGTAGGGGATGAATACTGGTTCGGTGACGCCTTCGGCTGCATCACCGAGGCCGGACCCAAGAACCATGCCGACGCGCGGCTTGAAAGTGCCGAGTCTACTGCGCAAATATGCTGAAGCTTCCTGCACCTGTTCGTAGTAGCTAATGGAGTTTGCCTCGCTCATTCTTTCAAAATTTTACAAGGGCGCAGAGCGGTGGTGCAGTGCCACCTTTGTGCAGGATGAGAGGATAGAGGAGCTGAGGAACGCGATGGCGAGGCGGATGGCTGGATGAAGCAGATCGTGGCGGTGATCTTCGGGCTTGGGCTGATTGGCAATGCGCTGCTGTTTGTGCCGCAGGCGCTGGCGGTGTGGCGCAAGAAGAGCAGCGAGGGGATCTCGCTGGTGACTTTTGGCGGGTTCAACATTCTGCAGGCGCTGGGCGTGGTGCACGGGCTGTATCAGAACGACTGGTCGCTGGTGATTGGGCTGGGAGCGAGTTTTGTCACGTGCGGCACGGTGACGGGACTTACGATTCTGTATCGCGCGCGCGAGCGGCGGCTGGGGAAGCAGGCTGCCGGCTGAGCAGCAGCATGAGCCCGGCTGAGAGCGCGAGCATGGCCGCGACGGCATAGAGGCCGCCCGCGTAGCTGCCGGCGCGGTCCTTGAACCAACCGATGAGATAGGGGCCGAGGAATCCGCCGAGGTTGCCGATGGAGTTGATGGCCGCAATGCCGGCGGCGGCGCCTGCCCCGGAGAGAAACAACGATGGCATGGCCCAGAGCGGACCTTTGGCGGCGCTGATGCCGAGATTGGCGACCGTGAGCGCGAGCAGGATGCCCGCGAGCGTGTGGGTATGGGCCGACCAGAGAAATCCAGCACAACCGGCGAGACAGGGCAGAACGACATGCCAGGTGCGCTCCTGCGTGCGGTCGGAGTGGCGGGCCCAGAGGATCATGGGAAGAATCGCAACGAGCGCGGGCGCTCCGGTGGCGAGGCCGGTGGCAAGAGGTGTGAGGCCGAAGGGATGCAGCAGGAGCGGCGTCCAGATGCCGAGGGTGTAAAGACCGGCTGAAGTGCCCAGGTAGATGCAGGCGAGGAGGAGCACGCGCGGGTTGGCGAGCGCGGCGAGGGCGCCGGCGGTGTGGTGCGGGCGGTGGCCGGTGGCGGTGCTTTCGGCATCGAGTGTAGCGATGAGCCATTCGCGCTCCTCGGGCTGGAGCCAGCGAGCGTCGGTGGGCTTGTCGGTGAGGATGCGCAGAACGAGCAGGCCGAGCAGGATGGCCGGCAGGCCCTCGAGCAGATAGAGCCATTGCCAACTGCTGAGGCCCGCGAAGGGATGCAGCTCAAGAATGGCGCCGGAGATAGGCGAGCCGATGGCGGTGGAGAGCGGCGCGGCGGTGAGGAACGCGGCGGCGGCGAAGGCGCGATGCCGGGCAGGGAACCAGAGGCTGAGATAGAGAATGATGCCGGGAAAGAAGCCGGCCTCTGCCGCGCCGAGGAGGAAACGCAGCAGGTAGAAGCTGTGCGGGCCGGTGACAAAAGCGGATGCGGCGGAGACCAGTCCCCAGGTGAGCATGAGGCGCGCGATCCAGAGCCGGGCGCCGACGCGGTAGAGGATCAGGTTTGAGGGGACTTCAAAAAGAAAGTAGCTGACGAAGAAGAGGCCGCTGCCGAGGCCGAAGATGGCGGATGTGAGGCCGATGGCGCGGTTCATGCCGAGCGCGGCGAAGCCTACGTTGACGCGGTCAAGAAAGCTGACGAAGTAGAGGAGCATCACGAAGGGAAGAATGCGGCGGCGCAGCTTACCGATGACGCGAGCTTCCGTGGTGGCATTGAGGGGTTTCATGCGGCGGGTCGCGCTCAAGCGCTCAGGCGTGCGCCGCGTGCGGCTTGGCGGCGGCAATCTGCGCGCAGACGGCCTGCGTGACGGCTGCAGTGGTGGCGTTGCCTCCGAGGTCGCGCGTGTGCAGGCTGGGGTTGGCCGTGACCTGCTCGATGGCCTGCATGAGTTGCTGAGCGGCGGCGGGCTCGCCCAGATGCTCGAGCATGAGCACGATGGACCAGAAGGTGCCGATGGGGTTGGCGAGGCCCTTGCCCATGATGTCGAAGGCCGAGCCGTGAATGGGTTCGAACATGGAGGGCGTGACGCGTTCGGGGTTGAGATTGGCGGTGGGCGCGATGCCGAGGCTGCCGGCGAGGGCGGCGGCGAGGTCGCTGAGGATGTCAGCGTGGAGGTTGGTGGCCACGATGGTGTCGAGCGATGCGGGCCGGTTGACCATGCGCGCGGTGGCGGCGTCGACGAGTTCCTTGTCCCAGGTGACGGTGGGGAATTCGGCGGCGATCTGCGCGGCGATTTCGTCCCACATGACCATGGCGTGGCGCTGCGCGTTGCTCTTGGTGATGACGGTGAGCAGACGGCGCGGGCGCGACGCGGCCAGACGGAATGCAAAGCGAAGGATGCGCTCGACGCCGGCGCGGGTCATGAGCGAGAGATCAGTGGCGACTTCGAGGGGTTGTCCCTGATGGGCGCGGCCGCCGACGCCTGAGTACTCGCCCTCGCTGTTTTCGCGCACGATGACCCAGTTGAGGTCTTCGGGCTTGCAGTGGCGCAGGGGCGATTCGATTCCAGGGAGAATGCGCGTGGGGCGGATGTTGGCGTACTGATCGAGGCCCTGGCAGATTTTGAGGCGCAGTCCCCAGAGGGTGATGTGGTCGGGAATGGCGGGGTCGCCCGCGGAGCCGAAGAGGATGGCGTCGTGCTTACGGAGGGTGTCGAGGCCGCCGGCGGGCATCATGAGGCCGTGACGGCGGTAGTAGTCGCCGCCCCAGTCGAAGTGCTCGAAGTCAAAGCGGAGATCGGAATGCGCGGCGGCGAGGGCTTCGAGGACCGTGCGGCCTGCGGGAATGACTTCTTTGCCGATGCCATCGCCGGGCACGAGTGCGATGCGGTGCGTCTTCATGGGGTGCCTCCTTTGCGTGGCGATGTTGGTGCTGCCGTTATCCGAGAAAGATGCCGGCGATGGATGCGGAGATGAGGTTGGCCATGGTGCCGGCGAGCATGGCGCGGACGCCGAGACGGGCAAGGTCGTTTCGGCGCTCGGGGACCAGCGCGCCGATGCCGCCAATCTGCATGCCGATGGAACCGAGGTTGGCGAAGCCGCACAGCGCGAAGGTTGCGATGGTGAAGGAGCGCGGCGAGAGGGCTGCCTTTTGCGCGCCGAGGGCGATGTAGGCAATGACCTCGTTGAGCGCCATGCGCGTGCCGAGCAGATTGCCGATGATGCCGCAGTCGCGCCATGGCACGCCGATGAGCCATGCGACCGGGGCAAAGAGGAAGCCGAGAATCTGGCCGAGGCTGCCCGGCACCCAGTGGAAGCCGGCATGCATGTGGACCCATCCAAGCAGGCTGTCGAGAAGCGCGACGAGCGCGAGAAAACTGATGAGCATGATGGCCACGTTCATGGCGAGCTTGCCGCCGTCGATGGTGCCGCGGGCGATGGCGCCGATGAGGTTTTCGTCTTTGTGCTCTTCCTGCTCGGGGATGATGACGCGGCCCTCGGTGGCGGGAACTCCGGTTTCAGGCACGAGCATTTTGGAGATGAGGATGGTGCCGGGCGAGGTCATGATGACGGCGGCGAGCAGATGGCGTGCGGCGACGCCCTGCGCGATGTACATGGCCATGATGCCACCGGAGACATGGGCCATACCGCTGGTCATGATGGTCATGAGCTCGCTGCGCGTGGCGCCGGAGAGAAACGGTCGGATAGTGAGGGGGGCTTCGGTCTGGCCCATGAAGATCGAGGCGGCGACGTTCATGCTTTCGGCGCCGGAGATGCGCATGGTCTTGAGCATGATCCAAGCGAGGCCGCGAATGACAATCTGCATGACGCCGATGTGATAAAGCACGGCGAAGAAGGCGGAGATGAAGATGATGGTGGGCAGGACCTGGAAGGCAAAGACGGAGCCGATGGAGGTGTTGGGCGTGCCGAGCGCGCCGAAGAGGACTTTGGTGCCTGCGGCGGTGGAGGCGAGCATGCTGTTGACGACATCGCCGGCCCAGGCCATGGCGCGCTGGCCGTAATCGAAGCGAAGGACAATGAAGGCGAAAATGAGCTGGAGGCCGATGCCCCAGGCGACAGTGCGCCAGCGGATGTGTTTGCGGTCCGTGGAGCCAAGCCATGCCGCGGCAAGTACGGCCAGGATTCCGAGCACACCAGTGAATCGTTGCAAAACTGGCCCTCCTACGGAGCGATGCTGAGCTGCTTTCTCATTACCTTAACGCATTGCGGAGGTGGGCCTCAGCGTTGGTGCGGGTCCAGACGCGGCTGACGAGTTCGACGGGCTTGGGTTGGAGGTTAGATAGGCGAATGGCGGAGCGCAGGAGACCTTCGGGTTCGGAGAAGAGGCCGGGGCGTGTGGCGTAAAGAGTGGCGATCGGCTGGCCCTGCTCGACCCAGTCGCCACGGTGCGCGTGAAATTCGATACCCGCGTGGGGATCGAGGGGTTCGCTGGCACGCACGCGGCCGGCGCCGAGGCGTTGGACGGCCCATCCGAGCATGGTGGTGTCCATTTTGGAGATGAAGCCGGAATCCCAAGCCATCACATCGAGGCGCGCACCGGGCCGATGGAAGGATTGCATTTTCTCAAAGACGGAGATGTCTCCGCCCTGGGCTTCTACCATCTGCAGGAAGACGCGCTCGGCGCTTCCGTCGTTGAGGGCGGCGCTTGCTTTGAGCTGCCCGGCCTGAGGCGAGTCAGCCTTCCCCCCGAGGAAGAGCATCCATCCGGCAAGAATGAGGGAGAGCTCGCGCAAGTCTTCGCTGCCGCGGGGCTGCTCGCCGCGAAGCAACTGCATGCTTTCGACGATCTCGATCCAGTTGCCGGCCATGCGGCCAAGGGGCTGGCCCATGTCGGTGAGCAGGGCAACAGTACGGGTTCCTGCGGCTTCAGCGGTGGCGACGAGAAGTGCGGCAAGGTATTCGGCGTCTTGCTGGCGGCGCATGAAGGCGCCGGAGCCGGTTTTGACATCGAGGACAAGTCCGTTGAGACCGGCGGCGAGTTTCTTGCTGAGGATCGAGGCACAGATGAGTCCGGGGCTTTCGACGGTACCGGTGCGATCGCGGAGATCATAGAGGACACGGTCGGCGGGGACGAGGTCGGGCGTCTGGCTGACGATGGAGCAGCCGCAGTAGGCGAGGACGCGCTCGAACTCCGGCATCGAGAGGGACGTGCGATAACCGGGGATGGATTCGAGTTTATCGAGGGTCCCACCGGTGTGACCGAGTGCGCGCCCGCTGATCATGGGGACGACGAGGCCGCAGGCGGCTGCGATGGGAGCGACGAGAAAGCTGGTCTTGTCACCGACGCCGCCGGTGGAGTGCTTGTCCACGGTGAATTTGCCGAGGTGGGAGGGATCGAAGCGAGCGCCGGAGTCGCGCATGGCGATGGTGAGGGCATGCGTCTCTTCGCGGGTGAGTCCGCGCAGGAGAGCGGCCATGAGCCATGCGGAGATTTGCTCGGGGGGGAAGATGCCGCGCGCCGAGCCGTGGACGAGGAACTCGATTTCGCGCGCGGTCATGACGAGGCCGTCGCGCTTTTTACGGATGAGGTCAATCATGTGCATCGCGGACGGTTGTGAGTCGGCCGGATGAGCTCTGCGTTCGATCATGCGAGTGGATGCCTCATGGATGTTTCATGTGAAAGGCCAGCGGAAGCAGGTCGCCAAAGAGGAGAACCCTGGTGCCGTCGGCGGCTGGGAAAGCGACGGGGATTTCAGGCGGAGTGAATTCGGCCAGCATTTGGCGGCAGGCGCCACAGGGCGGGCTGGGGGCGTGGTTGAGGTTGGCGATGGCAACCGCGGTGATGCGGAGCTCAGGGCCGAAGGTGGCGACAGCGCGGACGATGGCGGCTCGTTCGGCGCAAATGGTAAGGCCGTAGGAAATATTTTCGACGTTGGCGCCGGTCACGATGGATCCGTTGGCGAGCTGGAGAGCGGCTCCGACGCGGAAGCCGGAGTAAGGCGCGTAGGCCATGCGGGCGGCCTCCTGCGCAGCGGCGAGGAGCGGCGCGAGCGAAGTGCCGGAACTGGACGAGAGATCGTTGCCCGGATCCATGCAACTTGAGGCTAAAGCATTGGCTCCGGTTCTGTACATGACTGGAGTGGTTCCCGTGGTCGGTTGGATGCGCGGGGGCGAAGTGGATTCAAGTCTCTTCCCGGCGAACCGATAAAGGGACCGAGTGCATGCCATGCCGCGGGCACGGACACTGAGGGGTGGTGTGTGGACTTCAGGCGGTGGGTTGACATGGATGAATTGACGCGCGAGTTCGTGATTGAAAGCCAGGAAGGCCTGGACCGGATGGAGCGTTGCCTGACCGAGCTGGAGGAACGACCGGGCGAGATGGCGCTGCTCGCAGAGATCTTCCGATCTGTGCACACGATCAAGGGAACGACGGGCTTTCTGGGATACAAACGGCTGGAGAAGCTGGCACATGCGGGCGAGAACCTGCTGGGTCTGTTGCGCGAAGGCAAGCTGGAGGCTACGGCTGCGATCATCACCGGGCTGCTGCAACTGCTGGACGGGCTGCGGCTAATTTTGCAATCGATTGACGAGACCGGCAGCGAAGGCGGGGGCGAGGATGGGGCGCTGATCGCATTGCTGGAAGGGCTGCAGACACCCGTGGCTGCGGCGTCGCCTCTTGCTGCATCCGCGCCGCGGCCGGAGGAAATGGAGGCAGGGCCGGATGAGCGGGCGGCCTTGGTGGAGAAGGTAAGCGTACCGGAACGGGAAGCGCCCAGGGCGCGGAGCGGAACCAGCACGGCCGCGGAGAGCAGCCTGCGCGTGGATGTGACCTTGCTGAACCGGATGATGAACCTGGTGGGCGAACTGGTGCTGACACGCAACCAGGTGCTGCAGGCGACCGCGCTGGATCCAAAGATGACGATGCTCTCACGGCGGCTGGACATGGTGACGGCAGACCTGCGCGAGGCCGTGATGCGCGCGCGGATGCAACCCGTGTCGCATGTCTTCTCCAAGATGCCGCGGATGGTTCGGGATCTCTCTCAGGCGCTGGACAAGCGGGTGCGGCTGGAGATGGAAGGGCAAGAGACGGAGTTGGACAAGAGTCTGCTGGAGGCGATCAAGGATCCGTTGATCCATGCGGTACGCAACGCGATGGACCACGGATTTGAGACGCCCGAAGCGCGGCGTGCAGCGGGCAAAGAAGCGGAGGGAACGCTGCGGCTACGCGCGGTGCAGGAAGGGTCGCACGTCATTGTGGACGTGAGCGACGATGGCGCAGGAATCTCCGTTGAGAAGGTGCGCGCCAAGGCGATCGAGCGCGGACTCATTACAGCCGAGCACGCTGCGCAGCTGAGTGAGAGGGAGCTGTTGCAGTTGATCTTTTTGCCGGGCTTTTCGACTGCGTCTTCGATCACGAACGTGAGCGGCCGCGGTGTGGGAATGGATGTGGTGCGGACCAACGTGGAGAAAATCGGCGGCAAGGTGGAGATCGAGTCCAAGGCCGGCCGTGGGACCACGCTGCGGCTGCGCATTCCGCTGACTCTGGCAATTATTCCGGCACTGATTGTGCGCGGCGTGGGACAGAGCTTTGCTCTGCCACAGGGCCCGCTTTCGGAACTGGTGCATGTGCTTCCGGAGGAAACGAAGGGGGCGATTGAATGGATTGAGAATGCGCCGCTGTTCCGACTGCGCGGCCAGCTGCTGCCGCTGGTCTTTCTGGAGCGCCTACTGCTGCCGGCCGGTGCTGCAGGCAGGGGGGAAGGCGGGGAATGCTTCATCGCGGTGCTTGATGCGGATGGCAGGAACTACGGGCTGGTGGTGGATGGGTTGGCGGATCCGGAAGAGATTGTGGTGAAGCCGCTGTCGCCCGCGCTGAAGGAGATCGGGCTGTACTCAGGAGCGACGGTGCTGGGCAACGGCGACCTGGCGTTAATTCTGGACCCCGGTGCGATTGCAGTGCGGGCGGGGATTGCCTTGAGTGGAGAAGACGAGCGGATGCACCCGGAGGCTGAGGCAGAACCTGACCTGAGGAATACAGGGCTTGAGTATCTGCTGGTAGAAGTGGCGGGACGGCAGGCCGCAGTACCGCTGTGTGATGTGTTGCGCATCGAGCAGGTTCCTGTGGAACGGGTGGAGTATCTGGGACAAAGGCCTGTGCTTCATTTTGAAGGGGAGCTGTTGCCGGTGGAGGATGCCGGGAATCTTTTGGCAGAGGCGCGAAGCCGTCCCCAAGGGCGGTTGGTGGTGGTGGTCTGCCGGGATGGCAACCGGCAGGTGGGCGTGGCGGTATCGCATGTGCTGGACGTGACTGCGGGCAGGGAACTGATGGAAGCAGGGACTTCGCAGCAGGCCGATGGCGTGACGCTGTTGAAGGAGCGTGTGACCGAAGTGGTGCAGTTGGGCGCGGTGGCTCCGCTGCAGGCGGAGAGTTTGGCGGAGGTGGCGGGATGACAGACACGATGCATCCGGGAGGGCAAGGGAAGGGCACAGCGGATTGCGTTGAAGTGTGTGCCGTGGAAGTGGGAGGCGCGCGATTTGGCATACCGATCGCGCACATTGTAGAGATTCTGGGCTTGATGAGCCCGCAGCCGGTGCCGCGATCGCCGGACTTTGTGGGCGGGTTGGTGCACTATCGCGGCGATGTGTTGACGGCGGTGAGCGCGCGGCAGTTGCTGGGGATGCCGCCGCTGCGGGTGCCGCATGCCGTGCTGGTGCTGGAGGGGCCGGCGGGGTGCTTTGGGGTCCAGGTGGATGTGGTGAAGGAGGTGCTCATGATTCCCGGCAGCGCGTTTGAGCCCAATCCCTGCACGCTGGAGGATCGACATAAGAGCTTGTTCGCCGGAGCGTACAAGCTGGGAGATGGATTGCTGGTGATGCTGGACCCGGCGCGGCTTGACCCGATCCTTCTTGCGGGTCATGCAACGGCGGCATGAGAGAGATTGAGGGAGACGATGCGAGCGTTGATTGTCGACGATTCCCGGTTTGTCCGGACCTACATGCGCAGCTTGCTGGAAGAGGGTGGCGTGGAGTGCGAGGAGGCGGGTGACGGGCGTGCGGGGCTCACGCTGCTGCGCTCGGGACGCAAGTTTGACCTGGCCCTGCTCGACTGGAATATGCCAGGCATGAATGGGTTGGAGATGTTGGTGCGGGTGCGCCAAGAGGGATTTTCCGATCTGAAAGTTGTGATGGTGACGACCGAGGCAGAGACGAGTTTCATTGTGCGGGCGCTCGAGGCGGGGGCGGATGAGTACTTGATGAAGCCGTTTGATTGGGAAGCGCTGGAAGAAAAGCTGGCAATGCTGGGTCTGGCGGCGGCCTGAGCCGTGAAGTTGAGGGCAGGACACGGGTGCTCCTCGGTGAATTGGATGTCTTGGGGCGAATGTCATGCGTAATGGTGGCGCTGGGCGCGAGAAAGCGGCGAGAAGGACGACGTTGATGTGGGGATGCGACAGACTTGCGGTTTCCACCGGACAGGTTGCGACGGGGTTGGGGATTCAAGATGCCGGTGATCGTGTGCAGATCGGGAACGAAGTGTAACGTGTGCCCACCTTACGAAGCATTTGCGAGGGGCGCATGGGATTGTGTGGCGCATGCTGCGAGCCAGGCGAAGAGCGGGGTATCGACCAAGGGCTTCTTGTGGGAGTTTCTGCCGGAGCTGCGCATGCTGGGATGCCTCGACAATCTTCCGGGGGAGAAAGGGACGGCACGAGTGAATGCAGCAGGCGAAGGTGCAATGAGCCGAATAGCAGGGGCGGCGGTGCGGCCTGACGTTGTGGTGATTGGTGTCTCGACGGGTGGTCCAGAGGCGTTGGAGATTTTGTTGCCTGGGCTTCCGGGCAACTTTCCGTTGCCGGTGCTGGTGGTGCAGCATATGCCGGAGGTCTTTACGCAGTCTCTTGCGGAGAGACTGGACAGCCGGTGCCTTATGCGCGTGCGGGAGGTGCGGGACGGGGAGTTGCTGGGACCCGGGAGGGTGCATGTGGCGCGAGGTAACTGGCACCTGGAGGTGGTGGCCGGTGCGCGGATCGGGGCGCCTTCTTCGCTGCATTTGACACAGGGACCGCCAGAGAATCATTGCCGGCCGGCTGTGGATGTGGTGCTGCGCTCTGCGGTGCAGGTTTTTGGCGCGGGGGTGCTGGCCGTGCAACTGACGGGGATGGGTGCGGATGGCTTGGCGGGCTGCCGTGCCGTGCGCGCCGCGGGGGGCGTGGTGCTGGCGCAGGACGAGGCGACGAGCGTGGTGTGGGGCATGCCGGGAGCGGTGGTGCATGCAGGGCTGGCACACCGGGTGCTGCCAATCGAGTCGATGGCGCGGGAGATTCTTCGCCTGACGAGCTGTCTGGACGTTGAGACGGCGTCGGGGCGCGAGGCGGTGGTACAGGCATGACGGCAGCAGCGACCCTGCACTATGACTACCTGCGGCAGGTGGTGTTTTCGCTGTCGTGCAACGTGCTTGATCCATCGCACGACTATCTGTTTGAGACGCGACTTGCGAGGCTATTGCGGCACCAGGGCATGACTCAACTTGAGGAGCTTGTGGAGCGATTGAGGGAGCGCCACAATCCTGAGTTGGAGCGGGCGGTTGCCGAGGCGATGACGATCAACGAGACGAGCTTTTTTCGGGACTTGCGCCCTTTTGAGCTGCTGCGCAAGGAATTGCTTCCGCAAATCGTGAAGGCGCGCCAGTCGAATCGGACACTTCGCATCTGGAGTGCGGCCTGTTCAACCGGGCAGGAGACGTATTCTCTGGCGATGCTGGTGCGGGAGATGAATCCGGCTCTGGTTGGCTGGAATGTCCAGATCGAAGGGACGGATCTGGCGTGTGCCATGGTGGAGCGTGCACGCGCAGGCCGGTATAACCGGATCGAGATCAATCGTGGACTGCCGGCGCGATATGTGGTGCGATTCTTTGAGCATGAAGGAGAGGAATGGGTGGTGAAGACAGAGCTACGAGATCTATGCAGGTTTCGTTCGCTCAACCTGTGCAAGCCGCCGCTGCCGTTTACAGGACATTTCGACGTCATTCTTTTGCGGAATGTGATGCTTTATCTTTCCTGGGAAACGCGGCGGGATCTGATGCGGAGCGTGCATCGATTATTGGCACCAGACGGAATTCTTATGTTGGGATCGGTGGAGCAGCCTGTGGAGGAAGAAATGTGGCAGAGCGTTCTGGCGGGAGGCACATGCTACTTTCGACCCAAGAGTACGGGGTAGGGATGTACTTTAGTACTGCGCTCGTCTCCCTTTTCAGGCGCTATGGGCCGTTCTGTTCTGATTGCAACATTGATGCGTATCCTGCGGTAAGTAGATAGAAATATGGAACTTATATGCATGCTTGAAAGATGGTGCGTCGCCGTGGTTGACGGCGAGTGGGGGCGCGGAATTGGGTTGGGTAGGGCGTGATCGATTTTGACTCTCACGGGCCACCGAAAAGGCTGTCGCCAGCATCTACAACTTAAGTGTATGATGCGGGTCTGCACAAAAGCGAGTGCGAAGTTGCGGCGTAAGTTGCGCTGAATGTGTGCAAGAAGCGCGAGCGCATTGGTAGGACTCTAGTGCAGCGTGCGGGAGGAGATGAATGCGATCTTCGATCAAAAACTGGCTGGATTCGCCTATTGTTTCCCATCGAGGTCGAGCGGAACGCCGTCAGGTGGCGGGGCTGGTTGCTTACCACACGGAAGGTACTTCTCTGCAGCCTGATCTGGTGCGCAATATCAGTGCGTCAGGCGTATATCTGGTGACGACAACGCGTTGGGTGATTGGCTCGCCGATTGATCTTACGTTGCAGCGAATGGGGCAGCCTGAGGAGTATGCCGAGAACCGGATACAGCTGCGTGCGAAGGCGGTGCGCTGGGGAGAAGATGGGGTAGGTCTCTCATTTCTGCATTCGGCGGGTACTGCGGTGCGCCTGTGGGATGGCAGATTGCGCAATTCGAATGACCCGATCGAGCCGGTGGATGTTGTGCGTCAGTTCCGCGTGGCTCGGGCAGAGGCGTTCCTGCGGCGAATCTGTCCTTCGATGGGCGACCGGACCAGCGCCGCGCTGCGAAATGATGTGGGCAGTTTTCGGACGGAAAACGTGATTGAGATCGCGTTACGTGCCGAACACGACATGCCCGAGGCTGAAACTGGGCGCAAACTGATTCATCCGGATGTGCTGCGGCAGATTCTGGAAAATGGTTCATGGGCGGATCTGGACTGGACTAGAGAGCTGTGGTCGAACCTGCTGATCAGCGCCTGCAACTCTGCGGGAACGGATCGGGCGAGCCTGCAATTTACCAGCCTGATGAGCCAGATGAACGTTAACCAGACGCGTCTACTGAGCTGGGTGTGCGAGACGTCTTCGCAGCAAATGCTGGAGAGCGGAGCCACAGAGCCCGAAGCGATTGAGGGACGTTCCGACCAGCTCAAGCAGGCGACGGGCATTGGAGATATGGTTCGCGTGGAGCGCGAGGTGAATCATCTTGTGGAGCTGGGCCTGTTAAAGAGCCGTCCACGCTCCAGCTATTTTGACGAGGATGATCATCTGACTTTGTGTCCAACTGCAATGGGAATGGAGTTTTATATGCGCAGCCGGAGTCGCCAACACTTCATCCCATCTACGCTGGGTGCCGCGGAGATGGCGGCGACACCATCCCAGCAGGTGCACTGAGAGAACGCCTGGTTCTGTGCGCGATTGCGGACGACTGGGCCACTGAAGTGGGTTGCGTGGGCAGCAGCTGCCACTCGTCGGGAGTCTCAGTTCAGCATGATCCGTCAGGCCATGATGGAGTGTGGAGCAGGGTTTCTACGGTGGCTTGAAGGCTGGCCGCGATGGAGCTTTCCGTTTCCTGAGGACTGAAGTGCATCACGCTGCCGATGCGGATCTCGATCCTGCCTGAGCGGAACCAACCTCGGCCGCGTAATTTCAACTCGCCTAATCCACAGAGTGCGACCGGCAGCACGGCGGCACGAGTCTGTTTGACGAGGATGCCTATGCCGGGCCGGAAGCGCCCGAGATCGCCGGTGGCCGTGCGCGTTCCTTCCGGAAAGACAAGGACGTCGTAACCGTGGTCGAGCGCGTGGCCCGCGTGCGCGAAACTGCGCTGGAAGCCTTTGCCGCGCGGCAGTGGAAAGACGTTGTAGAGGGCGGTGAGCAGCAGCCATGCGAGGGGGCCGGACCACATGCGCTGGCGCTGGCCGCGCGGGCTGTCGGGATTGCGCATGTTGCGATAGTCCAGGAGCATTTCGCCGGACATGGCGGCAGCAACGCGGCGGCGGATGGGGCCGGGCAGTGCGTAAAGAACGAGTGGGCCGTCTGCATAGGTGACGTGATTGGCGACGATGAGCAAGGGCTCACCGGCTGCGATGGGCGCGCAACCTGTTACGCGCGGTGCGGCGAGAAACCAGGTGAGCGGGCGGGCAACGCATTCCTGAAATGCAGTGCGAATCCAGGCGACCGGTCTCCACCAGGGCCAGTGAGGATAAACATGCTCTTCGGCTTCCTCGCGCGCGGGTACGGGCACTGGAACCGGGGCCGCAGGCGCGGGCGCCTCAGGGGGTGTCACCGCCGTTGCGTGTGTGGTGGAAGAGATGGCGTGAGGGGGTACTCGCAGTGAGGCCGATTCGCCGCCAGCCAAATACTGGCGCAGTTGACCGAGAGTCTCCAGGCTTTCCAAGTTCTGGTCAGCCGGTAAAGCGCCGAGTCTTTCTTCGAGGGCGGCGGCCAATTGCACGCGACCAAGGCTGTCGAGGTGAAGATCTTCACTGAGGCGAAGGGCATCGTTTGCCGCTGGTGGCGCTTCGCCGGTGATTTCGACAATGAGCGCCAACAACCAGTCGGCCTTTGGGGGCTGGTGATTGGAGGATGCGCCGTTCTCTGTGACTTGTGACGCAGCAAGCCAAGCAGCGACAGCCTTGCGGCGCACCTTGCCCGTGGAAGTGCGGGGCAGGTCGGGCTCAGGCCAGAGAAGCCAGCGGCGCACGCGCTGGAACTCGGCGAGGTGCGCGTTAGCGTGAGCGATGGCCTCAGCGGCCTGTTCCTGGTTGCCGCGCACAGCGAGGACGGCGCAAGGCTCAGGCCCGTTGGCTGATTCCATGGGCACAACGGCGCAGGCCACCACACCGGGCTGGCGCTCGATGACGGCTTCCAGGTCTTCTGGATGGATGTTCACGCCCGCGGCGGTGACAATGACTTCGCTTTTGCGGCCGAGGAAGCGCAGTTCGCCGGATTCCTGCTGCGTGGCGAGGTCACCGGTGGCGAGCCATTCGTTTTCGCGCTTCTGAAGCCGGCCATGTTCCCACGTGGATGTCGAGATCATGGGTCCACGGACGAGGATCTCTCCATCGGGGCCGATCTTCACTTCGCGGTTGGGGAGCGGCTTGCCAATGGTGCCCTGCGCCACGCGGAAGGGATGGTTGAGCGTGATGAGGGCCGTGGTCTCGGTCATTCCGTAGCCCTGCACGACGACAAACCCCAGCGAGTTCCAGAAGCTTTCCAGCGGGCCACCGAGTGCGCCGCCGCCCAAGATGAGCGCCCAGAATTTAAGGCCGAAGGCGCGGTGGATATCACGAAAGGTCCACCAACGCTGCCAGGCATTCATGCCTTTGGAGGCAGCGATGCGGGCGTTGAGGTCGGGGTAGATGGCTTCAAGATGGGCGCGAAGGAGTCCTATGACGCGCGGTACGGCGGCGAGGACGCTGATGCGCTCACGATGGATGGTTTCCATCAGACGCTGCGCAATGAGGCGCGACTCGAAATGGACTTCTGCCGCGAAGATGGCGGGCACCCACAGACCCATGGTCTGGCCGAAGACATGACTGAGGGGCAACGTGTGGAGAAAGCGCAGAGGATGAACGAGCCTTTCGTAGCGCATGTACGGCTGCGCTCCGCTCTCGACGGGGGCGATGCTGGAAAGGACATTGCCGTGGGTGTGAACGATGCCTTTGGGCTCGCCGGTGGTGCCGGAGGTGAAGAGAATCTGGAGTGGCGTGTTGTGATTGAGTTCGGGCACGGGACCGGCTTGCTCCTCGGGCAACATTGTGGTCCAGTTTTCGAAGGCGCGACGCGGCCAGGTGTCAGGAAGGCGCTCAATGAGCGGAGCATCGCCGACAACGAGGGCGGGACGGACGTCGGCGGCAACGCGCGTCGCGAAGTCGACGCTGCCGTAGGCGTCGAGGGGGACGGCCAGTGCTCCGCGCAGGAGGATGCCGTAGAAGGCTTCGACCCACTGGGCGGAGTTCTCGGCCCAGAGAATGACACGGTCGCCGGGACCGATGCTGTGCGCAGCGAGATACGCGGCAAAGCGACCAGCCGTGTTGGCGAGCTCGGCGTAGGAAGTAGCGCGGCGGCGGACCCCTTGCGTGCTGACGATCGCAATCTGGCGATCGAATCGGCGGAAATCGTCCAGCAAGGTCGCGAGATGGGCGCGCATGGCAACCTCATGGTAGCAGTGACCGGCGCGTCAACTTCTGCGAGGAGAATCACATCAGGTGGGTACGTTGGTCCAGCACAAGGCAGTCCACTCCTTCGCTTCCTCTTCGCTTGGAGGACGCGCTATGCTCAAGAGCACAGATGGCCACGCACCAGCCAAAACCCGAGATAGACCCTCTTGCCTGCTTCCACCCCGTCACGGCGGAGTGGTTTCGGGCCGTTTTTGACGCGCCGACCGCGCCGCAGCGGCAGGGCTGGCCGGTGATTGCGCGTGGCGAGAGCGCGCTGATTCTGGCGCCGACGGGCACGGGCAAGACGCTCACGGCGTTCCTCTGGTGCCTGGATCGACTGATGCTGCATCCGCCTGCGGCAGGGCAGAGCAAGGGCTGCCGGATTGTCTATGTTTCGCCGTTGAAGGCGCTGGCGGTGGACGTGGAGCGGAACCTGCGCTCGCCGCTGGCGGGGATTGCCAACATGGCGCGGCGGCGGGGCGTGCCGTTCCACGAGCCGGAGATCAGCGTGCGGACCGGAGACACGCCGCAGAAGGAGCGGGCACGGTTTCGCAGGACGCCGTCGGACATTCTGATTACGACGCCGGAGTCGCTCTACCTGCTGCTGACCTCGCAGGCGGCGGAGGCGTTGCGGTCGGTGGAGACGGTGATTGTGGACGAGATTCACGCGCTGGTGCCGACCAAAAGGGGAGCGCACTTGGCCCTGAGCCTGGAGCGGCTGGAGGCGCTAACAAAACGGCCGTTGCAGCGGATTGGATTGTCGGCGACGCAGCGTCCGCTGGAGGAGGTGGCGCATTTTCTGGGTGGTGTGGAAATCTCGCCGGAGGTTGCGGCTAAACGCAAAGAGGCTAAGGATTCAAATTCAGCTTTTACAGATGTTTATGAGCACGCTTCTCAAGTGAAAGTTGAAGAGTCGCAAGAGGCTCTGCTGGTTCAGGAAGAACGATTGGCCGGGCCTGTTCGCTATCGTCCTGTGACGATTGTGAATGCCAGCCAAAAGAAGCATTTAAGACTGAGAATTGAAGTTCCAGTTGAAGATATGGCGCGGCTGGGCACGATGGAGGAGATTCCCTCTGGACCGGCTTCGCAGATGCCCCGGCGGGTGTCCATCTGGAATGCGATTCATCCCCGGCTGCTGGAGATTATCCGGGAGCGGAACTCGACGATTTTGTTTGTGAACAGCCGGCAGGTGGCGGAGCGGCTGGCGGGAGCCCTGAACGAGCTGGCCGGTGAGCCGATTGCCCGGGCGCATCATGGGTCGCTGGCGGCGGCGCAGCGGTCGGTGATTGAGGAGCAACTGAAGGCGGGGCAGATCAAGGCGCTGTGTGCGACCTCGACCCTGGAGCTGGGCATCGACATGGGGGCGGTGGACCTGGTGATTCAGATTGAGTCGCCGCCCTCGGTGGCCAGCGGGATGCAACGGATTGGCCGGGCAGGGCACTCGGTGGACGCGGTGAGCGAGGGGGTGCTGTTTCCGAAATTCCGGGCGGACCTGGTGGCCTGCGCCGCGGTGACCCGGGCGATGCACGAGGGACAGATTGAGTCGACGCGGTTCCCGCGGAACCCGCTGGACGTGCTGGCGCAGCAACTGGTGGCGACGGTGGCCCATCCGCCGCAGGTGGCGAAGGCAAAGGGGCGAAGTAAGCCGGCGCGGGCGGGAAGAGATGCGGGGCTGGACGTCGAGCCCTTGCCGGAGGTTCCCGTCGACTTCCTGTATGACCTGGTGCGGCGGGCAGCGCCGTTTGGGAGCATGACGCGGGCGAGTTTTGAGGGTGTGCTGGATCTGCTGAGCGGACGGTACCCTTCGGACGAGTTTGCCGAGCTGCGACCTCGGCTTATCTGGGACCGGGTGCGGAACGTGGTGACGGCGCGGGAGGGCGCGGCGCGGCTGGCGATTCTGAATGCTGGGACGATTCCGGACCGGGGGCTTTACGGGGTCTTTCTGGCGCACACGGAGGGCAAGCCGGTGCGCGTGGGCGAACTGGATGAGGAGATGGTCTTCGAGTCGCACCCGAACGAGACGTTCATTCTGGGCGCGTCGACGTGGCGCATTGAGGACATTACGCACGACCGGGTGCTGGTGGTTCCGGCGCCGGGCGAGCCGGGCAAGATGCCCTTTTGGAAGGGCGATGGGCCGGGGCGGCCACTGGAGTTTGGGCGGCGGATTGGGGCGATGGTACGGGAGCTGCGCGCGCTGCCCAAGCCGGCGGCGCTGACGCGGCTGGTGACGGAGCACGACCTGGATCCCGGCGCGGCGGAGAACCTGATGCAATTCCTCGCCGACCAGGAGGCGGCAACGGGCCAGGTGCCGGATGACCGGACGATTGTGGTGGAGCGGGTGCGCGACGAACTGGGCGACTGGCGGGTCTGCGTATTGACGCCCTTCGGCAGCCGGATTCATATTCCCTGGGCGATGGCGGTGAGCGCGCGGATTCGTGCGGCGGGCGGGCCGGAGGTGGAGACGCTGTGGGGCGATGACGGCTTTGTGCTGCGCTTTCCGGACACGGACGAGGCGCCGGATGCGGATTGGATCCAGGTGGAGTCGGCCGAGGCGATGCAACTGGTGCTGCGGCAGCTTGGGTCCACGGCGCTGTTTGCGGGGCGCTTTCGCGAGGCGGCGGGGCGGGCGCTTCTGCTGCCGCGGCGGCGGGCGGATCAGCGGTCGCCACTGTGGCAACTGCGCAAGCGGTCGTATGATCTGTTGAGCGTGGCGTCGCGGTATCCATCGTTTCCGCTGCTGCTGGAGGCGTATCGCGAATGCCTGCGCGATGTGTTTGACATGCCGGCGCTGGTGGAGACGCTGCGCGCGCTGGAGCAGCGGCAACTGCGCATGCATGTGGTGGAGACGCGGAAGCCCTCGCCGTTTGCGTCGTCGCTGCTCTTCAGCTATGTGGCGAACTTTTTGTACGACGGCGATGCGCCGCTGGCGGAGCGGCGGGCGCAGGCCCTGACGATTGACCAGGATCAACTGCGCGAGCTGCTGGGTGAGGCCGACCTGCGCGAGCTGCTGGATGCCGATGCAATTGCCGAGGTGGCCGAGGCGGCGCAGTGTTTGAGTGAGGCGCATCGCGCGCGCACACCGGATGGTCTGCATGATCTGTGCCTGCGGTTGGGGGATTTGAGCCGGGCGGAGATCGCGCAGCGCGTGGTGGATGCGCGGCTGCTTGAGTCGTTAGACCGGCTGATTCGCTCGCGGCGGCTACTGGAACTGCGGGTGGCTGGCGAGCGGCGTGTGATTGCGGCGGAAGATGCGGCGCGGTATCGGGATGGATTGGGAATCCCGCTGCCGCCGGGACTGCCTGCGGCGTTGCTGGAGCCGGTGGCGCAACCAGTCCTGGAACTGGTGCGGCGCTATGCGCGAACGCATGGACCGTTCACGGTGCGCGAGGCGGCGGGGCGCTTTGGGCTGGATGCCGAGGCAGTGGAGAAGACGCTGCACCTGCTGGCGCAGGAAGGCCGCGTGCTGGAAGGCGGCTTTCTGCCGGGCGGCATGCACCGCGAGTGGTGCGATGCGGAGATTCTGCGGCAGATTCGGCGCAAGTCGCTAGCGAAGCTGCGGCGCGAAGTGGAGCCGGTGGAGCAGCACACGCTGGCGCGCTTTGAGACGCACTGGCAGGCCGTGCTGACGCCGCGGCGCAGCGGGCACGGGCACCTGGACGCGCTGCTAGATGCGATTGAAAGCCTGCAGGGCGCGCCGCTCCCTGCTTCGCTCCTTGAGACGGCGATTCTTCCGGCGCGCGTCGCGGACTACTCGCCAGCCGGGCTGGACACGCTGATTGCTGCTGGTGAGGTGGCATGGAAGGGCGTGGAGCCGCTGGGCGAGCGCGACGGGCGCATCGCGCTGTTTCTGGCAGACAAGCTGCCGCTGCTGGCGTTGCCGCGACCGCAAGCGGAGCCGCTGACGGTGCGCGAAGAGAAGCTACTGGCGCTGCTGGAGCAGAGCGGGGCGAGCTTTTTCGATCCACTGCATCAGGCGGCGGGCGGAGGATTTCCGGGCGAATCGATTGATGCGCTGTGGAGCCTGGTGTGGCGCGGACTGGTGACGAACGATTCGCTGCATGCGCTGCGGGCTTATACGGCGCGGCCGGAGAGTGCGCGTGCGCCGCGCCGGCTGCAAACGGGGGTGGTGTTCCGCTCGCGGCGGACGACGCCGCCGAATGCGCAGGGGCGGTGGTCTGTGCTGCCGCGACGCGGCGGGCAGGGAAGCCCCAGCGCGACCGAAGCGAGCCATGCGCTGGCGCTGCAACTGCTGCATCGCTACGGCGTGCTGACGCGCGAGGCGGTGGCTGCGGAGAATGTGCCGGGTGGCTTCAGCGCAGTCTATGACGTGCTGAAGGCTTTGGAAGACAGTGGGCGCGTGCGGCGCGGCTACTTTGTGGCGGGTTTGGGCGCGGCGCAGTTTGCGCTGCCCGCGGCGGTGGACCTGCTGCGACGGTTGCGTACCGAGCCCAATGACGAGAAGCCCGAGTTTGTGCAACTGGCCGCAGCCGACCCTGCGAATCCATATGGGTCTGTGCTGCGCTGGCCGGATCTGCCCGCGATGGACGACGACGTGGAGACCGCGCCGCGCATGCTGACGCGAGCTGCCTATGCAGAGGTGATTCTGCGCAACGGCGAGCTGGTTGCGTGGATGCGGCGGAACAATCCGAACCTGCTTGTCTTTCTGCCTGCGGAGGAACCGGAGCGCTCGCAGGTGGCAGCGGGGCTGGCGCACTTTCTGTGTGCCCGCGGGCAGCAGCGCATGGCGCGAAGCGGCCATCAGGGGATGCTGATCACCACCATCAACGGTCAGCCGGTCGCGGCGCACGGGATGGCGCGGTTTCTGATGGATGCGGGTTTTTATGCAGGGCCGCTGGGGATGCATCTGCGACGGATTCCGATGGCACTTGCTCAGCATGAGCCGCAAGGGGAGGAACTGCAGTAGTGCCTGAAGGAGACACGATCTTTCGCACGGCGCGGGCGCTGCGGCGCGCGCTGATGGGCAGGCCGGTGACGCGGTTTCAATCCACCTATCCGCTGCTTACTCGCTTCCATGACGACGAACCGCTGACCGGGCGCACGGTCGATCACGTGGAATCGCGCGGCAAGTGGCTGCTGATTCATTTCTCAGGTGGGGCCACGCTGGCGACGCACATGCTGATGAGCGGCGCGTGGCACATCTATCGGCCCGGCGAGCGCTGGCAGCAGCCGCGCGCCAACATGCGCATCCTGCTGGAGAATGCGGAGTATGTTGCCGTGGGATTTCGCGTGCCCGTGGCGCAGATGCACACGGCGCAGACGCTGGTGCGGGATCGCCGCATTCCGCCGCCGGTGCTCGACGTGCTGAGCGCGGAGTTTGATGCCGAGGCGGCGGCGGAGCGGGTGCGTGCCTGCGCGCGGGAAGAGATTGGCGACGTGCTGCTGCATCAGAAGGTGATGGCAGGCGTGGGCAATGTCTTCAAGTCAGAAATCTGCTTCGTGTGCGGCATGCATCCCTTTGCGCACGTCGCTGCTCTCACCACGGTGCAGATCAACCAGCTCATTGCGACCGCGCAGAAGCTCATCGCCGCGAACGTGATGGAGGACTCAGGCGAGCGCATCGTTACCTTCCGGGGTCTGCATCGCAGGACGACGCATGATTCTGATCCAGCAGAGAGCCTGTGGGTGTACGGTCGGGCCGGGGAGCCGTGCCGCAAGTGTGGTGAGCGGATCGAGCGAAGGCTCCAGGGACCGGATGCGCGGGTGACGTTCTGGTGCCCGCGCTGCCAGCCGCTGTTCGGAGCCGTCTCTGCTTACTGATTCGTGTTCTTGCCCAGGCCGAAGATCTTCTGGAAGATGTTGCGGTGGTCAACGGGGTGGTCACAGGTGTCAGTGGGAGCCGTGCCGTTCAGAAACGCTGCTTCGTAGTCATCCGGACAAGAGGCATCGGCGAGCAGATTGGTGGTTCTGTCGAGCGTGACGATCTGCACTCCATCCGGAGGTGTGAAGTCGTGCGCGTCGGAGTACTGCGGCAGGGCAACTGCACGCTTCATAAACTCGGCCCAGATGGGCGCGGCGGCGTGCGCGCCCTCCAGCTT
The DNA here is from genome assembly GCA_021813745.1 of Acidobacteriota bacterium. Lineage (GTDB taxonomy): Bacteria > Acidobacteriota > Terriglobia > Terriglobales > Acidobacteriaceae > Telmatobacter. The sequence goes on from JAKAJO010000042.1 coordinate 40,239, forward strand.
GATGTCGGTGTAGTCGTCGTTGCCCACCCACACGATGCAGAGCAGATTTGTGGTGAAGCCGGCAAACCACGCGTCGTGGTCAGTGCCGGTTTTGCCCGCGGCCGGCGCGGTGAAACCCAGGTTGCGCACCCCGGCGCCGGTGCCGCAGTAGTCGCGCCCATCAATCTCACAAGGCTTGCCGCCGTTGCCCTGGAGCACGGCTTCGAGCATGCTGGTGGTCAGGAAAGCTACGCGCGGGTCAAGCACCTGGCGGGAATCCGGCGTGAAGTCTTTGATGACATCGCCTTGCGGGGTACGCACGCTGGCGAGCATCCACGGATTGAGGTGAAGACCATTATTGGCGAAGACGGTGTAAGCGCCGGCCATGTCCAGCGGTGTTGCATCATAGGCGCCAATGGCCATTGCGGGCGTGGGCTGGGCACTGGTGATGCCGGCGTCGCGCGCGAGCGCGGCAACTCGATCGAAGCCCACCATGCTGGCAAGAGAAATGGTGGCGTTGTTGTCAGATCGTTGCAGCGCGTAGCGTGCCGTAATCTCACCATAGTACTCGCCTTTGTAGTTGCGGGGCGTGTATTCCAGCGGTGTTCCGGCATCATAGGTTGTCTGCTGGTCGTTGAGCGGAGTGACAGGCGAGAAGAGCTTGTTCTGCCCTGGGAGCATGGTGCCTTCTACGGCCGTTTGGAAGGCCGCAGCGTAGACGAAGGGTTTGAAGATCGACCCGGTGGGTCGCTTTGCAACCGCATGATTGAGCTGCGATGCGCCATAGCTGCGTCCTCCGACCAGCGCTAATACCTGGCCGGTGTGGGGATTAATTGCGACGAGCGCGACCTGCGGGTAGACATAGGGTTGCCCAAGTTTCTTTTTGCGCGCGTGCAGGCGGTCTACCTGAGCATCAATCTGTGGCATCGTCGCCTCGATCGCGATGGTGGCCGCGCGTTGCAGATCAGGATCGAGCGAGGTGTAAATTCGGAGGCCCTCTCGATTGAAGTCACGATCGCCGAGTTTCTGTGACAATTCATCGCGCACGAGATCGACAAAGTAGGGTGCTTCACTGGCGTCGACGCTGGCGGGTGCAAGGTGCAGGGGCTCTTGCTTTGCCTGCTCGGCGACATCCTTGGTAATGGCGCCCGTTTCTACCATGGAGTCGAGCACGAGATTGCGACGGTCGATGACGCGATCCGGATGACGAAAGGGGTTGAAGTAGCTGGGCCGCTGGATGATGCCAGCGAGCATCGCGCACTGGGCAAGGTCGAGCTGGCGGACATCTTTGCCAAAATAGACTTGCGAGGCCTCGCCAAAGCCGTCAATTGAGAAGCTGCCGCGCTGTCCAAGGGGGATTTCGTTGGCATACATCTCAAAGATTTGCTTTTTGCTGAAGCGGTGCTCCAGCTGAAAGGTAATGACGATTTCGATGATCTTGCGCTTGAAGCGCTTTTCGGGCGTGAGGAAGAAACCACGCGCCAGCTGCATGGTGAGCGTAGAGCCGCCTTGCTGCTTCTGGCCGGTGGCAATGTCTCGTAAGCCGGCTTCAAGGAGGCGACCGTAGTTCACGCCGCTGTGCTCGAAGAAGCGGCGGTCTTCAATGGCGAGGACGGCCTGAACGAGGTTCGAAGGGATTTCGTCGTATGTGACGAGGCGGCGCTTGGTGCGGTTGGCGTCTTCGCTCAGGCCTGTGATGAGAAGAGGTTCGAGCTCGTAACTGGAGAGCGGCCGGCCGTTGTCCCCCATGACAGAACTGACCTGGCCGCCGGAGATTGTGATGGTTGCAGCATCCTGAGAGTGATAGGACTCGGGGCCCGGATGCACGGTGATAGACTGCGCGTTCTGAACGAAAGAACCCATGGGCGCGGGCGGAGCGCCGTTGCTGCTGTAACCGGCCTCACGCAATTCGCTTGCGATGAGCTGGACCGTCAGCTTCTGCCCGGGGCGAACTTCGCGCGGAGCCGCGTAGATCTTGGCCGTGTTGGCAAAGAGCGGCTCCTTGAGCCGAGCGTCCACCACACCCTGATATTTGAAGTAGTAGTAAAAGAAGACACTTAAGCCGATGAGGCCGACCAGAAGTACACAGGCCAGAGCGGCGGCCAGCAACATGCGCCCAACGGAGATGCGCCCGGTCTTTTGAGGAAGTTTAATTTTGACCTTCATGCGCGCTCCCTTGACCGGACGTTTTTATGCGTCCACCTGCGTGAGCAGTGCATCTTCCTGCACGCGCTCTTTGACCTGTGCGGCGACTTCGCCGAGCGGGACATCTACACTTGTGGAAGTTGCGCGGCGAACGAGTTCCACGACTCCGCTTGCGGCTTTCTTGCCCACGTTGATGCGGTAGGGGATGCCGACCAGATCTGCGTCTTTGAATTTGACGCCTGCACGCTCGTCGCGATCGTCAAGCAGCACGTCGAGACCCGCGGCTTCCAGTTCAGCCGCAAGCTCTTCGCCGGTCTCGCGCAGTGCCGCGTCGGCAACATTGGTGACGGTGACGACGACGGTGAAGGGCGCGATGGAAGCCGGCAGCGAGAAGCCGTTGGCGTCGTTGGACTGCTCGATGGTCGCGGTAAGGATGCGCTCGATGCCGATGCCGTAGCTGCCCATGATCGGCGTGACTTCTTTGCCGTTCTCATCGAGCACGCGCGCGCCCATGGACTCGGAGTACTTGTAGCCGAGCTTGAAGATGTGGCCCACCTCGACGGCTTTGCCGACGACGAGCTTGCCGCCGCAGTTGTCGCCATGCTTGTCGAGGGCGGGGCAGGCTTCGCCCTCATTCACGCTGCGGATGTCGGCCGAGAGCGTCCAGGTGAAGTCGCGGCCGGGCGTGACGTTGCGCAGGTGATAGTCGAGCTTGTTCGCACCGCAGACCATGTTCTTGCGGCCTTCGAGGGATTTGTCGATGACGACGGTGAGGCCTTCGCCGAGCGGCCTGGCATCATGCTTGAGACCAACCGGCCCAAGATAGCCTGCGGGGCCGTTCATGAACTGCGTGAGTTCCTCGGTCTGCATGGTGCGAAGCTCTGCTGCGCCGATGGCGCCGAGGAGTTTGGTCTCGTTCACCTGGTGGTCGCCGCGCAGAAATGTGGTGACGCCGTGCCAGGAGTCCTTCGCGCCGTTGGCGCCGCGCTTGAGCGCCATGTACGCCACGCACTTGATGTCGGAGGCCGGCGAGATCTTGAAGAAATCCGCGACGTCGGTGATAGCCGCGCAGCCGGGCGTGTGGACGAGCTCCGGCTTGCCGTCGCTGGTGGGCTCCATCTCGGTGACAGGTTCGAGGCGCGATGTGGCTTTTTCAAGATTTGCTGCGTAGCCGCAAACCGGGCAGCTTGCAATGAGGTCCTCGCCCGCGTCGGTGTAAACCATGAACTCCTGCGATTGCGAGCCGCCCATTGCGCCGGAGTCGGCTTCAACGGCCACGAACTTGAGGCCGCAGCGCGTGAAGATGCGGCGATAGACGGCGTCGTGCAGGTCAAAGCTCTTGTCGAGGCCGGCCGGATTGAGGTCGAAGGAATAGGAGTCCTTCATGGTGAACTGGCGCACGCGGAGCAGACCGGACTTGGGCCGCGGCTCGTCGCGGAATTTGGTCTGAATCTGATACCAGATCTGCGGGAGCTGCTTGTAAGAACGCAATTCGCTGCGTGCAATCGAGGTCATGATCTCTTCGTGGGTCATGCCCAGGCAGAGGTCCGCGCCCTTGCGGTCTTTGAGGCGGAACATGTTTTCGCCCATGCCGGTCCAGCGGCCGCTCTGCTCCCACAAATCCTTAGGCAAAAGAGCAGGGAGAAGAAATTCCTGACCGATCTGATCCATCTCTTCGCGGACGATGGCGATGATCTTGTTCAGCGAGCGCTGGCCAAGGAAGAGATAGTTGTAGATGCCCGCGCCAAGCTGCCGGATGTAACCGGCGCGGAGCAGGAACCTGTGGCTGGCCACTTCGGCGTCTGCCGGGGCCTCGCGAAGAGTGGGCACAAAGAGCTTGGACCAACGATGCATAAAAAGTGCGCGTAAACTTTCCCGTCCGAACGGGCGGACGCAAGGCGGAATCAAACAAACCTTATTCTAAATGTCGCACAGTGGTCAGCAGCTTATTCCGGATTCGATCTCGGCCAGGGCGACTAAATCAGCTCCACGCCCCAGAGGTCATGCAGGTGCACCACGCCTTCCACGCGCTGCTCGGTGTCGACGACGACGAGCGAGGTAATTTTGCGCTCTTCCAGGATTGCCAGTGCCTTTGCGGCGAGTTCACCCGAGCCAATTGTTTTGGGATGGGGGTTCATGGCTTCGCCGGCGGTCTTGCTGAGGGCCGCGCCGCCTTCACGTTCCAATAATCTGCGGAGGTCGCCGTCAGAGATGACGCCACGCAAGCGGCCGTCCTCCTGCACGGTGGTCATGCCGAGCTTCTTGGACGACATTTCATAGATCACGTCGGTCATTCCCGTCGTGGGCATGACCACAGGCACATTGTCGCCGGCGTGCATGAGGTCGCGAACCTTGGCGAGTTGCTTGCCCAGCTTTCCGCCGGGGTGCAGTTCGGCGAAGTCCTCTGCACGGAAGCCTTTGCGGAGGCTCACGGCGATGGCCAGCGCATCGCCCAGCGCCAGCATGGCCGTGGTGGAGGCGGTGGGCGCAAGGTTGAGCCCGCAGGCTTCGCGCTCCACGCTGCAGTCGAGCGCCACGTCGCTGGCCAGCGCCAGCGTCGATTGCAGATTGCAGCAGAAGCTGATGAGCGCGTCGCCTTTGCGTTTGAGCGTTGCCAGCAGCCGCAGGATCTCTTCCGTCTCTCCGCTGGCGCTGAGGGCGATGACGACATCGCCGGGCATCAGGACTCCAAGGTCGCCGTGCACGGCCTCGGCTGGATGCAGGAAGAGCGCGGGAGAGCCGGTGGAGCTGAGGGTGGCTGCGATTTTCTGCGCGATGACGCCGCTCTTGCCCATGCCGGTGACGACAACGCGGCCGTTGCCCGCGCCACAGCGGACGACGAGGTCGACCGCGCGAGCAAAGTCTGCAGCCATTATGCCTTGTAGCCGGTCGGCCAGAGCATTGAGTGCGGCAGCCTCGGTGCGGACAAGGTCAGCCGGTTGCAATGTGCCTGGATCGTTCACAGCACTCATCGAAGTTTGATGATATCAGCTTTGGGGGGATTCGATTGCGGGGAGCGGTTTGGCGCGAAGGAGGCGCACTCGTACAATCAAAGCAGAGAGGTCCTTGTCCTGTGAAGCGTAATACCGTCGTTCTTTTTGTGGTTCTTTTTCTGCTGGCTGCCTTTGGCTGGGCTGGCTGGGCCAACTGGGAGTCGCGCAAGCAGGCCGCAGAGCGGGCGGCGGCGCTGGCTGCTCCGCCCGACATGATGTTGAGCGCAATGGGAGATTTGCCCCCGTCGATTGAGCCGATGCTGAATAAGCCTGCACCGGGCTTCACGTTGCAGGACCTGGACGGCAACAAGGTGTCGCTGGACAGCTACAAGGGCAAGGCTGTGCTGATTAATTTCTGGGCTACGTGGTGCGGGCCGTGCAAGATCGAGACGCCCTGGCTGGTGGATCTGCGCAAGCAATATGCATCGCAGGGATTTGAGATTCTGGGCGTGAGCGAAGATGATCTGGACTTGGGCGATAAGCAGAAGCTGAAGGAAGAGAAGCAGGGAATTGCGAGTTTTGTGCAGCAGATGCATATGCCGTATCCGGTGCTACTGGACGGCGATCAGTTGAGCAAGCCCTATGGCGGTCTGGATGCTTTGCCGACGTCATTCTATGTAGACCGGAGCGGCAAGGTTGTGGCGGCGCAGGTGGGGCTTACTTCGAAGGACGAGATTGAAGGCAACATTCGCAAGGCACTGGGAGATACCAAGTGAGCCGGGGACGCGGATTGAAGTGGAGCGCATTGTGCGGACTCCTGTGCATGGGCTATGTTGCAGCGAGGGGTCAGTTCCCCTTGCAGGGGAAGGCTGAAAGCAGCATCGGGCGGATGCCCTCCGTGACCTATGAGTATCCGGAGCAGGTGGAAGTTCCGGCGGGAAAGCTCAGCGAGGTGCGGCTGCACTTTCGCGTTGCAGATGGGTTGCACATCAACTCACATACTCCCAAGGATTCGTATTTGATCCCGACAGTGCTGGCAATCCCAGCAAGCTCCGGTGTGCGGCTGCAAGATGCCAGGTATCCGGAGGGAAGCGAGTTCACGCTGCCCGTCGATCCGAGCACCAAGCTCAGCGTCTACACGGGTGAGTTCGCCATTACAGCACAGATTGTGGCGCAGCGCGGCAATCACCTGGTGCAGGGCACCCTGCACTATCAGGCCTGCGACAACAACCAGTGCATGCCTCCAAAGACAATCCCCGTGGCCATTGACGTCGAAGCCAAGTAGCGTCCGCGTCACCCGAAGCGATTGCGTTAGTGGCCGACAGGTGGGTATCGACTCCGTTGACAACTTCCACCAGAATGGATGAGATGCTTCTCACCATTTCCATGGCTTCCTTTGTCGCATGGGTGTACCTGATTGGATTCCGGGGGTCATTCTGGCGCTCAACGCAGGTTCTGCCTGTGTGCGTGCCGACCCGCGCGGCAAAGGTTGCTGTTGTGATCCCCGCGCGCAACGAGGCTGCGAGCATAGAGCGGAGTCTGGAGTCGCTTCTGCGACAGGACTATGCAGGGGAGCTGTCAGTTGTGCTGGTGGATGATGGCAGCACGGATGGGACAGGCACAATTGCAGCGTCGCTCGCCAAAGATGCACGGCTCAAGGTTGTGAAAGGCTTGCAGTTGGAAGATGGCTGGAGCGGAAAGCTCTGGGCGGTTCATCAGGGGCTTGCGCAGGCAGCGGTGAAGGCGGCTGACTACGTGCTGCTGACGGACGCCGACGTGGAACACCGACCGGAACACATTTCGACCCTGGTTTCGAAGGCAGAGGCGGAGGATCTTGACCTTGTGTCTGAGATGGTGCGTCTCCGATGTGAAACGCTTGCCGAGCGGGCGCTCATCCCGGCATTTGTGTTCTTCTTTCAGATGCTTTACCCGTTCGACTGGGTCGCCAGTTCTACGAAACGGGTGGCGGGAGCTGCGGGAGGCACCATGCTGATTCGGCGTGCGACGCTGGATCGCGTGGAGGGCGTTACCCGCATCCGCGCGCGGCTCATCGACGACTGTGCGCTGGCGAAGGAGATTCAATCGGCCGGTGGAAGACTGTGGATTGGCCACAGTGAGCTTGCAGCGTCGCAACGCGTCTGTGCAAATTGGCGGGACGTGGGGAACATGATTGCGCGAACGGCCTATGAACAGCTTGATCATTCCCCGTGGATCCTGCTGGGCTGCGTGGTGGGGATGACATTTCTCTATGGAGTCCCTCCCTTGCTGGCATTTTTGGCGAACGGGCTTCCACGCGGAATAGGACTTCTGACGTGGGGTATGATGGCTGGCGTTTATCAGCCTACGCTGCGCCGTTTTCGCCGGTCGCCACTGTGGGGATTTGCACTGCCGGGGATTGGACTGTTTTATCTGTGCGCTACGGTCATTTCGGCAATCCGGTTCCATGCAGGGCGAGGAGGCGGCTGGAAAGATCGAGTTTACCCGGCACGACCTGCAGCGTAGAAAAGGGGCATGCGCGGACTGGATGTCCGGCGAGCTTGATGAGGCCGGGGGCAATCTGCAACACTTGCGTGGCTCGGCGCATGCGTGGATGGGGTGATGTGCGCGAATGGGTTGGGAGGTTCAGGAATGGTTGGATGGAGATGCGGATGTGTGTGGGCACTGGCAGGTGCAATCGCGCTGGGAGTGTGTGCAGAGGCATCGGCGCAGTCAAATGGGGCTTCCGCGGTGACGACGGTTCCACTGAAGATTGACCGGCTGGATGCGGCCGCAGTGGACCGAATCATTCCCAAGAATGCAAGGCTCGAACGAGTGGCCACGGGATTCAAATGGGTTGAAGGCCCGGTGTGGGTTAAGGGGCGGCTGTTCTTTGCAGAGATTCCAAGCGACTCCATCCGAGTGTGGACTCCCGGCGGGGGCGTGATGGTCTTCCAGCAGCCCAGTGGCTATCTGGGCAAAGCGCCGTATGGCGGCCCGGAGTCGGGCTCCAACGGAATGACGCTGGATGCGCGCGGACGCCTGACGGTGGCCGGGCACGCACAGAGGGATGTGTACCGGTTCGAGTCGGTGAGCCCGAAGGGCGCGCGAACAGTGCTTGCAGATGCGTATCGGGGCAAAAAGCTGAATAGTCCGAACGATCTGGTGTATCGGTCAGATGGATCGCTGTATTTCACTGATCCGCCGTACGGACTGCGAACGCAGAGCGACCAGGACAAAGAAAAGCAACTGAAGGTGAATGGTGTCTATCGGATTGACGGAGCTCTCCAGCACAAGCCGGGTGTGCCCGCAGATCAAGGGAGGGTGCAACTGCTGGTGGGTGACTTGACGAGGCCGAACGGGATTGCATTTTCTCCGGGCGAGAAGTATCTCTACGTGGACAACTCCGAACCGAAGAAGATCTGGATGCGGTATACGGTGCGGCCGGATGGCACGTTGACGGATGGAAAGCTGCTGTATGACGCAACATCGGATCCGCGGGTGGGTGCGCCGGATGGGATGAAGGTGGATGTGGATGGGAACATATACAGTGCCGGCCCCGGCGGAGTGTGGATTTTTTCTCCAGAGGGGAAGCCACTGGCGACGATTGTGATGCCGGAGCGTACGTCGAATGTGGCTTGGGGCGGTGCGGACTGGAAGACACTCTACATCACCGCGAGCTCGAGCGTGTATCGAATCCGGTTGAATATTGCGGGGCTTCCGGTGGTTCAAATGCGATAGCGGCGCGCCCAACAAGCGAAGCTTACTCGCAGTCGAAGGATGAGCGGGCGTTTTTCAGACGCCCGCTTTCTTTTCGATCTTTGCCCAGGAATCCTTCAATGGCAGAGTCCGGTTGAAGACTTTTTTTGTTTCCGAGGAGTCTGGGTCCAGGCAGAAGTATCCTACGCGTTCAAACTGGTAACGGTCTTCGGCCGTTGCACCGGCGAGCGAGGGTTCGAGCCTGGCATCGGCAAGGATCTGGAGCGAGTCAGGATTGAGATTGTCGAGAAAGGTGCCGCCTTCGGGCACATCGTTGGGGTCGGGCTTGCTGAAGAGCTTGTCGTACAGTCGCACCTCCGCCGAGATCGCGTGTGCGGCCGAGACCCAGTGCATGGTGGATTTGACTTTGCGTCCGTCGGGCGAGTTGCCGCCGCGGCTGGCGGGGTCATAGGTGCAATGGACTTCAACGATGTTGCCGGCGGAGTCCTTGACGATGCTGTGGGCGGTGACGAAGTAGGCATTCCTGAGGCGAACTTCCTTGCCGGGTGAGAGGCGATAGTACTTGGGCGGAGGGAGTTCGCGGAAGTCATCCATCTCGATATAGATCTCGCGACTGAAGGGAACCAATCGGGTACCTGCGGAGGGGTCTTCCGGATTGTTCTGAACTTCAACGTGCTCGACTTGATTTTCGGGGTAGTTGTCAATGATGAGCTTGAGCGGGCGCAAAACGGCCATGGCGCGGCGCGCCCGGCGATTGAGGTAATCGCGCTGGAAGTGCTCAAGCATTTCGATGTCGACGATGCCATTGGTGCGGGATGCGCCCACCGTGTTGATGAAGGTACGCAATGCCTCGGGCGAGAAGCCGCGGCGGCGCAGGCCGCTGAGTGTGGGCATTCGGGGATCGTCCCATCCGTTTACGAAGCCTTCTTTCACGAGTTGCAGGAGCTTGCGTTTGCTCAGCAGGGTGTAGGTAAGACTGAGCCGGTCGAACTCAATTTGCTGCGAAGGAAAGATGCCCAGTTGCTCGATGAACCAGCGATAGAGAGGCTGATGATCGGCGAACTCGAGTGAGCACATGGAGTGCGTGACCTGCTCGATGGAGTCCGACTGGCCGTGCGCGTAGTCGTACATGGGGTAGATGCACCAGTCATCGCCGGTACGGTGATGTGTAGCGTGGAGGATGCGGTACATGACCGGATCACGCATGTTGAGGTTGGGTGAGGCCATGTCGATCTTTGCGCGGAGGACGCGGGAGCCGTCGGAGAATTCGCCAGCCTTCATGCGCTGGAAGAGATCGAGATTTTCCTCGACGGAGCGGTTGCGCCATGGGCTCTCTTTTCCTGGCTCGGTAAGCGTGCCGCGATACTGGCGGATCTGGTCGGCGGAGAGATCGTCGACGTAGGCTTTGCCCGCGCGGATGAGTTGCAGTGCCCACTCGTAGAGTTGGCCGAAGTAGTCCGAGGCGAAGCAGAGTCGCTCCCAGTCGAAGCCGAGCCAGTGGATGTCGCGCTGGATGGAGTCGACATATTCCTGTTCTTCTTTTTCGGGATTGGTGTCGTCGAAGCGCAGATTTGTCTTGCCGCCGAATTCGTCGGCGAGGCCGAAGTCGAGGCAGATGGCCTTGGCGTGGCCGATGTGGAGGTAGCCGTTTGGCTCGGGAGGAAAGCGTGTCTGGATGGTGGCGTCGCCGTATTTACGGGTGCGGACGTCTTCCGCAATGATGTCGCGAAGGAAATTAGAGAGAGCGGGAGTTTCAGGAGCTTCTGAGCGATTGAGGGTCATTGTATGAATACCTTCACTGCATCATTTCGCGCTTAAGCAAGCGCGTCGAGTTTAGCGATTGCCTGGCGGATGCGGGGCAGGCACACATCGCGGCCCAGGACGGCCATGGTTTCAAACAGCGGCGGTGCGTTCTTGCGACCGCAGATCGCGACGCGGATCGGCTGGAACATCGAACCCGCCTTGAGGTTGAGCGCTGCGGCGGCCTCGCGCAGCGCCGATTCCAGGGAAGCGTGATCGAAAGTGGTCGTGGCGAGGACCTGCTCTGCGTGCTGGAGCACGCGGGCGGCCAATGCGGCGTCGCCTTTCTGGGGGATCAGCTCGGCCGGATCGTAGGGAGGCAGCTCTGAGAGGAAGAAAAAGTCGGCGGCAGGAGCAGCGTCCCGAAGGAGCTTGATCCGTTCGCGTATGAGCGGCGTGACGGCAGCCACCATTTTCGGGGAGGGATGGAAGCCTGCCTGCTCGAAGAATGGCATGAGTTTTTCGCTCAGTTCCTCGACGGGGAGGGCGCGCAGATGCTCGGCGTTGAGCCAGACCGCCTTGGGATCGAAGGGATCTGCCTCGGTGAAATTGACCACTGCATTGGCGCGGTTCACGCCATCGAGGGTGAAGAGGTCGCGAATCTCGTCCAAAGTGAGGAAGTCGCGGTCGTTTTTGGGAGACCATCCCAGGAGGCACAGGAAGTTGATGAATGCCTGGGGCAAGAAGCCGGCATCGCGGTAGGTTGTGACGCTGACGACGGGGCCATGTTTGCGCTTGGAAAGCTTCGCGCCGTCGGGGGCGACGAGCAGAGGTAGGTGAGCAAACTGAGGGGCTTTCGCTTCAAGGGCTTCAAAAATGAGCAGATGCTTGAAGGTGTTGGTGAGGTGATCCTGACCGCGGATGATGTGACTGATGTGGAGATCGGCGTCGTCAATACAGGAGGCGAGATGGTAAGTGGGCATGCCGTCACTGCGCAGAAGGGCAAAGTCCTCGACCTCATCCGCCAGTTTCGACTGCTCGCCGTAGACGCCGTCGATGAAGCGTAGGGCGCGATCGGTGCCGCGGGGGACGCGAAAGCGCAAGGCGAAGGCCTCGCCGGCGGCGGCGCGGCGGTCAGATTCTTCGCGGGAGAGATCACGCATTCCCGAGTTGAAGAGCCATGCACCCTGCGGACCGGACTGGTTGTCGTCCCCGGCGTGGGCTGGCGTGAAGTCGCGATAGGCGAGCCCCCTGGCGAAGATGGCCTCAGCGGCCTGTCGATGGAGAGCGAGCCGCTCGGACTGCTTGTACTCTTCATCCCAGTTGAGGCCGAGCCAGCGCAATCCTTCAAAGATCGATTGCACGCTGGTATCGGTGTTGCGCTCCAGGTCGGTGTCGTCTAGGCGGAGCACCATGGTTCCGTGGTTGTGGCGCGCGAAAAGCCAATTCAGGATAAAGGTGCGTGCACTGCCGACGTGAAGGTATCCGGTGGGAGAAGGCGCAAAGCGGACACGTGGGGTGCTGGCCGGAGAAGGAAATAATTCAGGCATCGTTGAGGTGTTGTTCCTTCCTCGATGCTATCAGCTTCGGCTTATCCGGCCGGTGGCAGGGCAGTGCCGGCAGGGGCGCAGGGTGCTCTAGAATGCATGCACATGAAGGCAAGAACCAAGGATCAAGCGCTGTACGAGGTGTTTCCGGCATTGGCAGGCCTGTCGGAGACGCTTCGTGCGGATCTGGAGCGCGCCCCTGTGCTGACGGTTCCGGCTGGGACTGTGCTGTTTGAGGATGGTGGGCCATGCCGAGCGTTTCCTTTGCTCATTGCAGGCCGGGTGCGAGTCGCAAAGGCCAGTGCCGACGGCCGAGAGATCGTGTTGTATCGCATTTCCCCTGGGCAGATTTGCCTTTTGACGAGCAGTTGTCTGCTGGGAGAAGCACTCTATCCTGCGCGGGGCATGACCGAGACTGCAACGAGGCTGGTGGCGGTTGGACCTGAGCTGTTTCATAGAATGCTGTCGGGCGATGCGGCGTTTCGTGTGATGGTCTTTGGTCTATTTGCGGAGCGGATGGCAGAGCTGATGAGTCTTGTGGAGGAGGTTGCCTTTGGGAGACTGGATCGCAGACTTGCCGCATTACTGGCGGGTCGCGCGCCGGAAGTGAGGGAAACGCACCAGATGCTGGCTGATGAGTTAGGCAGTGTGCGCGTGGTGGTAAGTCGGATGTTGCGGGAGTTCGAAGAACGTGGATGGGTGAGTCTGGGGAGGGAACGAATTTTGGTGCGGGACGCCGAAGCGCTGAAGCGTCTGAGCGAGTTGTGAGGCGTATGCAACCTGAGTTGCATACGCGACGGAGAGCCGGGACTAGGATGAGGTCCGTGGCGCGAGGTTTTTGACGCCATGGAGGGATTGATGAATAAGAACGTAGGCAGTGGGGACCGGCTGGTGCGCGTGGTGGTAGGGGTGGCGATCTTGAGCCTCATCTGGTTGCTGCACGGCAACGTGCGCTGGCTCGGGTTGATCGGGATTGTGCCGCTTTTGACGGCGGCGATGGGCTTCTGCCCACTTTATCTTCCGTTTGGCATCCGAACCTGCTCCAAGTAGTTGATGGCCCGTGGCCACGATGACTGCAGCTAAGTGATGTCCTCGGTGTCAAACAGCGGTCGGACGAGGCGTTTCTTGGGCACTCCGTGGACGCTGCTGAGGAGATCTTCGACTACGTCCTCGAGCTGGCGCTGGCTTTCGATTACGGCACTCATGCTCTTGAGCCCCTCGCTGTCGACGACCCGCTCGACCAGCGCAACGGCGTGGCACTGGGCGACGTGATCAAGCCCAAGCCCTTCAGGCGTTTTGGCTTTCACGCTCACCTGGTCCAGCTTGATGCAGAGCAGGTCTGCGATACGCGCGCGCATTTCGCCAGCGATGGGAGAAATCTTGGGCGCGGCCAGCACGAGAGTTGTGTCGATATTCAGAATGCGGTAGCCGGCGTTCTGCAGTTCTTCCATGGCGAGATTAAGGAAGATCGCGGAATCCGCATCCTTCCAGCGCGGGTCGCCTGGAGGAAAGAAACTGCCAATATCCCCTGCGGCGACAGCGCCCAGGAGTGCGTCGGTAATGGCGTGGAGCAGAACATCGCCATCAGAGTGTCCTGCCAGTCCTTCTGGGTGGTCAATTTTCAGGCCACCGATGTGAAGGGGCACTCCGGGTTTGAATTCGTGCGAGTCGTAGCCAAAGCCGATGCGTGTGTCACTCATGCTTCAGGGTCTCCGCGGCAGTCTCAGGTCGTGCGCTGGCGCAGGTAGAACTCCGCAAGTTCCAGATCGCCCGGCTGGGTAATCTTCAGATTAACCTGTGAACCCGGCACCACAGCGACGGGCAGTCCGGCGCGCTCGACTACAGATGCTTCGTCGGTGCCGACGAAGCCGTCTGCAGTGGCCTCGGCGAAAGCTTTCTGGAGCAGGCCAAATCGGAAGCCCTGGGGAGTCTGCGCGAGGACGACGAACTCGCGCGGAATGGTCGCGGTGATGAGAGCGCCGTGGGCAGTTCGCTCGACCTGCTTGATGGTGTCGATGGCAGGCAGGCCAACGATTGCGGCGCCTTGCAGTTCGACCGCATCGATGGTGCGCTCAATGGTGACGGCGTCAATGAGGGGGCGGACAGCGTCGTGGACGAGCACGATGTCATCCTGCGCAGCGGGGACTGCTGCGAGAGCATTGGCCACGGACTCCTGCCGATTGTCGCCGCCTTCGACGACCCGGACTCGCCCCGCAAATCCATGCTCGGCAATCTGGGCTTCAACTCGCTCAATTTCGGTCTTTCGCACGGCCACATAAATAGCAGTGACGCGATCGACGGCGGCAAAGGCTCGCAGTGAGTGAATCAGGATCGGTATTCCGGCGAGGGCGAGAAATTGCTTGGGCTGCGGGCCCGCCATACGGGTTCCAAGTCCCGCGGCGGGAAGAATGACGAAGACTTGCATAACTGGAGGAGTATACAGCGTGTGGCAGTGAGATGGACATGGCACTTGGCCGATGAGGCGCTATGATCGCAGTGATGAGTGCCGTACTTGCAATTGATCGAACACTGCTGCGGCCGGGCCTGAGACTTGCCGTGGGGGTGTCTGGAGGAGCCGATTCCGTGGCTCTGTTGCGCGCCCTGGTGGAAGAGAGCAGGGAACTGGGCCTCGTGGTGCATGCCGCTCATCTGCACCATGGACTGCGGGGCGAAGAGGCAGACGCCGATCTGGCTTTTGTGCGCGACCTGTGTGCGCAACTGGGAGTTCCTTGTTATCTGAAGAGGGTGGATACAGCTACCGAAGCTCAGTCCTCGGCCGGCAAACAGGGTGAAACCCTGGAGGAAGCGGCGCGACGGCTTCGTTACGCATGGTTTCGCGCATTGATGGCAGAGGGCGAAGTGGATGCAATCGCGACGGCGCACACGCTGGACGATCAGGCAGAGACAGTGCTTGCCAAGTTTCTGCGGGGTGCCTGGACGGAGGGATTGAGCGGGATTCATCCATTGATTGCGTTCGACGAAGGACCGGTGGTCCGGCCGATGCTGGGGACGACGCGGAGTGAAGTGGAAGCGTATCTGCGAGCGATTGATCAATCCTGGCGGGAGGACTCAACCAATCGTCAGCTCACGTTTACGCGAAATCGGATTCGCCACGAACTGTTGCCGTTGCTGGAGGAATGGAATCCACGACTTCGGGTGCATTTGGCCCAAATGGCAGAGCTGGCGCGAGATGAAGAAGAGTGGTGGCGCGCGGAGATGGCTCAGCAGTCCCAGCAATTGATCCTGCGAGGCAGGCCGGTGCGCGGCGGCGGGCGGACAGGAGATGAGGGTATTGCGCTGGACGTGACACGGCTAGCTGCATTGCCTGTTGCTTTGCAGCGGCGCTTGCTGCGCTTCGCGTGCGGAGAGATGCGCGCCGCGCTGGATTTCAGCACAACTGAGGCATTGCGCCAGCTGGGCTTACGGGGCAGGGCGGGACAGAGGCTGGACGTGTCAGGAGGGCTTCGGGTGGAACGGACGCCGCGCGAGTTGCGATTGGCAAAAGGAGGAGCCGAGCTCGGCAAAGTCCCAGGGAGGGAGTATCGCTTTGCAATACCGGGCGAGGTGGTGGCGGAGGAGTTTGGCATTCGTCTGCGGGTTGAGGCGAGTGAACCGGAAGGTGCGGCCCAGGAGCAGACGCGGACAGCATGCCTGAGATCATGGAGGCCGGGCGATACCGTACGGCTTCGCTACTCAAGTGGGTCTAAGAAAGTGAAGGAAGTGCTTGAAAGGATGAGAGTTACAGGTACAGGCCGGGAGGGGTGGCCGGTGCTTGAAACGGACGGCAGAATCGTTTGGATGCAGGGAGCGGAAGTGGAGCCGGTTCCTGGGATGCGGGTGGTTGTTGATGGACTCGAGCATCGGGTGGTCAAAGGGGCAGCGGTGCAGAAATCAACTTGATACCGGAGTACCTTGGCCGGATCGCTTTCTCCGGCATTTTGATGCGGCTCAGAGTACAATCTGAAGAACTGCTCATCGGCGGGTCGGGGCCGGTGTTCCCGCTGCCAACGCTGCAATTTCTGTGACTTCATGGCATGGCGAAGCGTCTAAAAGGATGAGCTAGGCAGGGGTGATAGTGCGTTGCGCTTCCCCTTCTGCCGGGAAAGAGGAATCCTGGTGAATTCGACCGTCAAAACGATCATGTTCTGGGTCTTTATCCTTATCTGCCTGATGCTGCTTTGGGGTGTAGTGCAGCGTGGGACGACCATGGGGAAGGACACGGAGGTCTCCTACTCCGACCTGCTGGACAAGATCGATGCAGGACAGGTGCAGGACGTAACAATTCAAGGTACAGAACTGCACGGGCACTTGAAGGCTACGCCGAAGGAGCAGTTCCACACCACCATCCCGCAGAGCACCGACATGCTGATTGACAAACTGCATGCGGCGAAGGTTGCATTCACGCTGAAGGACCAGCAAAACAACATTCTTCTGCCACTTTTGCTGAATGTTGGCCCGATTATCCTTCTGATCGCGATCTGGTTCTTTATGCTGCGACAAATGCAGTCGGGAGGGAACAAGGCGCTTTCGTTTGGCAAAAGCCGAGCGCGCCTGCTCTCCATGCAGCAGAAGAAGGTGACCTTCAAAGATGTGGCCGGCGTGGACGAGGCCAAGGAAGAGCTGAAGGAGATTATTGAATACCTGCGGGAGCCGCAGAAGTTCCAGAAGCTGGGCGGCCGCATTCCCAAAGGCGTGTTGCTGGTGGGCCCTCCGGGGACCGGTAAGACGCTTCTGGCGCGGGCGGTGGCAGGCGAAGCGAATGTGCCGTTCTTCTCCATCTCCGGTTCGGATTTCGTGGAGATGTTTGTGGGCGTGGGCGCCAGCCGCGTACGCGACTTGTTCGAGCAGGGCAAGAAAAATGCGCCGTGCATCATCTTCATCGATGAAATCGACGCGGTGGGCCGTCATCGTGGCGCAGGCCTCGGGGGCGGACACGATGAGCGCGAGCAAACGCTCAATCAATTGCTCGTGGAAATGGACGGCTTCGAGTCGAACGATGGGGTGATTCTGGTGGCAGCGACGAACCGGCCTGATGTGCTGGATCCGGCGTTGTTGAGGCCGGGTCGTTTCGACCGCCGCGTGGTGGTGGGTCTGCCGGATGTGCGCGGGCGCGAGGAGGTTCTGCGCGTACACATCAAGAAGGTTCCAGTTGGCGACGATGTGAACTTGAACGTGCTGGCCCGTGGCACACCGGGGTTTTCCGGAGCGGACCTGGCCAACATGGTGAATGAAGCGGCGCTGAACGCGGCCCGTGCCAATCGCAAGCAGGTGGTGATGTATGACTTCGAGCTTGCGAAGGACAAGGTGCTGATGGGCGCGGAGCGCAAGTCGATGTTGCTGACGGATGAGGAGAAGCGGGTGACGGCCTATCACGAGGCGGGTCATGCGCTGGTCTCCATACTGCGTGAGCACTCAGACCCAATTCATAAAGTCACAATCATTCCACGCGGGATGGCGCTAGGCGTCACGGTCTATTTACCCGATGACCGCCATAACTATACGCGCGAGTATCTGGAGACGCGCCTTGCGACAGCCTACGGCGGTCGTGTGGCAGAGGAGATTTTCCTCAACCAGATGTCAACCGGAGCAGGCAGCGACATCGAGACGGCTACAGATCTGGCGCGGCGCATGGTGTGCGAGTACGGAATGAGCCGGCTTGGACCGCTCACATTCGGTAAGAAGGAAGAGCAGATCTTCCTCGGTCGAGAGATCGCGCAGCACCGTGACTTCAGCGAAGAGACGGCGCGCCAGATTGACCAGGAAGTGCGCCGTCTGATTGATGAGGCATACCAGTCGGCCCGAAGCATCCTGGAATCGAACAAGGACGCAATGCACCGCATTGCGGCGGCGCTCCTGGAGCGCGAAACGATTGATGCCGAAGAGGTACAGATGCTGATCGACGGAAAAGAACTGCCTCCGATTCGCTCGGCACTGGCATCGCCAAGCGACTCGGGGGGCAGCGGCGGCCAGCAGGTGCTCAAGCCGGAGAGTCGCGGTGGATCGGGGACCTTCCCGGAAGGATCTCCTTCGCCCGCATAGGAGTTCTTGTTCAGAGCCAGTAGCAAAGAACGGCCGCTCGATGAGAGCGGCCGTTCTTTGCTGGATCAAGAGTCGCCCAAGCCCGAGAGTATTGGCGGTCAGTGCAGCGTCAGAAACGCTTGAGCCTCTTCAATGCGCGTGAGAACTATCCCGCAAAGATGGCTTTTTTGCGGTCATTACCATGCTTTTCCAGAGGTACGCAATACGCCCCGCACCGCGAAAATGAAGCTCTCGAAAACCTGCCTCCTCAAGCAATATCCCAAGAGTCTTCCTTGACCAGAATTTGATATGGCCGCAGTCCCATAGAGCGGTGTAGTGTCGATCCATCGCGCCCACCAGAGCCAACGACAAATTCTTCGCGTACCCATGGTAGGGCGTGCTGAGCACAAGCAGGCCATTCGGCTTGAGGAGCTCAAAGCAGAGCTTCGCAAAGGATCGGGGGTCAAAAACGTGCTCGATTACCTCTGTACTGAGGATGGCGTCCAGGGGGCCGTTGCACTGCTGGAGGTAAAACTCCGCGACGTTGCGCGTAGCGTCTGCTTCAAAAAAATGGATTCCCTCCACATTTTTTTCGCCTCGCGGATGCCGCTCTCCGAAAAATCGGAGCCGTATAACGTCCAGCCGTGGTTGCGAAACTGGGCTAGAAACGCACCATTCCCGCATCCCAGATCCAGGAGCTTACTCCCATGCGGCAAATCCCTGAGGAGAGCCTGGACCACAGGCAGAAGATAGCCATGGGAAGGATTTGGTGCCGAGTTGGAATAGGGAAACAAATTCGCCATTCGAAGGGGATCCTATGCTCTCCAAGGAAGAACAGGCATACTAATGCAGGTCCTTCCATTGGTGCTCAACTTGTTTAGGGGCTGTACCAGATAATCATGCCATGAATCGTGTAACCCATTGTTTTAGTTGTGTTTGTTGCAGTTTAGGGTTTGGAGTATTGAAGCGCCATTCGCATTCTCTGAGGAAGAGGGGAAAGCTGT
>JAKAJO010000013.1 GCA_021813745.1 Acidobacteriota bacterium
CCAGGCACCCTGAATCCACTCGTTGCCGCTCAGGTGATAGGTCAGCCATGCCTGGCCGCCCTTGTCTTCCCGGCCAATCCAGTCGCCGAAAATCTGCCCCTGATTGGTGTATCCCTGCTTCTGAACGGTCTCCCAATACATGAAGGTGCCGCCGTGGCTGTTGGTAACCGGCGGATCTGTCCACACAGCCTCCGTGCGCAGGCTGAGTTGCGGCACGCCCGGGAAGTGTGAGAGATACAGGCCGGGACGCCAGGCGGCACGACGGGGAGCATCAATCGGGGAAACGTCATCATGCACCTCGCCATCCGAATAGAGCGTAAGCCAGTTGCGAACAAAGGGAAGACGATAGTTGAAGTCGAAGGCGCCAAAGCGCGCTCCTGGATCGTTGCGTCCGAATTTTGTGGTTGCGCTGGGCGAAGCAAAGCTGAAAAAGCTCTTCAGGAAGCTGTGAATGGTGATGGGTCCATGGCCTTTGCCGCCCCAGATGACCGTGCGCTCGAACCCAAATTCGAGATTGGGCGTCGGCTTAAAACTGATCTTTTCAAGGTGTACCCAGGGATTGCCGGGATTGATCACATTTGGCTGCCTGGGCCCTGGGTAAGCCGGATTGGGAACATACGTGTGACCCCGAAGCGCTCCGATCAGAAATTCATACCGAAAGGGACCGGTAATCCGCGAAAGCAACGGCACGCGTATCGGTTCAATCCGATTGATCTCGAAGCCGTAAATATTCTCCGCGTTGTTGGAATAGGCAAAGGCGCCACCTTCGGCGGGGCTTAGCCATTGGTCCTGCTTGCCGAATGAGAAAACGTGGTGCATGTATTGATATGAGATATAAGCTTCCAGCAACCTTCCGTCAGTTTTGGCCCCGATCGGACCGAGCGGAATTGTGGCCTGTGGATAAGGAGTATTGGTGACGGGATTTAGGAACGGTATGAGGTCAATCGATGAAAGTGTCGACGCCAGACTTGCGGAGTATCCGGCCGCGGAAGGCGCCCCCTGAAGCTCACCGCGGACATAGAGCGCAAAGCGGCCTGAGGTTAGGTAGCCGCTCGCGCCCGAGTAGTTATTGAATCCGTTCTCAAACGGGCGCCCGTAGTCATTGATGATCGTGGACCCGAGGTGATAACTATCCCGCAGCGGCGTGCCGCTAATGCCGCGGGCGATGACGTAAACCGACTCGATCCGCCCGCCACCTTCATGCGACAGGCAGGGGCCTTCCATATCGGGTTCAAGCTCCTGGCTCAACGCCTCGTAGATCTCCTGAGCCTGCTCGGTTGCCGGACTGTCATCGGCGTCCTGGATCTTCGCGTCGGCGTCCTCCAGCATGCGGCTCACGCTGGCGCGAGTCCACGGACGCATTCCAAGAAAGACATGATCGACGAATCCCAGGGAATAGAGTCGCAGCACCGCGGGATAAACCCAGCTGTCCACCGGAATGTATGGCGACCCAAGCGCTGCCGGCTCACATACAGGTGCCGGCATGTTCTGAGCGCTTGCCGCGGGCGCGGCAGGTTCTGGCGCCGGAGGTTGTCCGGCCGCAAACGAATTGGCGGTGATCAAAACCAGCCCCGCAAACAAAGTTGCGTACCAGCAAAAGGGAGCCCTAGCACCGCAAAACTCTGCATTCATACCCACACTCTATCATTCGGCACGCATGGCTTATGACGAGAGCGTCAGGGTGTTGTTTCAAGCCACCGGAGACCCGGATCACTTTTCCTGGTCTCAAAATGGTGTATGCTTCCAAAAGTTTTCAATACCACCCGGAGAGCCAGGCAATCCGTTCAATTCCGTACCGTAAGTCATCATGCTTACGTCGAATTCAGCGGAAAGCTAAGATCGGAGGATTTCCATGAGTTGGTATCTGCGAGTCTGGCAACGCTACGCTGAGTTCACGGGCCGGTCGCGCCGCATTGAGTTTTGGACCTTTACGCTTTACAACATCGCAATCTTCGCCGTGCTTTATCTCGCCAGCGTAGGTTTTGCGCTTGTAAAGCAGCCGGAGATGGGCGCCTTTATGTACTTCGCTTATTTCGCATATGCGTTGGCTGCCCTGGTCCCCTACATTGCCTGCACCGTGCGCCGCCTGCACGACATCGGCAGGAGCGGATGGTGGATTCTGATCTCGCTGGTTCCGCTTGCAGGTGCCATTGTGCTGCTCGTGATGATGGCCATCAACGGCACCCGGGGACCAAACCAGTACGGTCCCGATCCCAAATTGACCTCGCAGCCCGCAACTTCAAGCTAGAGCGGAGTGCACAGACGATGGTTTCACCGTCTGACGCATGGCGCGTTCCCTTCTTCTCTCTCATGCGCCGGCCTTCAATGTCCCGGCAACATCGTCCAAAGCATCACCAGGGTCATTCCGATCACGATGACGCTGGTGCCCCACGCAATCACATTCCATGCGCGCGAATTCTTGTGCTCGCCCATCAGGTCATGCCGGTTGATCAGCAACAACATCAGAATGATGATCACCGGCAGCAGAACCCCGTTCAGTACCTGCGATAAGATCGCAAAGTTCACCAGTTGCGCATCCGGCAGCACCAGCACGGTAATGGCCCCGCCGGCGATGAGCGCCCCGTAGAGCCAGTAGAAAAACGGGGCTTCGTGATAGCTCTTGTCCACGCCCGATTC
>JAKAJO010000114.1 GCA_021813745.1 Acidobacteriota bacterium
GCACTAAGTTGGTCGGCTCTCAAGCGCATTGCAGGCTTGGATCTTCCCGTTCATGTTCAGCAGGAGCTCAAAGCGCGCAGTGATGCGTGCCGAGTGCAGGCACTTAAGTACGTTGCAGTGCTTGCCGAAATCCTGAAGGCATTCAGCCGCGCGGAGATTCCCGTGATGGTGCTCAAAGGGCCGATTCTTTCCTTTGAGCTCTATGGCGATGTGGGATTACGCCAATCCAAGGATCTCGATCTTGAGGTAAGCTTGAATGATCTTTCGCGAGCGCGTGCCTGCCTCGAAGATCTGGGATACACCCTGGAACCCAGTTACTTCCTCATGACTCCCCGCCAGGAGAAGCAATTTTTGCGGCGAGAGGCTCACATCGGACTAGTGGATCCGCAAGGTCTTAGCACTTTGGAGCTTCATTGGGGTCACTACTGGGATGCGCCGGGCGAGGCCGCGCGTCGATGGGCTCGGAGTTTCTCAGCTATCTGGCACGGATGTCCCTACCGCGCCATGGACCCAGTTGACCAGGTGCTTTATCTCTGCAGCCATGGAAGCCAGCATGCATGGTTCCGCGCGAAGTGGCTGAGTGATCTTGCGGGCATCTATGCGGAGAAAACTATCGACTGGCCGGAAGTCCTGCAAGCGGCTCAGAACACAAGTCGGGAAAGGCCACTGCTGATTGGCATGGCCTTGCTGAGGGAGGTCTACGGACTTCCATTGCCGCAGGTGGAACTAAATCCATCGGAGAGATTGCCTGGATTTCTGGTAGAGGAGCCTCTCCGCAGCCTCAAATGTCCGCAAGAAATCCTTGAGTTTGGCACACTCGTCAGGCTTCTCGATGTCATCCGCAAGAGCCGTTATTATCACCTCCTTTGGCAGCAGAGAACCTGGCGACAAAGTCTGGCAGAACTCTTCTATTATCGAGATGACTTCAGAGCGCTTCCTCTTCCTGATCACTTTTTCTGGCTCTACATTCCTCTGCGACCCTTCTCATGGCTCTGGAGGAAGATACGAGGTAATACGTCTGTCTAACATGGAGAAAGAGGAATATATCCAAGGTAAAAGCCACAGACCTTCAGGATTTCGAGCGCAATGCTAAGTCACGCAAAAGGCGAGGGATCCGAGTCCTGGGCGAGTGTCTAGACATTGCAGACTTGTAACAGGATGTGGTGTACGGAATTACTTGCATAGAGGAGGGAGTTAGTCTAAGATTGACGCTTAAGACTAATTTGTACGGGAAGACCAAAATGGAGACTTTGATGAAATCAAACTTGGAATCCCGGAAAGTATGGATTGCCCCGCAACTGAAAAAGATTGATATCGAGAAGATTACTGCTGGTGGCAATGGAATAAGCCACGATGGGCAGAGCGCCAATGCTTCGCATAAATCATGACTCTGCAGAGGTAAGGCTGTAAATAGATAATCGATCGAGGTGATTCGTGCGCCTGCTTGAGATTGCACGACAGGAGCAGGTATCCAGTGGAACTCAGGCAGGTGGACCTGGACTCCGCCGCCTTCCGATCTACATTTCATCTATCTGCTCGAGTTCCAACTGCCCAGCCGTAGCCATCCGCTCCGTACCACTCCATACGTAGTCCAGCTTCCGCCATTTCTCCTTCAATATCGTCGCGGTTGAACCAGTGTTTGAAGCCGTTGTCGAGCCGGTCTCCGGTGGTGACGGGCGGGACGCCCCTCAGTTTTCGTATCCAGTTGGCTCCCCGGGCTGACCAGACCATCCGCCGTTCATAATGCTCCCGTGTCTGAAAGGACACCAGCAGCGGCCCCCCGCAACGGAGTAACCCGCGAAAATCCTGAAGCAGTTGTACGCGCTGGCTTCGCAGCGGGATATACATGTAACCGGACCACCCCATGATTGCGCCGTCAAACGGCCCCTTCAACTCCGGGACTGTGCCGGGCGGCGCCCATGTCAGCGGAGCCGAACAACCCGCATCGCGAAGAAGTCTTTGTCCGGCTTCGGCGAGCGTGTGCGCGCAATCGAACCCCTGCACGGTATACCCCATCCGGTGCAAGGCGATCATTTCTCTGCCTGAGCCAGCCGCGCCCACCAGGATGCGCCCCGTCGGGGGGAAGAACCTTTGCACTGCCTCGCGCTCCCACAGCCAAAGCCCCGCTTCGAGATTGTAGGCAGGATCGAGGTAGGTGGACGACTCAAAGCGCTGCACGGTCAGGCGAACGAGTTCATCTGCGTCCAGCAGGCCCAGTCCCAGTGCCTGAGCACCAGTCCAAGCAGCGGCATGGCACAAGCGAACGCCGCGTTCGATGCGGGGATATACCTTTTCAAGAAGGTGCATATCCTTCCGATTGTTGCACGGCCGACGGCGCTGAGAATGCAGAAAGCCTTCAAGTTGCCCCATCGATGTTCAAAGCGCCCTCGCGGTGGGAGCATGCGATCCTCAACGCAGCGCAAGCGAGAGTGTCAGGGGGTATACGAGGAAGACGCCGCCCTGTCAGGGAGCGGCGTCTTCCTCGCGTTCTTTCTGCGTTTCCGGTTCAAGCTGCTTGCGCACGGCTTCTTCCAGCATCTCCATCGCGGAGATGCTACGTGGATCGGCGGCGTCAGACTTGA
>JAKAJO010000027.1 GCA_021813745.1 Acidobacteriota bacterium
TCATATCCAAGTTCATCATGGGATCATGCAATTTTGGATGTTCAAGAGAAGGGCCTGTAGCTCAACGGTTAGAGCAGGGGACTCATAATCCCTTGGTTGGGGGTTCGAATCCCTCCGGGCCCACCATTTAGAATCAATGACTTAAGTTGATTTACTCACTCCCGCAAAAACCGTCTAGTGATACTATTAGTGATACTTCATGCGGCTGATGCGACCAGATGCGAAAAAATGAGGCGAAGGCGATTCGGGGTGTGTGGGAGCGGACTTCCGGCTCCAACGTGTGGTGGATTCGATACCGAGATGCCAATGGCAAGCTGAGGCGCGAAAAAGTAGGGCGTAAGGGCGATGCAATTGACCTGCTGATCAAACGGCGGAATGAACGCCGTGTGGGCGCCAAAATGCCGGACAATCTGCGCAACGCTGGCCTCCGGTTCAGCATTCTCGCGGATGATATTGAAACCTACAGCAAGGCGCATCACAGAGACCAAAAGCACATCTCGTCCCGTTTGAAGAAGATTCGCTTGGATTTCAACGACCGCGTAGCGGAGAGCGTAACCCCTCAAGAAATTGACGCATGGCTCGCCAAAAATACAAAGACGCCCGGAACAAGCAATCGTTACCGGGCGCTATTCTCGCTCATCTATCGTGAGGCTCTACGGAACGGAAAGGTAAAGAGCAATCCGGCTCGTTTGGTTCAACAAAAGCACGAAGACAACGGCGTAATCAGGTGGTTGACTGTTGCCGAAGAAACTGCTCTCCGCAATACCCTCACCGAGCATTACCCGACGAAAATTCCAGAACTGGAAATTGCTCTGGGCACAGGTATGCGCCTTTCCGAGCAATACGGCCTAACGTGGGGTGCGATTGACCTGGTACATAAAGAAGTACGACTCTCGAGAACAAAGAACTTCAGTAGCAGGACAATCCCCATGAACACGACCGTCCTTGCCGCATTTGCAGAGTTACGCAGACGCGTCCCCAAAGCCAAGAAGAGTAGTGCGGTTTTTTCTCAGTTACCGCGAATCTGGTGGGAAGATGTACTTCAGAAAAGTGGCGTGGCGGATTTTCGCTGGCATGATTGCCGCCATACCTTTTGCTCCCGTTTGGCAATGAAAGGCGTAAATCTCAAAGTCATCCAAGTCCTTGCGGGCCATAAGACAATCACCATGACAGCCCGTTACGCACACTTGGACGACGCCGCACTCCGAGCCGCTGTTGACCTGATTGTCTCAAAATGATTTGTGGACGCAAAACGCACGAGTGAAGCATGAGCAATAAGTACCCTGCGTCCGATGCGACGAGTGTCCAACCCTTCGGCTGCGAAGTAATAATGCCTCGTCAACAAAATCTGCGGGTGGTCTCCGGCTCAGGTAGCCGTCCAAGCGTTTGACAAAACGCCACTTCGATGGCGTCGCACGTGCGAAGTCCGTAGGATCATCTGGTAACCACTCGGACTTTGTTGTTCAGGCCCTCGACGGCGGTGCTCGATAACTCGCCGCGGGCGCAGAACCAGTTCATCAGCAGCTCCTCGTGAGAGCGCAGCATGCGCGCCATCTTTTTCATCGACTCCAGCCGGTCGTAGCCTGGGTAAGCAATCTGACACCGCAAACATCGCCCTCGCATGCGGCTGTGGGCTATTGGTCCCAAGGACTGTAGTCAGGCAAATTCCCCGTGGGGGAGAGCAGCAACAGCGTGTGTATCAAAAGGCTCCCTGAAGCTTAAGAGACATGTCAGGGGGTGTCTTCAGGCGGCAATGGCTTGCCTTGCCGCTTCATTGATCTTGCGTTTTGGAATGGACGCGGCTCGATGGAATCGGGGATTGCTTCCAATCGCCGCACGCTGTCCGAAATGCTTTGCCCTTTGCTCAATTTGTAGGCGTCAACCAGACTCATTCTTGGTTCGCCACTGCCGGCTTGGATCTGCTTCCCGCTCTGGTCGGGATTCATAGCCCGAAGTTCTTGGGCTCTGGTCAATGCAGGGGAAGTGACCTTCTTTGCCGGCGGAGCTGTCGAGGAGTGGACATGATCCTTCTCCGAGTGTGTCTCCTCAATGACGGGCCCCAGTCCTTTCTTCCTTGGAATCAAGGCTCCTGCTTGACGGGCAGCCTCGATAGCGCTCATTGTGGTTTCCTCTTCGGGCTCCTTGGCTACGGTGCGCTCCATCATTGCAACCCAAGCGCTCCTGGATTCCGATGAATTAGCGTGCTTGATATACCTGCGGATACTTGACGCAGGTTTCCCCAATTCCCGGGCGATCCCTCGCACAGGGCATCCGAGATCTTTCAGCTTCTTCAGCGGTGCGCCATTCTCCTGCGGGATCTGGTCGTTCCAATTGGCGCGAAGGGCGCTTAGAAGCCGCTGAACCCTCGGATCTGTCATGGCGCGCTGATGACGTGCGTCATTGCGGCATTGCTTGCTTTTGCTAACGTCTTTTCTCTTCCCTTTTTTCTTCGTCACGATTTTGACAACTCCTTGAGTCTTAAATGATCGATTACAAAGTGCGCCAGATGGTATGTGTTATCGAACCGTTGTTTGTTCTCCACAAGAGAGTGGACCGTCCAGTTGCCCTGTCGACCTTGGCGGGAGTATTTTGCGTAAAGTCGCATCACACGCCGAAGATCCTTGTCGCTCGGCTGCTGATAGCGCGCATTGCGCAGTCCGCGCTTGGCCATCTGCATGAGCTCGTCGAGATCTTTCTGTTGCCGCTTTCTTAAACCGTGTACTGGCTGGCCCAATGGCTTGAAATAGGCGATATGCAGCCGCATCCAGCGAAGATGCGCCTTCCATGAAGCCAGGAGCGCGTCGTGCCCCTTCTTTCCGATCGCCTTCATCGAAGTGCGATTCGTTCTTTTCATGTGGCGCTCCAGCGAAAGGATCACGCGGCGCGACATCGCTTTCAGAAGGGCGATGGTTCTTTCGTCGATGGGCGCACTGGCTTTGAACTTGCGGCCCTTACGCCGCTGTTGGCGCCTCTGAAGCCGCACGAATTCGATGTAGGCTCGAATGCCAAATATGGCCACTCGCAGCTCGATGGTGTCCAAGCTCACCCGCCGTCCATTTTTGGAATCAGTTTTCAAGGAATCCCTGAGGCTGAGGACTTTCTCCATGAACTCCTGGTCATAGCACCCGCGGTCGAAGGCGCGAGGCGGGGGGAAGATGCGGAAGGGATAAGAGAAGGGTGAGGTACCTGATTTCTGACGGATCTCATAGGACTCGACAAGGAGCCCGATTCCCGGCGTGAGGATCTTGATCTGGGCAGCGGAGAGGCGCAATCGAACCGCGGTGCTTTCCTTATCTACCTTTCTGGTCATAGAAGAGTGCAGGCTATCAGTGGGAAGGATCGATGGAATGTGATCTGCGTCGCTGCTGTAGGACGAAGAGAAGCCCGATGCCGTTTGGCGCAGTTTTTGGCGCGGGCAGGAACCGTGTGGCGCAGGGTGTGGCGCAGGGTGTGGCGCAGTTTTTCGGCGCCTGCGGCGGGCCAGGCCCGAAGTGGCGCAAAAGCCGGAAACCGTGGCCGGAACATGTGGATCGCAAGCGACTCATGGATAGAGAGATAGGGCAATAAAGCCGGGCATATGCGGTAGTGCTTTTCGAAGGTGCCAAAACAGGGCAAAGGACGGAAGTTCCTGGTCTGGCGCACGCGGTCCAGGATCTTGTCGTACTCGATCTGCAGCTCGGTGTTGTCCCTGGCTTGCTTGCCGACCTTGAGACGGTAGGTGTTGTACTCCCGGGAGTAGGGCGCGACATCGGCCAGGATGGCCATCTTGTGGATGTCGGGGTAGTCCTCGGGGTTGACGTCCTTGAGCTCCGGGTGGAGGGCGGCATAGCCCGATCCGGGCAGGCGGGCGAAGCCCTGGTCGACCTTGATGTAGGGATCGCCTTTGCGGAAGTCGGTGTAGTAGTCATCGCCGGGCATCCATGAAGGCATGGTGTTGGGGATCTCGTTGGCCTGGGGCTCGAATCCCTCGCGCTGGATGAAGCGACGCAGGGGCTCGGTGTAGCCGAACATCTCGTTGAAGCCGGGTGAGGGGCCCATGCCGGCGTCAAGCTCCTGCTCGTAGTACCGGCGCGAGGTGGAGGTCATTTGCCGGGATCCCTGGTAGTAGACATCCTTGCCCTTGTTGTGATCGGGGAAGATGTCTTTGGTTCGATACTCTTATGGGCACATACTTATCGCGTAGTTCAATCTCAGGCGAACTTGACGTGTTCGCCGTTCAGGAGTAATGAGTATATGGGTACACACTTTATGCTTCTTCAGCCCACCCCCGAGAACCAGTACTTCCAGGGCCTCTGGTCCCGCTTCTTCGGCCAGTTCATGCAGTCGGGCCGCGAGAAGGCCGGGCTTTCCGTCGATCAGGCGGCAGTTCTGGCGGGCATAGACCCTGGGCAGTGGTCGGCGATGGAGGTCGGCAACTGGCTTCCTGAGACCCGGCTGCAGGTCCGCTCGATCGCCGCGGCGCTCGATATCGACTGGGAGACGATGGCCGGAGTCGTCCTGCTGTGCCGCCAGGCCTGGGGTATTGAGTAGCGGCCGATACTTATAGCTGTATACACTCACCTTCGAGAGAAAGGGGGTGAGCCATACGGCCCAACCGGAAGACAAAGGAACAAAGCGCATGAATCTGAACGTTCCCATCGAGCTCCACAACAGCTTCAAGTCGGCCACCGCCGCCAAGGGGCAGAACATGACCGATGCGTTGCTGGAGTTCATCCAGAATTATGTAGACAAGAACTCCGGCAAGCAGCCGAAAGGACGGCGCAAGTGAAGAGAGCCGTTCTATATATGAGGGTCTCGAGCGTGGATCAGCACCCCGAGACCCAGCTTCACGACCTGCGCCAGCTGGCTGCCCAACGCGGCTTCGAGATCGTCCGGGAATACACCGACCGGATCTCCGGCGCCAAAGCCAAACGTCCTGGCCTAGACGGGCTGCTGCACGATGCCCGGCGCGGCCGGTTCGATGTGGTCGTCTGCTGGGCCTTCGACCGCATCGCCCGGTCGGTCACCCACTTTCTGCAGGTGCTCGATGAACTGAACCATCTGAAGATCGAGTTCATCAGCTTCCGCGAGCAGATCGATACGGGTGGCCCGCTGGGCCGGGCCATCGTTGTCATCGTCGGCGCCATCGCTGAGCTGGAGCGCTCGCTCATCGTCGAACGGGTCAAGGCCGGCATGCGACGCGCCAGGCTCGAAGGCCGGCACATCGGGCGCACTCCGCTCAGCCTCGATCGGGAAGCGATCCGTCTGGAACGTACACAGGGGCAGAGCCTCCGCACGATCGCCAGGAACCACTCCGCTTCAACGGCCACGATCCAGCGCGTGCTCCGTGAGCAGGATGACGCTGCGAAGACCGTCGAATCCCATCCTTATATAGCTGTGACAAAAGGGATGGAAAAACCCGCCGCATAAACCCCACAAAATCAATGGCCGGATCGATGAGATCCGGCCGTGTCAAAAGGTAAACCTTACAGCACACCCAAAGGCTTCCCGTCAGTCGCCTACTCTGAACAGGCTCCCGCCGCGGGAACCTGTGGCAACCGCCCAGAAAACCACCGGGGCTTTCACAGATGTTGTATCACCCTTACAGCCAATGCCCTAGGAAGCGACGTACTTCCGCAGGGGCTAGGAAGACAAGATGCAGGCTAGGCTCTTATTACACATAGACTTTGGATCATTTGCACGATTATTGTGAATCAGCGGAATGAGCCCATGGCAAGAAGAGTAGCGCCCCCCAATCCTTCCAAGCGTTTAAGCGTTTGACAGCATTACCTATTTGGGATTTAGATAGAGCGAGAATAAGACTTGGCGGTTCGGTCAGCGAACTCTTCCGAACTCAAAAGTGATGACAAACGGTCTGAATTGTGCGACCGAAGAACACACTCTTGCGATTGGGAATACGCGGCGATGGCCCTCAATTGGAGGATTGAATGAAACTGGTTCGTTACGGGCTTCGAGGAGCTGAAAAACCGGGAATAGTTGACGCCGACGGTGTAGTCAGAGACTTATCCAACGTTGTAGAGGATATTGCCGGACCAGCATTGTCTCCCAATTCCATCAAGGCGATTAGAGAGGTTGATATTGCTTCGCTGGTGCCGGTCAGGCCAGAAAGGCTTGGGCCGTGTGTAGGTAGAGTCGGCAAGTTCATCTGTATAGGATTGAATTATTCGGATCATGCAGCCGAGTCCAAGATGGCCGTACCGAAACAGCCGGTGATATTTATGAAAGCCACGTCTTCAATCTGTGGGCCGAACGATGAGATCGTACTTCCAAGAGGGTCCATGAAAACTGACTGGGAAGTGGAGTTAGGGGTCGTCATCGGGAAAGAGGCAAGATATGCTCCTATCGAAGATGCCCTATCATATGTCTGCGGATACTGTGTGATTAATGACCTATCCGAAAGGGCCTTTCAATTAGAGGGAACCGGGCAATGGGTAAAGGGCAAAAGCGCCGACACATTCGGTCCTATTGGGCCATGGTTAGTGACGGCCGATGAAATACCCGATCCGCAGAACCTGAATCTTTGGCTAGAAGTTGATGGACACCGCTATCAGGACGGATCAACGCGAACGATGGTTTTCGACATTCCGTACCTCATTAGCTACCTCAGCTCATTTATGAGCCTTCAACCGGGAGATATTATCTCAACAGGTACACCGCCAGGGGTTGGTCTGGGGCAGGAACCTCAGGTTTTCCTTCGAGAAGGTAATGTTATTCGTTTAGGAATTGAAAAGCTCGGTGAACAGCGGCAGAGAGTTATCGCATTCGAAAAGAGCCCGTTTGGGAAGGACGCTGAATAAGTTGAGGACACTGCCTAAGCCAAGAAATAGCTCGAAGCCTCAGTGCTTGCCATTGCGGTTCATAAGCGCAAAGATATCCTTGTAGCTTTTGCCAACCGCCTGTAGGCCACAGTCTAGGATGCCCCTTTATGTGTTAAGGCATTTATGATTTTCAGATCATTATAGAAGCGACGAGCGAGCGCCCAAGCGCTTGAATCCCCGTCCGGCAGAAGGCGATAAATGGAGAAATGATTGTGGGTATGACAAGTTTAAGCTTTGAAATCGGAGCGTCACAACGTGAGCTGCTGCACAAGAAGGATAATCTGGCAGCATTCCTCCGCGAGGAGATTGTCAGTGGGCGCCTTATCCCTGGGGAGAAAATCGTCGAGATTCGGTGGGCCAAATCACTTGGGGTTTCACAAACTTCCGTTCGCGAGGCACTGAATATTCTGGCTGCGGAGGGCTTTGTACAGAAGGGATCCGGGCGCACAGCCCACGTGACAAAACTCACGGATGAGGATGTTGAGCACAGTTATGAACTCCGCGCGGTGTTGGAAGGATATGCGGCTCGGATTGTTGCGGAGAAATGCAGCAACATCGCTCCCTTGGAGCAAGTTCTCGAGGATATGCGCTCAGCCATTCTCTGCAATAACTTGAGAGCATTCTATGAACGCGATCTCAACTTCCATATCTTGATGGCTGAGTTGACCGGAAATCCAATGCTTGTGCAGGCGGTGAAGCGAATCGTGATTCCGTTGTTCGCATTCGTTGTAATTCGAGTGCAGGGCGCAAGAGCCGAGGATGATCAGTGGGCGCGAAGCCTAGAGCAGCACGGGCGAATCCTTGACGCATTGCGAACCCGTGACCCAATTTTTGCCGAACGACTTGTCAGTCAATCTGTGAACACCTTTCTGATGGAAACCCGAACCGTTGTGCGGACTGCCGGCCGGTAGGGCGCCTTACGCTACCTTGTAGTTTGCGTAGCCTAGTGTGACAATCGCCAAAACCATAAAGAGTAAACCGCATCCCATCGCGAGTGTGGCAGAAGCTGGCTGAAGACGCCACTCCCCACAGATCGCACCTGCTACGTTCCCCGTGAGTATCGACGCCAGAAGCATTATTGGAAAACCAAATACTGGACCAAGGGTATCTCCAGTGGACGCACCCAAGCCGTAGACAACTATGCCGCCCCCCCACAAGAACCCCATCAAGACCGCAAGAAGCCAATAGTGTCTTCGTGACTCCGATCGTAATTCATAGAGCGTATGGCGCTTCCATGCAAGAGATAAACAGTAACCAATGTTCACTATGTAATTCGCAGAAAAAACGATTGCCCAAACGGCATTATTGGCGATTGAACGATCAATGTTGTGGGACGTCGCAACAGAGGCAATTGGATCGCCAAAGATCAGGGCGAAATTGACCAACGATGACAAAGTTCCAGCAGCGATACAATACAGAATGCCGAAGCTGAAATGGGGGGTGCGCGAATCTGTCGCCCGCTTGACGCTATCACTTCGCAGGTTTCCTGCGAAGGCGCACAGACCCAAGCCGCAAAGCATAATTGTGATACCCGCCAACAGACCTCCCAATGCGCCCGTAGGTATATGGACATTACGTTTCAAGACAAGAGGAAGGACTGAACCACTTATTGCGATGAGCCCCATGATGATCGAAGTTCCTAAAGATAGTCCAAGAAGTGCTACTCCGCGCCCGAAGAATACCCCTCCTAGACCCCAGCCAGCACCGAATAGAATCGCAAGGAAAATTGCCGGCGGAGGTGCTTCCATGTAAACCGATCGCAAGGCAGGAACAGTAAGAATAGCGAGCGGCCACGGGACAAGGATCAGAGCAAAGAAGGAACCTGTTCCCCAAAAGTTTTCCCATGACCATCGCGGTGCGAAACGCATTGGAAGGGCGAACAACCCTTCCATGACTCCACCAAGGATAATCAGAATGAGGCTCCTCAAATGCATCGCTCAGCACTCCGTGTACTGACAAAACGGACCGCCTCCTCAGCTGCGAGTCGCTGGAGGGTGGGACCGCTCAATTCGCTGTACCAAGACACATGAGAAGTCAAAACTGCATTCGCACAGCCGCGCAAAGGGTGATCGTCCTCGAGAGGCTCAGCTTCAAATACATCGATGCCGGCGCACTGAATCTTAGATTCGCTCAAAGCAGCCGCGAGAGCTAATGAATCGATGAGAGCGCCACGCGCTGTATTGACTACGATGGCCGTGGACTTCATTTTGCTGATCGCGTCTTCGTTCAGGATGTGGCGGGTTTCAGGCGATAGCGGCAAATTGAGCGAGAGAATATCCGCAATCTGCAAAGCGGTATCGAAGTCAACGCGGAGAACGTCGTGAGGAAGCTCAATGTCACCTGGGAGATAGGGGTCGCATGTTGCAAGTTTAAACTTTGCTGCTCGTGCGCGATTCAGCACTTCCCGAGCGATGCGCCCGTAGCCCATCGTGACAAAAGTAGCTTGACGCGAAGCAAGCATCGGTAGATCAGGAACGATCTTCCAAATCCCTTTTCGTATGCGGTGATCGATCATGGGAATCTGTCGGGCAAGGCACATCGCTAGCGCAAACGTATGATCGGCTACTTCATCGATGCAGTAGTCGGGAATATTCCGTACTGTGACGCCTCGATCACGCGCAGCTTTAAGGTCCACATTATCCAGACCGATTCCATATCGCACAATGACCTTGCAACGATCGAGATTCTCGATGACTGTCCGCGTAATCGGTGCCCATTGAACAAGTAGAGCATCTGCATCGTGCGCTGCCTCAATCACCTCTTGTTCGTTCGAGCACTGATAAACTATCAGTTCGCCTCCGGCATCGGAAACAACTTGCCTCTCAACATCGATCGAAGGAAATTGATAGTCGGTAATGACAAATTTCGGCTTATTTTTCAATGAATACACTCCCCTTGGAATCTGCTAATCCTGTGATTTAGCCCTAGCTGAGGCGGAGAATCGCCTTAACGTTGCTGCTATCTCGTAGCACTGCTTCGAACGTATTTCCACCTAGTTCGAGTGGAGAGCAACTAACCCAGCTTGTATCGAAGGGATGGTTCTCGAGAATTTGAACTGCAGTGTTCAGATCGCTCATGGAACCCGAATACGTGCCGCATATAGTCTTCTGGTGAAGTGTTAAGGGGTAGGTATCGAACTGAATCCGATCTTCATGAAGGCCAACCCATACTGCAGTTCCGCCTGCCTCAATGAGGTCAACTGAGGCCGATTTAGTTTCAGAAGTGCCAACCGCGTCAATGACGTGCTCTCCTAGCTCACCCTTCCAATGATCGCGCACCTCTGAATTAATGTCCCGCTCGTGCACGTTGACTGTAAGATCTGCCCCCAAAGTACGTGCAACTGCAAGCCGCTCAGGGACAAGATCAGAGATGATGACTGATGCATCATATAGACGCTTGGCAGCGTACAAGCACATCAGCCCAATGGGGCCTGCGCCAATTATGACTACACGTGACTTGCGCCCTGTGGGGTTCTGGCGCATTGCATTGACTCCATTCGCAAGCGGTTCTGCGAACACCGCCGTAACAGGGGAGAGAGCTTCAGGCCACGAGACCAATACGTGCTCCGGAACCGATACGTATTCAGCAAAAGCCCCTGGGCGATGCATGCCAAAGACCCGACGGTCAGAACAAAGATTGGTATCACCTCGTTTGCACGGAGAGCAACTTCCACAATGCACTACTGCATGCGCTATTACCGGCATGCCCTTCTTCCAGTTGCTTTCTGCATTGCCTGCATGCTCCACCCATCCGCAGAACTCGTGGCCCATGATCAAGGGGGGCGTGCGCCGAGGGCTACGCGACCGAAAGGTATCTAGTTCGGAGCCGCAAATGCCGCAGTGCGACACACGGATCAGCACTTCACGGTCGCGGGGTACAGGTCGCGGAATCTCTTTGACTTCAAGTGCTCCCCAATGGGGGTAGTTCAGAGTCTTCATGGTTCGCCTCTGTGAACGGAATTGCCCTCTTCAAGACTCCCAGGATGCTTACGTCGCGGGTCCCATTTCTATAGCTTTCTACAACAATTCGACAAAATAAGTCAAGCGTTTAAGCGCTTACTATTCTTCGACCGGAAGAAGAGGAGATCGGACGTTCAAGATAGAACAGCTGCGGAATCGTCGGGACAAATTGTATACTAAACTGATTTTAAGAGCTTTATGAAATCGCGCCATGCCATACTGAAAGGACTCCGCTTCTCGAACGAACTCGCAAGGCTGTTCGCTACGAGCAGTCATTGGCGCAGCCAAGCGCTTAGGCGCTCATTTTTTGCTTGACATCTCGGCAATCGCTGTGTTCTTTATGTTTTCTAACGCTTAAGCGTTTGGAGGTCTTCCCGATGAGACGCTTGATTCTCTCGCTGCTTACATTCATCACAATTGCATCTGTAGCACCTACCTCTTGGGCTCAGGGTGCAGTGGGTACGATGCAAGGACAGGTATCAGATATTACTGGGGCTGTTATACCTGGCGCCAAAGTCACCGTCGTTGAGGAAGATACTAATGTGGCACACTCAGCGATTACTGGACCATCGGGGTACTATACGGTCCCTTATCTCAATCCTGGTCGTTACAGCGTAATCGTTGAGGCCAATGGCTTCAGCAGAACCCGGATTCAGCACGTTAGTCTGCAAGTGGATCAAACGGTACGTGCCAATGCTGTCCTGAAGCCTGGGGCAACAACCCAACAAGTCGAGGTCTCAGCCCAGGCAGTTCAACTAGATTCGGAGAGCTCAAGCATCGGCCAGTTGATTTCCGAGCAGCAAGTGAGCGACCTGCCTCTAAACGGACGCAATTTTACGTCGCTGATGATTCTTCAGCCGGGAGCTGTCCAGATGAATAGCGCAAGTGCTCCATCGGGAGAACAAGCCACGCGCCCCGGTTCGGGTGGTTCGCTGATTCTAGGAGGGGGAAGAGCGTCTGCAAATCAATACCTAGTCGATGGTGTGACAATCAATGACGTGATGTATCAAACACCGGCGTTTGAGCCTTCGATCGAGGCCATCCAGGAGTTTAAGGCCCAAACTGAGACTTATTCTGCCGAATACGGAACAAGTTCGAATCAGATCAACATTGGATACAAATCGGGAACAAACCAGTTTCACGGCAGTGCATTTGACTTTCTGCGGAACAACTTCTTTGATGCGCGCTCGTATTTCGATGCATCAGTCCCGATTCTCAGGCAAAACGATTTTGGATACTCTCTCGGTGGACCGATCTGGATTCCGAAGGTATACAACGGTAAGGATCGAACGTTCTTCTTTGCGAACTATGAAGGCTTCCGGTCGACCACATATGCCACCATGTATGGAGTCGTACCAACTGCGGCCGAATTGTCCGGCCAGTTTACCACGCCCATCAAGGACCCAGCTACAGGGGTACCGTTCCCGAACAATCAAATACCATCCTCCCAAATTTCAAACTTTGCAAAAGTGATGAACCAGTACATCCCTGCCGCAAACACGAATGTTGCACAAGGTAACTTTGTGGGCACAGCGAATAGCCCAATTACCACCGACCAGCAGAATTATCGGATTGACCAGACCATCGGATTGAAGAACACGATTTTTGGACGATATACAAAGGCCAATAATGTCTATGATAGCGGTGCAATACCCGCCACATCCGGGTATGTTCACCCGATCAATACGACGAACTATCAAATCACTTATATTCGCACGTTTAGTCCAAGTTTCATCAATCAATTCAGGTACTCGAATCTGGATGTAGCGGCAGATCAACTTGGAGTAAGTGTCCCACAATCTGCTATTGATGCCTTCAATTTCAAGGGCATATACAATCCACTCCCGTCGAATCAAAGGACGTTACCAACTGTTGGCATAATTGGCTTTCTGGCGCTTGGTGGCGCTGTCAACACGCCGTGGCTAAACGACCAAGTAACCCACGAAGTAAGCGACTCCGCAACCTTGATCAAGGGGCGCCACACAATGACTTTTGGCTTCGATTATCGTCATTGGACGCTGGCGAACAATACGACCACTGGGTTTACCGGCCAGTTCACATTTACAGGGGACTTCTCTGGGAATCCGTTTGCCGACTACCTTCTGGGATACCTGGAGCAGGTATGGTCGACCCAGCCCACATCTCAATCGAACCCGAAGGATCCAGGCTCTCCGGTGAACATTGTCTACAACTCCTTTGGGCCCTTCTTCCAGGAGGACTGGAAGGTATCGCCTAAACTCACGATTAATGTTGGTTCACGCTATGATTGGTCTTCAGTCCCATATGAAATGCACAATCACTGGTCGTGGCTCGACCCAAGTATACCGGGCGGCGGACTCTGTGTCGCTGATAAGAGCCTCATCACGAGTGGGCTTGGATCGAACCTATACAGTTACTGCGGTCGT
>JAKAJO010000122.1 GCA_021813745.1 Acidobacteriota bacterium
ATACCGAGCTCGGCGATAATGGCTGCGCCTGTAATGTCGGTCAGAACTGCGCAAGCCCCCCTGTCGCGGGCAGCTTTGCAATACCTTGCGCCATGCGTCCTTGCACCCGCAAATGCGAGGAAGATATCCCCTGGTTGGATGTCTTGGCTGGATTGCGTCAGCCCCGTGATGACTACATCACCACTGCCAGATTCGACGCCGAGGAATTCAGCGATGGCACGCAGGGACTTCTCGTAACGCTTGAACGGTCTTTCCATTAATTCTTACCTTTTGTTCCGGAAACCGCAACAGTTTGCATCTTGGCGACTTGGGCTCCGTTAAGAGGATAAGGGACGACATGAGTATTGGTTGGCGAAACGTGGCGCGACTCTAGGACAAAAGACATCACCTTCTTGAATACTGGTCCACCCAATGTGCCACCCCAGTGAATTCCTTGCGGACCTTGAATCGTCACGTTTATGACGTAACGCGGTTTGTCGGCTGGGGCGAAACCAATGAATGACGCTGTATAGCCACGGTAACAATGGCAGGTCTCATCGACACGTTGGGCCGTGCCGGTCTTTCCAGCTACTCGATATCCTGGTATTGCCGCTTCCGGTGCAGTTCCATCGGCGGAAACCACACTCTCCATCATCAAACGCATCTGGCTAGCCGTTGTAGGACTGACGACCCTCACCTGCGGTCGGTTAGCCGAAGGAGTGAAGTTACCATCAGAGTCACTGGTTCCAGCAATGACAGTAGGTGAAACTCGGATTCCATCGTTAGCGATTGTTGCAAATATGCTTGTCGCCTGCATTGCGGTCACCGAGTAACCTTGACCAAACGCGACCGTGGGTGCGGTAGTCCCGCTCCAATGGGCTAGATCCGGGAGGACTCCTTGGGATTCGCCAGGAAGACCCGAGCCAGTGTTTGATCCCACGCCAAATTTCCTCAAGTAGTTATACAGAGTCGTATTGCCTAGCTTCTGGCCAACTTTGATTGCCCCTACATTGCTGGATATCGCAAGGATGCCTGTTGGAGTAAGTTGCTCGATCGGGTGACGATCGTGATCATGGAAAGTTCTATTTGAAACTTTCACAAAGTCAGGGATAGTAAAAAGAGTGGTCGGCGTGATTTTCTTTTCTTCTAGAGCTGCGGCCATGGTCACGATCTTTCCCGTCGATCCTGGCTCGTAGACATCTTCTACGGAAGGGTTTCTCATCAGGGCGAGTGAGACGTTCTTCGTATTGTTGGGATCAAACGTCGGTGCTGTCGCAAGCGCCAAAATCTGACCGGTTTTGGGGTCCATCACGATGACAGTGCCGCTTATGGCATGTGAAGCCTTAACTGCATCTGAAATCGCCTTTGAAGCGATCCATTGAACATCTTGATCGATGGTCAATCGCACATTTGTGCCGGATTTAGCCACGACCAGTTCCTGTTGTGAGCCGGGAATCTCCGCCCCATAGCCATTTGCATAACTGTATTTTCCCTCAACTCCCGTGAGGATGGAATTCAAGCTTGATTCCAGACCAGTTGCGCCTACCCCAGCCTGATTCACGAACCCAACCAAAGAAGCGATGAGGGAGCCGGAAGGATATTCGCGCGTGTAGCCGCGTTCGGCAAAGAAACCGAAAATTCTCTTTCCGACGTCCTTGCGACTCAATCCCTGGTTATAGGTTGCAAATGCATTCTTAAGTAATAACCAAGTCGCTGGTGTTACATTGCGAGCGACCAGGCTCCATCTCCTCTTCCCGGTTACTGATTTCGCAATGTCACCTGCTGCAATTCCCAGTATGGGAGAGGCGATCTCCGCGAATTTGGCAGGATCAGAAATTAGAGTCTGGTCTACGACAACATTTATTGCTGAGACACTGCGAGCTAGTTCAACTCCATTGATATCTGTTATCGATCCGCGAGGGGCTGGCATTACCGAAATGGTTGACATTTCATTTGCGGCGCGAAGTGCGTATGTATGTGCTTGGACGGCTTGGACATCTACCAGACGCAGAGCGAGCAACGAAAAAACAAGGAGAACAGCAAAGAGCAATGTCCCTATCCGTGAGCGAGACAGCGAGAAATCTGCCATACCTACCCCTTGGGGGATGCTGCATTCGCAGTCGAAGAATTCAATGTGAGGAACCGTGGGCTTTGGGACGGCACCATGCCTTGTGCCGTTGCCCTAGCGGCCAGTTCTTCCGGCGAAGACACAAAGTCAGTCTCACGCATCACGGCCTCACGCTGATCGCTCAGGGTGGTCGCTTGTGCCTGAAGGCGGCTCAGCTCAAAGGCATCCTGAGCCAGCATGGTGTTGATAGCAAGAAGAAGAAGAAGTCCCACAGCGCCGATAGTCGAAAGAAATATCACGAAAGTTTTTCGGTCTGCCTTTTCGCCCGTCTTCACATCCGGTACAAGTCGGAGAACGGCTTGCGAGGACCGCTCGGCAACTATTTGCCGAGAGCGTGTTATTGCGGGCGCAAGGACTGGTATCGCCATTAGGCTGCCACTCTCTCAATCGCGCGCAGACGAACAGACGCAGATCTCGGATTAGCGGCAATCTCGGTTTCGGAAGCACTCTCGCTCCCAC
>JAKAJO010000124.1 GCA_021813745.1 Acidobacteriota bacterium
GGCGGCCATCGGCGCGGGGCGGATCGAGCTCGACGAGGACCTGGTCGCCCTGCATGGCGCCGGCAAGCTCGCCTGGGGGGATGAAGATATCCTCTGTCGCGGCGGCCTGGCGCGGGTTTGGGCGGACGAAGCCGTAGCCGTCGCGGTGGAGATCGAGGCGCCCGGCAATGAGGTTGTCGCGCGTGCCGGAGGCGGGCCGCGGGATGCTCCACTGCTCGCGGTCGACCTTGGTGAGCTGGCCGCGCGCGGTCAGGCGGGCAAGTTGTTCGAGGAGCAGACGGCGTTCGCGGCCGCCGCCGAGGCCGAGCTCGCGGACGAGCTGCTTGTAACCGGCTTTGCCGCCGGGCGCGCGGGCGATGCGGGCGACGAGGTCTTTATCCGTCATAGATTAAGAGTAGGCTAAGGCGCGGGAGTATGCTGGTCCCTTCGCAGTCTTCGTGCGCGGAGAAGGAAGAAATTGTGACGTCGAAGCAGGAGTTTCCAGAGAAGATGCACTCCGAGCGGCTGATCCTGAGGCGCTATCACCTGCACGACGCGCGCGGGGTGCTGGAGATGGTAGAGCGGAATCGGAATTCACTACTGCGGGAGTTTGAGCAGCAGGCGCAGTTGCGCGATGCAGATGGAGTGCGAGGCTTCATTGCTGAAAAGCAGGAGCAATGGGAAGAGGGCAAGGCATTTTGCTATGGGATCTGGCCGAAGGATGGCAATGGCCCCATTGGGCAGATCCAGGTGAAAAATATTGATTGGAAGGTTCCCGCAGCGGAGCTGAGCTACTTCATCGATGCGTCACTGCACCGGCAAGGATTGGCCACGGAGAGCATTCGGCGCGTGATGGCCATGATGCTGGATGAGCTGGGATTCATGAGGCTGTTTGTGCGAGTCTTACCCTCAAACCGGGCGAGCTTGGCGCTAGCGCTGAAGCTCGGGTTTCAAGATGAGGGGCTCCACCGGCTCGCATTTCGCTGTGGTCTGGGTGAATTGCACGATGTGCACCATCTTGCACTGACCCGAGAGCCGGGCGGTGCGAAGAAGCAATGAATCCCTGGAGTGTCAAGAGAGGTTTATGGTCACCAGTCATCGCGCCGATGCATTCAATTGAATCAGTCAGCTCGCACACCCATGCACACGCGTGATGAGTTCGGTGTCACTTTAGCCGGTGATCCGGTGGATTGTTGCAGGCAGCATTTTGCAAACCGCGCCACATGTCTTGTTATACGGCCTGTCCGACGTGATGAAACCTCTCCTGGCGCGGCTATGGATCACAGCATGATTTGCTTCAGAGATTATGTTGTCGATCTGGAATGTGCCCCGTGTTGCCATTTCGCCTCATCTGCGAGCATGCACTTACAAGCGACTTGTTCTACATTGCCACGTTCGTGATTGCATCCTTGAGTCTCTGTTGAAAGCGCGCAATGCGTCTCTCTCCCGATGTACCACTCCAGCATTCCTGCTGAGTCGCGGAGGATTCGGTGTACTGAAGAGGATAGAGGAATCTGTGAGGCATAGCAGTGAGGGTTGCAGGTGGGCTGGGATAAGTTTCTTAAACGGGCGGACTGAGCGGAGTGAATCGCTGATGCCCGGCCCCGCGGCGCTTGCATTTCCATGGGCAGGTCCTTTAGGGTGGTTCTCTCCCAGGTGGGCGGGGTTCCCACGCAAGACAGGAACAATTGAACGCTTCGTCGCGCAGACATCTGTAGTGCGCGCAGGCTACGGAAATGGGTCTGCTGGCTGTGATCAGTTCACGCGACCCGCTGTTTGGCTGGGCATTGCAGCAAAGATGACTTCACGAGGAGGGATGGCATGCGGATAGCAGCGATGGCATTGGTAGTGATGGCGCTGGCGGGCAGCGCCGCGGTGGCGCAGGAGCCGGAGCACGGCTCCATCGACACGCTGATTCAGGAAGCGAAGGCGGCGTACGGGATGCAGAAGACGTTCATCCTGGGGGCGGCCGACGCGATGCCGGAGGCGGACTACAGCTTCAAGCCGACCCCGGAGATTCGCTCGTACGGCGAGCTCTTTCAGCACGTGGCACAGGCGCAGCAGATGGTGTGCGCCATGATTGCGGGCAAGACGCCGACGCCGCCCGCGGCAGGTGCGGCGACGAAGGCGGCGATTGTGGCGGAGCTGAAGGCGTCCTTTGACACGTGCGATGCGGCGAATGCGGCGGTGACGGCGGCGAATGCGCTGGATGTGGTGGGGAAGGGCTTCTTCCATGGCACGCGCGTGGGGCTGATTGAGAAGAATGCCGCGCATGACAACGAGATGTACGGAACCATGTCTGTGTATCTGCGGCTGAAGGGGATTGTGCCTCCCTCAACCGCGGCGCACATGAAGAAGTAGGGCCCGGCAGCGTGCGGGGCTCCTGCCCTACCAGAGTCCAGCGATGAGCAGGGCGGCGTAGACGCTGGAGAGCAGAAGCGCCTGCTGGCCGACGGACTGGAGCGGCATCTGGAGCGAGGTGGGATTCTTCTGCCGCTGGAGGTCATACATGTAGCCGAGGACCGCGAGCGCGAGTGCGAGTGCGATGGCGATGTGGCCCAGGGCGGCGGCTGCGACGGCGGCGCAGAGCAGCACGGCCACAGCGACCTGAGCCGCGCGGCGGAAGTGCGGGCTGGCGGCGGTGGCCTTGCGCAGGGCGATGCGGGCGTCGAGCCGTGCGTGGACGACGAGGATGCCGGCGGTGGCCTGCAAGGCGCTCAGCGCCCAGAACCACCAACACCAGCGCGCGACGGAGCCTGTGGCGGCGAGGCAGGTGGCGACAGAAGTCGAGGTGAGCGCGGCGGCGCTGGCGATCTGGAAGAGCGTGGAGCGCTGGCGGTTCCTGAGATTGACGAGGATGGCGAGGCAACCGAAGGCGGCGACGCCCGCGCCGACGGCGAGAAAGGCCTTGAGCGGCCAGGTGGCCCAGAGGACGGCGACGCTGGCGGCGAGAACGGCGCACCAGCCGATGAGCCAGCGCGCGGCGATGGGGGCTTCCGGGCTGGGCTTCTTCCACACAAACCAATGGCGCATAAGCAGGACGGCCGGGTCTTTGGCGGCCATGGCGGCGAATGCGGCGGCGAGGACGGCGAGCTCACTCCAATGCCAGGTGCGGGCGAGGAGGCCGACGGCGACGATGGGGGTGAGCAGCATGGCGGTGGCGCCGTGCTCGCGGGGGAGATAGAGTTTGGCGCGCTGCGGTGCGGTGGCCGTTTTTGCCGGGAGTGTCTGCGCGAGGGTTGTCATGCCAGCCTCTCAGGACCGGAGGCGCGGCTGGATGCTGCGGGCGCTTCCGATGAGCTGAGGATAGGAGGCGGGTGGAGGCGGGGGCAGCGATTTACGTACAGGGGGTGGGGGGGATGGGGGGGGCGGGGCGCACGGCGTCCGCTTCGTTGGAAGATAGGCGAACATCAAGGCGGTAAGAGAACAGAGGTACGATGCGTTACAATACTTACAGAAGTTACAAGACAGGAGATTCCTGCCATGAAGGCATCTCAATCAACGGTCATCAGCATGCGTCTGCCAGCAGCGAGCGGAAAGAGGCTCAGGCGGATGGCGAATCGTCACGGGTGGACTCCGAGCGATGCCAGCGCGCGTCTGGTTGAGGAGGGTCTGCGGCGCTCAGAATTCGCGTTCATTGATTTTCGGGACTCGACCATCGGCCGGCAGGCATGCATCCAGGGCAGCAGCCTTGCCGTATGGGAAGTGATCTTGCTGTGTCGCAGCTATCAGAACAACTCTGAGGCAGTGGCAAAGCACCTGCGCTGGCCGCAGGCCAAGGTGCAGGCGGCGGTCAATTACGCTGAGGCATTTGCGGACGAGATCAGCGAGGCGCTGGCAGAGAATGAGGCTGGCGGCTTGACGACGATCCAGCGCATGCTGCCCCAGACCATCGAGTTCGTTGCCGGAAAAGCAGCGAGACGCTGAGATGCTCAAACTTCTTCTGGATGAGCACATTTCCCCGGCTGTAGCGGCAGGGCTGTCCCGCCGCATCCGCGGAGTCGCGATTCGCAGCATGGTCGAGTGGGAGGGAGGAAGCTTTCTTGGACAGGAGGATTCCGCGTGCCTGCAGGAGGCTTTTGCGCAGGGGTTGACGCTCGTCACATATGATCGGCGAACGATTCCGCCCTTGCTGAAGCGATGGGCCGAAGAGGCTCATTCCCATGCGGGCGTGATCTTTGTGGACGAAAAGACGATTTCTCCCGCGGATATTGGAGGGCTGGTCAAGGCTCTCGCCATGCTGGTGAAACAAGCCCGCACATGGGACTGGACCAACAGGATTGTCTTCCTGCGGCGATAGGACGAGTGAAGGGTGCTGGCAAAGGAACTCGGTTCGAGTGAAGGTCACCTCAGCCGATTGCCGGGAGCGCCGCGCGAGGTTTTCATGCCTGCCTCTCAGGGCTGGATGCGCGGGGCTGGATGCTACGGGCGCGCTGCCGATGAGTTGAGGAAAGGAGGCAGGTGGAGGCCGGTGCAGCGACTTACGTCACAGGGGTGGTGGGGGTCGAGGCCGTTGGACGATAGCCGACCACACACTCACTGAGCCTAGAATCTCGCGAATCTGGTCTGACACCTATATCCATTCAGGGCTTTGGCTGAATCGGTTTGCCACTGCCAATCTCAGCGGAGAATAGCGGCGCGGCAGGCTCGTCCCCAAATGCGATGCTGCTATGAAGG
Source organism: Acidobacteriota bacterium (assembly GCA_021813745.1). GTDB lineage: Bacteria > Acidobacteriota > Terriglobia > Terriglobales > Acidobacteriaceae > Telmatobacter. The sequence goes on from JAKAJO010000124.1 coordinate 4,657, forward strand.
ATTTCGTTCAAGAAGGGCAGATCGTTCGACTCAATCTGAATCGTGATCAAGTTGTTTTCCCAAGCAAACGCGATGGAGGCGACCCACTTTCGCGGCCCTGACGCACCGGCTGTTCCGTCTGATTCTTGTGCATGAGGCGTGGACTCGCCGGCAACGAAATGAATGCGCTCCTTTCCGATTTCATACCAGATTGGCTGGTCGATCTCCTTAAGTCCGGATTCTTGAACGAACCCCTCGGCCATTACCGCAGCCATGGCGTCGGCCTGGCTTCTGTATTCTGCGGGCACACAATCCAAGCCGACGCGCGCGATCATGATCGACGCGTCTACGGCGGGATCGAGGTGTATTGAGGTCCCCCGGCTATCGCCGTAGATTGCGATTGTTGCCCGAGCTTTCTTCGGGTCGTCAGTTCGGTGTGCCGAAAAAACCTTGTCTGTGCATTGGTCGGCTTTCTTATACTCGGGCTTCTCATCGGGGGACTGTTTGCCGGCGATCGCTGCATGTTGTTCGTCAGACGAGGCTACCTTTTCTGTAACCAAGCTCCCCGGATACGTGAGGCTCAGGTGAAGAAGATCACTGTGGAAGATCGCAGGAGCGATAGCTGGACTTCGGGGCTGTTCAGAATCGGCTTGGTGGGCCCCGGGCGTTTGACTGTGAGCAAGAAGAGCGAGACAAAGAACGAAGGGAACAGGCTGATGCAAACGCATGTGGATTCCTTGCAAAGCCGATGGAGTTACGTGCTGAAAGTGCGAGTAGTTTACTTCAACCGCCCGAGTGACCAGCTATCTGGACATTGACCGTTTGCGAAATTGCGGAGTGCGCTGAAAAGCAGCTGCAGATCCTTCGTCGCTGCGCTCCTCAGGATGACAGCCGGGTGGCGGGGGCTGGCCGAATGGAAGGCGCCTGTGGAGACGGACACGGCTGCGCTTGCCACGCGGAAGCCCTATCTTCTAGCGTAGGACTCGCTGAGGTGGGCGATGAGCGGCAACGAGGCTGGGGGATTCAAGCCCAAGAAGTCTGTGGCGTTGAGCGGGACGCCGGCGGGGAATACGGCGCTGTGTACGGTGGGGCAGAGCGGAAACGACCTGCACTATCGCGGGTATGACATTCACGATCTGGCGGCCCGGTGCTGCTATGAAGAGGTGGCGCATCTGCTGGTGCATGGCGCGCTGCCGACGGCGCGGGAGCTGGCGGCCTACAAGGCGCGGCTGAAGAGCCTGCGCGGGCTGCCGGGCGCGGTGCGGGCGGCGCTGGAACTGGTGCCGGGCACGGCGCATCCGATGGACGCGCTGCGGACGGGCGTGAGCATGCTGGGGTGCGTGGAGCCGGAGGGCGCGGCGCACGAGGAGGCCGGGGCGCGCGCGGTGACGGACCGGCTGCTGGCGTGTTTGCCGTCGATGCTGGCGTACTGGGAGAACTATGCCCGGAGGGACAAGCGGATTGAGGTGGAGACGGACGATGAGTCGATTGCCGCGCACTTTCTGCATCTGCTGCATGGGCGGCGGGCGAGCGCGGAGTGGGTGGCGGCGATGGAGGCTTCGCTGATTCTGTATGCGGAGCACGAGTTCAACGCATCGACGTTTACGGCGCGGGTGATTGCGGGGACGGGCTCGGATCTGCACTCATGCGTGACGGGCGCGATTGGCGCGCTGAAGGGACCGAAGCACGGCGGCGCGAATGAAGTGGCGCTGGTGATTCAGCAGCGGTACGCGAGCGCGGACGAGGCGGAGACGGATATCCGGCGGCGGGTTGCGGCGAAGGAAGTGATTATCGGCTTCGGGCACCCGGTGTACACGATCAGCGACCCGCGCAACGAGGTGGTACGGGAGCTGGCGCGGGGACTGGCAGTGGACGCTGAGGGCAAGCGGCTCTTTGCTGTGGCGGAGCGGGTTGAACAGGTGATGATGGACGCCAAGCGGATGTTCCCGAACCTGGACTGGTACTCGGCGGTGGCGTATCACCTGATGGGGATTCCGGTGGACCTGTTTACGCCGCTGTTTGTGATGGCGCGGACGGCGGGGTGGTGCGCGCACGTGATGGAGCAGCGCGCGGATGGGAAGATTATCCGGCCGAGCGCGAACTACACGGGGCCGGAGAACCGGGTGTTTGTGGCGATTGCGGAGCGGGGTTAGAAAGAAAGCGGAGTTTGCAAGTGGCTGGGTTAGGTCTGTGGTTTCCCATCCATGCGGAAAAGCACCGCATGGATGGGGCACCCGAGGGTTGAGGCTGAGCAGGGTTCGTTGTTTCCCAGGTCTCAGAATCGAGACCTGGGGTGCCCGGAGATTTTTGGGAGGGAAGTGTGTCGCAGGAACGTGGGGGAGTAAGGCCGGCGCCGGACCAGGTGATGGTGGACATTGCCCGGTATGCGCTGGGGTATGAGGTGACGAGCGAGCTGGCGGTTGAGACGGCGCGGTATTGCTTGATGGATACGCTGGGATGCGGGCTGGAGGCGCTGGAGTATCCGGCGTGCACGAAGCTGATGGGGCCGGTGGTGCCGGGGACCGTTGTGCCGAACGGCGCGCGGGTTCCGGGGACGAGTTATGTGCTGGACCCCGTGCAGGCGGCGTTTAATGTTGGCGCGATGATTCGCTGGCTGGACTTTAACGATACGTGGCTGGCGGCGGAGTGGGGCCATCCTTCGGACAACCTGGGCGGGATTCTGGCGGTGGCGGACTGGCTAAGCCAGGGCCCTGCGGGCAGCAGACCTCCTCTGCGGATGAGGGATGTACTCACAGCGATGATCAAGGCGCATGAGATTCAGGGATGCATTGCGCTGGAGAACTCGTTCAATAAGGTGGGCCTGGACCACGTGGTGCTGGTGAAGGTGGCCACGACGGCGGTGGTGTGCGCGCTGCTGGGGATGACGGAAGACGAGACGGTGAACGCCATCAGCCTGGCGTGGGTGGATGGGCAGAGCCTGCGGACGTATCGTCATGCGCCGAACACGGGCTCGCGGAAGAGCTGGGCGGCGGGCGACGCGACGAGCCGCGGGGTGCGGCTGGCGCTGATGGCGCGGGCGGGCGAGATGGGGTATCCCACGGCGCTGACGGCGAAGACGTGGGGCTTCTATGATGTGTCGTTCGGCGGGCAGGAGTTCAGGTTTCAGCGGCCGTACGACAGCTATGTGATGGAGAACGTGCTGTTCAAGATCAGCTACCCGGCGGAGTTTCACGCGCAGACGGCGGTGGAGGCTGCGGTGACGCTGCACGGCGAGCTGGCGAAGCGGGGGCTGAATGCGTCGGCGATTGAGCGGATTGAGCTGCGGACGCATGAGGCGTGCATGCGGATTATCGACAAGAAGGGACCGCTGGCGAACCCGGCGGACCGCGACCACTGCGTGCAGTACATGATTGCGGTTCCGCTCTTGTTTGGGCGGCTGACGGCGGCGGACTATGAGGACGCGCTCGCGCTGGACCCGGTGTGGGGCAAGCGGATTGACGCGCTGCGGGCGCTGGTAGAGACGAGCGAGGTGCCACAGTTTACGGCGGATTATCACGACCCGGCGATGCGGTCGATTGCGAACTCGTTGCGGCTGGTGCTGAAGGATGGCACGGAGCTCGAAGAGACGGTGGAGTATCCGATTGGGCACAAGCGGCGGCGCGCGGAGGGGATGCCGCTGCTGGTGGAGAAGTTCCGGCGGAATCTGGCACGGCGGTTGGACGCGGCGCAGCAGGCGCGGATTCTGGAGGTGTCGTTGGACCAGAAGCGGCTGGAGGCGATGCCGGTGCCGGAGTATGTGGAGATGTATACGGTGTAGCGAAGTGCGGGGGTGAGGATGGCGTATATTTTGGCGCTGGACCAGGGGACGACGAGTTCGCGGGCGATCCTCTTTGACGAGGCGGGCGCGATTGCGGCGGTGGCGCAGCATGAGTTTGCGCAGCACTATCCGCAGCCGGGCTGGGTGGAGCACGACGCGGAGGAGATCTGGACGAGCCAGATGAGCTGCGCGGTGGAAGTGCTGGGCAAGGTGGGCGCGCGTCCGCGGGATGTGGCTGCCATCGGCATTACCAACCAGCGCGAGACGGTGGTGGTGTGGGAGCGCGCGACGGGCAAGCCGATTCACCGGGCGATTGTGTGGCAGGACCGGCGGACGGCGGGAGAGTGCGCGGCCCTGGAGAGTGCGGGCGCGGGTGAAAACGTTTCCGACCGCACCGGGCTGGTGCTGGACCCGTATTTTTCCGCGACGAAGGTGAAGTGGATTCTGGACCACGTGCCGGGGGCGCGGGCGCGGGCGGAGCGTGGCGAGCTGGCCTTTGGCACGGTGGATAGCTGGCTGGTGTGGCACCTGACGAGCGGGCAGAGGCACGTGACGGACGTGACGAACGCCTCACGGACGCTGCTTTTCAACATTCGCACGGGGCAGTGGGATGAGGAGCTGCTGCGGCTGTTTGGGATTCCCGCGAGCATGCTGCCGGAGGTAGCGTGGTCGAGCGAGCGCGTGGGCGAGGTGACGACGACGCTGGGGCTGGGCGGCATTGCGATTGCAGGGATGGCCGGCGACCAGCAGTCGGCGCTGTTTGGGCAGACGTGCTGGCAGGCGGGGCAGGCGAAGAACACCTATGGGACAGGCTGCTTCCTCCTGCAGCATGTGGGGACGGAGTTTCGGCGGTCGCGGCACAAGCTGATTACGACGCTGGCGGCGAGCGCGCACCGGCGGCTGGAGTATGCGCTGGAGGGCAGCATCTTTATTGGCGGCGCGGTGGTGCAGTGGCTGCGGGACAATCTGCGGCTGATTGGCTCGTCGGCGGATGTGGAGGCGCTGGCGGCGAGTGAAGCGGACACGGGCGGGGTGGTATTTGTGCCGGCGTTTGTGGGGCTGGGCGCTCCGCACTGGGATCCCCATGCGGCGGGGATGCTGATTGGGCTGCGGCGGGAGACGCGGCCCGGACATATCGCACGGGCGGCGCTCGAGAGCATTGCGCTGCAGGTGGCCGACGTGCTGGATGCGGTGGAGAGCGAGACGGGAACGCCGCTGGAGGCGCTGCGCGTGGACGGCGGTGCGGCGGTGAACAATCTGCTGATGCAGTTTCAGGCGGACGTGCTGGGCGTGCCGGTGGTGCGACCCAAGGTGACGGAAACCACGGCGCTGGGCGCGGCGTATCTGGCGGGACTGGCCGCAGGCGTGTGGGGCAGCGATGCGGAGCTGGCAGCGCGGCGAACGGGGGATGTGCGCTTTGAGCCGCGGATGAACGGGGAAGAACGCGCGGCGCGGCGGAAGCAATGGCAGCGGGCAGTGGAGCGGACGAAAGGCTGGAGCGAGTAATGCGCAGAGACGAGATGATTCGAAAGATTCGCGCGCGGGCGGCGGAGAACCGGCCGTGGGATATCGCCGTGATTGGCGGCGGTGCAACAGGGATGGGCGTGGCTGTGGATGCGGCGGCGCGTGGGCTGGACGTGGTGCTGGTGGAGGCGCACGACTTTGGCAAGGGAACGAGCAGCCGGTCCACGAAGCTGGTGCACGGAGGCGTGCGCTATCTGGAGCAGGGCAATGTCTCGCTGGTGATGTCTGCCCTGAAGGAGCGCGGGCTGCTGCGGCAGAATGCGCCGCACCTGGTGCACGATCTGGCGTTTGTGGTGCCGAACTACTCGTGGTGGGAGGCGCCGTTTTACGGGATTGGGCTGAAGCTGTATGACATGCTGGCGGGCAAGTATGGTTTTGGCACGTCAAAGTTGTTGAGCAAAGAAGAGACGCTGGCGCTGCTGCCGGCCCTGGAGCCGGAGGAGCTGCGCGGGGGAGTGATCTATTATGACGGGCAGTTTGACGACGCGCGGCTGCTGATTCACCTGGCGATGACGGCGGCGGACCACGGGGCGACGCTGGTGAACTATTGTCCGGCGGTGCGCGTGACGCGGGACGCTGAGGGCTACGTGAACGGCCTGACGGCGCGCGACGCCGAGACCGGAGAAGAGCTGCCGATTGCGGCGCGGATGGTGGTGAACGCGACGGGGGTCTTTACGGACGAGGTGCGGCGGCTGGCCGATCCGGGTGCGGAGCCGCTGATGGTGACCAGCCAGGGGATTCATCTGGTCTTTGACCGGTCGTTCTTGAAGGGCGATACGGCGCTGATGGTGCCGCGGACCAGCGACGGAAGGGTGCTGTTTGTGATTCCGTGGCATGGGCACGCCGTGGCCGGCACGACGGATACGCCGGTGGAGGCGCCGAGTCTGGAGCCGAGGCCGTTTGAGGAAGAGATTGATTTCATTCTGGATACGGCGGGGCGCTACCTGACGCGGCCACCGTCGCGGGCTGACGTGCTGGCGGTGTACGTGGGGTTGCGGCCTTTGGTCAAGGGCGAGGGGAAGACTTCGGCGCTGTCACGGGATCATACGATTCATGTGGACGGCTCGGGGCTGTTGACGATAACCGGTGGGAAATGGACGACTTACCGGCACATGGCAGAGGACTGCGTGGATCATGCCATCACCCTGGGCAAGCTGCGTGAAGAGCCATGCTCAACCCGCAACCTGCGGATTCATGGGTACTTAGAGAACGCCGAGACTGAGGGAAGCCTGGCGGTGTATGGGGCGGATGCGGAAGCGATCCGGTGGCTGGCAAGGGATCATCCAGAGCTGGCGAAGCCGCTGCATCCGGAGCTGCCGTATATCGGGGCCGAGGTGGTGTGGGCGGCGCGGGCGGAGATGGCGCGGACGGTGGAGGATGTGCTGGCGCGGCGAACACGGGCGCTGTTTTTGAACGCTCGGGCAGCGATGGCGATGACGGAGATGACGGCGCAACTGCTTGCGGCTGAAACCGGACGGGATGCGGTTTGGATGGCAAGCCAAACACAAGAATTCAAAACACTAGCTGCTCAATATGAGGTGAATTGAGTATGGTGGCAGCGCAAGGAACGATGGGGATGCGCGGTCAGGGATACGAGCAAGGTCACCTTGCCCGCTCCGGATCGCTGCGAGACAGAAGTACCCTTCAATTCCGTCAGATACGGTACCAAAGGACATTGCCTTTCGGGGAATACACTTTGGTGGCATGTATACGAAGGAGGGTCGGCAGGGTCGAGGAGGTGTATACGGGAGTTTACAAAATTGACGGCACCGATATCGTAAGTGATTGATTTGATTGAGAAGCCTCGTGGGGTAAACGATGGCACTGCGATTGCTAGATGGATTGCACCAGCATGACGCTGGCACCCAACCCACCATGGAGAGACGAAGAATGAACAACCTGATGATTAGCATGATTGCAAAGCTGCAGACGCTCCTGAAGAACGAAGAAGGCCAGGACCTCGTGGAGTACGGTCTGGTTGTGGCCCTGGTTGCCTTTGGCGCCGTTGCTGCGATGAAGGCTCTTGGCACTGAAATCAGCACGGTATTCAGCCAGATTACCAGCACGCTGTCGAGCTCGATCACGTAGCGTTGGACCCCGCAAAACATGATGGGGTAAAACGCTGACTCTCCTGGCGGAGTGCGCCCTAAACCACACTAGATTCGGTCGATTGCTTGGGATTGACATCAAAACGTGGCGACTTCAGCATCTTGATTTTCCCGATCCGGGGTTCAAGTATGCAGTTGCCGGGGCATCCGCTCTGAGCGTTGCGATGTTGATCCTAGGCATCTACCATCTTGGACGGTTTGGCCTTCAGCGTTGATTTTTACCCAAAAGAGCAAAGCGCGCTCACTTCATCGAATTGCCTGAACGGTATCGATTGAGTGGATCGTGTTGATCGATGACGAGACTCTGCTTCAGATGCCGATGTCTGCGCGAGTGGAAGCAAGCCACAAGAGGACGATTATGACTCATACTTCTCTGTGCAGAGTGATTGGGCAGGTGATGCGTTACCTGTCATGCGAGGATGGCCAGGACCTCGTGGAATATGGTCTCGTAATTGCCCTGATTGCTTTTGGTACGATAACGGCTCTCAAGTCCGTTGGAAGCGATATTGAACTGATCTATTCCGCCATCAGCAGCACGGTATCGAGCTCCATCAGTTGAAGTGCGATGAAGCGAGATGAGTTTTTAAGAGTGTTTGGGGTCAGCGAGCCGAGTACAAGATCCCTGACCTCTGTCATGGATCTTATACTATTGTCGGCATTCCACTTAACTCGGGACCTTTAAAGATGAAGCTGGTTTCAACCCATAATGGAGAAGCTCACGATGAACAGTCAAATGGTTAGCATGATCGCAAAGCTGCAGACGCTCCTGAAGAACGAAGAAGGTCAGGATCTCGTGGAGTACGGTCTGGTTGTGGCCTTGGTTGCCTTTGGCGCCGTTGCCGCGATGCAGGCCCTTGGCACTGAAATCAGCACGGTATTCAGCCAGATTACCAGCACGCTGTCGAGCTCGATCACGTAGCGTTGGACCCCGCAAAACATGATGGGGTAAAACGCTGACT
>JAKAJO010000015.1 GCA_021813745.1 Acidobacteriota bacterium
GACCAGGAAGCATGTCCTTGATCCGCATCCACTGCGCTTCGCTCAACTCGTATCGACTCGCCACAAATCAAGTGCAACAAATCAACCCAAACCTGCAAAGTCTATATGTGGATACGGCCTAGCGAAGGACTGCCCGCAAGACCCGAACGCTCCCACAGGCGTTTCGCAGTGTCTTCCTGGCAGCAACTTGGAAATCACGCCGTATGTGCAGACCTGGGGAAACGAAACAGGCGATTGTTACGGCCCGTACACCCCAACTCCGGAATACCCTAGTTGCTCTACCCCGGCTAACACGAACACGGATTATACCCAGGGTACGGTAAATAGCTTCGGAAATTATGGCCTTCAACCCCTGACGACACCCGGGAATGGGCCGCTTGTCGTGAACAATGCCAAAGCGCCTGCATTTTGGAATCTGTACTGGCTCATGCCCTACCCGTGCGGTTACAACACAAATCCCCAGATGGGACCAATCTTCGTACAGGAGGTCGGCAACGACTATGGGGCTGGCGAATTATGGGAGATGGAAGTCGAAAATGGAGCGCTAGATATCCCATTACCGAACTACTACAGCACGGGGGGATATGGGGAGTTGGACTGCTACGTTCCCCCACCCTGGCTTTTGCCCGCTTCCACCCGATTTGCGATTTTAGGAAACCTCCCAGGCACTCTTACTTTGACCTCACGTGCACCCTTGATCACGCAGTACGGGTTGCCTCTCCTATACGTTTACGACGAGAACGGAAACGTGGCTGCCACCGAGACCGCAACAAGCGTCAGCAGCGATGGAACGCAGGCGACGTTCCCTTTTCCCTCCACGCTAACTCAGAACGGCTACTCGTTAGCGATGGTAAACAGGACCGGTGGCGGCGTTGGGTTCGCACCCGCAGGCGACAACCTGCTGTCCATCGCCAGCAGTCAGACGATCTCCGGCAATCCTTTTGGAGTGGCCGTCGCCGACCAGACTGACTCGTGGGCGGATCGAAATACTTGTACCCGGTCGTCATCCAGCGGCTCCAACTCGTATACGGTCCGTGTCCTCTCTCTGTATTCAGCAAACCAGGTTCTCATCGCCGGAACTCCAGTCACCGTAGGCGCGAATCCAACCGCAGTAGCGGTCTTTAACGGCGCGCCAGTCCGCACGAGTTCAGGGAATGGCTGCGACAACTATCGCGACACGATATCCGGAGCAACGCAGGCTTTGGTCGCAAACTCCGGGAACAACACTGTCAGCGTCCTCGACATTGTGAACAACGCGCTGCTTGCAACCATAACAGTGGGCCGTCAGCCTGTTGCCCTGGCCGTCGCTTCCAGTGGGGCAACCGCTTACGTGGCCAACTACACGGACGGCACAGTAACTCAGGTCAGCCTCAGTACGAACACACCGACCGCCACCGTCGCTGTTGGCGGCCAGCCCACGTCTCTTGCGTTGACGTCGGGTGGCACTTTGTGGGTAGGAGGCGCGGGGTTCCTGACTGAGATCAACACCCAGACGATGAGCGTCGTTGCTACGGAGTCCACTTCGGGGAAAACGATCGCAGCATTGGCGTATAGCGATGGGCAGAGCGAGCTTGCCGCGACGACCACTGACGCGGGCGGGAACGTCTATGTAGACGAGATCAATCCGAGCTCTGTTCAGTCTGGCGGCGCCTATACGACGGTTGCCTCTCACTCGGTTTCAACGCTTGGCACGTATCTTGACCTGCGGACGCAGACCCAGGTAACTGGGTATACGGCAACGGTCACAGCACAGAGCACTGTTCCCATAAACACGACCCAGCCGGGAGATCCGCCTCTCGTTGTGCAGGACGGATGGCTCTGGTGACGGCTACTCCAACCGGGTTCACGATCACCGATCTTTCCGGTCACACCGTACTCGTCTCAGAGACTACGCCATCGCCCATCGCAGGCATCGCAGTCGATCCGAACCTGAACGTGGCGTATCTCACGATGCCGGATTCAAGTACGCTCCTGACCGTCCCGCTGCCCGGGACCGGATCCAACTGAGCCATCTGCTGTTTGGCCTGCCGTGTTGGCAATTTTGATGAGGAATGCCGACAGGGCGACAGCGTGTGTTTGGAGGAGTGAGCGAGTAACCGGCAAACCGGAGATTCCACCACTCCCGACGGCGCGCGTACACGCGAACACGAGAAGAGGATGTCAGGCTATTGCTGCGGCGCAGGGGCTGCGGCGGGCGCGGCCGGCGGTGGAGGCGCTGGCAACGGCTGGCCTTCCGGGATGATGGTGACCTTGTTGAGGTAGACGGGCGTGAGGGGCTTGTCGTTGGCATCGCGCTCGACGCGGGCGATGGCCATGACAACAAGGACGCTGGATGGGTCGCACTGACCAAAGATGGTGTAGTGCTGGTCAAGCGAGGGGGACGCCTGTTCGGTGATGAAGAACTGACTACCGTTGGTGTCGGGGCCGGAGTTGGCCATGGCGAGGCGGCCCGGGACATCGAAGTTGAGGTTGGGGTCGAACTCATCGGGGAAGGTGTAGCCGGGATCGCCCATGCCGGTGCCGGCGGGGTCGCCGCCCTGAATCATGAATTCGGGAATGACGCGGTGGAAGGTGGTGCCGTCGTAGAGGGGCTTGTTGTGCTGCTTCTTGTGGGTGACGGGGTCGGTCCAGTCTTTGGTGCCCTGGGCGAGAGCGATGAAGTTGGCGACGGCGTTTGGGGCCTGCTTCTGGAAGAACTGGCAGGTGATGCGGCCCATGGAAGTGTCCATGATGACGTGGGGGCCGTTGGGCTGCACCAGTGCGGCGGGGGTGGCAGAGGGCGCGTCGGGGATTTCGTCGGCGGGCTTGGTGGTGTCCTGTGCGAGCGATGCAGGGGTGAAAGCGAGGCCGAGTGTGGCAACGATGAGTGCGTGCTGGATGTTCATGCCAACTTTGAGGGTACAACAGGGAGAACGCGGCTCGTCAATGCATGAATGGAGTGGGGCATCTGGGAGGTTCCATCCTTTCCGCGTGGTGGACACGGAAAGGATGGAGCATCCTGCGGCGGGCGTGAGGCCTACGCGAGACGCAGGAACCGGTTCGGCGCGATGTTGGCGCCGGGAAAGACGAGGCCAAGGTTGCGGGCGTTGAGTGTGGTGGTGACGAGCTCGCCAAGAACCTGACGGTAGTCGGTGGTGAGGGCGAGGTCGCGGCCCTGGTTGAGCTGATCATTGTCCAGGCCGGGCCACTTGCCGTAGACCTTGCCGCCGCGGATGCGGCCGCCGAGCACGAACATGACATTGGCGTGGCCGTGGTCTGTGCCGCCGGTGCCGTTTTCGCGCGCGGTGCGGCCGAATTCGGACATGGTGACGAGTGCGATGTTTTCGGCGTCGTCGCCCATGTCGCGCCAGAAGGCGGCGATGGAGTCCGAGAAGTCGCGCAGGCGATTGGCGAGCTGGCCGTTGACGCTGCCCTGATTCTGATGGGTGTCCCAGCCGGTGACGTCGGTGAATGCGGCTTCTACGCCGAGGTTGGCCTTGAGGAGCTGAGCGATCTGGCGCATGTTGTTGCCGAATTCTGTCTTTGGGTAGTCGGCGCCGTTGGCGGGCGCATATTGCGCGGGGTTGGCGGCGCGGAGCATCTGGACGGCGTCAAAGGTTTCTTCGCCGGCGGAGTGGAAGATGCGGTCGCCTGTGGAACCGTACATGGCCGCAAAGGCGCTGGCCGCGGGCGACGGAGCGGGACCGCGGCCGCCGACAGCAAAGTCGCTGACGTTGTTGAGCGCGATGGCGGGAACTGAACCGGCGAGCGTGAGCGGGACGTCTGCGCTGAGGGCGACGGCGCGGAAGGCGGTGTGTTGCGCGGGCCGGCGGAGGTCTTCTGCCTGCAGCGCGCGATTGAGCCATCCGTCGCGGGTGCTCTTGTTGCCGGGCGTTCCGGACTCCATGAAGTCCTGCGCGTCGAAGTGGGAGCGGGACATGTCAGGCGAGCCGACTGCGTGGACGATGGCGAGATGCCCCTGGTCGTAGAGCGGCTTGAAGGCTGCGAGCGAGGGATGCAGGCCGAAGGTGCCGTCGAGATCGAGGACCTGGTTTTGCGGAATGGCGATGCTGGGGCGCATTGCGTAGTAGTTCCTCTCGCGGTGCGGGACGACGATGTTCAGGCCGTCTGCCGCTCCGCGCTGGAAGATGACGACGAGGCGGCGATCGGGTGCGGCGGCCTGGGCCTGCGCGAGGACGGAGCGGACGAGGAAGCCGGGGAGGGCCGTGGTGCCGGCCAGCGCGAAGGCTCCGTTGCGAAGGAAGAAGCGGCGCGTTGTGGACATGAGCAATCTCCTTTTCAGCGGCGCTGGAAGCTGGGTGAGCCTATGAGCAGGCCAGCGAGTACCTGGTCCTCGCGCTCGAGTACGCTGGCGGCGCGACGTGGATTGATGTTGGGGTTCGACGCGAGTTCTTCCACTCCTGGGGAGTGTTGCGCAATCTGTTGATGGAACTGCTGGAGCAAAGCGGAGCGTGTGGAAGCGTCAAGACCACCGGGAACAATCATTGCCTCGAGGCGGGCTTCCTCATTCGCGATAGGATCGGACGATTGTGTGGAAGCTGTCACCGGGCCGTCTTCCGGGTGCGGGGCCCAGTCCGCATAGATGCCCGGCAGCCGATTCGCGGCGAGAGCGAGTGCGAAGTTCATGCGATCCACGAGGGAGCCGGTGCTGACCCAGTCGGTGGATTTCCAACTGTAGCCGCTGGGAGGGATGCAACCGTAGAGCGGCATGCCCATCTGGCGGAGCGCGTTGGCGAGCGGGCGAAGGTTGTTCACGCTGGCGTCGCTGGCGCGCACGGCGGAGACGACATATTCGATGGGGGTTTTGACCTTGGCGTTCTCGTCGCTGGCCGACCAGAATTCCGGCGAGTGATAAAGGGTAGTGAGAACCGCGGCGATGTCGCCGTCGCTGGTCATGTAGGTGTGCGCCATACGGTCGATGAGAGCCTGTGGTGGATTGTCTGAGACAAATCGGATTGCAATCTCGCGCGAGAGGAACTGTGCGGTGGCGGGGCGAGTGGCGAGGAAGTGAAGCAAAGCTCGGCCTTGCGCTTCTCCCTGATCCTTGAATTTCTGCCCCATCACCTTTTCAGTTTCCGGCTCGTGGCGGTTGGGATTGAATTCAAACCCGCCGCCGCGCTGCGGCTGAGCGACTCCCCAGCCGGTGAGGATGCGTGCAACCTGGGTGACGTCGGCCTGTGTATAGCCGCCGTTGACACCGAGGGTGTGCAGTTCCATGAGCTCACGGGCGTAATTCTCATTGAGGCCTTCCGGTGCTTTGCGCTGGTTGGGTGGACGCCGCCAGCCGTTGCGTTGGGCGCGTTCTGCGGCGATGGAGTGGGGACCGATGCTGCTGGCATTGTCGAGGTAAAGCAGCATGGCGGGGCTGTGCGCTGTGGCTTCAAGAAGGTTTTCAAACCTGCCAAGAGCGAGAGGTCGAATGACGTCTCGCTCGAAGCTAACCAGGTAATACGGCATGACCTCGTTCTTGCGCAGGTAGATGTTGAAATGATTGAGCCAGAAATCAGTCATCACTTCCTGGAGCTGAGCAGATGAATAGATGTCGTGCGTGAGACGCGCGGCAATGAGTTCGTCGATGACGGTACGCTGGGGATTCTCAAGCGCGGAGACAATTTCGACCTGCCGGGGAGAAAGACCGGCGACGAGGTCAGCACGCTCTTTGGGGCGAAGCGATTTGAGGAAGCTGTCGAGCTCGGGCTGGCGCATGGAAATCAGTCGAGCGACTCGCTGTTGCGGTTGCAGGCTGAGCATGTCCTTGATGAGGAGCATGTCCAGTGCGGGGGGCGCCGGCGTCACGTCGTCTCGCACGCCGGTGGCTAAATCCTGCGGCGCGGAAGCTCGGCCCATGGGACTGAGATTGGGAGAGGCCTCCTCGCCGGCGCTCATCGCCGGGGTGCTGGCGGGGTCTGCACTTTGGACTTGTCTCGCTTGTTGGCGGTTGGACTGGAGGCGAGCAGAGAGGCGGTCCATCTGGTTTTGATAGATCGCGTGGAGTGGCTCGTCGGTGGGTACTGGGAGACGCCCATTGACTGCCTGCCTGATCAGTGCATTGCTTGGGAGGTTGTACAGGAGATCGGCCGTACTCAACTGCATTGCGGGGTACTGTGCGAGACGCTGATTGAGATCCGAGAGATCAATGGCGTCGGGATGCAGCTGCTGCTCAAACCACTGGTCGAGGCCGATGGAGCGGACGACCTGGACATCACCGGGGCGTGGGCCGAAGGTGAAGCGGTTGAGGGCGTGGAGAATGCGTGCATCCCCCTGAAGCTGGGTGGATGAATACGAGGATCGCGGCGGCTGACCGGTGTGGTTCGCGGCCGGGGCTTGAGCGGCGAATACATCGGGTGGGCTGAGCAGGCTCAAGCAGAGTAAAGCAGAGACTGCACCATGAAGGGACTCCATGCTGTGGGCTCCTCAAAGACAAAAAGGGGAATCGTTGCCCATCGTAAGGCACGGGCTTGCTGCAAGCTCAAACGCGGATTGGAAAAAAAAGTTGTGGTGCGGGGCAGGATATGCTGGGTCTTGTGCGGTAGGTGGAGGATGAATGAGTCTTCAACAGCCTTTTTTGCATCGGGCCATGATGGCTGCGTGGAGGCGTTCTCGGAGGCTGGCGGGGAGTTCGTAGATCTCGTGCGAGCGGTAGATCTCAATCGTCTTGCGTGTGGTGTTCAGGGTGACTTCGCAATGCTCGCAGCCTTTGAGATGCTGCTGAAGTTCAGTGCGCGTATCAGGAGATACCGCGTCGTCAATCAGGTCGTCGAGGAGCGCGAGAAATTCAGAGCAGGTCACTTCGCACCTCCCTGCTTTTTGCGGAAGTAGCGGCTGAGGCGCTCACGAAGCTGAAGTCGCGCGCGAAGGAGCCTGGACTTGACTGCGGGAACGCTGAGGCCGAGGGTTTCCGCAGTCTCCTCAGTGGACAGGCCGTCCACGTCGCGCAGGACGAAGACGATGCGGAAGCCAGGTGGCAGGCCCTGGATGGTCTTGCGAAGGATTTCGGCGAGCTCGGCCTGCGAGTAGTTCTGCTCTGGGTCGGGAGCCCAGTCGGCGAGATCGCGCGGGACGCTGCCTTCTTCTGTTTCAACATCCTCGTCAATGGAGACCATTTTTCCGGTGCGCCGCTTGCGCAGGCGCATAAGACTCTCGTTAACCGCAATGCGGACCAGCCACGTGTAGAACTTTGAGTTGCCCTGGAACTGATCGAGCTTTTCGAACGCCTTGAGAAACGCGTCCTGCATGACGTCTTCGGCGTCTTCCCGATTTTGTGTGATGTGCTGTGCGATGCGGAAGACTTGGCGCTCATATTTCCTGACCAGCTTGTCGTAGGCGGAAACATCTCCGGCTCGCACCTGTTCGACGAGTGCGACGTCGGGGTGCTGCTCGTTTTCGCCCGCAACTGATTGGATGGTCGCCATGCGCTTTGGTTGCGAGAATTCCCAAGGAAAATGAGACGACTTCTCGCGCAATGTGTTTCCTAGAGTGTAGCGGAGGGTGGTGCCAGTTACCAAACCGAAGTTGCTACCGTTGGGACGGGTGCATACGTCAGTGAGAAGAGTGGCAATACCTGGTTACGTCGTTGGTTCACCCTGCTTGAGGCAGAACCCGCACATCATAGAGTGAAAGTATGCGAGATCGACACAGGACGAGCGGGGTGAAGGGATGGCTGCGGTTAGTGGCAGCCCTGTTGGCCGGCCTGATGGCGGTGCCACCCGTGGATGCGCAGGTCGCTGCCCCCACAGGAGGCCAGACGTCCAGTCATGTTGCACCGTCGGCGACGGAGAAACGGCAAGCCCCGCGGAAGAGCGGTCGGAAAAAGACCACGCATCGCAGACGTCATGTGCCGTCGGCGCGCACGCGGCGAATTCGGCAAGCCTTTATCGCGTCGGAGGAACTGCAGCCGATGGCTCAGCAGTTGGCTACGATGCGCACACCCGAGGCCTACGCGGGAGTCACGGCGTATGCACGGCGCCACACAGGTGAGTCGGCCGCGACGGCGTATCTGGCGCTGGGGCACGCATACCTACTGGACAAGCGCTACACGGAAGCTGCGGCGAATCTGCAGATGTCCCACCGGGCGAGTGACGTTCTAGCCGACTATGCAGATTTCCTTGGGGCGCAGGCTGAGCAGGGAACGGGCAATGCAGCGGCAGCGGAGACCCTGTTGAAGGGATTTGCAACACGCTACCCGGACAGTATTTTTGTGCTTCAAGTGCCTGAGACTGAAGCTGAGGTCCTCCTTGCGATGCAGGATCCAGTGGGCGCGAAGCGCGTGCTGAACGAAGCGGCGAATGGGCCGGCGGCAGTGCGGCCGGGATACCAATTGGCACTGGCTGAGACGGCCGAGGCCATGGGTGACACGTCGCGGGCTATTGGGGTTTACAAGGCGCTTCTGGTTGGGCACCCACTCACGGATCAGGCGGCGAAGGCGCGCGCGAGGCTGACGGATCTTGGCGCGGAAGGAACGCTGACCGTCACCGAACTGCGCAGCCTTGCCGATGCGTATTACCGCGCACATCGCTACAATCTGGCGAGTGAGCAATATCGCGCGCTCGTCAGGAAAGCGGATCTGCCGCCGGGGACGCGCGACGGATTTCTGATCGCGGCGGCGGCATGTGATTTGAAGCTGAAGAGGCTGGCGATTGCAGATGCGGAAGCCCTGCCGGACTCGCAAGACGATAATGGCGCACGGCGAATGTATCTGCTGATGGAATTGGCTCGGGATCGTGATGATGAGGACCAGCAGCAGTCGATCGTGTCGACGATGGAGATGCGCTTTGGCACGAGCGAATGGCTCGCAGAGGCGCTGTTCTCAAGCGGCAACATGTACATGCTGCGACGGGATTATCCAAAGGCCGTGAGCTATTACAGCTACCTCGCCGAACACTTTCCGGGGAACAGGTATGCGGCAGCGGCACACTGGCGGTCAGGCTGGCTGAGCTATCGGCAGGGACTCTACGCAGATGCGGCACGATTGTTTGACGACCAGATCTCGCGTTACCCGAGCGCCACCGAGACGGTGGCTGCGCTGTACTGGCGTGCACGTCTCTATGAGACGCAGGATCATAATCCGGCGCGCGCGGCGGCCAACTACCGTGCGATTGTGCGGGCTTATCCCCACTACTTTTACGCGCAGATGGCACGAAAGCGTTTGCAAGCGATGGGACGGGTAACGCCTGCGACCGCGCCGGGATTGGAGAAGTTTAAGCCACCGGAGGTGCCGACGCTGCACGATGACTTTCCCGACGATAGTGAACATCTCGCTAAGGCGCGCCTGCTAGGCAATGCGGGGCTGAATGAGTACGTGCCGCGGGAAATTGCGGCCGATCCGGATTCGGCTTCCTGGAGCGCGCTCGCCGAGGCAAAGATCTATGCATCATACGGCGAGAACTTTCTGGCGCTGCGGGCGCTGAAGCGCGCGCTTCCCTATGCAGCCTCCGCGGAGATCTCGGCCATCCCGATGGCGTACTGGCGGATTCTCTTTCCGCAACCGTATTGGGAGACGATCAAGGCGGAATCGGCGAAGAATCATCTGGATCCTTATTTAGTGGCATCGCTCATCCGGCAGGAGTCGGAGTTCAACCCGTCCGTGGTGTCATACGCGAATGCGTGGGGTCTGATGCAACTGCTGCCAAAAGTGGGACGTCAATTGGCACGGCAGGAAGGCCTGAAACATTTCAGCACCTACCAGCTCCTGAATCCTGAAATGAATATTCGGTTGGGGACGCGGTATCTGCGGCAGATGCTTGACCGGTTTGATGGCGTGCCTGAGTATGCCCTGGCTGCATATAACGCAGGCGACAATCGTGTGGCGGACTGGCAGGCGGCGGGGCCTTATTCCGGTATGGACGAGTTTGTGGAGTCGATTCCATTTACTCAGACGCGAGAGTACGTGGAGGCGATCTTGCGCAACATTGAAATCTACAAGGCGATTGACAATGCGCGTGCGTCGTCGGATGCCCGATCAACGAGTGGAATGTGAGAGACCGAATTGGGAAGCAGGAACCCACTTTGATACTGGCAAGCTGCGGATTTGAGATTGACGAATCACGGCGCGATGATGAGACTTCAAGGCAGGCGGCGCAGTCACTTTCGCCGCCGAGCCATTCGCAGCCTGCTGTTGTTGCACAACGGAAAGGCGCAGGTGATTCAGCGCCGCTCCGTCATCTCACCCTACGGAGGGCAGGATGTCAGCCGACCTGCAGTTTCTGGAAGAATGGATTCCCGAAAAAATGGATCCCGGCACCGTCTTCATGCTGGAAAACCAGACGAAGCTGGGAAAGGCCGAAAATCCATACGTGGCGGTGATGTCATGCCCTCGATGCGGCACAATGGGGCTGATCACCCGGCGACAGCTTTGCGCGGGCGAGACAATGATCTGCGGGGGTGATAGCTGCTCGGCCGAGTACAAGCTGGATGAGGATGTGATTCGTTACCGACCACCCCAGTGAACACATGGGAAAGCGCTTCAGACGGCAGCCTTCTCCGGCTGGCCATCGAGAAGGCGTGCGATGCGCAACGGGTTTTCATTCTGCAATTCGGGTGGTAAGAGCTCATTTGGAAATCCCTGAAAGCAGACGGGCCTGGCGAAGCGATAAATTGCCATGCTGCCGACCGATGTGAACCGTGGGTCGGAAGTCGCGGGGTAGGGTCCTCCATGCACCATGGCGTGCGTCACTTCGACGCCGGTGGGAAATGCGTTGAAGATGATGCGCCCGGCTTTCTGTTCCAACAGGTGAATCAGCTCACGATGGTTTGCCAGGTCCTGGTCATCGCCGAAGATGGTCGCGGTCAAGTGGCCTTCCATGGAGCGGGCTGCGCGGAGGATATCGCTGGGCTGATCGCAGTGGACGAGCAAGGTGTTCGGTCCAAATATCTCCTGCGTCAGCTGTGGGTTAGATAAGAATTCTTCAACGCATACTGTAAATATTTTTGTCTGAGCATGGCAGGGTGAGCTCGTCTCCGGCAGAGGGGAACTGGCGGCGAGTGGAATCTCACGGGAGCGAGTTTCAGTGGCTCGGGCGTATGTGTTGGCGATGCCATCAGTGAGGAGCGTCGCTGGGGGGGCACTTTGAACGAGGGTGCGAAGAGCGTCGAGAAATGCCTGATCGCCGGACGCGCCGGGAACCAGCACAATGCCAGGTTTGGTACAAAATTGACCGGCTCCGAGAGTGAAGGATCCAAAGAGAGCGGAAGCGAGTTTTGCTGGATCGCTGCGGAGTGCGCTGGGCAGGATGAAGACAGGGTTGCCGCTGGACATCTCCGTGAAGCAGGGAATCGGATCCGGACGGGCTGCTGCCATATCCATGAGAGCTCGGCCGCCGCGAAGCGAGCCTGTGAAGGTGACGGCGCGGACGAGAGGATGACGGACGAGGGTAGCACCGACTTCGATGCCGGAATCAAAGAGTAAGGTGAAGACGCCCGGGGGCAGGCCTTCTGCCGCTACGGCTTGCGTGAGGATGTCAGCGGCGATTTCGCTGGTACCGGGATGCGCGGGATGGGCCTTGACAAGGACGGGACAACCGGCTGCAAGCGCAGAGGCTGTGTCTCCGCCGGCGACGGAGAAGGCGAGTGGGAAGTTACTGGCACCGAAAACCGCGACGGGGCCGATGGGGCGCAGCATGGAGCGGATGTCAGGGCGCGGGGTGGGCTGGCGATCCGGCAAAGCGGGATCGATGCGAGCCTGGACCCAGGAGCCTTCCTCCACAAGGTCGGCAAAGAGGCGGAGCTGATTGGCGGTGCGTCCGGCTTCTCCTAGCAGGCGCGGCATGGGAAGCGCGGTTTCTAGATGGGCGCGCCCGGCGAGCTCTTGCTGTCGGGTTGTGATGCCGTCTGCAGCGCGGCGGAGGAAGGCGGCGCGTGCTTTGCCGCTGGACTGTGAGAAGGATGCGAAGGCCTCGGAGGCAAGCTCGACGGCTGAGTCAACCTCAGCAAGCGATGCCGAATAGTATGCGGGCGCAAGCGCTTCGCCGGTCTGGGGGTTTACGCCGTGGAAGCTCGTGTTATTTGCTGCTCCACGACGGCTGCCAAGGAAGGATAGTCCGGTAAGTTCCATGAGTGCCTTTCGACGAATGCGTAGACCCTGCGGCTGCCGCGCAAGCCAGTCGCAGGGTGGAAAGCCTACTCCGCTGCGACCGGGTTGGTAAGCGAGCCCAGGCCCTGAATCGTGACCGTGACTGTTTCTCCGGGTTTCAGCCAGCGCTTGGGAGTGCGGCCAAGGCCGACGCCAGGCGGGGTTCCGGTGGAGACGACGTCGCCGGGGAGAAGTGGCGTGATGGAAGACAGATATTCGATCAGGTCGGGGATTTTGAAGACGAGTTCCCGCGTGTTGGAGCTTTGCAAGGTTTCGCCATCGATAGTGAGGCTGATGTCGAGTTGATGCGGGTCAGGGATTTCGTCGGCAGTGACGATCGCCGGGCCGAGTGGGCAGAAGGTGGGAAAGCTCTTGCTCATCGACCACTGCGAGCTTGCGAACTGGACATCGCGGGCGCTGACGTCGTTGACGATGGTGTAACCGTAGACGTGGTCGCGCCAGGCGGACGCGGGGATGCGGTATCCGCCTTTGCCGATGACGAAGGCAAACTCTGCCTCGTAATCGGGTTCGGTGGAGTTTTTAGGCAGGATGATGGTTTCACCTGGACCGATGATGGCAGTGGTTTGCTTGAAAAAGACGACCGGAGTGGTTGGAATCGCCATACCTGACTCCGTAGCATGATCACGGTAGTTGAGTCCGATTGCGAAGATGCGGGGAGGGTTGGACAGCGGCGCACAAAGCCGAATCTGCGCGGCGGGCAGTACCGGGCAATTCTCGAGTGTGGTGTGACCCGCAGTAATGACACTGAGCGCGTCTGGAAAACCTGCGGCGGAGAGGTCAGCGACGGAGCCATCGGCGAGCAGCGCTCCTGGCCGAATAATGCGGTGTTGTGCGGAGAAGGAGACGAGTTTCATAGCGGGTTCCTTGAATATCGCTGGATAAGCAAAGGGAAAAGACAGGTATCAGGCGGCGGTCCAGCCTCCGTCGATGGTGAAGAGTGATCCCGAAATAAAGGCGGCCTCACTGGAGGCAAGGTAACGAACCATCGATGCAATCTCTTCCGGCCGGCCGAGCCGGCCAATGGGCTGACGCGATCGCAGTTCGGCACGCACCTCTTCTTTATTATGCTTGTGAAACTTATCGAGATAGCCCTCGACGAAGGGTGTCTCCACAGTTCCGGGGCAAACGGCGTTGACGCGTAAGCTTTTGGGATATTCGACGGCGAGCTGTCGAGTCATGGCGATAACTGCGCCTTTTGTAGTGCAGTAGGCGAAGCGCTGCTTGATGCCGACGAGGCCGGCCACCGATGCAATGTTGACGATGCAGCCTGAGCGGCCGGTCTCTGCCTGGGCTGCCAGCAACTGTGGCAGAAAGCCGCGGGTGACCAGATAGACGGCTCGGACGTTGACATCAAGGAGGCGATCGAAATCGTCGGGTGCCGTGGCTTCGATGGAGCCAACGTGCCCAATACCAGCGTTGTTGACGAGGATGTCGAGGCGGGGAATTTGCGAAGTGGCGGCGGCGATGGAGTCTGGGCTGGTGACATCGAGATGGATTGCTCGGGATGCCGGCAAAGCAGCAGCCAGAGCCTCTGCGGCGGGCACGTTGATGTCGGCAATCCAGACGATTGCACCAGCTCTGGAAAGCTCCTTGACGGTGGCCTCGCCGATGCCGCTGGCACCACCTGTGACAAGGGCATGACAGCCGTCCAGACGAAAAGGCTGCGATATAGCTTGCGGGCTTTCTGCTTTTTTCACAGGATCCTCAGTTGCGCACGATCGACTTCTATTTGCGCTTCCTCAAGGATAGTCACTGTTGGGTCGAGTGTGCGAAGGGCCCGGGTCATAATTCCGTCCACGATGGAGGCAAAGGATGCCATGGCGGGCCCACCGGGGAGCGTGCGGGCGCGAAGCGAGAGGGGCTCGATTTGTGTGTAAACGGGAATTCTTGACCGAAGGTCAGGGTTGCGCCAGGAGGACAGACGGGTTGCGACTGCACCATGGTGAGTAATTCCCAGGTCGCGCTCCGGGGCGGTGACAAAACGGAGAAAGTCCCAGGCCAGCGACTTCTGAAGGGAGCCGGCGCCCATAGCCAGGGCCCAGAAAACCGAGAGGGAGACACGATCGGCGCCCTCTGC
Source organism: Acidobacteriota bacterium (assembly GCA_021813745.1). Classification (GTDB taxonomy): domain Bacteria; phylum Acidobacteriota; class Terriglobia; order Terriglobales; family Acidobacteriaceae; genus Telmatobacter. The sequence continues at coordinate 14,166 of JAKAJO010000015.1, forward strand.
GGCGGGCAAGGGCGCGATTGCCACCTTTCCTTCAAGATGTGAACCAGGTCGACTTGCCCTGGAAGCGAATCCAAACCAGTTGGCCATCATGGCCACTTCTCCGCTGAGGAAGAGATCTCCAGACTGGGTGGAATCAAGGCCGGTTGAACTGGGATGACAGAGAGAGGGGTTGCGAATGGTACTCCGATAGAAGTCCAATGCCTGGATGGATTCGAGAGAGACAAGGTGGGGACGGCCCTCGATGTCAGTTAGTTCACCTCCACGGCTCCATATCTGAAGGACAAAGTCATAGAGGGTGTTATGGCCGTCGGGATGGGCGGCGAAGGCCGTCCCGTAGAGATTTTGGTCTGGTTCGGTGAGGAAGCGTGCGACTTGCTCGAACTCCTCCCACGTTGCCGGTGGTGTCAAATCCCTTTCGAATTGGGACTGAAAGGCGGCCCGACGATTGGGATCGTTGAAGATATCGGAGCGGTATACGAGGCACTGCGGACCATCGTGCCACGGGAGAGCGGAGAGCTTGGTACCGAATCGCAGTGGGCGGACCAGAGTTGGAGACCAGCCGGTGGGCCAGTTGGTGACAGGCCGATGGTGATTCCAATCGTGGAGATCCTCGATGGCACCCTTTTCGACACATTCCCCGAGCCAATCGGTACAAAGCAGAGCAAGATCGAAGTGGCCGGATCGGAGGCCTCCGTCTCTGATGGCAGATTCGTGGAGTTCACGGATGCCGAGAGGAATCAATTTCACAGCAACGCCCGCGTGGACGGCCTCGAAGAGATGGGCCTCTTCGTGCAGGGCACTTTCAAAGTCCGCATAGTTGCGAAGGGCAATGCGGAGCGTCGTCACCGGTCCTCCGGGAGCCTCCCGAACCATCAGGGGAAATTGGATCAAGGAACAGAGACAAGTATACAAGTGAATACAGCGCACTTAAACAACAAAAGATGAACGAGGTAGAGGATCAGATACTCTGGTTCGCGGACCGAACTTTCTGCATGATTTCCATGTACGCTTTTGCTGTACGTGTGATGATTTCCGGGTTGCCGCTTTCAATGGCTTGCAGGTTGACCAGATCACTGCCTACGCCCAGGGCGCATGCCCCTGCATTCAGAAAGCTCTCGGCGCTTTGCAGCGTCACACCGCCTGTGGGGATGAGCTGGAGATATGGGAATGGAGCAAGCAGCGACTTGAGGTAGCCGGGGCCACCCATGGCTGAGCAAGGAAAGATCTTGACGTAGTCAGCGCCGGCGCGCCATGCCGTGATGACCTCGGTGGGCGTAAGCGCTCCTGGGATGGAGACCTTGCCATGCTCGCGAGTGACTTCAATGACGTCGGGATGGAGGCTGGGGCTGACGACAAACTCGGAGCCGACGGCGATGGTGGCTGCGGCGTCTTCGGGTGTGGTGACCGTGCCGGAGCCGAGGAGAAGATCGGATCCATATTCATGTCGCAGCTCTCGGATGAGGTCGATGGCGCCCGGGACGGTCATGGTGACCTCGACAACTCTGACGCCGCCTTCGAGCATCGCTCTGACGACCGCATGAGCTTGAGAAAGGGACTTGGCGCGCAGTACGGGAATGAGTCCGGACGATTCAATGATGTGGCGCGTGGTATCTTTCATGACGTTCCTTTAACGTGCAATGCGTGCGGAGCCGCCCTTGATGGCGCGTTCGACTTCGGCGAGTGTCGCCATGCTGGTGTCGCCGGGGGTGGTCATAGCGAGCGCACCGTGGGCAACGCCGCAGCGAACGGCCCAGTCGATGGGCTTGCCGGCAAGCAGGCCGTAAATGAGGCCGGAGGCGAAGCTATCGCCGCCGCCGACGCGATCGAGAATCTCGATGTCACGCTGCGGCACATGGACAATCTTGTCCTGATAGAGCGCGATGGCGCCCCATGCGTTGCGGCTGGCGGTGTGAGCTGTGCGAAGTGTGCTGGCGATGAGTTTCAGGTTCGGATAGGCGGCGGCAACTTCGCGGAGCATCTGCTCGTAGCCCGCGATGGGGAGTTCTGCGAAGTCTTCACTGACGCCGGGAACGTGGACGCCAAGCATGGCGGAGAAGTCTTCTTCATTGCCGAGGAGCAGGTCAACTTTGCGGACGAGTTCGCGGTTGACTTCCTGCGCCTTGGCTTTGCCGCCAATACTTTTCCAGAGGGAGTCACGGTAGTTGAGATCGTAGGAGACTGGCGTTTGATGGCGCCGGGCGGCATCCATGGCTTCTGCCGCGACGAGGGCTGTGGACGAAGAGAGCGCGGCGAAGATTCCACCGGTATGGAACCAGCGTGCGCCGCTTTGTGAGCCGAAGATGGAATTCCAGTCGAAGTCGCCGGGTTTGATGAGACTGATGGCGGTGTGGCCGCGATCGCTGCAGCCGGCGGCAGCTCGCAGGCCGAAGCCGCGTTCGGTGAAGTTGAGGCCGTTGCGTGCGGCGTGGCCAACGCCGTCATAGGGAACCCAGCGGAGAAGCGCGGTGTCAACCCCGCCCTGAAGGATGAGATCTTCCACGAGGCGTCCGACAGCGTTGTCCGCCAAAATGGTGGCGATTGCCGTGCGAAGGCCAAAGCAGCGGCGGAGGCCGCGCGCGACGTTATACTCGCCGCCGCCTTCCCAGACGTGAAAGCTGCGCGTAGTGGCGATGCGGAGTTCTCCGGGGTCAAGGCGTAGCATCACCTCGCCGAGGCTGAGACAGTCCCACCGGCGCGAGGAATCTGGAATCTGGATGGCGTCCATGCGAGCTTGAAGTCTCTTTCTGTCCACCAATGTAAAGCATACGGCCTCATCAAGGCTGTGGCATTCTGCTCAGGAAGTCGGGGTGCGTGGTAGATTGCCAATGGGCGGAAGAAAGCTTGAGCAGATGCACGATCCTGCTCGTGCAAGGCGCTGGAAAAGTCTTGCGAGAAGGGAGAACGCGATTGAGCGGTGGACTGTTTGATCTGACGGGGCGCGTGGCGGTAGTGACTGGCGGCACAACGGGCCTCGGCAGGGCGATTGCTCTCGGCCTGGCCTCAGCCGGAGCGGATGTCGTGGCGACGTCGCGCCGTCCAGAACAGGTGAGCACCGTGGCTCGGGAGATTGAGCTGACAGGGAGCCGCTCGCTGCGCGTTACGAGCGACGTGCAGAGCAGAGAATCGATTCAGGAAATGCACGATGCAGTTCTGAGAGAGTTCGGCAAGATCGATATTCTGGTGAATGCCGCAGGTGTGACGAGCAAAGCGCCAACGCTTGATGCCATCGAAGCCGACTGGGCCCGGGTGATGGACACGAACCTGAACGGGACGCTGCGCGCCTGCCAGATCTTTGGCAAAACAATGGTGAAGGCAGGATATGGACGAATTATCAACCTTGGTTCGCTGACGACGTTTGTCGGCTTCTATCACGTGGCTGCGTACGCGGCGAGCAAGGCCGGAGTGGGAGCGCTCACCAAGGTCTTGGCGATCGAGCTGGCGCAAACCGGAGTGAATGTGAATGCGATCGCGCCAGGAGTTTTTCCGACGCCACTGAATGCCTCTCTGGTGCTGAATACGCCACGCGGGGAAGAACTGCTGATGCGGACTCCTATGCGGCGATTTGGTGAAGCGAAGGAGATTGCCGGCACTGCGGTGTATCTGGCGTCAGAGGCGGCGTCGTTTGTGACCGGTGAAATTATCGCCGTGGATGGTGGTTTCCTGGCGAGCGGCGTGAATCAGTAGACACTGCGTATCGAAGCACCATCAAGCGAGAGGGCTCTCGACGAGCATGAAGATCACAAATGCATATGTCAATATCACGTCGCCGGGGCGCAACTTCGTTACGCTGAAGGTTGAGACGGATGAAGGTGTCTATGGTCTCGGCGATGGCACTCTCAATGGACGCGAGATGGCTGTTGCCAGCTATTTGACAGAGCATATCATTCCCTGCCTGATTGGACGCGATCCATTCCAGACGGAAGATACCTGGCAGTATCTGTACCGCGGTGCGTATTGGCGGCGTGGACCGGTGACGATGGCCGCCATCGCCGCGGTAGATGTGGCACTGTGGGACATAAAGGGTAAGGCTCTGAACACTCCGGTGTACAACTTGCTAGGCGGCAAGAGTCGCGACGGAGTGCTGGTGTATGCGCATGCCAACGGCAAGGATGTGGGGCACGCGCTGGAGGATGTGGCGCGGCACCGGGATCTCGGTTACAAGGCAATCCGGGTGCAGAGCGGGATTCCAGGCGTGCCGAGCACATACGGGGTTCCGAAAGGAAGTGGCCGGTATGAGCCGGCTGAGCGGGGATTACCGTCGGAGCAGGCATGGGCGACGGAGCCGTACCTGCGGCACGCGCCGAAGTTGTTTGCAAGGGTACGCGAGCAATTTGGCGAGGACCTGCATTTGCTGCACGATTGTCACCATCGGTTGACGCCGATTGAGGCGGCGCGGCTGGGCAAGGAACTGGAGTCGTTCCATCTTTTCTGGATGGAGGACCCGACGCCTGCGGAGTTGCAGGAGGGCTTCAAGGTGATTCGCGCGCACACGACGACTCCGCTGGCGGTGGGCGAAGTGTTCAATTCGGTCTGGGATGCGCACGATTTGATTCGTAACCAGTGGATCGATTATCTGCGGATGACAGTGGTGCATGGCGGCGGATTGACACACCTGAAGAAGACGGCGGATTTTGCGGCGCTCTATCATGTGCGGACGGGATGCCACGGAGCAACGGACCTCTCGCCAGTGACGATGGCTGCAGCGCTGCATTTCGGCACGGCAATTCACAACTTCGGGATTCAGGAGCATATGCCGCACACGGACGAGACCGATGCCGTTTTTCCGCATGCGTACACGTTCAGGGACGGCTTGATGTTTCCGGGCGATGCGCCGGGGCTCGGCGTGAACCTGGATGAAACTCTAGCGGCGAAGTATCCGTATCAGCGCGCGTATCTGCCGGTGAACCGAAAGCTGGATGGGACTTTGACTGACTGGTAAGTACCCACACGAAAATGGACAAGGAAGAATGAGCGCGGAACGCAAATTGAGGATGGGGATGGTCGGCGGCGGCCCGGGAGCATTTATCGGACCGGTGCATCGCATGGCGGCGGAATTGGATGGCCGAATTGAACTGGTTGCTGGAGCCTTTTCGCAGTCGGCAGAGCGGTCGCGCGCGGCTGGGGAAGGCTACCGGATCGCGCCGGAACGCGCCTACGCGAGCTACGAGGCGATGATGGAGGCCGAGCGCAGGCGGACGGATGCGATCGACTTTGTGGCGATTGTGACGCCGAACGCGCTGCATCTTCCGGTGGCGGAGGCTGCACTGCGCGCGGGCTTTCCGGTGATGAGCGACAAGCCGGCAACTGCAACCTATGAGGAGGCACTGGCGCTGGAAAAGGCAGTAGCTGCGTCAGGACTACCGTATGGATTGACGCATACCTATGCAGGCTACGCACTGGTCCGCGAGGCGAGGGCGATTTGTGCGAGCGGGCGGCTCGGAGCGATTCGCAAGATTGTGGTGGAGTATTTGCAGGGCTGGTTGAGCCGACCGGTCGAACAAACGGGACAGAAGCAGGCAGCGTGGCGGTCCGATCCGGCGTTGAACGGACCTGGCGGATGCACCGGGGATATCGGCGTGCATGCATTTCATCTGCTGGAGTATGTGACCGGGATGGATGTGACAGGAATGCGTGCGACGCTGCGCAGCGTGGTGCCGGGGCGGCGCGTGGATGACGACTGCACGGCGCTGCTGCGGCTGGAGAACGGTGCGAGCGCAGTGCTGATGGCGTCGCAGATTGCTGCAGGCGAGGGGAATGGCCTGCGGCTGCGTGTCTATGGCGAGAACGGCTCGCTGGACTGGCGGCAGGAAGATCCGAACCGGCTGCGGCTGAAGTGGCTCGATGGCGCGGAGGAGATTCGGCACGCTGCGGGGACCTATTTGAGCCAGGATGCACGCGCGGTGACGCGACTGCCGGGTGGTCATCCCGAGGGTTTTATCGAGGCGTTTGCGGTGTTGTACCGCGAGTTTGCGGATGGTCTGCTGGCGTGGAAGAGCGGCGAACCGAGACCGATGCCAGTGACATTGCCGGGTATTCGCGCGGGGGTGCGCGGGATGCGCTTTATTGAGCGGGCGATTGCGAGCAGTGTGAAGCAGCAGTGGGTGGAATTCTAGGACAACCGCCGCAGCCGCGAGGAGAGAGCCAATGAAGACGATTAAAGGACCGGGAATTTTTCTGGCGCAGTTCGCTGGCGATGCGGAACCTTTCAATTCGCTGGAAGGGCTGGCGAAGTGGGTAGCTGGTCTTGGCTTTGTGGGTGTGCAGATTCCAAGTTGGGATGGGCGGCTGTTCGATCTGAAGCGAGCGGCAGAGAGCAAGGCCTACTGCGATGAGGTGCTGGGGATGCTGAGACGCCACGGACTGGCGCTCACGGAGCTTTCGACGCATTTGCAAGGGCAGCTTGTCGCAAGTCATGCAGCGTATGACACGCTCCTGGACGGCATTGCGCCGCAAGCGGTGCATGGCGACGCAATGGCGCGGTCAGCGTGGGCGGTGGAGCAGTTGCAATGGGCGGCGAAGGCAAGCAGAAACCTCGGTCTCCATGCGCATGCGACATTCTCGGGTGCGCTGGCGTGGCCGTTTTTCTATCCCTGGCCGCAACGTCCAGCGGGGTTGATCGATGAGGCATTTGCCGAGCTGGCGCGGCGGTGGCTGCCGATTCTGAGGGCTTTTGATGAGGCGGGTGTGGATGTGTGCTATGAACTGCATCCAGGTGAAGACCTGCATGATGGCGTGACCTTCGAGCGCTTCCTTGATGCAGTCGGCGGACACACGCGAGCGAATATTCTGTATGACCCGAGCCACATGGTGTTGCAGCAGATGGACTACCTCACATTTCTTGACCTGTATCACGAAAGGGTACGGGCATTTCACGTGAAGGATGCCGAGTACCGGCCAAGCGGGAGCAGTGGTGTGTATGGCGGCTATCAGGACTGGATACACCGCGCAGGGCGGTTCCGCTCACTGGGCGATGGGCAGATTGATTTTGGCGCCATTTTCAGCAAGATGGCGCAATATGACTTTTCTGGATGGGCGGTGCTGGAGTGGGAGTGCTGCCTGAAGCATCCTGAGGTGGGTGCAGCAGAGGGCGCAGGATTCATACGTTCTCACATCATCCGCGTGACGGAAAGGGCCTTCGACGACTTCGCGGGTGCGGCGCCGGATGCCGGGCGGAATCGAAAGATTCTTGGGCTTGGCTGAAGCGGCGCCGAAGGCATCTTATCCGAGCGTAAGACCGGCGGAGCGATAAATCTCCGCAATGTAGCGCATATCACGAAGGCCCTCTTCGCCCGGCGTCTTGGGATCCAGGCCATTCTGAACGCAGTGAGAGAAGTGATCGGCCTGCGCGGTGAATTGGTATGGATCACGCGCGGGGTTGGGCTCGTCGATCTGCTTGCCGCCGAAGTCGCCGAGCAGACGGAGGCCATCGTAGTTGAAGGCAGGATCAGCGGCAATCCAACCCTTTGAACCGTGGACGCGGAAGAAGCCATCCATCGGTGCACCATAAGTGGTGTTGCAGCTGGCCACGATGCCGGATGGGAACTTCATGGTCCAGGAGACATTTTCTTCCACATCAGCAAAGCGGCCGTCGTGGTCGATGACTGAGGCGAAGGCAGAGATGTGCTCGGGTTCTTCGCCCGTGAGGTAGCGGCAGGCGTTGAGTGAATAGATGCCGACGTCGACGAGTGGACCTCCGCCGGATAGCTTGTGGTTGAGCCGCCATTCACCGGGAGCAATGTTGAAGCCGAACGAGCTTTCAATGGCCTGCACCTGACCGATGTCGCTGGAGCGAATGAGTTGTACCGCCTTGAGGTTGGTCGGCTCATAGTGGCACCGGTAGGCAATCATCAGCTTGACGTTGGCGGCCTTGCAGGCAGCGATCATTGCTTCGGCATCGGCGACGGACGTGGCCATTGGCTTTTCGCAAAGTACGTGCTTGCCAGCTTTGGCTGCACGGATGGTGTACTCGGCGTGCATGGAATTGGGCAGCGCAACGTAGACGGCCTGCACGTCTTTATTCTTTGCGATCTCGTTGAAGTTTTCGTAGTTGTAAATCGAGGTGGAGGGAACGCCATATTGGGCGGCAATGCGCTCAGCCTTGTCGCGATGGCCGCTGACGAGCGCTGCGACACGCGAGTTACTGGTGTTCTGAATGCCTGCCATGAAGTGACCGGCGATGCGTCCGAGGCCGATGATGGCGTAGCCAGTTTTGGCGTCGGAGGATTGTGCCGGGATGGACGGTGTGACGGAGGCGGCGATACCGAGAGCGCTGAGGCGCGTGAATTCCCTTCGAGTGAGCTTCATGGCAGTTTAGCCTCTTTTGCGTGGACGTGCGATTTTGATTCGGGTGGACGGACAGCGAATTCTCGTGTTCCGTTCATATAAATCGATTTTGACAGCAATGCGCAAGTCCTATCGCTTGCGCAGCGGATTGCGGGAGATTGTGACGAGTTTGCCGGTTACCGCGAAGCGGCGATGCTCGACTGGCGAGGAGAGCACGAGGCTGGTGACGGGCGTACCGTAAGGAAGCAGCGCTTCAATCAGTGCCTCCAGATCGGTCATGTTGGTCGTTGTGACTTTAAGGAGGAAATCATCACTGCCGGTGAGGTGATGGCATTCGCGCACCTCTTCGAGTGTCTGCACGAAATCGAGGAGTCGGCGGTAGTTCTGGCCGCCGCAGCTCATCCGAATGAAGGCCATAACCTCCAGGCCGAGGGCTTCGCGGTCGATGTCAACGGTATAGCTGCGGAGGATGCCAATCTCTTCCATCTGCCTGAGTCGCTCTGCGGTGGCGGTTGGCGAGAGCCTGATACGGCGGCTCAACTCGGCAAGGCTGAGGCGGGCATTCTTCTGGAGCTCGTCCAGGAGCTTTCTCCCATATAAATCCATCAACGCCGTGGAATCCATTGCCATATCTTAGAAACGTAGATGAATCCAGCGTGTAAGTCCAGAAATTTAGCAAGAATACGCTGTTCGCAATAGGGAAACAGGCCTAGGATGAGCACATGGAAGACTTGATTCTGGATGGCCAGCCGCTGACGCTGGCGGCGATCGAGACTGCAGCAATCACGCGCCGGCCGGTGCATTTGGCCGCATCTGCACTGAAGCGCGTGGCGGCGTGTCGTCTAATGATTGAAGAGATCGTGGCGGAGGGCGAGACCGTTTATGGCGTGAACACGGGCTTTGGCAAGTTGGCCGATGTGCGAATTGCCCCGGAACGACTTGCGGAGTTGCAATTGAACCTGGTGCGTAGTCATGCAGGCGGCGTGGGGCACCCACTATCGGAAGCAGAGTCGCGCGCGTTGGTGCTGCTGCGGGCCAATGTGCTGGCGAAGGGATTCAGCGGTGTACGGCCGGAGCTGCTGGAACTTCTGGTGGCTTTGCTGAACGCGGGTGTGCATCCGGTGATTCCGGAGAAGGGCTCAGTGGGAGCGAGCGGCGACCTTGCTCCGCTGGCGCACTTGGCGTTGGTCGTGATCGGCGAAGGCGAGGCCTGGTATTGTGGAGAGCGCATGCCTGGAGGCGAGGCGTTGCGGCGCGCGGGACTACAACCGGCGCGACTGACTGCCAAGGAAGGGTTGGCGCTGCTAAATGGCACGCAGGCTATGACTGCGGTGGGAGCGCTGGCAACGGCGCGTGCCGTGCGTGTGGCGGAGCTGGCCGATGTGGCCGGCGCAATGTCACTGGAGGCCCTGAAGGGAACGCCGGCAGCCTTTGATCCGCGTATTCATGAGGCGCGGCCTCATGCAGGACAGATTGCCGCGGCTGCGCACCTGCTGGAGCTGCTGGAAGGCTCGGAGATTCGCGAGTCGCACCGGGTACGTGACACGCGCGTGCAGGATGCCTATTGTCTGCGCTGCATGCCGCAGGTGCATGGGGCGGTGCGCGGCGTGCTGGCGCACGTGTCTGGCGTGCTGGAGACGGAATCCGGTTCAGCGACGGACAATCCGCTGATCTTTTCGGAGGAGAGCGAAGATGGGTCCGGACACGGAATCGTACTGAGTGGAGGGAACTTTCATGGAGCGCCGCTAGCGTATGCATTTGACTATGCATCGATAGCCATGACGGACCTAGCGGGCATTACGGAACGACGCATTGACAGGCTGCTGAATCCCGACATCAACGAGGGACTGCCGGCGTTTCTGGCCAAAGATCCGGGAGTGTCCTCGGGCTTTATGATGGCGCAGATTGTGGCGGCGGCGCTGATCAACGAGTGCCAGGTGCTGGCGCATCCATCATCCACAGGGAGCATTCCGACAGATGGCGGCAAGGAAGATCATGTCTCGATGGGCATGACCGGGGCGCTGAAGCTCCGGCAAGTGGTGGAGAACGCTGAAAGGGTATTGGCAATTGAAATGATGTGTGCGGCGCAAGGATTGGAGTACCGGTTGCCTCTGCGGGCGGCTCGCCGCGTGCGAGAGGCACACGATGCAGTGCGCAGGATTTTACCAAAGCTGGAGCAGGACCGCGTGCTGGCCGGAGAGATTGAGGCACTGGCCGGCGCCGTGCGAACTGGGACCTTTGATCTGCTGCGTTTGTAGCCAGGAGACAGTAGTCCAGTTTGCCCATGTACTATGGAGGCGAACGCAGGAGGCGTGCTCGTTTGAGGCTCTATCGTACAGATCGTGGAAATTTTGTTGAAGAAGATGCGCTGCACTATCGCGTGCCGGAGTTGAACTGGGACGACTTGTTGGCGCGGGAGGACTTGCCAGAGTTTCTAGCAGGTGTGGTGGCGACCGCGCGGCCTTCGAGCGAGTTTCAATCGGCCAAGGTTCTGGCTCCGATTGGGCAGCAGGAAGTGTGGGCTGCGGGCGTGACCTACTATCGCAGCCGCGGTGCGCGTATGGAAGAAGCCCGAGATGCAGGTGGGGGCGACTTTTATGATCGCGTCTATTCGGCAGAGCGGCCGGAGCTGTTCTTTAAATCGACGGCAAGCCGAACGGTGGGTCCGGATGAGAGAGTCCGTATCAGGCATGACGCGAGGTGGTCGGTGCCGGAGCCTGAACTGACACTGCTGGTAAGTCCGGCGGGGCGCATTACGGGCTACACGATTGGCAATGACATGAGCTCGCGCGACATTGAGGGCGAGAATCCGCTGTACCTTCCGCAGGCCAAGGTCTACAACGGAAGCTGCGCGCTGGGCCCGTGTATTCTGCTGGCGACGATTCCAATGCCACATTCGACGGAGATCATGCTGGAGATCTTCCGGCGTGGGTTAGTGGAGTTTTCAGGCTGCGTGGCGCTGACAGAGCTGAAACGCGATCCACGGGTGCTGGTCGATTATCTGCGCCGCGAGAACTCGTTTCCTCATGGATGCTTTTTGATGACAGGAACGGGTATCGTGCCACCAAGCGACTTTACACTCGCCATCGGCGACCGCATCCGAATTACGATTCAACCGATTGGTGTACTGGAAAACGAAGTGGCCTGAGCAGGCGGCCAGTCATCGGGCCAGATGCCTGCGCAGGAATGCGAGTGCCTGAACTCGCGCGGCTGCAGCTGACTCGGCGTGGTAACTGTCGCGCATGTCGCAGTTGAAGGCGTGTCCCGCTTTGTCATACCAGTGAATCTCGACCTCTGGATGAGCGATGCCAACCTTGTTGACCTGTTCGGCTGGTATGTGAGTGTCGAGGCGCCCAAAGTGAAGCTGCACGGGAGGTTGCGGAGTTTCATGGGCAAAGTTGCCGATGCCGCCTGCGTAGTAGCCGACCGCTGCATCGGGGTGCAGACGCGTGGCAGAAAGCCAGGTAATGAGTCCACCCCAGCAGTAGCCGATGACACCAGTTTTTTTGCCCGTGTCCTGGCGCACAAAGGCGAGCGCAGCAGCCACGTCTTTGATGGCATTCGACGGATTCATCTGCTTCAGGCATTCCATGGCCCGGTCCCGGTCGGTGCCCTCATAGCCAAGCTGGATGCCCTTCTCGATTCGATCAAAAAGCGCGGGGGCAACGGCGAGGAAGCCATCCTTTGCAAAACCGTCCACGACGGAGCGAATGTGTTCGTTCACTCCGAAGATTTCCTGCAGGACGACGAGACCAGCGATGGGCGGGCCGGCGGGACGTGCGATGTAGAGATCGAGGTTGTGTCCATCTTCTGCCTGAACTGTCGTCCACTCTGTCATGAGGTTCTCCTGATGCGGCTCTGTGGTCATTGAGTCTGGATTACTGGGCGTCACGCACACAGCGGAAGCCGATGCCGCCGGAGCGGTCGTAACTGGGCGCCATGAGCAGCAGTTTGCTGTGTTCATGATTGCCGAATGCCGGGGGAAAATACCATATCGAGCCCTGAGGCTGATAATATTCGCCGCCGCGGAGGATTGCTGCCCGGGTGTGCTCGTCGGTGAATTCCTCGGTCCATTGCCAGACATTGCCCACCATATCCATGACACCGTAGGGACTGGCGCCCTCTGGGTGCGCATCAACTGGGTCAGGTCCACGCATGGTACGGCCTTTATCGGGTAATGGGACGTTGACGGGCTGCCACTGGTTGCCCCAGGGATATTCGCGATCGTCCTCACCTTCGGCCGCCATCTGCCACTCCCACTCGTGGGGCAGACGCTTGCCGGCCCACTTCGCATAAGCGCGAGCGTCTTCGATAGAAACCCACGTCACCGGACGGTTGGCCCAACCTTCGGGATAGGCGCCGTTCTTCCAGTCCCGCAGGAAGTTGCCGGAGTCGGCGGGCTTGTAGTGGGTAGAGTCCAGAAACTGTTTGAACTGCGCGTTGGTTACTGGGTATTTGTCGATGAAGAATGGTTTGACTGCCATGCGATGCTCATGGAAGCGGCGCGGTGAATCTTCCCAGGGATACTGCACATCGACGCCTGGTTCGTCGCCGCCCTCAATCTCTGTGCCCTGCACACGGAAATCGAATTCGCCGCCCGGGATGCGAATCATTCCTTGCGGCTCTTCCGCAGCAGGCGTCGTTGAGGGGATGCCGACAATCTGTTGCGGGAGCACGGTCCACTGATGCGAGAAGCTTGCCAGTGGCCTGGTGGTCATCGAAGCCATCGTCTGCAGCAGGGCTTTGACGGAGGCGCTTGGTCTGCCGGGTGTGGCGAGAATGGCCCCGTATCCATGGGCCTCAATCGAGAAGCTCAGCGTGTTCTTTACACCGTGCGGTATCGGCTTCAACTCGGCGCCGTGATAGAGGTCAAAATAGCGCATGTTGGGGATTAAGGGTACATCCATCTGCGGCCCCGTCGTGTCATAGCCGGTGCGATTGACGATCGTCCAGGTCGTTTCCTGGCCGAGCGGCCAGCGGCTGGCATAGATGCCATAGTTGTGCATGGGGTAGAGCGGCTCCCATGCAGGACTGATGAGAAATGGCGCGATGGCGCGTTCGATGGCGGCGACGCGGCGCGTGGCTTCGGCGTCACGCGGAGTGATGCCATTCCAAATACCCCAGATATTCTCCCAGCTTTCCCAGCCGACGCCGTTGAAGAAGGCGTATTGCAGATCGTCGGTTTTGTCATTGTTCCACCGGTCGCTGATGTTGACCATATGCCGCGACTCCAGCCACTTGAAGCGGTCCACCATGGGAATGAAGGGGAAGTTGTACTGGCCCCATGTCATTACATTCCAGGCGAGCGCCTCATCGCTGGGGCTGTCCTCCGGCTCAAAGGCGAGAGGGTGGTCAATTTTTTCAGCGGCGAGAGAAAATTCCAGTGGAACGCCATCCTGCGTGTCCCCATTGACGCCATCGGCGCCGATTTGCTTCATGAGCGCAGCAAGCGCCTGCGGCCAGGGCTGATCGGGTTTGTCGGTGCCTTCGTCCCACATCATCATGGGAAAGAGGACGCGGACGCCGCGGCGATGGAAGTCGGCCACCATCTGGCGGACGCCTTCAATGCCGCCGGGCATGGACTCGACCATCTCCAGCTGATTGCGGTTGTCCACGCCCATGTTGGGGTAGGTGGCCCAGACGAGTACCGCATCGATGCCGCCATAGCGCTTTTCTAGATCGTCGAGATAACGGTCCACGGTGTATCGGCGAGCGACGGGGTCATAGAAGTAGCGGTCGTGCACCATCATCTGCGGCTGGATGTAGCTGCTCTGCGTCCATTGCAAGGCGGGCATCTGGTAGCGCGTGGGATCAAAGGCTATGCGAATGCGACGCTCGGCGCGCCAGTGCTCGATGTCAGCGAGCCAGTGCTCGTGGATGTTGGGCGGACAGGTGACGGCGGGGCCTTCCCATGCGTGATGCAGGTCCATGCAGTGCGGCGGAGGGATCTGTTGCCCCTCGGCGTGGTAAGCCGTGTCCTGGGCGCGCGCGAGGACGGAGAATCCAAGAACAATCAAGGTAGCGGCGAGGATGCGAGGCATGCAATACGTCTCCGTGTAGCGAGTCTCTCGTAGAGTAGCGCATCGTCAATCAGGGGTTGGCAGCGAGCAAAGCGTCAACCTCAGCGCGCGACGGCATGGACGACTGCGCGCCGCGGCGCGTGACGGAGATGGCCGCGGCGGCTGAAGCAAAACGGGCGGCCTCGAAGGGAGACTTTCCCTCCAGTAGAGAAACCGCAAAGGCGCCGTTAAAACAATCGCCCGCAGCCACTGTATCAATGGCATGGACTTGAAAAGGCTGGATCCGTAGGCCTTCTCCGGAGGATGTGGCGACGTATGCGCCCTCTGAGCCGCGCTTGAGGACAACGCCCTGCAGGCCGAGTGCAAGAAGCTCTTTCGCAGTCTGCTCCATTGAGAGATTCTTGCCTGCGTAGAGCGCAGCTTCTGTCTCGTTCGGGGTACACCAGTCGATAAGCGGCCAGGCGGACGGTGGCAGGGGAGCTGCCGGCGCAGGATCGAGCATGACAGGCACGCGCGCCTCGGCGCACACGCTGAGGACCTGCAGTGTGGTGTCGATGGGCAATTCCAACTGGCAAAGCACGATGCCGGCAGCCTGGATGAGTGCTGCGTAACGGTCGATGCAGGCGGCGTCAACCTTGGCATTAGCGCCAGGAATGACGATGATGGCGTTTTCACCGTTTTCGGCCACCGCGATGGGGGCAACGCCGGAGGGCCCACTGACGCGTTGGACGGCGGAGGTGTCTACGCCAGCCGATTGCAGGTTGTTGAGCAGGGAGGTCGCAAATACATCGTCGCCGACAGCTCCGATCATTTGGACGGGATAGCCGAGGCGAGCGACTGCAACGGCCTGATTTGCTCCCTTGCCGCCGGGTGTGGTGGTAAAGTCCGTACCGATGAGGGTTTGACCGGGGCGGGGAATCGCGGGCGTGCGAGCCACGAGATCCATGTTAATGCTGCCGACGACGACGATAGGCTTGCGGTGTGCGCTCGCATTCATTTCACTACCCCTTCACCAGCGGAGCCAGAGCGACGGATCCGAGGCCCAGGAGAAAGAAGATGAACATGAGAGTGAGGAGGGTCCATGCGGAGCGGGGTGCGCCAGCGAACTCCCGCCAGACGAAGACACCCCAGCAGGCCGAGATCATGGTGGCGCCCTGACCAATGGAGTAGGAAACAGCGGGGCCTACGATATGCGCGCCGGATGCGACAAAGTTGGCGACCGCTCCAAGGCACCAGATGGCGCCGCCGAGAATTCCCGCGAGGTGCCAGCCGAGAGGTGCAGCAACGTATCCCGCGGCGGCGACGGGCGGTTTGCCGTCGAGTGGTTTTGCCATCAGCAGCAAGTTGGCGGGGATGGTGGAGAGCAGAACACCGATGGCGAAGAAGAAGGCGATGGCGTATGGGCCGGCCGCAGGAGGACTGGCAAGAGCGTGGGCGACCAGAGGATAAAAACTCCCCATGAGTAGACCGGCGATGAGCGAGAGCAGGATGCCACGCGTGGTGGCAGCTGGCGTAGAGGCCTCGCGGCGGCGATAGGCGGCTGCATCGAGCACAATAGCGAAGGCGACCAGCGCGACGCCACCGAAGAGCAGCAGCGGATTGGCCGCAGGACTGACCAGATAACTGGAGACCGCGCCGACAACGAGCGCGAGACCGATGCCGACAGGAAAAGCGACAGCGAGTCCGGCGACATCAATGGCGGCGACCAGCAGGAGATTGGCGACATTGAAGACCGCGCCGCCCGCTGCGGACCATAACACTGCGGAGTGCGACGCGTGTGCAATGGCCGCCACGAAGGGCAGACCGGCGTGACCGTAGCTTCCAGCGGTGAGGCCCAGCGCTACCGCGCCAAGAGCGAGGCCTAGCGCGTAGTCCCAATAGAAGAGCTGGAAGCGGAAGCCCGGACAGAGCTTGAGGGTATTGGCCCACGAGCCCCAGCAGAGCATGCTGAGAATCATGAGCGCGAGAGCGGCCTGGTAAGTAGCAGGTAGAAACATCCGTGTCGTTCCGAACTGGCAAGCCGTTCAGCTTCAGCGGCGAGCAGACTGCCCACCATAGCGTGTGGACCCGGTGAAACGCAAGACCGCTGCGGATGCCGGGCCCATGCCGTTATTGCTTGGCCGCCTTGATGGCGGCAGTGAGCGCAGGAACCACCTCGAAGAGGTCGCCGACGATGCCGTAGTCGGCCACTTCAAAGATGGGAGCGTCGGGATCTTTGTTGATGGCGACAATGCACTGCGAGGCTTTCATGCCGACGAGGTGCTGGATGGCTCCGGAGATGCCAATGGCGATGTAGACCTTCGGCGCGACGGTTTGACCGGAGCTGCCGACCTGGCGTTCCATCGGAAGCCAGCCGTTGTCGCAGATGGGGCGCGAGGCGGCAAGTTCTGCGCCAAGAGCAGCGGCGAGATCCTGGACGAGGGGAAGGTTGTCTGCTTCTTTGATTCCACGCCCGACACTGACGATGAGCTGCGCTGAGCCAAGATCGACTGTTTGTGCCGCGGCGCGAAAAGGCGCGCCGGGGCGCGTGCGAATCTGCGCTGCTTCGAGCGATGGGGTGAAGGACTCAACGGGCGCTGTGCCGGTTGTAACGCTGTCGGAGCGAAACGCTCCGGACTGTACAGAGACGAAGCAGGGGCCGCTGCCGTTGTGCCGGTAGGTTCCCGTGAGGCGGCCTTGCATGAGCTGGCGTGTGAAGAGGGGACCATCGGCGATGCTGGTCACGTCGCCGATGAGCGACTGACCGAAGCGCGCGGCAAGTGCAGGCGTGAAGTCACGCACCTGATAGGTGTGGGGGAAAACAACGAAGTCGGGTTGGCGCGCGCGGATGAGCTGCTCAAGAGCGTGGGTGTAGCCATCGCTGGTGTAGCTCTGCAGCAGCGGGTGCTCCACACGAACGACGCCGTCTACGGCCTTCGCCGCAACCGCAGCAGCGACGGTCGAGGTGTCTGCACCCAACAAAGCGGCGTGCACGGGTTGACGGGCGAATGATGAGAGCTGGAGCGCGGCTGCGACTGCCTCCCAACTGATGCGGCCGATACGGCCTTCGCGATCTTCAAGAACAACCAGAATTCCGCTCATAGCGCGTGCACCTCGAATTTAAGTTTCTCCACCAGGGCGGCGGCCGCTTCCTGCGCGCTGCCGGAGAGGACTTGTGTGATCTTCTGCTTCTGTGGCAGAGCGATGCGATCCAGCACGACGGCGGCCTCCGGAGGAGCAGACAGCTCCGCCGCTGCGATGCGACGGACTTCCTTCGTCTTGGCTCGCTTGATGCCCATGAGTGTGGCATAGCGCAGCTTTGCGCCGCCGGACTGGATGGTGAGCGCGGCGGGCAGCGGAAGATCGATGTTCTGGAACCAGCCCTCTTCGAGTTCTCGCTTGACGGTGATGCCGGTGTCAGACTTTTCGACGTGAAGAATCAGCGATGCGTGCGGAAGATTCAGCAACTCGGCAAGAATGACTCCGGTCTGGCCGTAGCCAAGATCATCGGACTGCAGGCCGGTGAGGACAAGATCAGGATCTTCAGGCTGGATGGCAGTGGCGAGCAGCCGGGCGACACCAAGGGCATCGCGCTGGCCGAGGTCTTCGCAGTCGATATGAATAGCGCGATCGGCGCCCTTCGCCAGAGCTTCGCGAATTGTGGAGCCGACGCGCTCAGGCCCGGCGCTGAGTACAACGACCTCGCCGCCGTGCAGCTCTTTCAGTTGCAATGCCTCTTCGAGCGCGTAGGCATCGGATTCATTGAGCGCCCACTGGAGATCGGCTTCTTCAATCCACCTGCCGGCGGCATCGATGCGCACCGGCGCATCGCGCTCGGGCACTTGTTTGATAGCAACCACGATTTTCACGGTCTTTGGCTCCTGAATAAGTTATGACGCGCTGGATGTGTCCTGCTGCGGTAGCGCGCGCGCGGTGAGTTGAGCAATGTCGAGCAACTGCGGTGCGGTATCAGTGGAAGATGCAAGCGCATCTCGGAACATGGAGTTGCAGAAAGGACAGGCTGTACCGATGGTCTTCGCGCCGGTTGCGACCAGTTCTTTAGCGCGCACATGGCTGACGCGCTCGCCGGTCTCCTCACCGAGAAACGCGAGACCGCCGCCTGCGCCGCAGCAGAAGCTGCGCTCCGCGTGGCGTTCGGCTTCAAGCAACTGGCCAGAGTGAGAGACCACGGTGCGCGGCTCGGCGTAGACGTTGCGATAGCGGCCAAGGTAGCAGGGGTCGTGGTAGACGATGGAATCTTGTTGCGATGGCCGAGGCAGGCGGCTAAGATGGCGCGCCATGAATTCACTGTGGTGCTCGACCTCGGGCGGCGTGCCATACTCCTTCCAGTCTTCCTGGATGGTTCGCACGCAGTGGGGACAGATGGTGACGATCTTCTTGACTTTGTTTTGCGCGAGCGCTTCAAGGTTAGCCTCGGCGAGCTGCTGGAAGAGCAGATCGTTGCCCAAGCGGCGGACAGGGTCACCGGTACATTTCTCTTTGCGCAGGACGCCGAAGGTGGTGCCCAGATAGCGCATCACGCGCGCGAAGTCGGCAACAATCTCGCGGCCTTTGGGATCGTAGCCGCCCATGCAACCAAGCCAGAGGCAATACTCCTGCGTGCCGTCGAAGATGGGGAACTGCTGCTTCTGAATGAACTTGTCGCGTTCACCGGCCTGCATGCCGAGAGTATTGGAGCCGCGTTCCAGGCTGAGGAAGAGCTTGGCACCATGATCGTCATCCCAGGCGCCGGTGTTGACCGCGCCGCGGCGCAGACCGACGAGAATCGGCAGGTGCTCGATGCCGACAGGACACTGGAACTCACAGGATCCGCAGGTTGTGCACTGAAATGGTGCAACCGGCGGATTGTGCTTGCCAAGCAACGGCTCCGAGGATGCGGGTCCGAATTCGTTGAGGTAGCTGCGCAGGCCGAGGATGATTTCTTTGGGGTTGAGCGTCTTGCCGGTGTTGGCTGCGGGGCAATGTTCCGTGCAGCGGCCGCATTCGACGCAAGAGTACGCCTGAAGGCTGACGAGTCGCGTGAGGTCTGTGCCGGCGACGAGGCCAAAATCTTCATCGCCCGCGAGCGGCGGGATGCGGCTGAAGCTGCCGCGTGACAGGAAAACCGTGGCGGGGCTGAGCACCAGGTGCAGATGCTTGGTGTGGGGAATGATGGGCAGGAAGACCAGCAGCGTGAGGGTGTGCAGCCACCAGAGCACGGTAATCGCCGTGCTGCCCGCGGGCACAAAGAAGGCGGCCAGGTAGGTGGCCATCAGGAAAAAGATCAGGAAGGCGATGAAGCCGGATTCCCAGGAGAGCTTAGCACCGAGCCAGCGCGGGCGGACCAGGAACCGGCGAATGAAGAGGCCGAGGATACCGATGGCGCAGGTCAGGGCAAAGACTGCCGCGAAGCAGAAGTAGAAGCGCCCGAAGAAGCCTTCAGGTGAGAGAAAGCCGATGCCGAGGCCGACGGCGCAATGGTTCAGCGTGACGAGGGCGAAGGCGCAGAATCCCCAGAAGACAAATGCGTGCGCGATGCCGGGGAGTGGGCGTTGGCGGATGACTTTGGACTGGAAGAGGACTTCAGATACGAAGTCCCAGACGCGGCGGCCGACTGGCGCTAGGCGGAAATCGGCATCCTTTTTTGACTGAAGGATGCGGTGGAAGATCGGGCCGAATCTACGCCAGAAGAGGGAACCGGAAGCGATAGCGAGAGCGGCAAAAAGAATTCGTTCCACGAGCGGGAACGCTGCCGGTTCAGCCAGAGTAAAGGGCATGGGCACCATAGTCGAACACCCAACGATACACGATTGGGCGGCTGGGCGTCGTGGATACCAGATTGTCATTGGCGAGATGCCAAGGGGCATTTTGATGGGCTCACATTTTTATCGAAGGGGAGGAGAGTCGCCATCGCTGGGAAGATTCTTTGTCGCGTTCAAGGGGGCTATCTCGGATCGCCGGCGAATGAGCCAAAGGACGGGGAGTCCGAAGAGTATGAATACGGTTCCGATGAGCGAGCCTTTGATGTTGCCGGCGAAGCTCCAGACGAGGACTACGGCAGCGCAGAGGATGAACAGCGCAGGAAGTACCGGATAGCCCCATACGCGATAGGGGCGTGATAAGCCTGGCTGACGGTGGCGATAGAGGAAGACCGTGGTTGTCGTGAGCATGTAGAAGAGCCATTCAGCAAAGATTGCAAGTTCAAAGTGCTGCTGGAACTGGCTGAGGAGCGCCAGGAGGATCGTGGCGAGCAGCGCCTGAATGATGAGCGACACCGAAGGCGACTGAAAGCGGGGATGAATGTGTGCGAAGGTGCGGAAGAAAAGTCCATCGCGAGCGGCCGCATAGGGAACACGTGCGCCCGACATGATCGTCCCATTCAGCGTGACAAAGATGGAAACAGCCATCGCGGCTGCCACAAATCCAGCTCCATGCGTATCCGCCACGACGGTCAGTGCAGCTACGGCCGGGCGTTCGCTGGCGGCGATGTGTGCGGCGGGCAGGATGTACTGAATCGCAGCATTCGTGGCCATAAAGAGAACCCCGACGATGCAAAGGCCGCTGATGAGAGCGAACGGAAGGTTGCGTTCTGGATCGCGAACTTCACCAGCAACCATGGTGAGGTCGTTCCACCCGTCGTAGGCCCACAGTGTGGCAATGAGGGCCAGCATAAACCCGCTGAAGCCGCCAGTTGCGTGTGGCAGCGACGTCGCAAAGTTTGACCATGAGCCAGCAGGTGAAGTGAAGCAGAGTCCGGCGACGATGAGAATGAGGATCGCTTTCAAGAGGGTGAACGCAAGCTGGAAGTCGCCAGCTTTTTTGATGCCGAGATAGTTGAGACCGGTGATGAGCCAGGTGACGGCGATGGCGAAGAGTTGCGATTCATGGAAAGGGATGTGGGAGCCAAATGGTTGAGATTCGAGCCAGGCGAAAGCCGGAAAGAACTCCAGCGTGCGCGCCAGGCCGATTGTGACAGCTGCGATCGATGCCGGCTTGGCCACGGCAAACCAGGTCCACATGTAGAGGAAGGCGGTCGTGTCGCCATAAGCTCCGCGAAGATAGATGTATTCGCCTCCCGCAAATGGAAGCATCGCTCCCAATTCGGCATAGGACATGGCTCCAAAGAGCGAGAGCAGCCCACCGACGACCCAGGCGAGGTAGACAAGGGAGGGTGATCCTGTAGCTTGCATCATTTCGCGCGGAACCAAAAAAATGCCACTGCCAATAATGGTTCCAACCACAATGGCGATTGCCTGACTTGTGCCCAGCACTCTTGGCAGTTCTGCAGGGCCTTGTTTGACGGACAGGGGGAGTCTGCTCATGCGGTGATGTGATGTGAGGGTAGCACGAGGCTGTATGCATTACGGAAGCTGGCTCGAAGATGTGAGGGTTCGGATCTGGGCGGCCCTGTGATGAAGGTCACCGGCTTGGATTTGGAGCCGAGCTAATATGCGAAGCTGTAGGCGAGCCGGGGTTGTCGGTGTGCATGCGCGCGATCCGAAAGGCAATAACTCGCTTGTGGCTGGCCGTCAAGGAGCGGTCTAATTATGACTGGACACTGTGCCAAGTGCAACGCAGCGCTCAGTGCGGACTGGAGATTCTGTCCGATGTGCGGGGCGGCGGGCATGGAATCGAAACATGGAGAGCTGCCGACTAAGGAGAAAGAGAGATCTCCGGAGAAAGGTGCATTCAGCGGTCTGCTCGTTGGCGTCATTGTTGTACCTATATTGCTCATTGTGGGGACCTTGCTGTGTCTCACGGGACTGGGAGCGATTCTGGGAGTTCCGATGATTGTGGCAGGAATTCTTGCTCCGCTGATTGGACCCATGATTGGGATGCGTTCGCATCAGACGCATTGTCCGTACTGCGGAACTTCGCTGACGAATCTGGAGAGCAATCGCCCTGCGACATGCCCAGTTTGCAATCAGCAGGTGACTATGAATCGCGGCCGTCTTGAGAAAGCCGCCTAACGCCTTTTAGTTTGATTGAGTGCGCAGAGCCATGTCTCTCTGCATGTTTTTAGCTTGATATTTTCGCAAGAGATAACGCTTTCAGAAATAGTTATTTGGGTTATAAAGACATTATAATGAATAATATAGCTCTAAATCTTGGTCGGGACTTGCAAGTGCTAAAATGAAGCAGGAACCCTGCGTGGGGATGTCCTTGTTTCCCCCTTTTGTTCGATTGAGCCCTTTCAAAGTAGCCGTAGTAGAGAGTTCTCGCGAGTCTTATGGTCCGAGGAAGATTGAAACGAGGATTGCTGTGGGTCATTCCCCTTTTGTGCTGTGGGATGACCCGCGTGTTTGCGTCTTCACCAGATGCTCATCTCCCTCCTCGTGCGACCACAGTAGCGACGGCGCCAACCTCCGATGAAGCGAGTGATCCTGCGCCTTCGACGCCGGCGGGAGTGATGCTTCCGCCTCACAAATCGCCAATCATCATCCCCCGCCTCGATGTATCTCCACAGCTAAGTGATTTTCTCAACACTTCTTCGAAGTCGTCGGTCGCGAAGAGCATGCTGCGCATCTCCGATTTCATTCAACGCTATCCAACTGATGGGGACCGAGCCAGCAATTCCACGGTTGCCTATCTGGGCTACACGCACGACTATCTGTTCGTCGCCTTCATCTGCAAGGACTCGGCACCAGGCTTGGTGCGCGCGCATATGCTTGCAAGGGACTCGCTGGGCGATGACGACAATGTCCAGGTGATGCTGGACACCTTCCATGACCAGCGACGAGCTTTTGCGTTTGAGGTGAATCCGTTGGGGATTCAAGCAGATGCGCTTTACAGCGAGCAGACGGGCTATGACTTTTCCTTCGATACGGTGTGGGACAGCTGGGGGAAGCGAACCTCCAGTGGCTATGTGGTGCTGATGCGAATACCGTTTGCAAGCCTTTACTTCGCCAAAGCCGAGCCGGGAGAGTTGAGGCAGTGGGGAGTCATACTGCAACGGGTGGTTTCGCACACAAATGAATACGATTACTGGCCTCGCAGCAATCATAATATTGCAGGCAAACTGACGCAGGACATGGAGGTCGGCGGATTCAGTGATGTGGAGCATGGTCAGAATCTGCAGTTTGAGCCCTACTCTCTTGCTCGCAGTTTGCGGCAACTGAATTCCGTGAACCCGGATAATCCATTCTTTGAAGACAAGCATTTGCAGGGGTATGCGGGGCTCGACGCGAAGTTTATTCTGCATAACAGCTTGGTGCTGGATACGACACTCAATCCGGACTTCAGCCAAGTGGGAATTGACAATCCGGCGACTCCCAACCAACGATTTCCACCTTATTTTGCAGAGGTTCGACCCTTTTTTATCGAGAATTCGAGCTACTTTATGACGCCGATCAACCTGTATTACACGAACAATATCGTGACGCCGCAGTTTGGCGCCAGGTTGACGGGGAAGATGGGCCCGTGGGCACTGGGAGTGCTTGGGGTAGATGACCGGAGTCCAGGGCAGGCGGTTCCTCAAGGAAGCGCTGAGTTCAACACACGCGCAGGCAACTTTCTTGCTCGACTGAATCGCGACATTGGTCCCTTATCGAATTTCGGTTTTATTTATGCGGATCGAGAGTATCAGGGATCGTTCAATCGTGCGGGAGGTTTTGATTACAGGGCGCGCTTGAGAAATCGATGGACTCTCACCGGGCAGGCAGTTACGACTGAGACTTCAAACGTAAGTAACTCGACGCAAGGAGAACAGCCTTGTGAGTTGTTGACCCAGTACTGTAGTGGTCAGGCATATGTGCAACGGGTGAGCTACAGCGACCTGCATCGTTCTGCATGGATTGGATATAACGACACGGCCGCCGGCTTTGTTACGGATACAGGGTTTTTCCGGAGGCCTGATGTTCGGGAACCCAACGGATTTCTGGGGTACACCTACCGCCCCTCGCACGGCGTGATTCAATCGCATGGGCCAGGTGTTTATGCCGAGCGAATTTGGGATCACAATGGCGTCCCGCTGGATTTTTACTTCAATCCGTCGTATCGCGTGAACTTTAAAGCACGCACGTCGGTCTCGGCCTTCCTGGATCTTGGCCAGGATCGTTTGCGCCCAGTTGACTATCCAATTCTGACCAAGAACGTGGAGTACCACAGCGAGACGGCGGGGTTCAACTTCTATTCCTCACCGGTGCCGTATCTGGCGCTGGGTGGAGGCTATTACCAGGGGACGGAAATCAACTATTCTCCGCCTTCAAGTGAAGGGCCCGGTCCGGTCAATGTGGCATCTCCGAATCTGAACGTCGAGATTAAGCCGCTGCACGCTTTGGACCTGCAGAATGACTATGTTTATACGCACTTCACGGACCTAAATAGCGGCGCCCTCGTGTATGACAACCACGAGCTGATTTCGCGTTGGAACTATCAGGTGACGAAGGCGGCTAGCTTTAACCTGATCGGTCAATACATTGCAACGATGCCCGAGGCGCAGTTAACTGATGCCCCTGCGTCCAAAACACTTTTTGCCGATGCACTGTTTACATATATGCCGCACCCGGGCACTGCACTTTATGTTGGGTATATAGGGAACTTCGCAAATCTGAACAGAGCTCTTTGCACACGAACCCTGACGGGAGACTGCAACGTCAATGAACCGATTTTGCCTTTGACGAATGGCTCGCTCATGAACGATGGTAAGACGATTTATGTAAAGCTTTCCTACTTGCTTCGGTTTTGATGCCTCGACCATCGAGGCGATTGAGCCACGATTCTCTTGCTCATGAAATGGGCTGAGCCGGAAGGATGGTGCCCGCGCATTCTCCAAAGCCGATGCGCGAAAAGCCTTCTTTCTGAGTATGTGCGCGCAGGATTACCGTATCGCCATCTTCGAGATATCGGCGTTGCTCCCCGCTTGGAAGTTGAATTGGGGATTGGTATGTCGTCATTTCGAGGAGGCATCCTTCACTTCCTCTTTGAGGGCCTGAGATCGTGCCTGTTGCAAGCATGTCTCCCGGTCGAAGATTGCAACCGTTGCTGGTATGATGAGCGACCATCTGAGCCGGACTCCAATACAAGTTCTTGAGATTGGAAGTTGTGAGCAGGACGGGAGCGTTCTGCAATTGATGCATTTGCTCGGACTGAAGGTAGACCTGCAATGTGAGATCGATCTCAGTGAGGGCTCCATGCGACGGTTGCAAATAGGAAAGGTGCTGCGGATCGTCGGCTGCTCGTTTGGCAGCCGGAGAACGAAATGGCGCGAGGGCTTCCAACGGCACGATCCAAGGAGAGATTGTCGTCGCAAAACTCTTTCCGAGGAATGGCCCCAGAGGCTGATATTCCCATGATTGGATATCGCGCGCAGACCAGTCATTCACGAGACAGAGGCCAAAAATATGCTGTTCGGCTTCAGTGACAGGAATTGGCTGACCTAGCGTGTTTCCAGGACCGATAATGAGCCCTATCTCCAATTCGAAGTCGAGGGAACGGGTTGGCGCGAAGATGGGATCGTGATCGCCAAGCTTGATTTGTCCGCAGGGTCTACGAATGGATTGGCCGCTAAGAATGATGGAAGAACTGCGGCCATGATAGCCGATGGGGATGTGTTTGTAGTTTGGCAGCAGTGGGTTCTCAGGGCGAAAGAGCCTGCCAACGCGCATTGCATGGTGAATTGACGCGTAAAAGTCGGTGTAATCGCCGATGGAAACTGGCAGTTCTAATCGCACTTCACTCTGCTGAAAAAGGTGAGGCCGAAGGCGTCCCTGAAGGGGAGAATCGTTGGCGTCAGCGGCCAGCAGATCGGTCAGTCGCTTTCGCAGTGAAGTCCAAGCGGTGGGGCCAAGGGCCAAGAGGAGATTGAGGGTCGTTGCCGTGCATGCCTCAGCGACAGGTTGAGGTAAGCCCTTAAAAAACCCGTCAGTCGCGCAACCGTGGAGATCAAGAAGGCGATCTCCGATGGCTGTGCAAAGATGCGACGCGCCTCCGAGCTGAAACACTCCGTACGGAAGATTTTGAAGGGGAAAATCAGAAGTTGGATCGTTCGCGCTTTCGATCCAACTTACCTGGATTGCAGCCATCCTAGCGCCTCCAAGTCTTCAAAGGGTTCGGTGAATGAGCAAGATCCAATGCTCATGAGTGAACTGCGTCTCCATTCTGCGATCTGAGGAATCGTCCAGATCACATCTCTCCATTGGATGAAGTCATCTGCGATTCTCCATGCAGATGGATCCTCTTCATTGAGTAATTTTGTTGCATCTTGCAAGCTGCCGCCAAAGTGTAGCAGAGCAGTGGCACAGCAAAAATTGAGGAAGCCGTGCATCATTGCACGCGGGGCGGTAGATTGGCTCGAAAGAGAATGGACGGATCGAATGGGGTGATGGAGTCCGGCGGTGGCTTTGAAGGGAAGCCTGGAGATGACAAGTTGCTGCAGTGCGACGGCTACGGCAATGGGGTCAGGGATGGCCGCGGCGGTGACTCCGCCCATTCGGAGCTTCGCGCGCCCACCACACGACCTGACGACGGAAAGAATGTCCCTTGTAACACGCTCTACTGGAATTTCGAAGTAGGGAATCATACCAGATGGCAATCTCCGAAACAGTGAAAGGATCTGCGCAGAACTCTCGGCCTTCACTTCAATGGCCTGTATGTTGAGGGCGGTCAAACTGTCGAAGCCACGTTCCACCCATGGTGCGGTGTCTAATCCCGTGACGCTCAAGGGGAATTTGGAACCTGCGTCAATCAGGATCTGATGCAGCGCAGTGAGTTGGGAAACTGGCAACACGAAGCATCCAAGAAAGCGCTTCTGCGGGCTTCTCGAATAATTTAGATAGTTTTCGACAGCAACTGGGAGAGAAAGGCTGGCTGGGGGAAAAAGCCCGGCGTAGTCAAAGAGATTGGAAAGCAGGCACTCGAGCGCAGTCAATTCTTTCGAGCCTTTGCCGCATCTGGCTTTTTGAAGTGATTTTTGAGACCTTGCCAACATTCGAAATACTCATGTTGCAGGATGTGAGCCTGCATGGCGAATGCAGTTGGGCGTATGACCAGTTGAGTTTCAAACATGAATGCAAGCGTGTTGCTCAGATACTGCGGCTCCAGAGTGGCAGTTGTTGCGCGCTGAAACGTCTCGGCATCGGGTCCATGACCTGACATGCAGTTGTGGAGGCTTGCTCCACCCGGAACAAATCCTTCTGCTTTTGCGTCGTAGGCACCGCGGACTAGACCCATGAATTCATTCATGAGATTCCTGTGGAACCATGGTGGTCTGAATGTGTGTTCGGCAACCATCCATCTGGGTGGAAAGATGGCGAAGTCACAATTTGCAGTCCCCGGGATTGCCGAAGGTGATGTAAGGACTGCGTAGATGGATGGATCGGGGTGATCAAAGGAAACGGTGTTGATGCAATTGAATCGCGCCAAGTCGAACTTGTAAGGCGCATAGTTGCCATGCCAAGCGACTACATCGAGTGGGGAATGGTCGATGGACGCTCTCCAAAGCTTACCCAGGAATTTAGCAATGATGTGGAAGTCGCCGTCGCGTTCTTCATACGCAGCAACTGGATATTGAAAATCGCGGGCATTCGCAAGACCGTTTGCCCCGATGGGTCCCAACTCAGGAAGACGGAAAGGAAGACCATAGTTTTCGCAGATATATCCGCGGGCCTGCTTCTCCTGGAGGATTACACGAAATTTGATGCCTCGGGGGATGACGCAGATTTCACCGGGGACCACCTGGAGTATCCCGAGTTCAGTGTGAAAATTAAGGGTACCCAATTGAGGAACGATCAGGAATTCACCGTCGGCGGAGTAGAAGGTACGGTCCTCCATGGAGGTATTTGCCGCGTAGAGATGGATTGCCACTCCGGTCTGTAGGCCGGGATCTCCATTTCCGCCATAGGTCACGATTCCTTCAACAAAGTCCGTGGGCTTTTCCGGGATGGGCAAGGGGTCCCAGCGGAGCTGATTGGGGGTCGCATCGGTCTCTTGGAACGGGCCGCTGCGAATCAGCATGGAAGCGATCGGTGCGTAGGGATGATGAGTTACGGAGGGCCGAATTCGATAAGTCCAGGTGCGCCGGTTGGATGCGCGCGGCGCCGTGAAGGCTGACCCGCTCAACTGCTCGGTGTAGAGCCCCAAGGGGTGAGTTTGAGGAGCATTCTGTCCGATGGGGAGAGCGCCACTCGCGGCCTCGGTTGCAAATTCATTTCCAAATCCCGACTGATAGTGGAGTGGTCCGGGCATGTGGTTCCCTTTCATAGCGTGCAAGAGAGGACACGCTTTTCAGCAATGTGCATCGCTTCGTAGATTTGGTCAAAGCTGTCAACTGCAAAAAGAAGCTTGTGAAGCTCATCCACCTTTACGGGTGTCCGTATGACTTCGTCAAGCGAGAAGTTGTGAATGGCACATTGTCCGTTGAGGACATGTAGGCATTCGCGATGAGAGCTGATGAGTCCGCTCCCGTAGACCTTTAATGTGCCGTTTTGACGAATCGTGCCGAATTCGACGGTGTACCAGAAGAGCCGCCCGAGCTTTTCGAGGAGGAGTGCGTCAGAAATCGAGGCACAGACACGTCCGTAATGTTGGAGGAAGTCAGCAAAGATCGGATGCGCATGCATGGGAACATGACCGAAGACATCATGAAAGATATCAGGCTCCGGTGTGTATTCAAGCGAGTCGCGGCTGCGAATCCATGTCGTAGTTGGGAAGTGGCGCGACGCCAGCATTTCAAAGAAGGCTGCAGCCGGAAGGAATCCACTGACGGGCGTCGACTGCCAGCCAGTGCGAGGTTCTAGTCGGGCAGTGATCGAGGCCAGATCCGGTAGTTGATGAGTTTGGAGGCCAATGACGTCGAAGCCATCCAGATACTCGCGGGCAGCGTGCTCTTCTAATTCCGGAAGGACGTGGGCGACAAGCTCAGCCCAGATTGCGTGCTGTTCGGGGGTATACGCCTGATAGTCCTGATGAATCAGGTAGGCTGCGGCGAGGGGTTCGGTTGCATGCAGCATGGACTTCCTTTCGGCGTTCAGAGGTTGCCGCGTGCCATTTGTTCCCGTTCGATGGCTTCAAAAAGTGCCTTGAAGTTGCCTTTACCAAAGCTGCGGCTCCCTTTACGTTGAATGATTTCAAAGAAAAGTGTGGGGCGATCTTCTACGGGACGAGTGAAGATCTGGAGCATGTATCCTTCATCGTCCCGATCCACAAGTATTCCCAAGTCCTCGAGCTCGCTAATGGGCTCGTCAATCTTTCCTACTCGACTCTGCAGGTCGGTGTAGTACGTGTGCGGAACGTGGAGGAACTCAATGCCCTGGTTGCGCATCGTCTTGACCGTGTTGAGGATGTCACAAGTTGCCAGGGCAATGTGCTGGACGCCTGGGCCGTTGTAGAAGTCCAGGTACTCCTCTACCTGAGACTTTTTGCGACCCTCAGCCGGCTCGTTGATGGGGAACTTGACGTATCCATTGTGATTTGCCATGACCTTCGACATGAGAGCGGAATATTCGGTTGAGATGTCCTTTTCATCGAAGTGCTGATAGAGGTTAAAGCCCATGACGCTCGCATAGAAGTCGACCCAACGGTCCATTTCGTGCCAGCCTACATTTGCGACCATATGATCAATGTGCTGAAGTCCAGTAGGACGGGCAAGAGGATCGATGTTAACTGCCTTGTAACTGGGAAGGAATGCTCCGGAGTAGTTCTTCCGCTCAACGAACGTATGAACGGTATCTCCATAAGCAGCGATTGAAGCGAGGACAACCACACCGTTCTCGTCAGAGCACGTGGTTGGCTCCATCACACTCTTTGCCCCACGGCGCGTGGTTTCGAACCACGATTTGCGCGCATCATCCACCTGAAGCGCGATTGCATGCACTCCATCACCGTGCCGATGAATATGCCAAGCCATAGGGGATGAATTTCGTAGAGGCGTCGAAAAGACAAACCTGACTTTGCCTTGCTGCAAAACATAGGAGGCTTGATCGTGCTGGCCTGTTTCGGGGCCTGAATAGGCAACCAGGGACATTCCCATGGCGACGCGATAAAAATACGCTGCTTGACGGGCGTTGCCTACGTAGAATTCAACATAGTCAGTGCCGAGAAGTGGCAGAAAATCCACATCAGATCCTTGAGGCGACTTTGTGACGGGCGCGACTGGGGAGATTGCGTGAGCTGCAACCATGCCAATTCCTCCTCTGCCGTCATGCATCAATGGGGACTGAGTCTGCATGTCCGGCTGCCGATTGGCGACATTCAAAGCATAGGTTCCTGTGTTGTGTGCGGGAATGGCGGTTGAACGAAAAACAGCCACCACGACTTAACGAGATTAGGGATAATAGTGAGGTTGCCTAAGGAAAATAAGTTGATGACGCACAAGATCGATCCGAATCACATTGAGTTGGATGGAATCGCCTGGAAGATCGTGGAAAGTTTGCAGGAGAATGCACGCCTATCCTTCGCCGAACTGGGTAGAAAGGTTGGATTGTCAACACCAGCGGTGGCAGAGAGGGTCCGTCGACTGGAGGAAGCAGGGGTGATTACGGGCTATCACGCATCGATTGATGCTGCTCGACTAGGGATGCCGATCCATGTGCTGATTCGTCTGACGATTCCTGGAGGTGATTTGCAGATAACGCGAGCAGTGGCTGCCATCAAGGAATTGCAGGAGATCAATCGCTGCTATCGGATCACAGGCGATGAGTCCTTCATCATCGAGTCGCATGTCGTTTCGGTTCGCCATCTTGAAAGCTTGATTGACAAGCTTTCCGCCTTTGGTGCGACATCGACGTCCACGGTATTATCTTTGCCTGTAGAACACACAGAATACGTGCTGCGTCAGATTGAGGCTTTTCGGAAGTATTTGTAACGCAAAACATTGAATTCACATAGGTGAATCAGAAAGCAACAGCAATTGCAGGGGGGAATGTGCGCGAGGCAGGAATCAATAAGGTTTGGCCAGACGCAATGAGCGCGCTTGATGGGCTGGTGCAAGATGGCATGTTCCTGGCGGTTGGAGGATTTGGGCTCTGTGGAATTCCGGAATTGCTCATCGCGGCGCTACGCGATACGGGTGTACATGGCTTGACTGTCGCAAGCAACAATGCTGGAGTCGACGATTGGGGGCTCGGGTTGTTACTTCAGACTCGCCAGATCAGGAAGATGATCTCCAGCTATGTGGGCGAGAATGCCGAGTTTGAACGTCAGTTTCTTAATGGCGAACTTGAGGTCGAGTTCTGCCCGCAGGGGACCTTGGCAGAACGAATGCGAGCGGGCGGCGCGGGTATCCCTGGTTTCTATACTCGAACAGGAGTGGGGACCGTAATTGCAGAAGGCAAAGAACACAAGGAATTCGATGGAAAGACATACATTCTTGAGAAGGGAATTCGGGCGGATCTCTCGCTTGTGAAAGCATGGAAAGCTGATACGCATGGCAATTTGATCTACCGCAGGACGGCACGTAATTTCAATCCGCAGGTGGCTTCATGCGGCAAGGTGACAGTGGCCGAAGCAGAGTTCATTGTGCAGGCAGGCGAGTTGGATCCCGACACGATTCATACGCCGGGGATCTTTGTGCAAAGAGTGGTACACAATCCGCATCCGGAAAAGCGGATTGAACGCAGGATGATTCGAGAAGGATGAGAGTGTGGCTTGGACTCGGGAAAAGATGGCAGTTCGTGCGGCGCAGGAACTACAGAATGGCTACTACGTCAACCTGGGGATAGGTATTCCGACCTTGGTGGCGAACCATATCCCAGAGGGCATGACGGTCATTTTGCAATCTGAAAATGGACTCTTGGGGATGGGCCCCTATCCGCTTGCAAAAGACGTTGATGCAGACCTCATTAACGCGGGCAAGGAAACAGTAACGTACGTCGTGGGAGCATCCACTTTTTCAAGCGCAGACTCATTTTCCATGATTCGTGGAGGGCATATCGATCTTGCGATCCTTGGCGCAATGCAAGTCTCGGAGCGAGGTGACCTTGCGAATTGGATGATTCCCGGCAAACGAGTGAAGGGAATGGGGGGGGCGATGGATTTGGTCTCTGGAGTGAGGCGCGTTCTCGTCGTGATGGAACACAACACGCCGACCGGCGAAGCGAAGATCCTGCGCCAATGCACCTTGCCGCTCACTGGGGCAGGTGTCGTTCATCGAATCATCACGGATCTATGCGTTCTGGACGTAACCGCGTCTGGTCTTGAAGTCATTGAGCTCGCTGACGGAACTTCGCGCCAAGAGTTGAAGCAGCGTACCGGATGCGACCTGCGGTTCAGGGAGTCCTGAATGTTCGCACCTCACGCCTTCCAATGTGGTTTGCGCTTTTCAAGGAACGCGGCAATGCCTTCTTGGAAATCCTGTGTTTCGCGAGATTTTACGCTGGCATCGATGGCTTCTTGAATGGCGATGTCGAGCCATCCCCGGCGCTCTTCGGTCATGAGGCGCTTCGTTGCCGCAAGCGATTGCGGACTGTTTGCGGCGAGTGTATGGGTGAGTTCCTGAACGCGCATATCGAGCTGCTCTTTGGCGACGATTTCAGTAACCAAACCGAGCCTGTAAGCTTCGTCTGCATCAAAAATGCGCGCAGTGAAAAGAAGGTCACGGCTTCGTTTGTCTCCCATGTGAAGTGTGAGGAACGCAGAAACCAGCGCTGGTACAAAGCCAATTCGTGCCTCGGTGAATCCAAACCAGGCATCTGGGGTCGCCAATGTGAAGTCACAAATCATGGCGAGGCCGGTGCCGCCCGCAATAGCAGGACCATGGACAGCGGCGATTGTGGGAATGGGTAATTCATAAAGTGCGCGAAAAAGTTGTGCGGTCCTTTTCGCGTCTTCACGATATTCCGTCGCGGTCTTGACCTGCATTGATTGAAGGACAGAAAGATCGAGTCCCGAACAGAATGCCCCCCCGGCGCCCTTGATCACCAAGGCACGGTAACCTGAAGATGCTGCTTGATTGAAAGCATGAAGGAGTTCAATCTGCATTTCGGGTGTCATGGCGTTTCTTCGTTCGGGTCGATTGAGCGTGACGGTGCGAAGATGAGGCGCGTCGTGTACCAGGATCGTTGTGTAGTTCACGCTAGGTCCTTTCGGTCCCGGGAGTGTTGCCCGTTCGGATGATGCAGCATTTAGCGTTGAACTTCCCGAGATTGACAGGCAAGAGTCCTGCTTTCCTGTGTCAGGGCATCCAACGATTGGATCACTGGAAGCTGGGCGCCGCAGTCACGGAGGGTTTCAAGAGCGATTTCGGTGGATATATTTCCGATCAGCGCATCCTGAGCAAAAGGGCATCCACCAATGCCGCCTATCGAACAGTCAAAGCGACGGCATCCAGCATGGTAGGCTGCGCGAATTCGAGCGGCTGAATCTGTTGGAGCAGCGTGGAGATGAGCCCCGATCTCGATATGGGGAAAGGCGTCAATTGCCGCTCGAAGTGTCTCGGCGATGACTTGTGTTGAGGCGACGCCCACGGTATCCGCGAGAGAAATCTGGGTGATTCCGGAATCTGAGAGAAGATCGCACGCATTTAAAACTTCATCGATGCTCCATAAATCGCCATAGGGATTACCGAAGGCCATTGAAATATAGGTGACCAAATTGAGGCCCGCGTCAGCTGCTGTTGCGGCGACAGACTCGAGGACTTCAAAACTCTCCTCCACGGTCTGCTTCTGATTTCTGCGAAGAAATTCGGGGGAGATTGAGTACGGAAATCCGATCGTGCTGACTTTTCGTGTAGCGACCGCACGATCAGCACCTGTTTGGTTGACAACAATTCCAATGATCTCGACCGTATCGGGCAGATTGAGAAGACTGAGCACGTCTTCGGAATCTGCCATTTGGGGAACCGCTGTTGGCGAAACAAAGCTCACGGCGTCAATATGGTGAAAGCCGGAGCGAACAAGTGATTGCAGATAGTTCGCTTTCGCTTGAGCTGGAATGTGCAAGGGAAGTCCCTGCCATGCATCCCGCGGGCACTCAACCAGTTTGACTGAATCTTCCATTGCTCTTCCTGTTTATTTGGCCCGATTCCTGCAAGCTCAACCGCGTGATGGATAGACCTTTAGAATTTCTCTAGCAATGACCATGCGCTGGATTTCGCTGGTACCTTCTCCGATCGTGCAAAGTTTGACATCCCGATAGTATTTTTCTACGGGATAGTCCTTGATGAATCCATAGCCGCCAAAGAGCTGAACCGCGTCATTACAGATGCGAACTGCGACCTCGCTAGCGAAGAGTTTGGCCATTGAAGACTCGCGGGTTACTTTATGTCCGGCATCCTTTAGAACGGCTGCGCGCTGAGTCAACAGGCGCGCGGCATCTAGTTCAGTTGCCATGTCGGCGAGTTTCCATTGGATTCCCTGAAACTCTGCAATGGCCTTGCCAAATTGACGCCTATCCTTAACGTATCTCGTCGCGGAGTCCAGAGCACCGCGGGCGATCCCGAGCGAGAGAGCGGCGATGGAAATTCGTCCGCCGTCAAGGACGCGCATTGCATCGATGAAACCTTCACCTTCACTCCCAAGAAGGTTTTCCGCCGGGATTTCACAGTCTTCAAAAATCAGCTCACTGGTGTCGCTTGCTCGCAAGCCGAGCTTGTTTTCTTTCTTACCGGGGCGGAAGCCCTTGGTCCCCTTCTCAACGATGAAGGCGGACAAGCCATGCGTCCCCTTGCTCTTATCTGTGACAGCGATGACGACAACCACATCCGCGTAGTGCCCATTGGTGATGAAGGTCTTATTGCCGTTCAGTACATACTTGTCGCCGCGTTTGATCGCCGTGGTACGTGCTCCGCTGGCGTCCGATCCTGACCCGGGTTCTGTGAGGCCCCATGCGGCAAGCCACTCACCGGTCGCGAGTTTTGGCATGTATTTGCGACGCTGATTGTCGTTTCCGGCGAGAAAGATATGATTGCTTCCCAACGAGTTGTGCGCCGCTACTGTGATGCCGATGGAGCCGTCGACTGCCGAAAGTTCCTCAATAGCCAGAACGTAGTCGACGTAACCCAGACCGGCTCCCCCGTATTCTGCCGGAAAAATGATTCCCATCAGTCCCATCGATCCAAGAGATTTGACTGCCGCAATTGGGAACTCTCCTGCCTCATCCCACTTCATCATGTTGGGTGAGATTTCACGTGCACTCAATGAGCGAATTTCCTTGCGTAGTTGCTCCTGCTCTTCAGTCAGGACAAATGGGTAGGTAGTCGATGACAAATCTGCCGCTATTTTCATTTTGGTGCCCCCTTAATCAGGCAATTTGGCGCTGTTGGAACCTGCTCGCTCAGGAGAGGTGAACCGTTCTGCATTTGAAGCAACGACCGTTTGGTCAAGTCTGTAGTACTCCGGGGTTGAATTGAGGGACTTCGGAATTAAGGGTGCAAGCGTTTAATGCCGAAATTAAAGTGTTCCGTGTCTGCGCAGGGTCGATAATGGCATCGATCCAAAGTCGTGAGGCTGCATATCTCGGATCTGTCTGGGATTCGTAGGTCGCGCGAATTTGATCATAGAGCGCCTCTCTCTCCGATGCAGAGAGCGTACGTCCTTCACGCTCCAGCTGCTTTGCACGGACTTCAGCAAGTGTGCTCGATGCGGCGGCGCCGCTCATGACTGCGTAGCGAGCGGTAGGCCAAGCAAAAATGAAGCGAGGGTCATACGCTTTACCGCACATCGCATAATGACCTGCTCCAAAGCTGCCGCCCACGATGATGGTAATTTTGGGCACAACCGAGTTACTCACAGCAGAGACCATTTTTGCGCCTGCACGGATGATGCCTGACCACTCCGCGTCTTTGCCAACCATGAATCCATTCACATCGTGGAGGAAGACTAATGGAACAAGGCTCTGGTTGCAATCCATAATGAAGCGTGCTGCTTTTTGAGCGCCTTCGGTGTAGATCACTCCGCCAACTTCTATTCGTTTTGCTCCCGCCGCTGGTCCCAAAGCAACCGTCTGTATCTGATTGGTCTTTTCATTGGCAACAATTCCGACTGCGTGGCCGCCGATTCGGGCATAGCCGCACAGAACTGTTCGGCCGAAGTCTTCCTTGTATTC
The DNA here is from genome assembly GCA_021813745.1 of Acidobacteriota bacterium. GTDB lineage: Bacteria > Acidobacteriota > Terriglobia > Terriglobales > Acidobacteriaceae > Telmatobacter. Next base: position 50,426 of record JAKAJO010000015.1, read on the forward strand.
GTCGAATTCGCTGCGGTCGACGATGCGAGCGATAAGTTCCCGCATTTCGTATGTGTTGCTTTCGCTGGAGTCTGGAGAGACTAGGCCGTACAGATCCTCAGCGGGATACAGCGGCGCATCCACTTCCGCATCATAGTGCGTGTATGAGAAGGGGCTGTTCACGGGGAGGGCGTTGATGCGAGCTCCAAGCTTTTCAACCAGGGATCGCACACGCGCGATGCAGTGAGCATCGTCGGGCTCTTTGAAATCAACTGTGCCAGAAATCTCCGCATGCATTGTTGCGCCACCAAGTACTTCAGGGTCGGTCTTCTGCCCGATAGCAGCTTGCACCAGAGATGGGCCAGCTAAGAAGAGGCCAGAACCCTCGGTCATCAAGACGGTATCGGTCATCACTGGCAAATAGGCTCCGCCCGCGACGCACATGCCCATGATGGCGGTAATTTGGGGGATGCCACGGGCACTCATGACGGCATTGTTTCGGAAGATTCGCCCGAAGTCATCAGTATCTGGAAAAACGTCTTCTTGCAATGGAAGGAAGACTCCGGATGAATCGACCAGGTAAAGGGTTGGGATACGGCTCTCAAGCGCAATGTTTTGAGCACGTAAAACCTTTTTGGCGGTCATCGGGAAGAATGCCCCTGCCTTTACCGTGGCGTCATTTGCGATCACCATGCAAAGTCGTCCGCTCACGCGGCCGACTCCTGTGACAACGCCGGCGCCGGGCGCGCCTCCATATTCCTTGTACATTTCATGAGCAGCCCAAAGGCCAATTTCCAAAAAGTCGGCATCTTGATCAAGAAGAAGATGCAAGCGTTCGCGTGCAGTAAGTCGCCCCTTGCTGTGTTGGGTCTGGATTGCCTTGGTGCCGCCGCCACGGCGGATTTCATCCTCTTGAGCCTTCAACGCCTGAACAAGAGTGAGAAGCGATGAGCGGTTTGCGAGAAAGCGCGATGCGGTGACATCGAGCTGTGATGCCAGGGTGTTGTCGGGTCGGAGATGCTCAACCATGAGTTGTCCAAATCAAGCTCCGAGAATATACCACTTTGGACGGTAGGAGCGTCTACGGAAGAGCAATGTTTCGGGAAAAGCGCCCATAAGGGCGCCTCAGAGCTTTGAGAATCCGAAATCCTTTGATCAAAGTGTCGGGACCACCGAACTGAGGATCAGGCCTGCTGGACCTGGTCGATGCCCACGGCTTTATTGCAGAAAAGACGGTATGATGGGACGAGAGGGGCTTTTGTGTTTTGAGGCCGTTTGGGGAACAGAGTGCCGCCCAGGAGTCAAGGAAGTAAATGCAAGGAAGCATGAAGAGAGTTGAGCTGTTCGATACGAGCCTTCGGGATGGCCTGCAGCAACCAAATCTCCAGATTTCAGTTCAGAACGCCGTAGGACTTCTCCAGCGGATGGCAGGATTCGGGGTTCATTACGCCGAGATCGGATTCGCAGGGGCCAACCAATTTGTGTCTGATTTGACAGAAGCTCTGAAGTCAACTGACACGGGCACCATGAAGCTAGCGCTTTTTGGCCGATCACGCGGTCGGGGAACGCGGGTCCAAGACTGGCCTGATGTGCAGTTCATCGTGCGTCACAAAGAACGTGTTCCGGTTGCAGTCGTTGTGGTCAAGTCGCGTCTTCTTGATGTTGCGAAGTCACTTGAGACCACACCCGAAGAGAATCTGCTGATGGCTTGTGAGACCATCGACTATCTCCATGAAAGTGGATTTGAAGTCTTGGTGGATCTCGAGCATGCGTTAGACGCAAATTGCGGACGCTGCGAGAACGGAAGAAATTGTGATGAGGATTCGAGACGGCGAAGCCAGGAGTACTTTCGTCAGATCACATCCCAATGTGTCGAGCAAAGAGTAAGCCGAATTGTAGTGTGTGATACAACGGGGGGCGCGAGCCCTGAAGAAGTAAGCGAACTGATTGAAGGGTTGAAACGGGATTTTCCGCGGGCTAATTTCGGCTTTCATGGCCATACAGATCGTGGTCTTGGAGTCGCGAATTCGCGAGCCGCCGTGCTGGCAGGCGCCACTCAAATTCAAGGCACCTTGCTGGGGACCGGTGAACGCTGTGGCAACGTAAACCTCACAACAGTGATTGGAAGCATGCAACTTCGAGGGGAAGCCGAGTTTGTGTCAGAGGGCGCTCTGACGGGTCTAACAAGCCTGGCGCATTCTGCCTATGCAGACTTTGGTCTGGAAGTTCCGCATGGGGCACCGATTGTGGGTCCAGGCGCATTTGGGACATGGGCCGGGATGCACGGAAGCAGCGAGCGTAAGAATCCTGGCGCGTATTTGTGGTGTGATCCGGTTCGAGTAGGCGCTAATCCAACGATCGGTGTGAATGGACAATCCGGCAGAACGAATGTGGTTTTATTGTCGGAGGCTCTTGGTACTCCTCTTGATGCGGCGCAAGCGCAGGCATTGATGGATTCAAATCAAGCAATGATCGAGGGTGGCGGATTCACGTCGAGTGAGATTTCATTTAAGCTCGCGTGCCTGCGGACGCTGAATACCTTGCCAAGTTTCTTCACCGTGAAGAGCTGGAGGGTCTTTGACGAGTCCGACGAAGCAGGCCAGCGTTTCGTCCAAGCGTTCATCACGCTTTCTATCGGCGATTCAACGATAACGACAACTCGTGCCGAGGGTGCAGGGCCCGTGGATGCACTGACAAAGGCATTGCGGCGTGAACTCGAAAAGTGGTACCCAGCACTCGCGCAGATGCGACTGGGCACATTCAGTGTGACGGCAATCGACGTGTCGGCGCACGATTCCGCAGCGCATGTTCGCGTTACGGTCAGCTTCCATGCCGACGGGCATGAGCCATGGATTACCGCCGGTGTAAGCAGTGACATGAACCAAGCTGCACTGATGGCGATTATGGATGGATTTCATTACTGGCTTTTGAGGAATCCACGCTAGCGATGCGCATGGGGAAGATGGACCTAATGGAGCGGCTGCGCGCCATCGGACCCCTGCGAGGTGTTCAGTCTGCGAGTGGCACAGCGGACCACGTCGTGGAAGAGAAGTCGGACGTGCGGGGTGGAGCTTCTCCGTCTTCCCAACGTAACCCCTTGAGCACAATGCACCGGGTCGCTGTGATTTATAACCCAGCTTCCGGCCAGCGATCCTCGCGCCGAGACAAGGACATTCAACACATCTTATCTGTGCTTCACGAGAACGGCATCAACGCGCACAGGATGGAAACGAACGCGCCTGGAAGTGCGGCTATGCACGCCCGTGAGGCGTTGCAACTGGGCTGTGACGCAGTGCTGGCTTGCGGCGGGGACGGGACTGTTCATGAGATTATTCAGGAACTGGTGGGAAAGAGTATCGCTCTTGGAGTGATACCCATGGGCACTGCGAATGCGCTGGCGCAGAATCTTAGGCTTGGCCGTTCCCCCGCGAAGGCGATTCGATCTCTTCTGACTGCGATGCCCGCGCAAATTCCCGTTGGCCGGATTCATTTCAAGAGTCCGATGGGAGAGCGTCAATCACGTTTTTTTACCGTAGCTGCAGGGATTGGGGCGGATGCGCTCCTGATGTCTGCCCTGGATACAACGCTGAAGCGCCGGCTAGGGTATGTTCTTTACCTGATTGAAGCGGCGCGGGTCTGGCTGACAAATTCCTTTCCTGTGTTTCGCGCTTCATTCAGAGGGGAGGGGCATGCGCTGTCTGGCGAAGCAGAGGTATCGCAAATCCTGGCAATCCGGGTTCGGTCTTTTGGAGGAGCACTTGGGGAGCTTGCGCCGGGTGCGACATTACACGGCGATAAGCTGCGACTGATTGCTTTCAAAACGCGCAGCCGAATGCGGTATTTGCTATTTCTCCTCGGAGTGTTGGTCGGAAGGCAGACCTTTTCCGGCACGGTTGAGTTGCTGGATGCGATTGCAGTCGATTGCCACCAATCTAACGAATCGAGTGACACCATTCTGGTCGAAGCGGACGGAGAGGTTCTCGGTTGCTTGCCGGCGCGATTGGAAATAGCCGATGAGAAGTTGACGCTTCTCATTCCACCCGAAGCTCGGCCATAGATGCCTCACATGATCGGCAAGAGCGCTGCAGTGACAGCAGACTGCAATTATGAGATACGCCCCCTGCCAACAATTGACAATTCAGTTGTGGCCAGGACCGGTTCCTGGTGAGATCTCGAACTTGCCATGAGAGGCAGATACGGCGACGGGGAGGGACCGTCACATTACGGGAGGTCCATTGATTTGCGCCGCAATGTTGCGATGCCGGCCATGACTTTTTATCGGCAGGCTAGCGTAATTCCCGGGTGGCGATGATCGACAGTGCTGATCATTTGTGCTACTCGCCAGTCTTTGTTGGGTCGATCTATGCTGGCGATCTTATGCATGCCAAGAAGAATCTTGCACTGAAGCAAAATGTGCAGCTGACATATCCGACGCGGATCACATTGCTGCATCTGGTGGAGGATGATCTCGTCTATGGCGAGAATGCGATGGTTTATTCTAAAGCGTTCCTTCAAGCCATGGTTGCAGCAGAGTTGCATATTGACGCCGAGGTGGACACGGTAACGGGTTGCGCCACACTGCGCAGCCTGTCACGGGCGGGTCGCAACTTGTCGAGACATGGCTTCGATACCATTAAAATCTGCCGGGAGCAGAGAAGGGTGATACAGGTAAAACTCAATGATCAGCGTAGCCGTTCTGACAGTATCTGACCGATGTGCAGCTGGGAGCGCGACCGATACTGCGGGGCCGGCCGTCGTTAACTTGCTTCGAGAAACTTGGCCCAAAGCACAGATCCTGAATGCGCTCCTCCCAGATGAAGAAGAACTGATTGCAGACCAGTTAATGCAGTGGTGCAGAAACGCGGTTGCCCTTGTGTTGACCGTGGGGGGAACAGGACTCGGTCCCCGAGATGTTACGCCAGAAGCGACGCGTAGAGTCATTACGCGGCCGGCACCCGGGCTGGCCGAAGCGATCCGCTTCATTGGCGCTGAAAGGAATCCATATGCATGGCTTTCCCGCGGGATTGCGGGGTTGTGCGGTAGCACTTTGATCGTGAACCTGCCTGGGAGCCGCCGAGGAGCGATGGAGAGTGTGGCTGCCATTCTGCCGATACTGTCTCATGGGTTGAACGTTGCAGCTGGTGGGCATTCTCATCCGTAAATCGCATTAGGGCGTGTTAACACTATTGCCATCTAACTGGTGTAAGTTAGCGATAGATGGAAATCACCGAAGAGCAGTACGCACGCATCAAGGATAGCCTGCCGGTACAGCGCGGCAACGTGAGCTTGTCCA
>JAKAJO010000061.1 GCA_021813745.1 Acidobacteriota bacterium
TTTTTGATGCTGCACGATACGTAGTGTACTTGAGCGGTGATTCCCGGCCATCCCCAGCGCGTAGGGTTTGCGCGGTTCGCTGCCTGCCAGTGTACTTGAGCGGTGATTCCCGGCCATCCCCAGCTCGCCAAGAAGCTGGAGCCCCGTCAGGTCGAGTGTACTTGAGCGGTGATTCCCGGCCATCCCCAGCTACAGGCACAGCAGGGAAGCCCCGCGTTGAAGTGTACTTGAGCGGTGATTCCCGGCCATCCCCAGCAAGCGAAGAAATCACTATTGGCGACGCAGTAGTGTACTTGAGCGGTGATTCCCGGCCATCCCCAGCTGTGATTAGGTGGATACACTCGGGACGTAAGTGTACTTGAGCGGTGATTCCCGGCCATCCCCAGCGTCGGCGGTCGTGATTCCATATGTCTTCAAGTGTACTTGAGCGGTGATTCCCGGCCATCCCCAGCGCCAGAGGGCCTTGAGGGTCTGGGAATGGCAGTGTACTTGAGCGGTGATTCCCGGCCATCCCCAGCGAAAGTTACAGCCATCCGGGTTTTCGGTGGAGTGTACTTGAGCGGTGATTCCCGGCCATCCCCAGCTCGCCAGACGGGCTGGGGCGATACAGTCCGAGTGTACTTGAGCGGTGATTCCCGGCCATCCCCAGCCTGGTAAACCCGTCATGCCGGGCGAAAGACAGTGTACTTGAGCGGTGATTCCCGGCCATCCCCAGCTCGCGCGGATCGCTGGCTGGCCGGGCGTCTAGTGTACTTGAGCGGTGATTCCCGGCCATCCCTACAATCCGCCAAGACCTCGCAAACTCGTCGCAATGGATCACACACTTGAACTTGAAAAGCCACGGCCATTGCTGATCGTGGCTTTTCTGGTTGCAGACATAGAAACCAAGGTTGCCGGCATAGATCGTGCAGGAACCACAACCAAGAAAGGAATACCCGTGAAAGAAGATGAAAAAAGGAACCAGGATTCGCAGAACGATCCCGGAATGGAAAAGCGCCTTGCAATGATCAAAACCGAAGTCAGCTTCGACTTCCCTGGCCTGCTGGAAAGCCTGGAAGCTGGCAAACAGATGATCCTGATCAAAAGCACCAAGTTCGGGACGAGTCTCAGCCCCGACGTCCTGCGCCGTATTGGCAATGTGACCGCCTTGTGCAACCAGGTCGGCGCCACCTTGATATTTGTGAACCCGAACAAGCTCGCAGATTTCGACGACGCATAATGGTTTCACCCTATCCCATCTGAACCCCACCTGCCCTACTCTTCCCTCAAGAGACAAGAAGTTCGGCTCCTGGCAAAGCGCTTCTCAAATCAGCCTGAAACGCATTATCGGTCCGACTCCGCCGTTTCCAAATTCACAACTGGCCCGCCGACGCACTCTGCAGTGCGCGTCACTCGGAGTGAGTCTGGCGTCAGCCGAATCGGAGATTTCGATGAACAAAGAAGAACGTAAAGATGGGACTCCTGAACCAACCTTGGCTGAGGTGTCACCGCGTCCTCAACCCATGCATACCAAGAACAACGTGACCATGACTCACTACGAGACATGCAACAAACCTTCGTCCAATTGCAATGCGCTTTCGGTTGCCGAGATGAAGACGCTGCAGTCTATCCTCGAGAGCGACTTAACCGCCACCGATCTGGAAGATGTAATCAGCCTGGTTGTCAACACCGGGATCCGCCCCGGAGAGCTTGTGAGTCTGCGCTGGACCGATGTTAATTTTGACCAGTATCAGATCGTCATCGACTCAAAGAAGTCTGGACACAAGCGCCAGATCCCGCTTGCTGGAGAACTCTCAGAACGCCTCCAGGCACGCAAGTACCGTTTACCTGACACAGAGTTCGTGCTTGGCGCACGCCCGGCATCAATCCTGCGCAACGTTTCGTCGGAGCTCACGAAGCTTGCCACCACCCACTTCAAGGATCGCCGCATCACTCTGCATGCGCTGCGGCAGATGTTTAACACTAATCTGGTCAATGCCGGATGTACGCCTCATGCGCTGAAGTATCCGGCAGGTTTCTCGTCATGACCTTCAATTATTCGCCTTTGGGGGACTAGCAACACGAACACCGCGTCACGCCAGTAAGGCACCCGCAGGTTCCCTATTTCTGTAACAACAAACCGGCCAGCCAGTGCATGCCCAGCATGTACGAACTTGAGGTGTGCCTGGCGGCCAGAAGGAGAACAATGAACAACTCAGACACCACCAAATACCCACTTCTGGAAGCCGTCCTAGCTATCCAGAACCTGCCTCTCCAACCGATGTACACGAACCGTGATGTGGCTCAGATCTTTAAGGTCTGTGTCCGCGCCATTCAGAACTGGATCAAGGCTGGACACCTCGTCCCACGGGACCCCCCTGGCCGCTGGCGCTTCTTCCCACAGGACCTTGAGGATTTCCTCTCAGCAAGTCGCAGATGTGAAGCCTGAGACCACGTGCGCGCCTCAGATTGCCCCTCTGGAACGCGCACATTACTTCGCTTTATTTCCTGGCCGACCGACATTTGGGCAGCAAGTCGGCCTTCTTCTCAATCATTCCGCGGAGTTCGCGCTTTTTATGCATATTCTGCGGAACTTTCTGTTAGTACCTCTATGGAGAAATGCATAAATGGGAATTTCGAATGTTCTTAATGGAACGCTAATTGCCTATGAAGTTCGCTCCCCTTCCGAGATTGACACAGCAGAATTCAAGGCAGTGAGCACAGTTGCTGAGCTACTTGATAAATTGAGCGAGAACCCACCCACTGAGTTCCCCGTCCTCAAAACAACCTGTGCTCGCCTTGTAGGGTTCCTTGGCAAAGGAACCGATCAGATGCCAATCGATTTGGTCAACGATGCGAAGGATGGATTCAGAGCATACCTTGCTGAGCGTCGATACAAAGAGAACTCGATCAGGACTTACGTGAACCACGTCGCCATTCTTCTTAGGCATGCAGAAGACTGTGGATGGAAGCCTGGCGAATCCGTGCCTGAGGCTTGGAAGAGCGTACTGGCATACGATGACGCGGCTAGCTGCCCCAATGCCCTCAGGCACTTTGCCAGACGTTGCCCTGATCCCGCGTCCATCACGGTCGAGAATGTTGACGAATGGGCCGACGATGCCGTTAAGAAGGGGCTCAACTACCGGCGCATGAGGAATGAACGGACGACTTTCCTACGACTTCTCCATCATTGCGGCTTCCTTCAACAGGCGCCAGCGTTTCTTCTTCAAAGAACCGGCAGGAGTGTGAAACTTTGTGATCTTCCGACCCAGTTTCGACAGGAAATGCTGGATCTTCTGAATTGGAAGCAGGCGGAGTTATCAATGGGCCGCCCGAAGGGAGCACAGATACGGCCAGTGACGGCAAAGCAACTCAGGTGGATCTTCCAGCAGCTGTATTTCTTTGCGACAAAAGTCGTCGGCCGTACAGGCATCTTGTCACTGGCTCACCTTATGGACAAGGAACTCATTAGCTCTTACTTGGAATGGTGCGTGAATGTACGAAAGGTAGCCGGCCTTGGCCTTCAGCACGAAGTCAGATTGCTATTTGCCTCTATCCGCCAGTACCCCGCATTCAGCTGCCTTGACGTTAGCTGGTGGAGGATACTTCACGACAGCATTCCAATCGAGCCCGAGTCGGAAAGACGCCGCCGTAAGGCAATGAAGTACTTGGAATACGAGACACTGGAATCCATCCCGTCTCAGATCCGTGCGCATGCATCCCAAACCCGAGGCTTAAGTGCTAAAGAAACCGCACAAGAAGTCATGAATGAACTCATGATGCGGTGGTTGTTCGTTTTACCCTGGCGCCAGAGGAATATCAGGGAATGCCGGATCGGCGGTCAGAAGCCCAACCTATTCAGAGGAAAGATATCGCCGTTCAGCGAAATCGATAAGCCACTGTGGGTCCGCCAAGAAGAAGAACGAAACCCGCAGGCCCTGTTCTGGCAATTCGAATTCAGCCCAGACGAAACGAAGACAAAGCGCCGCGTCCAAGCGCTCCTTCCTCGTCCACTCATCCCGGTGCTGGAAGAATATCTCCAGTTGCACCGCCCCCAGCTCCTGACGCACTCGGATCCCGGCACTTTGTTCATCAATGAAGACGGCAAAGCGCTGAACTCATCTCAGGTCGCAGACATCGTCTGTGCCCTCACGTTGCGATATGGCGGAAGGCGGGTTACCCCACATTTGTTCCGCGACATTGTGGCGTTTACATGGCTCAAGCATCACCCAAAGGACTACTTAACATTGAGCAAGATCCTTTGGCACTCCAACATCAATACGACGATCAACACCTACGGTAGCCGTTTCAACGAATCCAGCGGTGTTTGCGCAATGGAGGTATGGCTCGAGGATCGTGAAAAGAGGTCCGCGTCGAAATGAATGCTCGCTCTGTAACCGAATGGCTCACCGCGTCTGAGGCCGCCCAATATTTGAAGATCAAGCGGCGCACGCTGCTCCAATGGGTGCGGGAAGGAAAGGTTCCTGCACACAGGCTCTCCGGCACCAAGCGTTGCGTTTGGCGATTTCTCAAGTCCGAGTTGGATGCTATGCTGATGCCGTCATCCGCTGTGGCTGCTTGAGGGAGGAAGCATGAGAACACAGCGACACGCAAGTGGGTCAGTAAGCCTCAATAAACAACGTGGGATCTGGGTTTACCAATGGTATGACGGTCCGGTTCACCACTCCAAGCGAATCGGGACCAAACAGGAATTCCCAACCAAGGCGGCTGCGTGGCTAGAAGTAGCCCGCCTTGGGCTCCAGCCATCCGAACTGCCAATCGGGGAAACGGTAGGAAGCATGATTGAGCGGTACAAAGCAGAGCGAATGCCAAAACGCCATACAACGGCGCGGGTGTACAGCTGCTTCCTGCGCAATCACATCCTGCCAAAATGGGGTGACGAGCAGATCCAGGCTCTGCGGCCCCGCCCTGTGGAACTGTGGCTCCGTGAACTGCCTTTGTCGCCGAAGTCCAAAACGCACGTGCGTGCGCTCATGCATGCACTTGTGGAGTACGCGATGTGGGCAGGGATCCTTGAAGTCAGCCGCAATCCTATCTCCCTCGTCCGCAATACTGGGGCGACGCAGAAGACACGAAAGACACGGAGTCTTTCGGTCGAGGAGTTTCATGCCTTGCTGAAAGAGTTGCATGAACCGTTTGCAACCATGGCTCTTGTGTCCGTGTGCCTCGGTCTGCGTGTCAGTGAGACGTTGGCACTGAAATGGTCTGATGTGGATTGGTTGGACGCTCGCCTCAGCATTCAGCGGGGCATTGTGAATGCACGTGTAGCCGACGTGAAAACACAGGGCTCCGCTCGAACGTTTAACCTCTCCGCCGAATTGCTGGACCGGCTCAAGTGGTGGAAGCAGCTTTCGGAATTCTCTGAACCGGAAGATTGGATCTTTGCCAGCCCATACAAGATCGGCCGGCAGCCGTGGTGCTACACGGCTGTCTGCCGGGAACTCAGCCGGGCCAGCGCGGCCGCTCAGATCGGTCATGTCAGCTCGCATTCTTTCCGACACACCTACCGCTCCTGGCTGGACGCAGTGGACACAAAGCCGAGCGTGCAGCAACAGATGATGCGGCACTCAGACATCAGAACAACGATGAACATCTATGGCGATGTGGTCACGGATGAGATGGCAACCGCGGGAAACAAGGTTGCGCAGCTTGCATTTCAAGCCAATAGCGTACGGACAGAGTACGAAGGCAGCTAAGTTGTTGATTTAATGGTGGACGCGGTAGGAATCGAACCTACAACCTGTCGGTTAAGAGCCGAATGCTCTGCCAGTTGAGCTACGCGTCCAGATGAATTGGGATCCATGCCGCGAGGAGTTCGAGCACAGAAAGAGGAGCAATTCGATTGCTCTCACAACACAAAATATAGCATAGAGTTCCGTAGATTCCCAAATGGGAACCTTCAGCATGGATGCACGCTTAGAAAGTGAAAGCGACTCCCGCTGCAATGGCCCGCTGCCCCTGGGCAAAGATCAAGGTTGAACCATCCGGAAGTAGATAGGGCCGATACCCCTCGGCAAGGAGGTTGCTCACATTCAACAACGCATCGATGCCTCCCGAACCCTCCGCTCGCTCATGAAGTGGCTGGCGAAGATGAAGAGTCAGATAGGGCGCTGCGTTGTCCTGCGCAAAGGGAGTCGGGTTGGTTGCAGCATCGGTTGGTTGCCAACGATAGGTCGCAGTCCAACGGGTTCCGGTTCCATCGAGGGTGCCCGAAAGAGAAAGGGAGTAGGTCTGAACGCGGCGTGGATGGAGTCCCGCTAAGATCTGATTGACAGGTACAGATCTGGACAGTGCCGGCATCACAAGTGAAGTTCCGTTGGCGTAACTGAATCGTATCGCATTCCCACTCGAAGCACGATGCTCCACAGATGCGACGAATCCGGAGTCTGTATAGCCGGGCCCCGCCATGCGCATAAGTCCACTCGTTTGGTCGTACAACATGCCAGGGGCGATCTGTGCACCAAAACCCGCAGCAGCCTCAATCACCGGATTCCGGACCGAGTCGCTGAAGAAGGCAATCGAAACCCTTGAGGCAGCCGTTTGCCGCTGCCATCCAATCTCCTGGTGGAGGCCATTTTCCACTGTCAAGCTTCCGTTCCTGATCAGGAAAGCGGGCAGCCATTGAGAGACCTGCGCTGGATCGAGGGCGTCCGGCGACGGCGCGAGTGAACTCATCCCGTAATGCACATTGGAGCTTCCACCTGTCCATGAAACCGTTGCATAAGGGAAAGTGCCCATCCAGGTGCTATTTGCACCTCGCGCCATCGCGGCAAAGACTTGATCAGCTCCCACTTCCACTGCAAGATCGCTGCCAAGATGCATCACTTCTGAGCTATGGAGTGTCGCTTCGTCCAAGCCTCCAGACGTTGCACTTTCCACCTCCGGATGCACCGCTATGGCGGCCACACTCTGTACGGAACCAGCAAATCCAAGATCTTGACTAAATCCAAGCATAGATTCCATACCCGCATCCGTCCCAGGCGCAAAATCGACGCTTGCCAGAAGTTCTCGACTGCCTGCCGGAGTGTCCTGAACGGAGGCAGTAATCCGCTCTCCGCTCTCGCCAAATGTTCCCTCCCGTCCAGTGGCAATGAGGCGGGCCTTGAGCTTAGGTTGATGCCCTGTTCCATCGGAGACTACGACCAGCGGCCCATCTTCGAGCCAACGCAGCAACGGACGATTGGCCGCAGACCTCAGCGTCCAGGCCCAGTCATCTTTCTGCGCATTTCCTGTCTTGGGCTGTGCGGGGAGCCATTGCATCACCTCGTAGAGCGTATTCAAGGTGAGATTGACGAAAGTTGTTCGGTGAACTCGAACGTTTTCTCGCAGGGAGGGCAGAAATGACGTTGCAATCGCCTTGACGGCATACCGGCCCGGCGCGACTCCCACAAAGGAGAAGCGACCTCGTTCATCTGTATATATGGCAGTAAGAACTGAAAGATCCGGCCTGAGAAGTTGAACCACAGCGCCGATTTGCGGCTCTCCCGACGAGTTTTGAACAACTCCCGACAAGGACACTGGCGCGGCTCCGCAAAGCGGAGTCCAGATAGCTGCCACAAGTGCAACGCAAAATCCGAGATGAAACCTGCTCATTATCACTCGCTCGGTGACCCGGCAGCGTCCTGGCAAATCACTTCAAATGACCCATGTGCTTGCGTCCGGATCTGGGCCGGATCGCCGTATCGCACTGGATCTTGTACGTTCCCTACCAACTATTGCACGACAAAAGGTGCCGATTGCGCAATCTCTTGTTTTGAAATTTCGTCGTCTACCTTGATCAGAACCCTGTACTTCCCGGGCTGAAGCCCTGCAACCGGTAGAGACTTCTCCAAGGTCAGTTGGTCGCTGTGTGCCCCTAACTCCTTTGAATCCAGATTCTTTTCAAGGATAACCTGGTTGGTGGCGGTATCGATAATCTGATAGGTCACCTTTGCCTGGTTGCTTTTTGTCGCTTCATCGATGCCGAGATTGTAAACCTGCATCCAGAAATTCAGTTCTTGATCCCGCTTAAAGTCTACTGGAGTGGAGGGATTGGGGCTGACCCGCGGGCAGATGTGAGTATTTCCAATGATGCAGCTTCCCTGCCCAATGTCGTGGGACGACACCGTGTTCATCTCATCGCCCAAAATCAGAGATGAGGTGGCAAGCTTCTCATCGTGATATTCGGGGACGTTCAGCGCTGAACCGTAGATACCAACATGGTCGGGATTGTTCACGTCTTTGATTGCAATGTCCAGCCGATAGAGGCCTGGCAAGAGCGGCAATGCCTTCCAGTAGACAGAACGACGATTCAGAGACTTTTCCAGGAGTTCCGACGGCTGTTCGACCTGGACCGTATCTTCAAACGTCTGAACAGTTTTGTGCGTAAGCGTCGTCACCTTGCCCAGGATATTGACGATCCCAGTAGCAACTCCGCCTTTGGTCACAAAGGTGATGTCCCGATTCTTGATTTGCACTGTAATCGGGACCAAAACCGTGTTGTCCGTGACGCGGACAAAGTCGGTTCGAACATCGAAGGGGAAGATGGGCCCCTCAATAAGTTTGTGCTCCGTGATGAAATTGTCGAGGTCTTTGAACTTGATCGGTGGCGGAGCGAACAGCTTGGAAGCAAGCTCGATGCGATCAAACTCTTTAGAGGCTTCACCCGAGGCCAACGGGCCCGTACCAAGGGTCTCGAATCCGCCCTTAAATCGATCTGCCTTCTTGGCCATTCCCATCTCTTCCCACTGGGTGGCCCCCATGCCGGGGACGTGCGCCAAGGCGTCTTTCTCGCCGCGATCGATTGTGAAGTGATAGTCACCGCACATGCAGGTGTCAACAAACTCGATATCGATGTTCTCGCCGATTCCTTCTAGGTAGCGGTAATGCCAAACCTCGAAGGGGAAAGTAGCGGTTTCGCCGCCCCCTTCATCCACTGGGCGCGTATAAGGTCCGCCTGCAGGATGGGAGTCAATTGAATCAGGTGCCCCAAATGCGATGTAAATATGACCACGATCCGTCTTCCAGCCCGGTTTTCCGGCCGCATAATGCTCGTTAGCATACGCGATGCGACGATAATGCTCTTCCCGGAATTCGTTATCCGGAGAATCAGGATTCGGGTTTCGGCGTTGCCAGAACTGCTCGATAAAGGCTTCCCGCTCTTCATCATTGCTCAGATTGAGAAAGGCCTTGCGCTCCTGGTCGGTGATAATGTAGGCCACGTCCTGGTTCAACCAGGTTTTGTAGGCGCCCTTCAACTCCTGACGCACTGCCTTTTGAGCGGCAAATCGCTCTTTATCACTGCGGGGACGCTTCAGTGGATCGATCTCCTGATCCTGATCGGTCGGTTGAGAGGCCTGAGCCGCGGTGCTGCCCGATTGCTGTGCCTGCACATGGTAAACGGGGAGAAATGCTGCGGTGCACGCCAGGGCAGCAAACAGATAGATACTACGTTTCAGCGTCATGGCCTTGAAATACTCCTGCAACAAGCTATTCTACGAGTCCCATGATGCCCGGGCAAGGCTTGACACACGGTGATCGAAAAGTTTGACGGTACTGAACAAGAAATGTCACTGATCTTCGAAGGATTTTGGCATGGCTCTCGCCCCTTGGTGAGACCGACAACTCCCCTGCATCGTCCAATTGGAAGATGAGAAAGTGGCGTGTATTGACTAACTTTTAGGCGCCTCTTGGTTGATTCCAAATTGAGGGAACATCCCTTTAGCCACGGGGGATAACTAACGGCAATACCAAACGATGCACGCCCCGCGCAGGTTGGGCCGGGGAACCATATACTGTGAGCTTAACGGAACTGAACAAAATCGTGTTACGTACCATGCTCAGAACCACCCATTGGAGCAGCTTTTACCGATGAAAAAAATTCTCCTGATTGTCTTGGCCATTGTTGTGACGGCTGCCCTTGTGGGATTCATGGTCTATAAGCAACAGTCGGGCTACACCAAGGTGCTCACTGCGAAGATCTCCCGGCAGGATTTGACCACAATTGTGAGCGGGACGGGGCAGATCAAGCCCAAGAACTATGTGAACCTGGGCGCTACTGCAATGGGCAGGATTACCCATCTTTACGTGAAAGAAGGCGATTACGTGAAGAAGGGCCAACTGGTTGCGACGGTAGAGAATGTGGCGCAGGAAGCTCAGGTGACAGGGCAGAAAGCTGCAATAGCGGCGGCCCGCACGGATATCGCCTCATATATAGCAGCCGAAAAGACAGCCGAGGCGAACGTCGAGCACGCTCAAGCAGACCTGGAACAAAAAAAGCTGGATTGGATTCGCGCACAAGGCCTGTACAAAGCCGGAATCATGGCCAAACAGGATTTCGACGCCAAGAAAGCAGCCTATGACACGGATGTGGCCTCCCTGGCACAGGCCGTGGCCCAGGTCAACCAAGCCAAGGCGAATACTAACTCCGCTCGCGGGCATTTGCGCACTGCGGAAGCGACATTGAAGGCGAATCAAAATGCGCTTGACCTCACCGAGGCGATCGCACCTTTTGATGGGATAGTGACCAACGAGCCTGTCCGCGAAGGCGAGACCGTTGTGGAAGGAATCCAGAATACCGAAGGTTCTACCTTCATGACGATTGCGGATATGAGCGTGATTACCGCAGAAGTCAAGGTGGACGAAACAGACATCGTGAACGTCAAGATGGGACAGCAGGCAGACGTCACGGTGGATGCGATACCCGGGAAGGTCTTCAAGGGCCACGTCACTCTGGTCGGCGACCAGGCTCTTTTACGTTCCACCGGCCAGGCAACTTCAACTTCCACGACAGGAACAGAGGAAGCGAAGGATTTCAAGGTGGTGGTTACACTGGATCAGCCATCCAACGATCTCCGTCCAGGCCTGTCGTGCACCGCCAAGATCACGACCGCTCACAAGCACGACGTACTTGCTCTTCCGATTCAGGCGCTGACCCTATACACGCCACCGGCAACTGGTGATAAGGGGAAGGTCGAAGCCGCTTCAATCTCCTCACCAAACTCTGCGGCGAGTCCTGTGCAGGGTGTATTTGTCATGCACAAGGACGATCATGGACGCTATCGGGCCAAGTTCGTTCCAGTGACGACGGGAATCACAGGCACGACAAATATCGAGGTTCTGACTGGCTTGAGCCCGGGCGACGAAGTCGTGATTGGCCCGTATAAGACTTTGCGTGCACTCAAAAATGGAGCATTGCTGAAGCGGGAGACAGAACAACAAGCCGCGAAGCAAACGTCTGAGGGCTCATGATGTTGTGAGCTTCTCAAGTATGGCTCCGGCGGTTCCCAAACGCGATATGACCGGGAAGGTTTTCCCGACTCCACAGCAAAGGACGTGATTCGGATGGCTTTGAACACAGTGAGTGCCGAGGTCGAGTCCCATGAGGCTTCAACACAGGCCTCCGATGTGATCGTGGTCGATGATCTCTGGCGGACCTACGATATGGGTTCCGAACAACAGGTCCATGCATTGCGTGGCGTATCTCTCAAAATCCGTCATAACGAGTACGTGGCGATCATGGGTCCTTCGGGTTCCGGAAAATCAACTTTGATGAATTTGATTGGATGTCTCGACACGCCATCGAAGGGCAAGTACTGGCTGAATGGACAGCTCGTCAGCGAACTGGACGACGATCAGCTCGCGAGAATCAGGAATAAAGAGATTGGATTCGTCTTCCAGACCTTCAATCTTCTTGCCCGTGCGACGTCTTTGCACAACGTGGAGCTGCCGCTTATTTACAACGGCACACCCGCCGCTGAGCGAATTGAGCGAGCGAGGCAAGCTCTCACGAATGTCGGTCTGGAGAGCCGAATGCTTCATAAGCCCAACGAACTCTCCGGCGGACAGCGTCAGCGTGTAGCCATAGCCCGAGCTCTCGTGAACAAGCCCTCTATCATTCTGGCCGACGAGCCCACGGGTAACTTGGACTCCAAGACGGGAGTGGAGATCATGACTCTCTTCGACCAGCTCCATGCCAAAGGGAACACCATTGTCCTGGTTACCCATGAGCCGGATATCGCAGAGTATGCACACAGGGTCGTCCATATTCGAGATGGTCAAATTTTTTCGGACGAGCCATCCAAGCGATTTCGCAAACTGAGCTAATCGCACCAAACTCCCGCAACTTCTCCGAAGCCAGAGCGAGCCATCGCTCTGGCTTAAGTTTTGGGGCTGTACCAGATAATCGCGAGAGGTATCTGGTGTGGGCGAAGGATTTCGCAAGAGTCGATTGTCCTGGTCCAAGCAGTTTCGTCTGATCGAGCACTTTGTG
>JAKAJO010000079.1 GCA_021813745.1 Acidobacteriota bacterium
GTTGCCGCGCTGTACCGGCAGGCTATCCTTGATGCGTGCGTACTGCTCTTCGGTGATTTCCATCTATCGCTAACTTACACCAGTTAGATGGCAATAGTGTTAACACGCCCTAATACGGAGACGGCGTGAGTTCGTAATCGATCAGCGGAGAGGTCGAAGGTGAGTCAAAGGTGAATTTCGTCTCAATCCTCGGTGAAGCGACAACTACCTCGATCGTGTGTCGTTCTTAATTCAATTGCTCGACAACCACAGAAAAGGAGGAGCATATGATTGCAGTAACAGGAGCAAATGGACAGCTGGGTCGACTGGTAGTGAAAGGGCTGCTGGAGAGGATGCAGGCGAACCAGATCATTGCTGCAGTAAGGGATCCGGAGCAGGCGCAGGCTCTGCGCAGTCTTGGTGTTGAGATTCGAAAGGCAGACTACGACAGGCCAGAGACGCTGCAGAAGGCTTTTCAGGATGTCGAGAGGCTCTTGCTCATCTCTGCTGTCGTTCCGGGCGAGAGGCTCCGCCAGCACCAGGCCGTGATTGAAGCAGCGAAAAAGGCCGGGGTGAACTTCATCGCTTATACCAGCATGCTGCGCGCCGAGACATCCGATCTCGTGCTCGCTGCTGAACACAAGGCGACGGAGGAGTACGTCAGAGACTCTGGAATGGGATTTGCATTGCTTCGGAACGGCTGGTACTTCGAGAATCACACCGCTTCTCTTAAAACGGCACTTGAACATGGAGTAATCATTGGAGCGGCCGGTGAAGGCCGGTTCGCGTCCGCCTCGCGCGCCGACTATGCAGGTGCCGCCGTAGCTGTTCTCACTGAGCCTGGACACGACAACATGACTTATGAGCTGGCCGGCGACAAGGGATTCACATTGCACGAGTTGGCTGCTGAAGTGACGAAGCAGGCGGGAGCTCCCGTAACCTATCGCAATCTCACGCCTCTTGAGTACGAAGCCGCTCTGCTTGGCTTTGGCCTTCCGAAGATGATTGTAGAAGTCGTTGTCGACGCAGATATGAAGGCTCAACATGGCTCGTTAGACAGCTCGAGCCGTGATCTATCTCGACTGCTTGGAAGACCCACGACCTCGCTGTCTGAGGCGGTGGCATCCGGATTGCGACCTCTATCAACTCAACCGGCATCGGGCAAATAAAACCCAACCGGTGCGCTTCGTGTGCAGATTTGACCGCCTGAATGAAGGTTTGGGAGATGAGAATCGGAATCATCGGCGGGGGCAACATCGGGTTGGCGTTGGCCACACACTTCTGCAAGCTTCGCACACCTTACAGATCGAGAACTCGCGAGCCCGGAGACCTTCTCCAGGCTCGCTCAGCAAACCGGAGCTACGCCGGTTTTCATCGCTGAGGTGGCGAAGAACATAGATCTGCTCGTCAGTGCCATCCGATGAAGAGCGAGTTAAGGCAATCCACATTCCAAGGATGAATGCAACCAGATCTGTCATGACGCGGTCATTGCCAATGCCGCGTTATGAATTCGGCTGCCAAGTCGAGCGCAACGTCGGCCGTCTCAAGGCGACCGGCATCGCGCTGAAAGACATGGTGCATGCCTTCGAACACATCGAGAGTGACGCTGTTGCCTTTCTTTGCGGCGCGGCGCGCATACTCGCGGGAATCGTCGAGCAGTAGCTCGTCCGTGCCTACCTGGATCGCGATGGGGGGCGGCTGATCGGGTATGCCGTATATGGGTGAGGCCCTGTAATCGCGCGGATCAGCTCCCCCGAGATAAGACCTAGCAAGGCTCGCCAGCACACTTGGCTGAAATACTGGGTCATATGTCTCGGGACTGCTGAAAGAGGCTCCAGTCAAAGCGAGATCGGTCCATGGTGAGAAGACGACTACGCTAGCGATGCGGCTCCCGATGAGAGGCTCATTGAGGCTCGCCAGGGCTAACCCGCCTCCCGCGGAATCGCCAACCAGAGCGACTTGCCGGTACCCGCTTGCCGCAAGCCAGTTGCGTGCACGGACAACGGCAAGAAAGGGCGCGGGGAATAGACACTCCGGCGCCAACGGATAATCCATCGAGAAAACGAGGCATTTCGTTCGAGCGGCGATCTGTCCGGCGAATCCGCTGTAGGATGTGGCATCGCCCAGATGATAACCACCGCCGTGAATGAAGAGGATGACGCGGTCCGCGCGCGCAAAGCTGGGCCGGAGCCACAATCCTTTCGCTTCGTCGGAGTGGGTATCTGAAAGGCTGACGCCCGCCGCGGGCGCGGTCTGCGAGGCCATCGCTGCGTAAGCGGCTCGCCTGTCGTCGGGAAAATGAGCCATTAAAGCCGCATTTCGCTCAAGGATTGCGCGCTGGCGATCCCGTTCGCCGTCGCGCAGGGGATGATGTGTGATTGTGAGCGTGTTGAGACTGGCAGAGTTCATAATTTCTCCGCGATGGTGAAATTGCGTTTAACGAAGCCGGGGCAAGATGAACTAACGGTGTCTCGCCCTCCCCGGTTCTAAATGAGTCCGCCGTTTACGCGGATAACTTGGGCGTTGACCCATGCGCCTTGCGCTCCAGCCAGGAAGCTGACAGCCCGAGCGATATCTTCCGGCTCACCCAAGCGCTCCAATGGCGGCGCTTTGGCCAGCTGATCGACCTGTTCTTTGGTCTTGCCCTGCATAAAAAGGTCGGTCGCGGTAGGGCCCGGCGCCACACAGTTAACTGTGATTTGCCGGCCTCGCAATTCCTTCGCAAACACGTAGGACATAGACTCCACGGCGGCCTTAGAAGCCGTATAAATACCATAGAGCGGCGGCGCGAGAGCGATGGCTGTGGTCGAAAAGTTGATAATCCGTCCGCCCTTTTGCAGACGGCTCGCGGCCTGGCGCAGCGTATTGAATACCCCACGCACGTTTACGGCGAACGTCTCCTCGAACATTTCCGATTTCGCCTCTGCGATCTTTTGCAGCTTCATGATACCCGCGTTGTTCACCAAAACGTCGATCGCTCCGAGTTTCCCTTCGATCTCGGTGAAAAGACGCTCGACGTCGTCTACCTGGGCAACGTCAGCCTGTACGGCCACAGCGCGGCGGCCCAAGTTCTGAATTTCGGCAACCACGCGGTTCGCGTCGCTTTCGCCACGAGCATAATTGACTCCGATATCGAAGCCATCCTGTGCCAACTGCAGAGCCACGGCCCTCCCGATTCCTCGCGATGCTCCCGTCACGACAGCTACCTTCATTGGAGTTCTCTCCTCGGCCTTACAGTTCTTATTTTGCAGAGACAAGACCATAAATCAAGTGCATAAGGAGAATGATAGGTATGCACGCCGCGCAACGATCCCAGGTGATGATGACCTTAGTGAAAGCGGCGTTCGTCACGATCTCAGAAACCGTAAGACTGACTAGATGCGTCGCTATTGAGCAGCTCGATAAATGGTTGGGACTGCCGGTTGGAAGCCAAGGCTGCGCCCCAAAGAGCCATTCATACGGCCCATCCATGGGTTGGCCAGGGGCTCGGCTGACGTCTCAATGGAGCCTCCGGAGATGCTCGCCATCTCGTAGGGCGTGGCCGGAGCGTCGTCGACGATGTTGACAATCCGGCCGTCCATTGCTCCGGCCCGAGCCCGCTTGACTGCGCGTCCAACATCCCGCTGACGGATCAGGCTGAAGGTCCGCGCCGGGTGCCATTGGAAGGCTGAGGCCATCCTCGGCACCGCAGCCAGGTGACCATCTCCGTCGCTATAAACAAATCCGAGGCAGAGAGTGCTCCACGTGAGTCCACTGGTGCGGATTTCATTCTCAGCGGGGACTTTGCTTGCAGGATATGGGAGCGTTGGATGGACTCCATCGACTTCAAGCGCCGGACGTGAGGTGTTTTAGTCATATACAAGCCCTGTGCTGGCCCTGATGAAGCGTGCTTGTCAGACATGCGCCTTTGCGGCGGCAATGAGGTTGCGAGTGCCCTCGAGATTGGCCCGCCAGATCTCATCTATGCCCTGCGTTCGCAGAACCGCAGCCAGATGAACGATGGCCTTCACGCCCATCACAGCCCGGGTCAACGTTTTCCTATCCAGCCGATCACCTTCAACGCGGGTCGCACACGCAGGCGCTTGATAACGACAGGGCGACCAAGATCCATTAATCCGTGTCCCGCCAGGTTGACGTTTGACGGGCTTCGGGTCAACGTAAGGAGTAGGCTCATGACCAACCGCGTGCATCTCGTTCAGAGCTACGCATACCCTGCAACTTGGGAGAACTGCAAGACAGAATCGAGCGTGCGGTAACGCGGCACACCCCTTCAGTGGGGAGTTCGGTCGCAAGCGAGCATCCTGTCGTAGACTTTAGGCATTGGCAGACCGTTTTCGATTGAATTCTTCCCCGTGTTATTTCCAGATTGCGACTGGGAAGACCGCTCGTCGGAGGCTTCGAATGGCTGGCATGAGCACAGATACCGAACTCGAGCGTCAAAACCAGCGGCTTCAGTTGCTACTGAACCTGACCAATAAGATCACGTCGAACCTCGATCTTCGGGATGTTATTTGCGCGATTTCCGGTAACATTCGCGATGTGATGCGGGGCGATCTTTTGGCCGTTTCGCTCGCCGATGCGCCCTCGAGAAAGTTCAAGGTCTATGCGCTTGATTTTCCGCAGGGCAAAGGGATCATGCAAGAAGGCCTTCTGATCACTCCCTCAGAACCAGCACGGGAAGTCATCAACAACCTGAAGCCGTGCATTATCAACACCACAAATGCTGAACAGTTCCCGCCCGAAATTCGCGGCGAACTGGCGCTAGAGGGAGCGAAGAGCATTTGCCTGCTTCCGTTGGTGAATCGCGGTCGCGCCTTTGGCGTCATGTCGATCGGTCGGACGACGGAGATTCCTTTCGCAGGAGATGAAATAGAGTTCCTCGGGCAGGTTGCGCGCCAGATCGCCATTGCGATTGAAAATGCGCTCGCCTACGAGGAGATATCTTCGCTAAGGGACAAACTCGCCCAGGAGAAGCTCTATCTTGAGGAGGAAATCCGCAGCGAGATGGGGTTTGAGCAAATCATTGGCAACAGCCCGGCGCTAAGGAACGTTCTCGAACTGGTGGAAACGGTCGCGCCGAGCGATTCGACGGTTCTGCTGCTGGGCGAGACAGGTACAGGAAAGGAACTGATCGCCCGTGCGATTCATGACCGGAGCCGTCGCACACAGCGGACCCTGGTGAAGTTGAATTGTGCCGCGATTCCGACCGGGCTTCTGGAAAGCGAATTGTTCGGCCATGAGAAAGGAGCTTTTACCGGCGCCATATCGCAAAAGATCGGACGATTAGAACTCGCCGATCAGGGCACCTTGTTTCTGGACGAAGTAGGTGACATTCCGATCGAGATCCAGCCCAAGCTATTGCGCGCGCTGCAGGAGCGCGAATTTGAGCGGCTGGGCAGCACGCACACGCGCAAGGTGAATGTGCGGCTGGTGGCTGCAACCAACCGCGATCTCGAAAGAATGGTCGCCGACCGCGAATTCCGCAGCGACCTCTACTACCGGCTCAACGTATTTCCGATTCACATTCCACCTCTTAGAGACCGCAGGGAGGACATTCCGCTTCTGGTTAGTTATTTTGTGCAGAAGTTCACCCGGCAGATGCAGAAGAGAATTGAGTCGGTGCCGTCATCGGCGATGAAGGCGTTGACGGGGTGGGACTGGCCGGGAAACGTGCGCGAGCTCGAGAACTTTATGGAGCGCGCGGTGATCCTTACGCGCGGCAAGACGCTGGATGCTCCACTCGGCGAACTGCGTAAGGCGAATGAGGGCAAGACAGCGCCCCTGACAGTGACGAATGCAATCGAGCGGGCTACCGTTTCCGCTTTGCCGGCCGACAGGAAATCGGTTGCTGATTATCATGCAAACCGTCAACGCGAAGAGATTCTGCGCGCGCTGGCCGCATGCAAGGGCCGCGTGGGCGGCGCCGATGGTGCTGCAGCCCTCCTTGGAATCAATCGCACCACGCTGCTCTCGCGCATGAAAAAGTTCGGCGTTTACGCTAAGCAATTTTCCTGAAACGCCTGGCCGAATAACTGCCGGCCATGCGAATCAGAAGGTACCAGTGACTCAGTGCATGGTGACATTGCCGGCCTTTCCGAGATCGTTGGGCTCGAGCAGGAACGACGCCAGGAACATCACCCCGGCGCTAACAGCAAGCATCCAGTACGCATCCACGTACGACAGGGCGCCGGCTTGCGCCTGGACCATCCGGTAGAGCCTGTCGATGGCCTGATGCTGAGCCAACTGCATGCTCAGGCCGGCATGACTAAGCTGCTGCGCGAGCCCTTGCGCGGCGGCGCGAAATCGCAAAGACGACGTGTAAGGCGCCAGAACACATTGATGGTATTGGTCGCGCCGGGCGAGCACGGTGGTCAATGCCGAGGTTCCCACGCTTTGTCCAATGTTGCGCATGAAGTTCATCATGCCTGCAGCGGAATTGGTCTTTTCGCTGGAAAGTCCAACGTAGCCGGCGAGCGTCAGCGGCACAAAGAGGAAGGGGATGGGGACAGATTGCAGAAGGCGCAGCCAGCTTGCATCGCCGAAGCTCATGAGCAGGTCTGTGTGCAAAGCGGATATGTACATGCCCGCGGCGAGCACGATCCATCCAAACGCGATCAGGTGACGAGCCTGCACGCGCGTGGTCAGTTGACCGACGAGCGGCAGAAAGAGCAGAACCGTGATGGCGCCGGCCGAAAGTACCATACCGGCTTCCTCCGCCGTGTATCCCATCAGCGTCTGCAGAAGCTGCGGAGTCAGCACGGTTGAGCTGAACAGGGTTGCTCCAAAAATCAGGAACATGGTGCTGGTGGTGGCAAAGTTGAAGTTGCTGAAGAGATGGACATCGACAATCGGATTCTTGTGCCGCCATTCCCAGATCACGAGGGCGATCAATCCCGTCGCGGCGATGACGGCCAGCGTCAGGATGAAATGCGAACCGAACCAATCGTCTTCCTGTCCCTTGTCGAGCATCACCTGGAGCGCGCCGACACCGATGGCCAGCAGCGAGAAACCGATATAGTCAAATCCCGCAAAGCGTCTCTTCAGGCTCTTGAGATAGGGTGGGTCTTCAACCAGAAGCTGAACAAGAAGAAGCGTGAGCATTCCCACGGGAACGTTGATGTAAAAGATCCAGCGCCAGGAGTAGTTATCGGTAATCCATCCGCCCAGCGTGGGTCCCAGCACCGGGCCGCAAACTGCGGCAACGCCGTAAAGCGCAAATGCCAGCCCGCGTTTCTCCGGCGGGAAAGTATCGGCGAGGATGGCCTGCGCCATAGGTTGCAGGCCTCCTCCGAACGCCCCCTGAAAGATGCGAAACAGGAGCAAGAGTCCGAGACTGGGCGCCACGCCGCACAGGAACGAGCTCACGGTAAAGAACGCGATACAGGTCATGAAGAACCGCTTGCGCCCGAAGACGCCGACCATGAAGCCGCTGATAGGGAGCACGATAGCATTTGCGACCAGGTAACTGGTGAGAACCCAGGTGCTGTCGTCGTTGCTCGTGCCCAGGCTGCCTGCAATGTGCGGCAGCGCGACGTTGGCAATGCTTGAATCGAGGACTTCCATGAAGGCGGCGAGCGAAACCACGATTCCGATAACCCACGGATTTACTTTTGGCGCCCACGCCGCATCGTCGGCGGTGATTGCGTATGTGGTGCTCATCGGACCGTCACCTCCGGCTCGACTGACAAGCCTGGCTTCAGCAGGCCTTCCGCATTGAAGTCGTGATCCGTCGCGCGATCGAAATCAATCCGCACCGGTTCGCGCTGGACTACCTTTACGTAATTCCCAGTCGCATTCTCAGGAGGGAGCAGGCTGAAAACGGATCCTGTGCCTCCGCCCAGGTTGGTCACATGCCCCTTCCAGGTACGGCCGTAAGCATCCACCTTGATCTCGACCGGATCTCCGGGGCGCATATGGGCAAGCTGAGTCTCCTTGAAATTGGCCGTCACCCACACGTCGTCGAGAGGAACCACGTCGACGAGTTCCTGCCCCACGCTCACGTTCTGTCCTACTTCGACACTTCTCTTGCCGATGATTCCGGTCACCGGAGAACGGATGATGGTATAGCTCAGATTCAGTTCGGCCTGGTCCAGCTGCGCCTTGCGCTGATCCACCTGGGCGGCGGCCGAATCGTACTTGGCGCGCACCAGCGCAACTTGGTCGGGAGCCGTTTGGGCATTTACGAGGCCGGCTTTAGCTTCTAGTAGCCGCGCCTGTGCCTGTTGCAATGTTTGTTCGTCCGCCCGAACTTTGGCCTTAGCCGCGGCAACGGAAGCGCGGTTGGCTGTGGCTGCCGCCACCGCCTGGTCGTATCGCTGACGGGAGACGTCCTGCTTGGCTACCAGTTGCGTGTATCGGATAAGGTCCGCATCCGTCTTTTGCGCGTTCGCTTCCGCCGAGATCAGCTCGGCTTTGGCCGATTCCAGTTCCTCTTGCGCCGCGCCCATGCCCGCTTCGGCATTACTCACTCTCGCTTTTGCCGCGTCGAGATCGCTCCATGCGGTGGCGGAGGCGACGGGCACATTCCATCGCGAACCCGCGGCAGTCGCTTCCGCATCCTCGAGGTTCGCCTTCGCCTGCTCGGCTGCAACTTTGTAATCGGTGGGATCGATAACCACCAGCACTTCGCCTGCGTGCACCATCTGGCCCTCGATCACGTTTACCTGCTGTACATGCCCGTTGATCCGCGCACTCAGCGGCATGATGTGCCCATCGACCTGCGCGTCGTCGGTGCCTTTATGCAACCACCCGTTATAGAGGAACCAGCTGCCGGCAATTGCAACGACCACAGCCGCGGCTGCCGCGAAGATAATCCTGGCGCGGCGCGCTATACCCGCGGGGCGGTGGATTTCAGTTTCGGGAATCGGTTCCGCTTGCACGGCTTCGGCAATCTGTTCCGGTTCAAGGACTGCGCTGCGGCTGTTAGAGAAGTGATTATTGTTTGACATCAGTTTCCTCCCAGATACTGCTGGTAGTCGGTGTGCGCCACTCCGAGTGCGCGCGCCAGCGAAAGCTTGGCGAGATTGTGGTCGTAGAGGCTCGAGATGTATTGATTGTTGGCCTCGGCCAAAGCCTGCTCGGCCTGCACCGCCTCCACGCTGTTAGTAACTCCCGAAGTGAACCGGTCTTTCGCTCTCGCAAGATTTTCGTTCGCCAGCGCGACGTTCTGCTGCGCAACGGCGACCTGCTCTTTGGCGGCGTTGAGATTGAGGAAGGCCTTGCGCACGTCGTAGTCGATCTGGCCGCGAAGGTTTTCCGCTTCCGCCTTGCGCTGCCGTAGGGCGGCGTCGGCCTCCACGATGTCGCCCTTGATCCGGCGTCCGCTGAAGACGGGGACATTCACACCCGCTGCAAAACCGAACGTCCCGTGCGAGTGACCGAAGGTCTTTCCAGCGTCGCCGTAGTTGCCGTTCACGGCCAGCGTGGGCCAACGTTCTCCCTTGGCTGCCGAAAGCGCCCGTTCCGCAGATTTTTCCACCTCCAGTGCGGCGCGGAGATCGCTGCGCGACTTATCCGCCATATCCAGCGCGTCGTAGAGGCTGAGCGTTTCGAGATCGGAATACGGCAGCTTATCCACAAGGTCGAACTGTTGACCAAGCGGCAGTCCAATGGCCCGCGCCAGCGCGAGCTTGGCAATGGCGAAGTTGTTCCGCATGACGCTGAGGTTGTATTCCTCGGTGTGCAACTGCACGGCGGTCTGCGTTACGTCGATGCGCGGCGCGGTGCCGGCCTCGAGCTCGTCCTCGGCCTGCACGTAGAGCGCCATGGCGCTACTCACCTGCGCTTCCTGCGCCACGATTCGGGACTGATCCGCAATCGCTTCGAGGTAGGCGTTGCCCACCGCCAGCGTCACAACGTCCA
This sequence comes from Acidobacteriota bacterium, assembly GCA_021813745.1. Taxonomy (GTDB): domain Bacteria; phylum Acidobacteriota; class Terriglobia; order Terriglobales; family Acidobacteriaceae; genus Telmatobacter. The sequence continues at coordinate 9,841 of JAKAJO010000079.1, forward strand.
GGGTATCCTGGTAATTGAGCTGTGCTGCCTGTTCGGCGCTGCGGGCCGCGCGCAGACGCTGGATCGATGCAAAACTGAACAGCGTCTGAGTCGCGCTCAGATCCGCCGAGCTGTAACTGTAGGGCCCGATCACACTTGGAATGCCCGGCGCCTTGAGGCCAATCGTTGCGAGATCGGTCTGCTCGACATTCTCTGAGACTCCCGCACTGACGTGGGGCAGAAGCGCGCTCAAGGCCAGCAGCCGCTCGCCGCGCGCCGTGGCTGTATCCGCGCTGGTTTCAATGGAGCCCAGGTTGAATTGGAAGCTGCGACGGATGGCATCCTGCAGGGTCAGGTGCAGAACCTGATTGATTGCGGGTCCGCTGGGCACGCTTCCTGCGACCGTGCCGCTCTGGCCTGAAGCCAAAGTCCGGATCGCCTTTCCTGCGCCGCTCGTTCCGGCGTTGTACTGGCTCGCTGCCGGGATGGCGAACGAAGCGGCCATAGCAACTGCTGCGGCTGTCGCGTGCAGAAACCGGTGTATTGAATTATGTTGGATCATCACTTCGACTCCTTTTGGCAGTGACGCGCCCGGCGGGCGAGCTCCTTCAAAATGTGCCGGGTAAAGACACCGCTGCAGCAGAACCTGGCGCCGGCTTTCATCAGTTCCAGCAATGCAGCTTCTCCGTCCTCGCCAATGCTCGTGACGTTCTTCAGGTCGATCACGAGCTGGCGGCCGGAAAGACCAAGCGCAGCCTGCATTCCGGCGCTGCGCAGTTCAGCGCTCCAGGGAGCGATTAGCTTGCCTTCCAGCGCAACACGGCGCTGCGTTCTGCTCTCGATGACGGAAATCTTCAGCACTGCCTTTGCCTCGCGTTCTCGATAAAGGCATCGCCGATGCCAAAGCGCGAAAAGTGCTAAGAGCATGATTCTTTGAGGAAATGGGCCGTTAGCAGGTGTCGAAAGTTGAAGATGTCGATGTTGAAAGTGTTGAAACTGTCGAGGGCCGAAAAGGCGGATGGCCAGGAAAGTCACCAAAGTCGGCGAGTGCCGATGGATCAGCAACCCGTTAAGTTAACGGGCTACCCGCCAAAGTGGCCTCGAACCTCTTGAATTCGGGACGGGCCCGGTTGACCGGCAACTGGCCCCGTGCGATTCAGTGGCTCACGCCTCTCCGAGCTACTGGCAAGTCCTGTGAGCAATGCGTCGGTTCGCTGGCGGATCTTCTCAAAGGTGCATTCAACCTTGCGGATGATCTGGTGGACGCCCAGCAGTGTGATATAAACCGCACCTGATAAGGGGACACTTCGCGGTGTGGTCGAAAATGGGACAGTAAAGACTGGGCCTGGTGTTACAGGCCCAGCCCCGACGATGCGTTCTTGGTGAACCGCTCAGCCACCCGAATGTAACGGTGAAAACTTCTTGATGCGGGGTTGTGATGCGACTGCCGGCGGATGATGTACTCGGGAACTCCATTCGCCGCGGCGGTCGTAATTCCGCCGGAACGCAGGCTGTGGCCGGCGATGCCGGCGACGTTCATACCGGCTCGTGCCGCGGCGCGCTTCAGAATGTAGGTAATTGAATCGCGGTGCAGCCCCGAACCGGACACACGACCTTTCTGGTCAATACCACGAAAAACCGGCCCCGAAGTTATTTGCGCCGCGTCCAGATAATCTCGAAGTGCCTGAATTGGACAAGTCGTCGGGTCCACGCCAGGCACGATCGCGATCTCCCGGCCCCGGGACTCCTGGTCCGTCTTGCCGTGGTCGAAAGTCAGGACCAGTCCTTCAGGAGTGAAATGGAGTCCTGCGACCGAAAGCGCAGCGGAGTCCTCGCGGCGGAGCATGCCGGCAAAGGAAATCAAATAGAGCGCCTTGTCTCGCCTGCCCGCCAGGGTGTCCGGACAGCAGGCCACGATCTTACGGACATCTGCAGTCAGAAGTGCCTGCTTGATCTTCTGCCTGGTGCCAATCTCACGGCGAATGGCCTTGAACGTTTCGCGCACCAGCGGATGGTGCGTGGGCGAGAGAAGGCAGTTGGCTTGCCGGTGATAGTAGGAAATGGCGTTCAGCCGGCGCGCCAGCGTGGCGGCCTTGAGGGTGGAAGACCGATCGGCCAGGTAAAGGCAGATCCACTCCGGCTCGGCCGGGAGCACGGGCGCGTGATGACTCTCGGCCCAGGGTTTCCAATCGCCAAAAAAATCCGAAGCGTACCCGCGCTTCGTGGCTGGCGAGACGGTGTTGGCCAGGAGAGCTCGGGTCTTTGCGACCAGCGCCTCGAGATCCTGGCGTCGGGGCGTGAGAGAGACGATGGGACTGTCCATGGAAGTTCTCCTGTACTTGCTTGAAG
>JAKAJO010000117.1 GCA_021813745.1 Acidobacteriota bacterium
CAACTCCGTTTGTGACCGAGCGGCCAGCTGAGCGATCAGGCTCAATCCGCAGGGGAAGATCGCTTACACCTGGCTTTGAAAAGACTGCATGTTTGGGTCTCAGTCTCCTCAGCGGTCCGGAATCGTAGGTTTAGTATCCGCGTATCGATCGTCACGGCATTACCATCGCCCACTGCGTTATCTATCCAGGTATCGACGAATATCGCGAATAGGCGCTTCTCATCCGCGATCGAGAAAAGATCATGGCACTGCTTCCCGCTGCATTGAAGTATCACCGCGGTCAACTTGCGTTGCTTCATCGAAATCGCACGCCTGTGATCATTCTCTTTCTCACTGCGTGCGCCGCAGGGATGAGTTTGGCGTTTATTCAGACGGCTAACTCCGATGCCGCGAAGTTGGCCTTTATCCAGGCTCAAGCCAGCCCCGTTGCGAACCTCATTCTGGGAGACCCCCTCCGTCGCGACCATCTCGCTTTCGGTGACGTTGAAACTCACGGCTCGAAGGGTGAGGCGAGCGTGTGCCTCGCAGTCTATGGACCTCGCGGCAGCGGGAGACTCTACGCCGACGCTGTCAGGCTGAACAGAGGCTGGCAACTGATTTCGCTGGATCTGGAGCTTCCCGGTCATGCCGGAAGACTGAATCTTATGCCGATCCAATCCACTGTCCTCCGGTGATGCGGATTTGGCTTCTCTCCTTCTCTGAACTTCCTGAAAGACAAATATTCCATCCGCCCACGAGCGATGGTGATCGCCGCTGATTAGGTCCCGATGGTCGCAGCCTCTCTCCACTTTTTTGGCCCTTTCCATCCACGATTGCCTTATATGAGGCAACCGGCACCAACCGACGCACCTTTTGCGCCTTCGCCGTTTCAGATATTTCCTTTGCGATCAGATATTTGCGAACTTGCCTGCCGCGACCATATTTGGCAGAACAACTGCATTGAAGAAGGACGAAGGCAATTTGAAACAGGGGAGACCAACCATGAAATTCACTTTCAAAAGCATTCTTTTTACCGGCATCCTGGCGATGAGCGCCAACACCGTCCTAATCGCGCAGACCAGCAATCCCTGGTTCGAGGGATGGTACCGCGCGAAATACGGCCGGCCAGCTCCTACTGAAGAAGCGCGTATTCAAGCCGCACAGGCGAGTACAGCTTATCTCGCAGCAACTCCGCACCAAGTCACAGCGCCAGCCGACACCCGGTTTGAGAACTGGTATCGGGCGAAATACGGGCGTCCGGCTCCTTCTGAAGAGGCGCGCATTCAGGCTGAACAGGCGACTACGGCTTATCGCGCGGCAACGCCCCGTCAGGCTGCGGCGCCGGCCAACACCTGGTTTGAGAACTGGTATCGAGACAAGTACGGCCGCCCGTCTCCTCAAGAAGAGGCGCGCTTGAAAGACCAATCCCGCTGACAGTTCGGACGCGAATAATCGGGATCTACATGTTGACTGAACCCAAGCGATCAGCACGACTGGAGGACTTTGAATGGGAAAAGGCAATCTGGTGGAGGCTTGATCGGCCAGGTCCCCTCATAACCCAAACGGTCGAGGGCAGGTGCATTTGAGGATCGATGATCAGCGCAATGGCAGGGCATCCTCTTCAAAACGAAACTGAAGGGCGATTCGGGCGGTTCGATACTCCGACTTCATTCACAAATATGTGAAGCCATTGCGGAAGGGACATTCCCCTTCGCGGATAAACGCTGAATCCACTCCGGCCAAGTACTGCTTGGCAAATGCGACGATGCTTCATATGAGCTAAATCGAGGCCAGACAACAACGCGCGCCGAGTCGGTGCTCTAGGTCTTTTGCGGACTGGATATTGTCCTCTTCGGCAATCGATTTGCACACGATTGAAAGCAAGGGTTTCAATTTTGCAAGCAATCCTGCGCTGTGCGTCTCGGTCGTGGTTTGTCTGCACGGAAGGAATGGAAATGTGCCAGAAGAGAAGGAGGCGTCGAGCCTGCAAGAGCCGGGTTCTGGCGGGCACACCGGCACGGCAAGTACAGGAGGTAACGGGAGAACATGTCGAACCGTCCTTTGAGGATCAGGAAGACACGGAAGAAAGCGCCGTAGCACCAACCGACAGCATGGTTTCCAAATGGAGATCGTCCAACATGCCCAGGCCAGACGCGGCTTCGTCTCACTGCCGCTGCGCTGAATCGTCAAACGCAGCTTCGCCTGGACCGCGCGTTTCCACCGACCGGTCAGAGACTGTGGACATTTGGCAAAGACCCTGGCCGCATTTCATTTCGGAGCCCTCGCCTGCGTCATGCTCGCCAACCTCTTCCGCCTACTGGAACGGAGTCCGAAAATCTTGCATTGCATGAAAGCCAGAGCCGGTTATCCAGTCGTATTCCGAGACGAAACAATCCTCAAATCGCAATCCTCAGTTGTGCACGGAAGCACGGGGCATTTCGCGCTGCTGTTGACCCTTCTACTGAACGTGGCATGGGTGTGCGCGCAGACGCCGGCAACGGCGATCACGTGGCGAGGGAGGATTCACAACACCGGCGGCGCACCTCTCGCGGCAGCGGCTATCACGCTGAGGGGTGAAGGAAGAAGCGCGCAAGCCTCGGCCGCTGCGAATGGGGCGTTTAGTGTCGGCTCGCTCACGCCGGGGCAGTACCGGCTGACCATCGGGTCAGGCGGGCGCAAGACCGAGTATGCGCAATTCATTGACCTGCAGACGGGCACCAGACCGGTGGACATTGAGGTCTCAGACCGCGGCGAGATTACCCTGACGATTCTGAACGACCAGGCCAGTGCCACTGGTGGAGAGGCCCTCTCGAGCCAAGAAGTAAGCTCTCTGCCCCTGAATGGGCGCGACTTCAGCACTCTGCTCCTGTTGGCAGCCGGAACAATGACCGACGTGAACGGGGCCACGAACTTCACCCAGCAGTTTTCCATCAACGGGCAGCGCGGCGTGGAGGCCACCTTCGCCATGGACGGCGCCGACATCAGCGACCCTGAGATGGGCGGAAGCACGTTCACGAACTTCAACGTCGATGCGATTCAGAATCTCAAATCAAGCTCTGGATGGATGCCTGCGGAGATCGGGCAGGGCGCTTCGGGATTCACCAACATTGTCACTCGATCGGGCGCAAGCGGCTTTCACGGCTCGTTCTTCGAGTTTGTGCGCAATTCGGTATTCGACGCGCGCAATTACTTTGACCACCCTACCCCGGTATACCCCGGAAGAATTCCGCCCTTCCGTCGCAATGAATTCGGATTCACCGATGGCGGTCCGGTGGTTCTCCCGCATGTCTACGACGGACGCAAGCGAACCTTCTACTTTATCGAGTACCAGGGGTTCCGGCAGGCGCTTGGCACAACGCAGGTGTTTCCAGTGCCCAGCGCGGCCGAGCGCACGGGGACAGACGTTGTAACCTACCCGGATGGCTCTGCCGACATGCTGAAGGTACCAGTCAATCCGCAAATTGCGGCCATCCTCGCGCGGTATCCGATGCCCAACGATCCCAGCGGGCCGTACGGAGCGCGCAGCTATGCGACACCCTCGATGGTGGCAACGAATGCGGATCAGTTTTCGCTGCGAATCGACCAGAAGATCACCAACAAAGACCAGTTCTTCGCGCGCTTGACCATGGACAACCTGTCCGGACCGACAACCAATCCCGATCAGACCGCGATCGATCCCACCTTTGGCCACCAGTTCATCGACCGCCAGCGCAATGTGGTCGGCACCTGGACACGCACGGCCACGCCTCGGCTCAGCTTCGAATCATCGATGAACATTATTCGCTCCACGCCAGGATTTCCCACTTCGGACACGACGGATCCGGCGGTGAATTTCAACGACGGAACCTACGAAGCGTTCAACTCTGCGGGTGGATCTGTCATGCAGTCCTACGGCAATCTGTTTCAGGGGCGTGAAAGCATCATGTTCACAACAGGCCGGCATGCCTGGAAAGCCGGTGTGGACGTCCGGCTCAACCGCGACACCACCTACTTCGGCACCTGTCCCAGCGGCCACTACGACTTCGGCGGTGGCACGGCATATGCCACTGAGGCCATTCCTTCCCAGAGCGGCAGGCACGATATTCGCCCCGGCGATCCGCTGCCGGACACCGTTTCGGCCTTCCTCTCCGGCAGCGCGTTTGACTACACGATCGCTGTTGCACCGGTCTATTTTTCCAGCGGGCAGCACATCGGGCCGGCGGCCATCAATCGCAGCAACTTCGCCGCTTACGTACAGGACACGTGGAAGATGACCGATCGCCTGACCCTGAACTACGGCGTGCGCTGGGATCTCTACACCCCAATAAGCGAGCGTGCACATCGCACTTCGAGCTTCCGCACCATCAACGGGACACAACAATTCGTGATCAATCCACAGCCCGCATATCAGACCAACGATCTGGCATTCGAGCCGCGCGTAGAGGCGGTCTGGCAGGTGGCACGAAACCTCACGGCGAACGTGGGTGGCGGTATCATGGCCATTCCACCCAACATCTGGCAGGACAACCTCCTGACCGGCTCAACGCCTTTCGTGGTCTATCCGCGCGCAGTGGCCAATGCGGCTTCTCCGATCTCGTACGGATTCCAGATCACGCCTTCGCAGTTGCCGCAAACATACAACACGGCTGGGCAGAACATCTTTGCGACATGGGCTCCCAAAGAAGTCCCGGCGAACACGGTGATGGATGTGGATCGCTACGAACAAGACGTGGCGGCCCTGACGCCGGGACACGTGGTCAGCGCGCTCAACCTGAGCGGAATCGACTCGGGCTTTGACAACGCTACTCTGTATACCTGGACGCTGGGCCTCGAGCGAAAGTTAGGCAATCTGGTTGGCCATGCCGCATACGTAGGTACAACGGCGGAGAAACTGCCACGCTCCAGTTTCCCCAATGCCTATCCGGGAGCCTCACCTGGCTTGGCGCCCCACACCCGATTCGATAGTGCGGGCAATATCATCGGTGGCTTCGGCGTGGAGAACGTGATCACTTCCGACGCTCACTCCACGTATCACGCGCTGCAAACTTCACTTTCCGGGCCGATAGGACATGGAGGTCCCGAAATCCAGGCCAGCCACACCTGGAGCAAATCAATCGACGATACGAGCATGGTGGTCGGCGGAACCGGTTCCACCGGCGCGGTCGCTTCCGGCCTCTCGCAAAACCCGTTCGATACCCAGCCGGAAAAGGGCCCGTCAAACTTTGACGCAACCCACAACTTCAGCCTGAGCGTAGCCCAGGACCTGCACATGGAGAACGCGGGGTGGCTGCAACCGCTGGACCGCAAGTTCACCTATGGGTGGGAACTGCTGAGCATCTCCAGCATGCGTTCGGGCGCGCCGTTCACAGTGTTCTCCGGGATTCAACAGACCGGCTACGGCTCCGAGGGGGTGGACCGTCCCGACCAGATTGCCAAACCGCATCTCTCCACGGCACGAAAGGTGCGCGAGGACTACTTCGGGCAGGGCGCCAACAACGCCGCCGATTTCTTCTTCGTTCCCGTACATCTGCCCAACGGCACCGGACCTAACCAGGGACGTTTCGGCACGCTGGGCCGGAACACCTTCCGCGGGCCGGCATACTACGACTATGATTTCGCACTCATCAAGGACACGCCGTTCGGGCGGCGGCCGAGTGGAGCGGAGCGTATGGACATGCAGATCCGCGCCGAGTTCTTCAACCTGTTTAACATCGTCAACATGGGCCTGCCTGCGAACATCCTCAACGGTTCCGGCTTTGGCGAGATCAGCCAGACGGCGGGCACATCGCGGCAGATCCAGTTCTCGCTAAAACTGATTTACTAACCATTCCGGCGCAGTTGGCGCGCGCGCAACCTGAAGGGATGCCCGGCATGGGCCGCTCGGCCCCGGCTGGGTCAAGCGGCTTGGGAGACCCGGGCCCCGGTTTGCATCCATCGGGATCTGGCTCATGAGCAGAGTACTGGAATTCAGGCCAGCTTCAAGATGGTTGAGTTTTCGAAGCTGCCAGTCCAAGCCTGTCTTTTGGGCTTCAGACCTCCTCCCGAAATGCCTGGCGCGATGTCGAGAGTCGACGTTCCAGTCTTGCCTCTCTATTCGATACAGGGGCAAGTGAATCATGCCAATCTCCTGCTTTTGGCGGCTCGAATTGTTCCGGAATTCCTGGTATTCGCCGGCCATTCAAAGCCGATGCAGCACTGCCTGATCGAAGTCCAGGTGCTTGCTTCGATGAGAACCGCAGATCGGGGAAACTCACGCCGGCCCAGCCTCCGACGCTGTTCCTTCAAGTGACCATCTGAAAGTATTCAACCCAACGAATTGGCCATCGAGTTCCAGTGGACCACGAGGCCGATTTTTTGGTCAGCAGTCCAGTCCGCTGACATGGTTCTGATCGTTTGGCCGTTTCCAGCCAGCGCTGCCTCAGATGAGGCAATGCCGAAGTCAAGTCTTCCTCTCTCACATACCCGCTGCAGCGCATATCTCTCATCAGAGGGGCCACTTGCGGGTCGAAGCTCCAGCCCCGGCAAGGCTCCTGAATTTGGCACGCAGAGTGCATTCAAGGAATGCGAGATTGCTTTGAGGGGGACCGCCATGAAACTTGCCTTGAGTCGCAAAAGCATTCTTCTTGGCGGCATCCTGGCGATAGGCGCTGTCGCACGCATCGCTGCGCAGACAAGCAGCACACGGGCTGAACGCCGGCATACAGACACATTTGGGAGTAAAGACACCTGCGATGCGCGAGATCGCGTAGCGACGGCAATGTTCGACGCCTGGTGGTACCCGCACGACACCCGGCTTTAACAGTGGTATCGGGAGAAGCTCCGGCGCCTGTCGCCGCTCGAACAGATTCATCTCACTGTCGAGAGCCGCTGAGTGCGAGGAGCGTTTGAGGAGCGCGAGATCGGTTTTCCGACCTTCACGCGAAAGGAATCCACCGTGAAGACGACAAGGAAAGCACTTCTGCTGATTCTGCTGCTCGCTCCCGCGTCTCTGGCGCTTGCACAGCGCGAAGGAACGATGCATATCGGCCATCACCGGTCGATCGAGGCTTACGAGCAAGCCGTACGCATGATCGCGATACCCGCTCAGCGGATGGCTTTCGCCAAGTGCATGGAAGCGATGGAACGGCTTCGGGGGACGATTAACCAGATGCCGCGGATTGGCAGCCCGTGGAGCCGCAGTCGTGTGAGTTACTCGTCGAACGACCTAGATGCTCTATCGGATCTCCGAGAACGACTGGAGACGGCTCTCACCGATCTGACGACGACTCACCAGGAGTTCAGGGAGGGGCTGACCGACGCGCAGCGACGGGAATTGGCGCGACGCCTAAGCAAACTGGAACATCTGCAGGTCCAACTGAATTCTGGCGCTTCCCAACTCGACCACGACCTGACTGCCGCAAGACCGGGACCCGCTTCACCGAACGTCTCTTGGGATGTCAACTCAATTAAAGGAGCGGCCGGCAAGTGGCGGTCCGAGCATCGGAAGATCGCGAAAGAGATGAGCATTCAGCAGTAGCGGGTCGTTCGGCGGCGAAGATTTTGCAATAGGCGGGAGGAGAATATGAAATCGCAACAAAAGAACCCCCTCACACTTTGTGAGTTGGTCTCCAAGTTTCGCGTTGGTTTCCGCATTCAACCCGGCGAGGCTGCTGTTGTATCGGGACGAACTGCACAAATGATCTACCGTTTGCGGTTGACCGGGCGTCATGATGGTCGCGATAAGCATGAGGGCACCTCGTGCCCGACATGCATTCAAGTGTTGCAGACGATGTTTGAGATCATCGACGCCCTTCGTCCCATCGAACGCGAAGCGGTGGCGCGAACGGGACGTGTCTGCGAAACACACGCGCACTATGCCTCGGTCTGCGGACCCGGGCACGAGGTTACCCTTGGTCTGAAGGTGGTGTTCAAGTCCTTGGATGCGGCGGAATCGGCCGACTGGACATGGAACTTCGCGCAGAGTGTTCGTGTTGCCCTTGCGAGCCTGGGATGTCGGAATCTTGCGCCCGCTGAGCCCGTGGGTTGCAGACCCCCTTTTCCGGCTGCGCGAGGCGGGCAGATTCGCAATGGTGCGGTCGGCGGCGATGCGGCGAAGAGTACGTCGCGCTTGATCGCTTGAAAGGTTCGGAGGATAGGAAATTATGCGGATTACCGAGTGGATTCAGGCCGGAATTGTGGTCCTATCGACCGTTATTGCTGTCCAAGCGCAAAGTGCGAAGTTGACGCCCGACGAGCAGAACACTATCTCCGTGTTCCGGCAGGCCAGCCGTGGTGTCGTGTATATCGCTGCCGGGACGACCGTGCGATCTCCTCTCGATCAGCACACGAATGACACCATTGAAACGAGCACCGGGACGGGGTTCGTGATCGACCCGGAAGGACGAGTTCTCACGGCCTATCACATCATCGAAAATCGGGACGAAATCACCGTTGCAGTGGGTACACGGCAGGTATCCGCACGGCTCGTCGGTACCGCCCCGCAGCTCGATATCGCGTTGCTTCAGATCGATGTGCCGAAAGACGAGCTCTTCCCCTTGCTCCTCGGTTCCTCGCAGGATCTTGAGGTAGGGCAAAAAGTGATGGCCATTGGGAACCCCGCGGGGCTTGACAACAGCCTCACAGTGGGCGTGGTCAGCGCAGTCAAACGTAGCCTCGACGGCGCCGCGATGGAACTGCAGGACTCCTTCGTTCAGACCGACGCCGCCATCAATCCAGGAAATAGTGGCGGACCGCTTCTCAATTCCGCCGGTCAGGTCATCGGCATCAACGATGCCATTCTCAAGAACACGCAGAATATGGGTTTCGCGATCCCGATCGATCTGGCGAAAACCGTCCTTCCCGATCTGATCGAGATGGGCCATCCTTACAGGCCTATGCTCGGCTTCACCGGCAGCGAGGTGACTTCGAGCACGGCGGACCTATTCGGGTTGCCGGTTAAACGCGGATTCCTGATCGAAGAGGTGCTGCCCGGTTCGCCTGCTCAGGCTGCGGGGTTGAGGGCGGGTTCGCGCATGGTTACGATTAGCGACAAGCCATATGTGCTGGGCGGCGACATCATCGTCGCCGTGAATGGAGAACCGTTCACGTCCGCCGTCCAACTCGCCCAAACCCTGCTCCGCTCACGACCAGGCCAGGAACTGCGACTCACCGTGTATCGGCAGGGGCGGACTCTGGATGTTGAGTTGCCTCTCGAAAAAATGCAAATGCAATTCTGAACATTTGGAAGGGAGTAGCTGGAAGCCACATTCTGCTCGCTCTTCAAGATTCAATTGGCGAGTTTCTTAACTCACGGATATGGAAGCAGAAATCTCGAGAATCTTCACGGGATCTTTATCGCTTTCGTGACAAAACTTGAATAAGAAATAGGGTTGAACTACCTCTGAAGGACAAAGCAGCGATCGATCGCGGCTGATGCATCCTCTTGCTTCCGGCGAGTGATTCCTCACATCAAATCCAGGAGAGGGGCCACGGGCATTACTTGCAGTTCCAATTTCAGTGATCAGTGGAGGAGCAGATAATGAAACGTTCGTTGGGAATTCTTGCAATTGTTCTTGTGATTATGCTCTCTGCTGTTTGGCAGGTTTCGACTGCCCAACAGCACAAACCGGAAAAGCTAAGCAAGCAGCAGCTTCTCTCTTTGATCGCTTCCGCGAAGACGCCAGCGGAACACCGGCGTGTTGCCGAGTATTACCATGCGACAGCGCAGGACTACTTGGCTCAAGCCAAGGAGCACGCGGAGATGGCTGAGGCATACAAGAAGAACCCCATGACCAGTTCATCGAAGTTCGCTACGGGCACGGTGGATCATTGCGAGTATTTTGCACAGTCCTTCAAGGAAATGGCCACCAAGATGCAAGAACTGGCCGACATGCACGAACAGATGGCCAAGGATGCTGAAGCCAAGTGAGAACAAGCCTGCCGCCCAATTTGGTGGCGTGTGATTTTTCAGCTAGAGTCTCATGCTTGCCGGCTTGTACGAACTCTCTGGGCTACATTCTTCATAGCGGCCGGCTGGAGATGCCGCCGTACGCTGGGAATGAAGTGACGATTAGGTGATATCACCTTGGACGAGAACGCACATGCGAATTTGTTCCACAAGCGATTGAACACACCGATCCGATCGACGTCCACGGTCCGCGAACCATGAGAAATGGTGCTTGAGATCAGAACCTTCCCTTGTGGCTTGCCGATGCAGCTTCGACGAACTTCCCAGGGCATGACGAACGATTCTCCCTCAAACGTTTCTCCCAAACCGTCATCGAACAGCTCGACCGCTTCGGAAACACCACCTTGGCTCAGCATTTTCATCCGTTCACACATTTAGTTTTCGTGCGGTCATGCGCGCTGTCCGCCATCGTCGACGAGGTCAGACAGCGCCCAAGTCAAGTTGGACTACATGGGCATGCCTGGCATATCGGGCATATCGGCCTTGGCCTCGTGTACTGCCGTGACCGTAATCGTGCTGCCCTTGACGTTTCCCTCGACCTTCACATGCTTGCCGGCAAAGGGTGCGATAGTCTCGGGCTTTCCCGACAGCGTATAGACTTTATTGCCCGCTACAAGAGCGTAGCTGGCTCCGCCCTTTACGCACTCCGCGATGCATTGGGCGTCGGTCTTGCCGGGCAGCATGTGCTTTTTGCCGCACATGGTATCGCTGATGACCCCTTCCAGGGGTTGGGAAGCGGCATGAACCTGCTGGATTGCGGGAATCATGACGGCGGTGAAGGCGAGGACGAAGAGGGGCGTTTTTCTCACAGTGTTCTCCATTGATCTTGAAACGAATATCAGACAAGTTGTCAAAAGCGGACCAGACCCTGAGGAGCGCTATCTCCCATGCCGGCCCATGCAAACGGCAAATCCTACGCTTCCGAAGTGGCCATAAGGAATGCCGGCTGCCCAGTTGGTTTCCTGCCCTTCCTATAGGCACGTCGCATGCCAAACGGTTGCCGCGCGCGCCGGTCGACAAATCTCGCGTATGAGGGCAAAAAAGGGCTTTTCGCCCTGAGCAAACCCTTCAAGGTGGCGCAAATCCGGCACTTCCTGCCGCATTTGGGACGAGATCCCATGGAAGTCGAAGTCATCGACACGCGCCAGTTTCTGTAGATTGCCGTCGCGCTAAAGATCGGAACAGATTTCCAGCGCCTCGCGGTCTATAACGGTCAGGATGGCGCCGCGCACGTCCACGATTCGCCGGCGCCGGAAGTCGCTCAGCACGCGGGTCACGGTTTCCCGGGACGCGCCAATACACTCGGCGATCTCTTCATGGGTGAGTGCGAGATGAACGCGGGTACCATGGACCGTCTTTCGCCCATTGGCGCACCATTCCAACAGCAACCGGCCGATCTTCGCCGAAGTGCAGTGGGTGAGTCCGATTGTCCGCAGCCTGGCGCAGGCCTCGTCCTGCTGCAGGCTCAACTCGCACGCCACTGCCTTGTAGGCTTCCGGATACCGATTCAAGAAGTCCAGAAAGTCTGGGCGGCTAACCGACCCGACAGTGCACTGATACAGCGTCTCCGCTGTCATCGGATACGGATTGCCGGTGATGACAGAGGACAGCCCTAGAATCTCACCGGGCCTGGCGATGCGCAGAATGAAGCGTCTGCTGTCGTTCGAATTTGTGAAGAGCTTTACCCGGCATTCGTAGGCAATGCAGATGTTCGAAGGATTTTGATGTTCCTCGAAGAGCAACGTATTAGAGAGGCATGAAGAGTGGGTGGCAATTGAATCAAAATCGTTCAATGCCTTGCTGGGCAAGTACTCGAAGAACTCGCTTGTCCGCCACGATCGATTGGTCGCGGTTATCAAAGGGTCAACTTCTGCGTTCATTCAAATCCCCCTCAATTCTCTTCAGCGTTCTCTTCAGCACTGTTTCGATCGCTGCCTTTGTCTCGACGTACTCTTCCGGCCTAATCTTTCCGGATAGCTTCCTGCTTTCCAGTGCAAACAACTCCTCCTTCAGCGTGCTGAGCAGTGCCGCCGGTTTGTCCGTTGAAGTTGC
>JAKAJO010000046.1 GCA_021813745.1 Acidobacteriota bacterium
CACAGCTTTCCCCTCTTCCTCAGAGAATGCGAATGGCGCTTCAATACTCCAAACCCTAAACTGCAACAAACACAACTAAAACAATGGGTTACACGATTCATGGCATGATTATCTGGTACAGCCCCTTGCCGATTTACCCATCAGACTGCCATCTTCTTTCGCATCTTCTGCCGAGGCGCTATCCGCTTGAAGAATGCTGAAGTTTTCACTTGACTATTTAGCTCACTCGCCCAATACTGAGCTTTCTACTTCACTTTTATTCCAAATTGGAGGTTGTTATGGGAATCCAGAATCTGATTCACAGTACGTTTACTCTCGAGCGCGCGTATCCACAGCCACCTGATCGCGTTTTTGCTGCATTTTCTCAGCCCGCCCGCAAGCGCCGATGGTACGCCGAAGGGGACCATGAGATTCAAGAATTCGAGATGGAGTTTCGCGTGGGAGGCGCTGAGCGCTTTCGGTACCGCTTTAAGGAAAGTCACCCAATCGCCGGCTCAGAAATTGACAATGCAAGCGTCTACCATGACATCGTGCCAGGGAGCCGCATCGTCTGGACCTCAAGAATGTCGCTCAACGGCAAGGCCATCATGGTGATGGTGGCGACTCTCGAATTCACCCCGGGCAAAGGCGGCACTGATATGGTTCTGACGCATCAAGCCACATACATTGACTGGCCGGAAGGAGCACAGATGCTGGAGGCGGGATGGAGCGCTCTTTTCGATCGTCTTAAGAGTGACCTGGCAGCTTAAGGAGCGGTCGATGATGGAAACCTCCACTGAGATCGATCAATTGTTCCATGCGCTGAGCGATCCAACGAGGCGAGCGATCCTGGACCGTCTATGCTCCGGGCCCATGTCGGTCTCCTCGCTCGCGGCACCGTTCGGCATCACCCTTACGGCCGTCGTCCAGCATCTGCAAATCCTGGAGAAATGCGCACTCGTCCGGACGGAGAAAGTCGGGCGTGTGCGCACATGCCGGATTGAGCCGACAGGCTTTGATGCACTGGAGCGCTGGGTACGGGAACATCGAACGATCTGGGAGAAGCGGCTGGATCGGCTCGGGACATTTCTCGCCGAAGAAGACGCTTCCAAATAAAAATGCGGGTCTCTCAACTTACGGCTACGGAGCGAAGCTCTTACTCTCTGTGATGGTCACCACGGCCTGCAAGGGCAGATTGTCACTGGAGCCGCCAGCCAACACGCGGACCGGCTCCTTTTCTACGCGCCAGGCGTGATGGGGTGTATCCCAGTAGGCGAGCGAACGTGCTTTCAGAGGCATCGACACGACAGTCGTTTCCCCGGCGGCGATGTGGACGCGCTGGAAGCCCTCGAGCTCCAGCTGAGGCCGTGTGACGGCAGACCCAAGATGCTGCACGTACATCTGGACGACTTCATCGCTGTCGCGTACGCCAGTGTTCCTGACCCTGACCGTCACCTGAACATCCCCGTCGGCGGCCATTGAAGGCGCACTCGTCTGGAGGCTTTCATACGCGAAAGTGGTGTAGCTCAGGCCAAATCCGAAGGGATACAGCGGCTTTTGCTTGCTATACATATAGGTTCGGCCATCGAGCAGGTTGTAATCCATGATGGGCAGCAACTGGGCGTCTCCGGTGGGCCAGGTCTGCGTCAGCCGGCCCGCGGGCGAGTAAGCGCCGAAGAGCACGTCTGCGAGTCCATGTCCCTCTTCCTGGCTGTTGTGAACCATGTGAACGATGGCGGGCACATGTTGCTCACTCCAGACAACGGCGTAAGGAAAGCTCGAGCGCAGGACTTCGATGGTGTGGGGGTTGGCGGCAAAGATCTGTTTGACCAGCGACTCCTGCTCAAGCTCGATGGTCTTGCGATCCACGTCTTCCTTGCCATTCGACGGTGTTGGACACTTGTCCCAACCTGCATTGCACTCGGGGTGGTTGCCCACAACCACAATGGCGACATCTGCCTTCCGGGCAAGCTCTGCCGCTGCGGCCGGGTCGGAGCCATCCGCTGAATAAATCTGGACGTGGTCACCAACGGCTTCACGCAGGCCATCGAGAATGGTCACGGAATAGGGTGGAGTACCGCTGTACCAGTCGAGCAAGACCTGATCAGTCCAAGGCCCGATTAAAGCAATCGATTTGAGATGGGCTTTGTCGAGCGGGAGAGTGTGCTTGTCATTTTTTAGAAGGACAATGGATTCGTCTGTTGCCTTGCGTGCCAATGCGCGGCTCGATGCGCGCTCCCACGGCGCAGGTTGTCCATCTGTGGCTCGGCCAATCTGCGCATAGGGGTCCACTCCGGGAGGGTCCATTTCGCCCAATCGCAGGTAGACGGTCAAAAGATTCTTTAACGCAGCATCCATATCAGCTTCCGTAACGTAGCCATCCTGGAGCGCCTTTGCAAGATCATCCTTGTACGTATCGAGGAAGTGATTGATGCCCGCTTTAACGGCCGCAGCGGCACCCTGCTCTTTGTTCGGGAAGCTCTTGTGCGCACTGATGAGGAGGCCTAGTGCTCCACCGTCAGTGCAAATGAGGCCATCGTTTCCCCACTCCTTGATCATCACGCTTCGCAACACCGGGTTGATCATCATGGGGATGCCGTTCCAGGAGTTGTAGGCAGCCATCACGGCGCGCGAGCCTCCCTGCTCAAAGCCCATGCGAAACGGCACTGAGTAATACTCGCGAAACAGGCGCTCATCGAAGTCTGAGGAAGTGTGAGCGCGGCCGTCTTCGTTTTCGTTGGCCAGGAAGTGCTTCATGAGGGATGCGGCCTGCCAGTGATTCGGGTCAGTACCCTGCAAACCCTGCACGAAAGCGACGGTAAGGGTACCCACGAGATAGGGGTCTTCTCCATAGGACTCCTCGGTGCGACCCCAGCGCGGATCCCGACTCAAATCGGCATTTGGCGCCCGCACCACGACTCCACCGCGGTCGATGATAGGGTTCTGGTAGTCATAGCGTGCCTCGTAGCCTTCAAGCGAGGCAATTTGCTTGATGAGGGCGGGATCCCAAGTTGCGCCCAGGCCCTTTTCCTGCGGAAAGGTTGTGGTGGGGACCGGAAGCAATCCGCGCCCTCCCCAACCGGCAGGCCCTCCAAGCGCAAGCCCGTGGAGGCCTTCGACCTGTCCTGAGAAGACGAGCCTAAGCCGTGGAAAGGCTGGGTGGTCGGACATGAGATCAATCTTCTCCTGGAGAGTGAGGCGGCTCAAGAGATCGGCGATGCGCTGGTCGGCGGACAGCTTTGGATTGCGAAACGGATAGTCAACCTGAGCCTGCGTACTGTGCACGAAAAAGAGCACGAGAAGGAATACCACTAGGTGCGCTGGTCGCCGAAGGAACATCATGAATCCCCCTTGGAAGGAACAGCGCAGGGTACCACAGCGACAGGGTTGTTGTGCAGGGATAAATCGATTGAGGAAGAGCGAAGGACGTTGCAAAGACAACGAAGCGCAGAGCCTGTGCGCCTGCGCTTCATTTAACTCGCAAGGAAGTGCGTTCTAGTAGAGCCTGAAGTTTACTTCGATCGAGATCATGACCGGAACCGGGGTTCTTCCATCTTTCATGGCCGGCTTGAACTTGTATTTCCGAACCGCTTCAAGTGCTTTTTCATCCAGCCCCATCCCGAGCGGCCGGACGACGTGCACGTTCTGCGGATTTCCCTGCGCATCCACGATCAGAGAGACGATGCAAACACCCTGGTACTTGGCGCGGCGCGCCTCGTCACTGAATTCCGCCTCGGGCTGGTAAATCGGTACTGGCGCAGAGACACCGCCCCCAATTCTGTAGAGCCCCCCACCGGTGTTTCCGCCGGAGCCTGGACCAAATCCATTGCCATTGCCGGAGCCGAGTCCGCCGCCGAAGCCGGTGCCCATACCCGCACCGCCTCCCTGGCCGTTAGAAGCGAGTGTGACGTTGGGCGACTGAGTCACGCCGACATTGGGTAGGGTTGGGTTGTCTGGCAGCGTGATGTTCTTCTGCACTGCTATTGCGGACTCGATGGGAATCTTGGGATTATCCAGAACCGGAACCTGCGGGGGCGCGATTGGCTTTTGTTCAATCTGCGGCAACTTGCCCTTAATTGGGTTGACGATGTCATGCGAGCCACCGCCGCCACCACCACCCGCCTCGTTTCCGATTTTGGGTGCCTTTAAATGAAACGTGCCCACATCAATTGATGTGGCTGTCAAAGGTGGCTTCACCGCTTCAATGATCTTCTTCCCCACGAAGAACAGCAGGACGGCGAGGATTGAAAGATTGACGGCCGTTGAGATGCCGATCGCCCAAGGGTTGGGTTTGACCGCCATGCGGTCTGGCACCGGGATGGGCTTGGAGGTCAGTTGGAGAGGGGGAAGCTTGCGGGGAAAGAACAGGTCGCAGACATTGTCGTACAACGTCCGCCAGATCGGAGGCTCTTCGAACGCCTTGCCAAGGAAGGCGTCGAGCTCATGCCCATTCGAAAGGGCTACCGCGGCTTCAGTCTCAGAATCGGACTGTAAAAGGAGGTCGTTTGCCATATGTGCAGCAGAACCTTTCACAGCCGACTGGATTGCACTGGAGCCAGCCGCCTGAAGGTCCATCTCTCCATTATGCTCGACAGCGTCCACCGTTGTCTCCGCTCTCACCGCTTCGCTGTCCATGCCATCCAGAATCTCATACTTCGCGGGGAGTGAGATTCCTCTAAATAGTAGACGCTGAGAAGCTGTTGTGGTTACCGAAAAACTTCCCCGGCATTTACACTAACAATTGACCGAATCTGCAGCACATACAGGGAGTGACGATGTCCTCTGCGCCGGAGCTGAAGGCAACCTTAACTTTGCCCCAGACTGCCTTCCCGATGAAAGCCAATCTGCCGCAAAATGAGCCGCTTCGGCTGTCACGTTGGGCCTCACTGCATCTTTATGAAGAGCTCCGCAAAGCTGGGAAGGGCCGGCCAGCCTACCTCCTCCATGATGGACCGCCCTATGCCAATGGTCCTATCCATCTGGGACATGCACTGAACAAGGGATTGAAGGACTTCGTCGTGAAGTCGAAGACGATGGCCGGCTACGATGCTGCCTATGTCCCTGGATACGACTGCCACGGTCTTCCGATTGAAATCAAGGTGGACGAGCATCTGGGACGGAAGAAGCTGGAAATGCCGGCGCCAGCCGTTCTGGAAGCCTGCCGGGCCTATGCCCAGAAGTATGTGGATCTGCAAACCTCACAATTCCAAAGGATTGGCTGTTTTGGTCGTTGGACGCAGCCATATAAAACGATGTCGCGCGATTACGAAGCGCGCACACTTGAGGCATTTTATGGGTTTCTGGAGAAGGGATTCGTCTACCGTGGCCTGAAGCCTGTTTATTGGTGCATCCATGATCGCACTGCCCTGGCGGAAGCCGAAGTTGAATATGAGATGCATACCAGCCCATCGGTATACGTCCGCTACCGGCTTACGTCCGCGCCTGAATTGCTGGACGCGCGGCTTGCCGGCCGCGAGGTGTTCACCATCATCTGGACGACGACTCCCTGGACTCTTCCGGCGTCATTAGCGGTCGCCTTCCATCCTGACTTTGAGTACGTCGCGCTCGCAACAGAAGATGGTGCGGTGTATATCGTAGCGTCGGAACTGGCGGAGCAGGTGAAGGCGGCCTGCAAGCTGGGGACGACGGCCGAAGTCAGTCGTTTCAAAGGGAGCGTGCTCGAATCGGCCATGTTCCAGCACCCATTTCTGGAACGGAGCATTCTTGGGGTTCTGGCCACCTATGTAACCGCCGATACTGGCACTGGCGCAGTGCACACCGCACCTTCCCATGGCGCCGATGACTTCTACACTGGACAGCGATACAAGCTGGACCCGACTTGCCGCGTCGATGCAGCAGGCCGAATCCATGTTGACCCATCTGCCTGGCCTCTTGCAGCGCCTCCTCCGTTCGAGGGCTTGAAGGTGTGGGAGGCGAATCCCATCATCATTGCGATGCTGGAGGAGCGCCGCGCGCTGCTGGCGACCCACGATCTGGAGCACTCGTATCCGCACTGCTGGCGCTGCCATCATCCGGTCATCTTCCGCGCCACGGAGCAATGGTTCATCGGTCTGGAAACGCCCGTTCATCGCGCGGACGGCAGTGAAACGACCTTTCGCCAACTCACGATTGAAGAGATTGACAAGGTTGTTTGGGATCCCGCGTGGGGGAAAGAGCGCATCACCAATATGATCGCAACCCGCCCCGACTGGTGCATCAGCCGGCAAAGGATCTGGGGCGTTCCGATCGCTGTATTTCTCTGCGAAGGCTGCAACCAGCCGATTCTCAACCCTGCCTTGAACCGCAAGATTATCGACCTCTTTGAACGCGAGGGGGCCGAGGCATGGCACACGATCGAAACAGGCGCGTTGCTGCCCACCGACGCTCAATGTGCCCATTGCGGCGGTACGAGCTTCCGGAAAGAGACTGACATTCTGGATGTCTGGTTCGATTCCGGGACCAGTTGGTTTGCCGTGTGTGAGTCCGACGCTGATTTGAAGGATGCCTATCGGGCCTTTCAGCACAATCGTGAAGTACCATGCCTTTACCTGGAAGGCGGCGACCAACATCGTGGGTGGTTCCACTCCTCGTTGCTTACCTCGGTTGCTCTGCGCGGTTGTGCGCCTTACTCGCATGTGGCGACCGCTGGGTGGACGCTGGACGAGCAGGGGCGAGCCATGTCCAAGTCACTCGGAAATGGAGTAGACCCGGTCGACATAGCGAATCGCATGGGTGGAGAGATTGTCCGGCTTTGGGTCGCGTCCGTGGACTTTCGTGAGGACATGGCCGCCAGCGAAAATCTGATGGCACGCTGTGCGGAGCTCTATCGCAAGCTACGCAATACTTTCCGCTTCCTGCTCGGCAACCTGCAGGGCTTTGACCCAGCGCGTGACCGGGTCGCGGAGAATGAGCTTCAACCACTGGATCGCTACATGCTTGCCCGTACGCGCGATCTAGCCGAAAAGATCCTCGGCTGGTACGAGGACTTTGAGTTCCATCGCGTTTATCAAGCAATCAATGAGTTTGCGATTGTGGACTTGAGCGCCTTCTATCTCGATGTGCTCAAGGATCGGATGTACACTTTTGCGCCGTCGGATCCGGCACGACGATCAGCGCAGACGGTGTTATGGCAGATCACCGAAGCGCTGGTACGGCTGGTTGCACCGATTTTGAGCTTCACGGCTGATGAAGTGTGGGAGCATCTGCCGCAGGTAGCCGGACGCGAAGCCACTGTGCATCTGGCACTTTTTCCCAAGCCTGAGGAGATTTATTCCGAGAGTCCTGCGCCGCTGCTTGAGGAGTGGAAGCAGATTTTCGCAGTTCGCGACGAAGCCCTGCGCGCGTTGGAAGAAGCACGTCAAGCCAAGCGAATTGGTAAAGGTCTTGAAGCTGAAGTGGAGATTGCGGCTTCTGGCGCAACGTTGCAGCTGCTGAAGCGCTATGCCGCCGGATTAAAGGAGATCATGAATGTCTCTGCGGTCTCGGTCGTGGAGGCTTCGGGCGGGCGAGACGTTTCCTGCGCGGTCGAAGTCCGGCCTGCGAGCGGCACCAAGTGCGCTCGTTGCTGGAACTTTATGCCGGTGGTCAGCAACTACGGAATCTGGGAACAGGTGTGTAGCCGCTGCCAGAACGCGCTGCATGCAATGGGTGTGGAACCTCCACCTCCCGGGAGCGCGCAATGAGACACGCGCCGCCTCGTCGTCTTCCCTGGCTTCTTTTGATCTCGGCTCTGGTCATACTCGCGGATCACATTACGAAGAGTTGGGTGTCTGCGCATATCCGAATTGGCGGCGCCATCCCCCTGGTCCCCGGGATTCTGCGTATCACTCACTGGACCAACGAAGGCGCCGCATTCTCATTGCTGGCTGATACGACCTCACCGCATGCGGTGCGCTGGGGGCTGATCGCATTTACGCTGGTGGCCTCGATTGCGGTGCTCATCGGAATGGTTCGCCTTGGCAGCCGTTTCACCATGACGACCGTCGCGCTGTCTCTCATTTTCGGTGGAGCCCTCGGGAACCTTCACGATCGCATCGTCTATGGATCAGTCATCGACTTTATTGAAGTCCGGATCGTGCATTACATCTGGCCGGATTTTAATGTCGCGGACAGCTGCATTGTGGTGGGCGCCTGCCTGTTGGTGCTGGCTTCCCTGCTCCAAAGCGATCGCGACGAAGAAGAAGAGGATGAGGCTGCCTGAAGGCGGTCCCACGGATCCGAAGGAATTGTTGGCACACAGGAAGGACACGCCTCTCTTCTTTCGGGGAACCGAACTCCCTTTTTCCCCGTATCCGCAAAGAGCAGGCCATTGTCCTACAATGTGTCAATCGAGGTTCACCTTGTCTGGCCGTGAGGGCCCAGTGCAAGACAACAACCTTAGTCTTATACGACAGCTTGATCTCTGTACCGAAGCCCTCCTGAGGATTGCATGAAATCATTCCATTTGAATCTGCCTCTGCGCACCGCGATTGCCGTTGCGTGTTTTTGTGTCTTTGGCTTCCAAGCGAGCGCTGAGCGCCTTCCAACGACTGTTCTCCCCGAGCACTACTCACTGGCGCTTACGCCAAACCTGCAAACAGCAACCTTCAGTGGCGTGGAATCCATCGAAGTGGAGACAAAGGAAGCCGTAAAGGCCATCACCCTGAATGCTCTTGAGATTGAAATCCAATCGGCCAGCATCTCAAGTGGCGCAGAAGATCAGAAGGCGACTGTCAGTTTCGACAAGGGAAAAGAACAGGTAACCCTTTCGGTCCCCCGTGAGATTCCCGCGGGCAAGGCGACGATCCACATTCGCTACACGGGAATCTTGAATGACAAATTGCGCGGCTTTTATCTCTCCAAGACAGCGCGCCGGAATTACGCCGTCACCCAGTTTGAGTCAACGGATGCGCGGCGAGCTTTCCCTTCCTTCGATGAGCCCGCCTTCAAAGCCCGGTTTGACATTACGCTTGTCGTCGACAAAGGGGATACAGCGATCTCCAACGGTCCCATCGTGAGTGATACGCCAGGCCCTCAGGCGGGCAAGCACACGCTCAAATTTCTGACCACGCCGAAGATGTCCACGTATCTTGTCGCGTTCCTGGTGGGCGACTTTCAGTGCACTGCTGGCGCGCAGGATGGGGTGGCTCTCCGGGTGTGCTCAACACCCGACAAGGTTGGCCTGACGTCCTACGGGCTGGAAGTTGCCAAGTTTGTCCTGCACTACTACAACAACTATTTTGGGATTCCCTATCCTCTGAAAAAGCTGGACCTGATCGGTCTCCCGGACTTTGAGGCGGGCGCGATGGAGAACTTTGGAGCCATCACCTATCGGGAGACAGCGCTTCTTATCGACCCCAAGACGGCTTCCATCGGATCAAAGAAGCAGGTTGCCCTTGTGATTGCGCACGAGATGGCACACCAATGGTTTGGCGATCTGGTCACGATGCAGTGGTGGAACAATGTGTGGCTCAACGAGGGGTTTGCGACATGGATGGAGAACAAGCCCGTCGCCGCGATGCACCCGGAGTGGCATATTGATCAGGACGTCGCCGAAGACATGGACGGCACGCTGAATCTTGATGCGGAACCCACCTCACGAGCGATTCGTGCCAAGGCGGACACGCGCGACGAGATTGAAGAGATGTTCGACGGCATCTCATACGGCAAGGCGAGCGATGTGTTGTTGATGGTTGAGAACTACCTTGGCGAAGAGACATTTCGCAAGGGTGTCCACGCTTACCTTGAAGCCCACCTATACGGCAACGCAACGGCGGAAGATTTTTGGAATGCCCAGACGGTGACGAGTCACAAGCCAGTGGATAAGATCATGGACTCGCTTGTCGCGCAGGCCGGAGAACCCCTGGTGGCCTTTGGAGAGCCTTCAAATGGGAGCGTAAGTGTCTCGCAAAAGCGCTTCTTTCTGAGTCCCAGCGTCAAGGTGGATCCAAGCCAGAAGTGGACGATCCCGGTGTGCTTCAAATCGAGTACTCCGGAGCCAGTCTGCGAGTTGGTGACTCCTGAGACAGCCTCGGTTCACTATCCGTCCGACGCACTTTTCTTTGCCAATGCCAACGGGAAAGGCTACTACCGGAGCAAGTACCCTGCGGATGTGTATGCGAAGCTGGTGGCGCATGTGGAGACGAGCCTGACACCGACCGAGCGCATCAGTTTGCTCGGCGATGAGTGGGCGCAGGTCCGGGCAAATACCGCAACCGTGGGGGACTATCTCAATCTGGTGTCGGCGATGAAAGCTGACTCGAATGACGCAGTGATCAGTTCGGCAGTGGGAGCAGTGGATGCGGTCTACGAACGGATCGCAACGACCGAGGCGGATCAAGTTGGACTGGCAGCATGGATTCGCAAGACCTATGAGCCCGAATATGAAAAGCTCGAGTCACCATCAGCCGATGATTCGCCCAACACGCGGCAATTGCGCGCCGACCTGTTTGGCATTCTCGGCAACCTGGGCAAGGATCCGAAGGTCCTGGCCGAGGCGCGCAAGATTGCTGATCAATACCTTACAGACCCCGCTTCAGTGGATGCCACGCTGGCGCAAACGGCCTTGCGCGTTGCGGCCCGTAATGGAGACTCAGATCTTTTCGACAAGCTGCAAAAGGTCTATGAGACATCCACGAATCCAGAGATCCAGATCAGTTCGTTACGGCTTCTTGGGATGTTTGAAAATCCCGATCTGGAGGAGCGCTCTCTGGAGTTTGCAATTTCCGGCAAAGTGCGCAACCAGGACGCGGCAATCCAGATTGCGATCCCGATGTATATGGGCGGAGCACGTCGCGACAAGGCCTGGCAGTTTGTGCAGTCACACTGGGATGCCGTACACGCGCTGCTAACACCCGAGCTTGGCAACGTTCTTGTGGAATCGACGGGAACCTTCTGCACCGAGGACGCAGCGAGGAATGTTCAGGACTTCTTCACCGCGCATCCTGTGGCCTCCGCCGAGCGCGCAGTGAAGCACAGTATCGAACGGATCGATGGCTGTGTTGAACTGCGCAGGCTGCAAGGACCGAATCTGACTGCGTGGATCGCTCAACAGTAGAAGTTATGAACAGCAGAAGCTGGTCGAGACTCGCGCGGCAGGTTGCGCACACCCAGGGCTGACCAGCAGAAAAAGACCACTCCCTGCCGTTTTGTCGTTGAAGACGATGTATTCCGGGAGGGAGTGGAATCTGAAAATGATTCAAGAGTCTATTTGGCTGCCTGGAACTGCACAACAAGGTTGAGATTGATGGGAACGGCCTGATCATCGAGTGTGGCAGGGGTAAAGTGCCATGTGCTGACTGCGGCCACGACCTTGGAGTCCACTTCTGGATTCACGGACTTGATGATTTGCACATGATGCGGAGTACCTTCCGCATCCACCTTGAAGCTCACAACTGCCTTCTCAGAACTCAAATCATGTTCGTGAAAGTCGGAGGTTGCGACAACGATTTTAGGGGGAGTGAGAAGCTTTGGAGCGATGACGCCCGTGCTGATGGGGCGCTCCGGATTGAGAGCACGTACGTCGGATACCCCTGCGACCGAAGGGGGCATCACGGTTGAGGTTGTGTTGGTGGCTTCCATCGTGACACCCTGGCCGTTCGTGCGTGTCTGCGCATGGAGCAGCAACGTGGAGAAAAGGACTGTGCCAACAAGAAGTTTGCGCATGATAATGTCTCCATTGGGTCAAGAGTTACCAACACCACTTTATTTCCAACTATATAGACTTGTCAACATATTTTTGAAACATCTTATTTTTCATTTAGTTACATATGCGGCCTAGCCGGATTTTGCGCAGAGTTTTGGAATTCACTCATCCGCAGGAGAAGGCGGAGACGAGGATTTGGATCAAACTGCGAACGGCGAGAGGCCACCGCGAATCGCGAAAGCGCCAACCTGCCAGCAAGACTCCGAGAGCCTAACAAGCGACAAGAAGCGGATTGGATATGATGAACGCATGCCGCAAATACTGACTGGCCAAACGCTGCTGATTGATGCGGACGATACCCTTTGGGAAAACAACATCTATTTCGAACAAGCCATTGCCTCATTCGTCAGCTATCTCAACCATGACCGGCATACTCCAGCCGAGGTCAGGCAGACACTCAACGCGGTCGAGCGCGAAACCATCCAGACACATGGATACGGTTTGGGCAGCTTCGCGCGGTCGCTCGTGACCTGTTTTGAGAGACTCAGCAGCGCCCCTCTATCAGAGGAAAAGCGTGATCGGATTGCTGGCTTTGCACACGCTATTCGAGATCAGGAGATTGAGTTGCTCCCCGGCGTTGAAGAGACCCTCAGAGAGTTAGCGCAACGGCATCGCCTGATTCTGATGACCAAGGGAAATCACGCAGAGCAGGCGGATAAGTTTTCTCGCTCGGGACTGGCGCAGTACTTCAAGGCTGCGGAGATCGTGCCCGAGAAGGATCCCGCCATGTATCGGGCGGTGTTGAACCGACACAATCTGAATGCGGAGACCAGTTGGATGATCGGCAACAGCCCCAAGAGCGATATCAACCCCGCGATTGCAGCCGGCCTGCATGCCGTCTTTCTCTTCCACAAAGACACCTGGGTCTTGGAGCATGCGGAGCTCGCGTCGCCGCAGCCGCCGCAGCAATTGATCGAACTGGACGCGTTTGCAAAGCTTGGAGAGATTTTTTAGCTTTTTCCCAAGCATCAACTCTTCAACGACGCTGAAGGTGGAGTGCCCTTCCCCTGCTGCTGAATGCAGGATTCATTTCCATGTCGTCGAAAGGCGTTCTTCACGAAGGGAACGAACCGGGTCTATACTTGGTTCGTTTAAGGACAGCTTCCCCATCTTCATGCAGAAAACGGGCGGCAAGCTTCCATTGATGCGTTTTCCATCACCGAGACGCCGCGAGTTGAATACTGCAGCATTTGTTTCATGGCGAATCGGTCGCTCTATTCTCTTCTGCGTGCGCAAGGTACACGTCAGGGTCAACCACTGAAAGGGCATGGAGGTAGGCATGACCGGCAACGAGCCCCCAAGCGACCGTCATTCGGATCGTTCCGCTAATTCAACAACCGCAAAGAAGTTGACGCGCCGTGGATTTTTGAAAGGCGCAGGAATCACGGCGGCCAGCACTGCTCTGATTGAGGGCGTTCAGGGATTCCAGCAGGAGGCCCTGGCTGCCACCCCGGAGCACGTGAAAGAGTACGGCCCCGAAGCCGCACCCGTGACGCTGCACATCAATGGCCGGGAACACACGGTTCGCATCGAACCCCGCACCACCCTGGCGGAAGCGCTCCGCGTGGAACTCGGCATGACCGGAACAAAGATCAGCTGCGATCGCGGAGTCTGCTCGAGTTGCACCGTGTGGCTGGACAAGATGCCAGTGAACAGCTGCATGACGCTGGCCGTGGATGCGGTTGACCACCAGATCACGACGATTGAGGGGCTGTCCGTCGACAACGAAGTGCATCCGCTGCAAGAAGCCTTTGTGCGGCACGATGCCATGCAATGCGGTTTTTGCACGCCCGGCATGGTCATGAGCTCTGCTGCGCTGCTGGAGCGAAACCCGCACCCTTCCGAGGCTGATGTTCGCATGGCAGTCAGCGGCAATCTTTGCCGATGCGGAACCTATCCCAAGATTTTTGCAGCGGTCCTGGACGTATCGAGTCATCAAGCAACCAAGGCGTAGGAGATGAAGCCATGGCAATCCACCCAACTGAAGTGATTCCTGATGCCCTGATGAGTAGCTCCGCCGGTGCGAGCGATGCGGCTTCAAAGACCGTTAAGATGCCGATTGGTATTCCGGACTTCACGCTACGCGAGGAGGAACGGATTGTTCCCGATTCCGAGCCTCCGGTGCTTCCGCTGAACAAGGATCTGAAGTATATCGGCAAGCCGACGGAGCGTTGGGACGGCCGCGCCAAAGCGACAGGGCGTGCCCGATACACCGCGGATGTGCAATTGCCGGGCATGCTGTACGCAAAGTTTGTGAATGCATCGGTACCGCACGCAAAGATTCTGTCGGTCGATACGTCCGCTGCGGAGAGCCACCCCGGAGTCAAGGGTGTGCATGTCATCGAAAAGATTCTCGGGAATGCCGTGCTTCGCAATCCGTCGCTGGAACAATCGCGATATCCGCTGGTCCGCTACGTCGGGCAACCCGTTGCCGCGGTTGCCGCCACATCGCCGCAGGCGGCCGAGGATGCAGCGGCGAAGATCAAAGTGAAATATGAACCACTCCCGTTTGTAGTGGATATGGACCTTGCGCGCGAGGCTGACGCGCCCCTGGTATTTCCCGGCGCCGCCGATCAGGCGGGCACGGCCGGCGGCGGCGGCAGCGCAGGGGGACTTACCCAGACTGGCAATGTACATGGGCCGGCAGTCCACAAGGTGGGCGATGCGGAACAGGCATTCAAGGAATCGGACGTGGTTGTGGACGCTCACTATACGACGCAGGTCCAGACACACTCAGCTCTGGAAACGCACGGCGTAGTGGCCGACTGGAAACCAGAAATGCTGACGGTGTACGCGTCCACGCAGGGCACTGCCAGCGTTCGTGAGGAATGCGCCGCTTTTTTTCAGCTGCCGATGTCGAAGGTGCGTGTCATCACGGAGTACATGGGCGGAGGATTTGGCGCGAAGTTCGGCGCGGGCAATCCCGGCGTGGTGGCCGCGGCCCTTTCGCGGAAGACCGGCGCGCCTGTTCGGCTCATGCTTGACCGCCAGGAGGAACATCTCTCTGTGGGAAATCGCCCAAGTTCAGATCAGAGACTCCGCATTGGGGCGAAAAAGGACGGCACAATCACCGCCATTCAGCTCATCAGCTATGGCACGGCAGGATGTGGCACAGGAGCCGGCTGCGCAGGACCCGCGACAAACCTCTACAAATGGGCGACCCTGCACGTTGAAGAGAATGATGTCTTTACGAATGCCGGTCCGGCGGCAGCCTTCCGGGCTCCGGGTCATCCGCAAGGCGCTTTTGCTCTGGAACAGTCCATTGATGAGTTGGCTGAGCGGTTAAACATGGACCTGCTGGATCTGCGCGATCGCATTGATGAAAATCCAGTTCGTCGTGTGCAGCGCCAGATTATCCGCGAGAGCGCGATCTGGAAGTCGCGCCATGCAACGCCAAACACAGATGCGGGTCCGATCAAGCGCGGGATCGGACTGTCTCAGTCCGTCTGGTACAGGCACCTGACCATGGAATCGGCGGCTGAAGTGCGCGTGCACAAGGACGGCTCGCTCGAAGTGCTCTCTGCGGTACAGGATATTGGAAGCGGCATCAAAACGGTGCTCGCACAGATTTTGGCCGAGCAATTTGGCGTGCCTCCAGCCAAAGTTGAAGTCAAAGTTGGCGACACCAATTACCCGGTTGGCCCCAACTCTGGTGGAAGTGTGACAACTGCATCCCTGACTCCCGCAGTTCGTGATGCAGCATGGCAGGCCTCACAGAAGTTTCTGGCGAGTATTGCGCCCTCATTGGGGACAAGTGCAAGCGACCTCTCGCTGAATGAAGGGATGGTGCGGAGCAAATCGAATAAGTTCCAGCCCATGACATTCAGGAGTGCAGCCGCTCGGATGAACACGGACCAGGTCACCGCCCAGGCCAAGCGCATTCCGGACTATGACCCCAAAAAGTACGATACCTACGGTGGCGTCGATGTGGCTGAGGTTGCTGTCGACACTGAGACAGGACGCATCCATGTAAAGCACGTGTATGCCGTACACGATTGTGGCCGGCCCATGAACCCGACGCAGGTGATCAGCCAGATCAATGGTGGCGTGATCCAGGGGGTTTCGTACACTCTTTTTGAACATCGTCTGCTAGATCCCAACTATGGAATCATGGTGAACGCGAATCTCGATAAGTACAAGATTGCCGGGTCGTTTGAGATTCCAAAGATTGAAGTGGTGTTGACTGAGTCCTACATTGGGCAGAGCTCAACCGATGCTTCAGGCATCGGCGAAGCTGCTGGGATCATTTCAGCGGGAGCTGCGATTGCCAATGCCTTTTACAATGCAACGGGAGTGCGCATCCGTCAGTTGCCCATGACGCCTGCTGTTGTCCTGGCTGCGTTGAACAAGCCCAAACCGCAAATGGAGGCCCTATGAACTCCTTCTCCCTGGCCGACTGCACATCCCTTGAATCTGCACTGTCGGAGCTGAAAAGCGGCGCCGTGGTGAAAGCGGGTGGCGTGGATTTGCTGGATCGCATGAAAAACGGCACGGACACGCCGACGCGCCTGGTGAACATTCGCAGAATTTCGGAGCTGCGAGGGATTCACGAGACATCGGATGGCTTGACCATCGGTGCGCTGACGACGCTGGCCGAGATCGCAGACGATCCGACAATTCGCTCTCAGTACACGATCCTTTCGGATGCATGTGGGCATGCGGCAACTCCACATATTCGCAACATGGCGACAATTGGTGGCAATGTGCTGCAAGAGTTGCAGTGCTGGTACTTTCGATCGGCGGAGTTCCAGTGCATTCGCAAAGGGAAAGAGCAGTGCTTTGCATTCTCCGGGCTCAATCAATATCACGCCATCATGGATTACGGTGGTTGTCCCTCTGTGGCGCCGTCCTCAGGCGCGGTGGCACTCCTCGCACTCAACGGTACGATTGAACTCACGTCTGCGGCGCGGGGAAAGCGCATGGTGGCCATCAAGGATTTCTATATCCACCCGGATGCGAATCCGCACCGGTTCAACGTCAAGGCTGATGATGAGATTCTCACTGCCATCCACATCCCGCAACCCGCGCCGGGAACGCGCTCAGCCTACCAGAAGTATGGAGAAAAAGAGAGCCATGATTGGGCTATTGCGGACGCAGGCATCCTACTGGAGATGGATGGTGACCAGTGTAAGCGCGCGGTCGTGACCATGGGCGCAGCCTCGCCGGTGGTCCGGCGCTCGCAGGAAGCGGAAGCGGTGCTCACTGGAAAGCGCATCACCGAGCAAACGGCGCGCGCCGCGGGAAAGGCAGCCATGACAGGGGCCATGCCTCTTTCGATGAATGCATACAAAGTGCAACTGTTCCCGGTTGCAATCTACCGCACCGTCCTTCTTGCAGCCGGCCAAATGGAACGCGACCCCAGCGCGGCTGGTTAGCCCGAACGCAGGCGCCTTGTCATTTGCGGGCGCGGAAAGGAACTAAGAATGAGTCACCCTGCGAATTCTGCTGAAAGACCGTGCCAATGCCTGCGGACAAAAAATCCCTATGGGACAACGCCGCAAAATGCGGAGGCGTGGCTGCCCGGCGTCGCCACCAGTTCAACATACTGGTGCCTGCGCACCATGGGACCGGCTGGGCCGGACGATCATTTTGTCCACCTTTCGCGCTGCGTTGAGGGTCGCGCCTGCTACGAAAAGGGCGAGGATTCAATCTCCTGATCCCCAAAGTCGAACGACGTCCTGGGAGTTCCTACTACCCCGTGGTGGACGCCGTTCGACACTAGCAGTCGACTCGGCTTCATCCAAGAGCATTCCCTTCCCTGGAAGCCCCGGCCTCCGCCCGCTCTCATTCAACAT
Organism: Acidobacteriota bacterium; assembly: GCA_021813745.1. GTDB lineage: Bacteria > Acidobacteriota > Terriglobia > Terriglobales > Acidobacteriaceae > Telmatobacter. Next base: position 17,458 of record JAKAJO010000046.1, read on the forward strand.
CGTAAAATATGGTGAATGGGTATCAGTCCCTTCCCCACTGCGCCGGCTGCGCAAAAAATGGTCAAATGGGCGTGCGTCTGTGCTCAGCGGTCGGGAAATTGGGGCGAAGGATATGAAAGAGGTTCTGGCCCGGCCCGAACGTCCATCACAGAGAGGCATCGCAGCGTTGAAGACAACGGTTGTGGTGTGTACGCGCCACCGGAATGAAGAGCTGAAGGCGAGCCTTTCTGCCCTCAGAATGATGCACGCTTTGGCGGATCAGATTCTGGTCATCGACAATTCGAGCGGGGATCCGGAAGCCGAACGGATTGCCTCAATGTTTCAAGCTGATTACGTCATTGAACCCAACGTAGGCCTCAGCCACGCGCGCAATCGCGGGTTCATGGAAAGCAGCAGCGAGATCGTTTTTTTTCTGGATGATGACGCCACTCCCGAACGCAGTTGGCTCCAGGAGATGCTTCCACTCTTTGATGATCCGCAAGTTGGCCTGGTGACGGGCCGCATCACTGCGGGGACGCAAATCCTAACGCCGCCTGGGGATTGCACGTGGAGAATCTCGCGTGAACATCCGCATTGGCTTGAGATTGCTGCATTCGGAGGACTCGGCTCCGGGGCGAATATGGCGATTCGCAAGTCGGCATGCGGAAATAACCATCCATTTGACGAACGGCTCGGTTCCGGAGCGCCGTTTGAACAAGGCGAGGAAAACTTCGCGTTCGCCAAACTAATCAAGCAAGGGATCATTGCCGTCCATGTTCCTACGGCGATTGTCTATCACCCGAATAAGGAACTTAAGCTGGAACCTTTTGCCGCTCGTAGCCTTGCCTTTTGGCTTCTTCTGCTGGAGGAGTTTCCGCGAGAGCGCGGAATTCTGATTCGATATCTGTGGAGCCGGATTCGGCGGATCCCTCTCTCCTGGCCTCGCAACCCACAGCAGCCCGGCGTGGTGATTTCAGCCGGATGGCCGCTTTATCTTCGCGCTGGACTTCGGGGAGCACTGCTCTATCTGCGGCATAGAAGAAGTATGCGCTAACAATTCTATGGGCCCGCACAATTCTCGACACGCTGGATCAGCGAATTGGCAGAACATTTAATCGCTCTGCTATCTTCGACGTGCATGGTGATATTGAGTCAATGGGCTCACAAAGGACGCTCTTGAGACGACAAGGAGCACTTTACTCGACCTACCGCATCGTTCGCGTCTTCCTCGAGCGCTTTGCGCCCACCCGAACACTCATTCGTTATCTGATTGAGTTCAAGAACACGATTGTCGACAGCAGTGAGCGCGACCGAAAGGCTTTGGAAGAAGAGTTCAGCGCCGAAGTTGATCCGTATCATTTTTCTGACGGACTTGAACAATTCCGGTTTCGGCGCGCACTGGAAATCCTGGATCAAGCCAGGTGCGCAAGGCCGTTCGGCCGGGTACTGGAAGTCGGATGCGCAGAGGGCATGTTTACAGAAATGCTGGCCCCGCTGTGCCGCACTCTCCAGGCCACTGACATCTCGCAGGTTGCGCTTAGCCGCGCGAGGCAGCGCTGTGCATCGATCAGCAACGTGACCTTACGCGAATGGGATGTTCGCTGTAACTCCGTGGAAGGGCCATTTGATTTGATCGTCGCTACCGGTGTGCTGGAATATATACAGCGGCCGGCCACTTTGCGAGCCGTGCGGAACAAGTTGATTGATGCATTGCGTCCCGGAGGCTATCTGCTTCTGGGCAACACTGTTACTACCGATCGCATCGAACGGTCTTGGGTTGGCAGGATACTGATACGGGGAACCAGGATTAACGATTTTTTTGCACGAGACAGCCGCCTTGAAACGATTGCTTCATCGCTTGACCAGTGCATTTGTCCTTTTGCCCATATTCTGCTCCGTAAAGTTGATTGACAACGATGCAAGTTTCCGTGGTGGTCGCAACATTTAATCGGCGCGCAGTCCTTGAGCGTACACTCCCCCTGCTGCTTACCCAGAATTTTCCTTCAGATGCTTACGAGGTGATCGTCGTTGTGGACGGCTCCACTGATGGCACGTTGGAGTGGCTGCAGCAGTGTGCACAGTATCCGAATTTGCGGGTTCTCTCCCAATCCAATCGCGGGCAGGCAGCTGCCATCAATGCCGGAATCCAGGCAGCGCGCGGCGCGATAATCCTCTTCCTGGATGATGACATTCTCTGTGGGCCGAATGTTGTAGCAGAGCATGCGCAAGCAAGGCGTGATGAACGGACCTGCTTGGCGTTCGGGCCTGTTCTGGCATCGGAAGAAATCAAGGATCCATTGGCGCATGACTGGGTTCGATCCTTTTCGGACGACTTTTTTGTGCGTGATGCCGCCAGGTTTCCCGCGGAGGGATGGTATGGATGCATGGCTTGCGCTAACTCCTCCGCACCACGGACCGTGCTTCTGGAAATCGGTGGCCTGGATGAGTCTTTCAGTCGCGGCAATGACGGGGATCTTGGATTTCGTCTTCTCCAAGCCTCGTATCGCTTTACCTATCTGCCTGCTTGCGTGACCCATCAGTTGTTTTCCAAGACGCGCGCGGACATTATCGAGGATGCTTTCGGTGAAGGCATCTCTGAGATTCGCCTGTGCCGCAAACATCCTGAAATGCGTGTTGATTCTCGTTTCGGATCGATGTCATCCAGAAGCCTGTGGAAGCGCTTCCTTATATGGGCTTTTGCTACCGCACCGTTCCCCACAGAATCTCTTCTCACATTTCCTGTGAGCGTCTTATCTGCCTTGCGCAAAGTCCCCGCCGCGCGGGCAGCGTCGTTCTCTCTATTCCTGCGTCAGCAGAACATCGCGACCTATCGGTCCGCGGTGCGGTTTGCCGGCTCATGGAAAGCCCTGCAAAAGGAGTTTGGCCTGCGGCTGCCGGTCCTGATGTACCACAGCATCGGTCCTCTTCGCGATGGCTTTTCCATCTATCTGACCGTTTCACCAGAGCTGTTCGAACGCCAACTGCAATGGATTCGCAAGCACGGCTACACTCCAATTCGAGTTGCGGATTGGGTCGCATATCAACGTGACGGTAAGCCTCTTCCAGAAAAGCCGATTCTTCTGACCTTCGACGATGCCTATCGGGATTTGGCCGAGTTTGGATTGCCGCTGTTGCGTAAGTACGGCTATACAGGCACGGTTTTTGTGGTCACGGACGAGATTGGCGGAACCAATACTTGGGATCTGCACCTCGGGCTCACTGAACAGCCTCTCATGTCCGAAGAACAGATTCGCCTCTGGTCTCAGCAGGGTATTGAATTCGGTGCGCATACCCGAACGCACGCCGATTTAACAACAGCAACGCCTGAGGCGATTGCGGAGGAGATGCGAGGAAGCAGGAAGCGGCTTGAAGAGATCCTGGGAGTTCCCGTCACCGCGCTGGCTTACCCCTACGGCTACTACACGGAACAGGTCGCGGAGATCGCTCGACAACACTTTGACGCCGCCCTTACCTGCGACCTCGGAATGAATTCCATCGCAACGGACCTGCTTCACCTACAAAGATGCGAAGTTGTGCCCTTTTCGAGCTGGGGTGAAATGCGGAGCATGGTCACCTTCGGGTTTAATGCCTTCTACACAGCGCGGAGCGTTGCACAGTCCTATCGAAGCAGGCTGAAGCAAAAACTCAAGAAGATGGCGCATCTCCTGTTTCGACCGAGAGCATCATTCAACTGAGGCATGGATCATATAAATATATGAAATAGAATAAGTTGTGTAGAGTCCATGTGCAGATTCAGCGGATGTCTAGAAACATAGCATAGCTACTATATTAAAAATTGAGTGTAATACGCTCATCTATTGTTCGATGCTCTTGACAACGATGCGGCATCTCCCCTACCTTTAGCAATTGGAAGGCTAGACTGCTAGCACCTCGCTGGCAGGGCTGCTGACAACAGCATCAAAGTGCGTTCGCAGCTGCAAAAGAGTGCCTCCAGTGTTCTGTTTCACAACAACCCAAATCCAGTGAGCAACCATCGAGGTAGCTCACGTGTGGAGGAGAAGCGAAGCAATGGCAGCAACATCTGTGACGACCACGTTTACCCCACTTCATGACCGCATCCTCGTTCGCCGTCTCGAAGAGACGGAGACGGTACGTGGAGGCATCATCATCCCTGATAGCGCCAAAGAGAAGCCCCAGGAAGGCGAAGTGATCTCTGTTGGCAAGGGGAAATCCAACGATGAAGGCAAAGTTTTCCCACTCGACGTCAAGGCAGGGGACCGGATTCTGTTCGGCAAGTACTCGGGAACCGAGATCAAGATCGACGGAGAAGAGTTCCTGATCATGCGCGAGGAAGAAGTGCTCGGCATCGTCAAGAAGTAGATCTGGATTGTGGCGCGCATGGAAGGACTTTGCCGCCAAGTATTCAACCTAAAGTGCAATTTGATGAAGGAGATTTGAAGCATGGCAAAGCAAATTCTGCACGGTGAAGATTCCCGTCAGGCGATTTTGCGCGGCGTGAACACGCTGGCAGACGCAGTGAAAGCGACGCTTGGCCCCAAAGGTCGCAACGTCGTAATCGAGAAGAAGTTTGGATCACCCACCATCACCAAGGATGGCGTAACGGTTGCCAAGGAGATCGAACTCAAGGACGCACTTGAGAACGTGGGCGCACAGCTCGTTAAGGAAGTTGCATCCAAAACGTCAGATGTGGCTGGCGACGGCACGACGACTGCCACGGTTTTGGCACAGGCGATTTTCCGCGAAGGCGTGAAGACAGTTGCCGCTGGCGCAAATCCGACTGCGCTGAAGCGCGGCATCGACAAGGCCGTGGTCACCGTGATCGGCACCCGCGACAAGGATGGCAAGTGGACCGAGGGTGGCGCTCTGGGAAAGCTCTCCAAGCCTGTTGACGAGGGCTCCGTTGCCCAGGTAGGCACCATCTCTGCAAACGGCGACCAGGAAATCGGCGCGATCATCGCGGAAGCCGTTAAGGTGGTTGGCAAGGATGGCGTCATCACCATCGAAGAGTCGAAGACGATGCATACAGGCCTCGAGACGGTCGACGGGATGCAGTTTGACCGTGGCTATCTCAGCCCCTACTTTGTCACCGACGCTGAGCGGCTTGAAGCGGTGCTCGAGGATCCTTACATTCTGATCTACGAGAAGAAGATCAGCGCCATGAAGGATCTGCTTCCGTTGCTTGAGCAGGTTGCGCGTGGCGGCAAACCCCTTCTCATCATCGCGGAAGACGTCGAGGGCGAGGCTCTGGCCACCCTGGTCGTCAACAAGCTGCGGGGCACGCTGAATGTCTGCGCAGTTAAGGCCCCCGGCTTCGGCGATCGTCGCAAAGCGATGCTCGGCGACATCGCAATTCTCACCGGCGGCAAGGCCATCACGGAAGACCTGGGCATCAAGCTGGAAAGCGTGAAGCTCGAGGATCTGGGCCGTGCGAAGCGCGTCACCATCGACAAAGACAACACCACCATTGTTGACGGTGCCGGAAAGACTTCCGACATCGATGGTCGCGTGAAGGAGATCCGCTCGCAGATCGAGAAGACGACCTCCGATTACGATCGCGAGAAGCTGCAGGAGCGGCTGGCTAAGCTGGTGGGTGGCGTTGCCATCATCAAGGTGGGCGCGGCAACTGAGACCGAGTTGAAGGAGAAGAAGGCTCGTGTTGAGGATGCCCTGCATGCAACTCGCGCAGCCGTCGAGGAAGGCATTGTTCCGGGTGGCGGCGTAGCTCTTGTTCGCGCCATGCCCGCGGTACAGGACCTCATTAAGAAGCTCGAAGGCGACGAGAAGGTCGGCGCTCAGATTGTTCTCCGCGCTCTCGAAGAGCCGCTGCGCCAAATCGTTGCGAATGCTGGCGAAGAGGGTGCAGTTGTAGTCGCCAAGGTGCTGGACGCCAAGGACAACCATCACGGCTACAACGCCGCAACCAGCACCTTTGAGAACCTGGTGAAGGCTGGCGTCATTGATCCGACCAAGGTGACCCGTACGGCTCTTCAGAACGCTGCTTCCATCGCCGGCCTGTTGCTGACGACTGAAGCTCTCATCTGCGAGATCCCCGAGCCCAAGACCCCTGCTCCTGCGGGCGGCCACGGCGGTGGGATGGACGGAATGTATTAAGGCACAGTCCAGCCGAGCTTCATCGGCTGACTGGGACCATCCTCAAGAAGCCCCTGGCGCAAGCTGGGGGCTCCTTTTTGCGCGAGACTTGGCTAAGAAGAGACCGGGAGCCGAAGCTCCCGGTCTCTTTTAGCGAAAATCGCTCCGCTTAGTACGTGAAGTGGATTCCCATTGTAAAGGCACGGTTGCCCCCAATGGTGTTGGTTGCTGAACCGAAGTTCGCAGCGTTGTTAGGGCAGCCTTGCGTATTGCTAATCGCATAGACCTGTGCACAAGTTCCCGTACCCACCGGAATGGTTGTGGGCAACTGCGTGTTACGACCACTGCCTGACGAATAGGGCAACTGATCCAAGTTATTGCGAGTTGATTGCTGGTCAGTTGGATTCGCCCCCGTCGCGATCTGCCCGTAATTCAGAAAGACCGAACCGGGTGTGCAGTTGTTGCCGGCCAATGCTGCCGAATTGGAGCAGGCATAAACCTGTCGAATCTGGGCCTGATCCTGGGGAATATCCAAGCTCGTTGTATTCGTTACGTTGAACGCGTTGAAGTCATACTGGATCGTGAATCGTTCGGACACGTGAAAGGACTTACGCAGAGAGAGATCAAGCCGACGTTGTGCTCCCTGACGGAAGATGTTGCGCTGGCCTGTATTGAAGGCAGTTTCGTAAATATCCTGAGGATCTGTTCCTGTGGAAACCGGTACACCCATCTGCCCCGGCGCGACGTAATTGATGGAAATCTGCGTTGGATCGATATAAGGGATGTAGTTCCCTCCCGGGCCTCGCATCGCTCCATTGTTGCCAGTCAGTGCAGTCTTTGGATGAGCAGGGTCCTTGATGCCAAGAATCGGATTCATCAGGTTTGGGAAGTCTCCAAAGTTGAGGCTACCCACGGCCCCGTAGAATTCGTACAGCGAATAGGGCTGGCCGCTCTGCAACGTTCCCATACCTGTCAACTGCCAATCGTTTGTGAAATAGGAGGCAAGCGACTGCTCCTGTGCGAACCTGGGAAGATTGACGAGAAAGTTGCCGTTGAAGACATGAGTACGGTCAAAGTCCGAGGACGCATAGGAGTTGCGCAAATGCTTCGGATCGTTGCCCGTAAAGAACAATCCGATATCGCTCTGCTCATCAAGAGCATGACTCCAGGTGTAGCTGCCACCGATCTGAAAGTTGTGCGAGAGTCGCTTCTCGACGTGGGTTTCGAGCGCGTCATACGCTGAGATGCCCACCGCCTGGAAGTCCGCAGCATTGGGGTTATATCCCACGTAGGGAGCCCTGAAATCCGTATTGCCACCATCATAGGTATTCCACGGCTCACCTGCAATTGGGTCGTAGTCGTACCCATCGCTCATGGAGTTCTGGTTGAGGACTTCAAACCCATAGGTTGCCGTCTCACCCCATATCGGGTTGCCGGGAGTCGCAATGCCGGGCTCGTTGATCGGCAGCGGGATCACACTGTGACGCCCGCGATTGCCGGCGTAGCCAATTGTCACCGCAAGGCTGGTTGTTGGCTGCCATTGCACGTTCAACGTGTAATTGATGGTGTATGGGAGCTTGTTGTTCTTGTCATACGAACCGAAGTTCAGTGTTGGTGTGCAGAGGAAGTAGCCCTCCTGGTTCTGGACGCCTCCGCAATTCTTGCCGAACTGAGCATAGTAACTGGTCGGGTCAGGAGAACCGGTCATGATATTCAGCTGGTTCTGGAGAGCCTGCTTAATCGTAGCTGGATTCGAGTTGGGCGGAACGTAGCTGGAGACCGTCAAGCCATTGCCGATTGGGTCCGCCAATGTATTTCCCAAGCCATTTGCGTAACTCACAAGAGGCGCTGACTCGGTGACTCCGAACGGTCCGCCAATCGAACCGCCTGCCGGTTGCGAAAGATAGCTGACCAGCTCACCGCGATCGTAATAGATGCCCGCACCACCGTTAATGACGAGATTGCCGTGGAAAGATTTGGGCGAATAGGCAAAGCCCAGGCGCGGCGAAATGCCCCATTGACGGCCATTGAGGGTGGAGTTACTCACGCCCGGCGTTGGATTGTACTTGTTGTTGCCTGCAACGACGAAACCTGCGTTGTTCACCGTGAATCCGGTGCTGGTATTTCCCGTCACGTTGTAGAGCGACGGATCGAAGTTAAACATGTTGCCATATTTCTCCGTCAGGCCGCCGTGGTAGTCGTAGCGAACTCCACCAGTGAGGCTCAAGTTTGTCAGCACCTGCCACTTGTCCTGAAAGTAGCCTGAGAGTTCGTTCGACCGGTAATAGCGGTCTGCGTTATTCCGATGGCTGACAGGGTCTACGCTTTCGATCAGGCTTGACGAGTGCACCTTGCCCAGCAAGAAGCTATCAAAGCTGTTGACATTCACTTCTGCGAAGCCCGTTCGATTGTTGGTGATATTGAGCTGCGTGTAGCTATATCCCCCTCCCGCGACGATGGTGTGCTTGCCTGCGGTAAAGATCAGGTTGGTCGAAGGATTCAGGCGGTTTTGATAATAGCCCATATCCACAAAGGCACTGTAGGGACCGACCGTCAACCCCGGAGCATATTGTTCACTGCTGGCGAACTGGCTGATTTGAAGTCCGGGTAGTCCGGGATTGAGCGGGGCGGTGCCTGCCGCACCAACGCCGTAGTTTCCGCCACCGGCCGTCTGGGTGAAGTAGCTATAGGATCCCATGCGGACAAAGCCAAGGCGTTGCTCCCAGTTCAGCCGCGGCCCGATCGCGATTGTGTTGTCGATCGCTGCCACCTGGGATCCATTGTTCTGCGTGACCGGAAAGCCGCCCGTCGCCGAGTACCCGTAAGGTCTCGACACAGGAGCATTTTGGTAGAAATATTTTGCGGAGATCCGGTCGGTGTTCGTCATGTCATAGTCGACCGAGATTGCCGCCTGGTCAGACGTCAGCCTCGATGTCCCGATCAGGATGACGTTGGGAACGCCATACTGATAAGGCGCATTCGATTGAGCGGAAGGAATCAGATATTGACCATTGGGCAGCTTGGCATTCAAGAGGCCCGCCGCAATTGAGTTAATCTGGCTGGCCGTTGTTGAACCGCCCCATATCGCGTCAGCGTTGGCAAGCCCTGCGTTGGAACGGTCATTCGTCAACCCAGAGGGCACAGTCATCTGCGAGATACCGGTCGCCTCGTCGGCGTTATCCCGGTGCTGGTACGCGGCGAAGAAAAACAGCTTGTTCTTTACGATGGGTCCGCCAACAGTTGCGCCGGAAGTCCAGCGACGAAGGAAAGGATTTGCGAGTGAGCCAGGAAAGACTCCAATTCCCTGCTGCGCCAACTGATATGCCTGACCAAAGAAATACGGCGAAGCATTCAACGATTGGTTGGCGTAGCTGCCGTACACCTGTCCGTGCCACGTGTTCGTACCGGAGACGGTGCTCACGTCAATCTGCGCACCGCTCGTTGCGCCCTGTTGGGCATCGTACATCGAGGCGTTGACACGCAGTTCCTGCATGAACTCAGGCGGAGGAGAAGGCAGACTGTTGCCGTTTGATCCGTAAACGGACGTACCCACCGAGAATGCGCCACCCACCGTCGCGGCACTTCCGATATTGAAGTTGTAGCGCTGCGAGGCATCGCCGCTTGAGCTCATTCCATTAAAGAGGTTTGTTGAGTCCACGCCATCCATCTGAAAGGTGTTTGAGGTGGCGCGCTGCCCGTTTACCCATATGTTCTGATTGCCGAGGCCCGAGTTGGAATCGAGGTTGGAAAGCAATTCGGCATTGACACCCGGCGTGAGAACTGCCACTTGCGTGAAGCTCCCCGTTGCCAGCGGAGTCATATCAATCTGAGCAGAGTCCAGAGTGTAGCCATTAGTTGCATCTGTCGCATTCAGCAGCGGATTTGCGGTCACCTCCACCGACTCGGAGACCTGGCCCATCCTCAGCGAGGCATTCACCGTTGTCGCGCGAGCTTCCTGTACCTGGATGCCCTGCAACTGCGTCGTTTCGAAACCATCATGAGTCACCTTCACCACGTACCTACCGATTGGCAGGTTGAAGATCTGGAAAAACCCCGTAGACTGCGTGGTGGTCGTGCGCACAAGGTTCGTAGCGGTATTGGTCACCGTCACGGTTGCATCCGGAATCGCTGCACCGGAAGGATCAAGCACTGTTCCGTTGATGGAACCCAATGTTTGCTGTGCCGATGCGCTCAAGGCACACGCAACGACTGCGATGAACAGCAAACAACTGTGAAAGGCACTCCTCAAAAATCCTTGATGCATAGGCTCCTCGCGATTTGTGGCTCGGTCAGCCGGATCGACTCTTTGATTTTTCTCTGCAGATGCCAAGGCACAGGCCGGCAGACACTTGCCTCGGTGTACTCAGCACTTCTTGCAATGCGTTTGTGAAGCCGTTCACGTCAGAGAGTAGAACGTCGAAATACTATGGATTCTTTCCATAGTTTCCGCCACGCCTGCGCGGTTTCCCAAGTGAAAAATTTGCCCTGTTTTATCTAGCGAGAGTAAACCTGTGGAAAAGGTGGCCCAAACCGTCTCGCGGCTGGATTTTAACCAAGCCGTAACATTGCACGAGAGGAATGAGCCACCCTTGGCCTTATTGGATGGGGGGATCGACTCAGCGCACGCGCTCTTTTCCCCACTGCAGCTTGAGTCCGCCGCGAATGCTCACTGGCAGGCTGATATAACCCAGAGGAGCAATATGCTGGTTGTTCGTGAGATTATCCGCAATGCCGTAGATCGCGACCCAGGATCGCAACTGATAGCTTCCCCCAAGGTCGAGCTTGGCGTACCCAAAATCCAAATTCCGGTTGGGAAGAAGCAGGCTATTTCCGCCATTGATGTCTTCGCCCCCCAGAAAATCGGAATCATCTGAACGGCTTGCAAACGCAGCATTCAACTCTGCCGAAAGTGATTTGTGCGAGTAAGTGGCGCTCACAAAACCGGTGTGGGGAGGACGCCGAAATGGGCGAGCTCCTTGAAGGGGTGAATCCATGCCAATCGGAATCCCATTGAACGTCGGCAAAGGACCCAACAAAGCCACGTCGCTGTTTGCGAAGCTGCGCTGAACGACAGCATCCAGATATGTGTACCCGCCGCGGAGAAAGAGATTTGCGCCGATACCGCCTTCAACTGTAGTTTCCACTCCGAGTGCGCGATAGGCCTGCGTGTTCAGGCTAAGTTCGTAGGCGCCGTTCGCTTGCAGAAACTGTTCAAGCTGATTCTGCTCAGACGCATTGAGATTGGGCAGAAGCTGAGGCACCAGATCGAGGCCGACATACTCGATCTGCTTCCCAAACTCATTGTGAAAGAAACTTGTGCGTAGGATCAGGCGCTGCGAGAAGAAGGATTGCTCTGCCCCACCCTCATACGTGCGTGTGGCGGGCGCTGCCAGCGGTCCGATCCCGAGTTGCTGAATCGTGGATTGGCCTCCGTTGGTCGCGAGGAAATTGTAAAGCGAATAGAACTGATCCGTCAGGGAAGGTTCACGCACAGCATCGCCAAAATTGAATAGAATCCGCGTACCACTGAAGATCCCGTTCCGCGGCTTCATGGCATAGACAGAGAAGCCAGCTCGCGGAGAAGTCTGGGTGCCGAATAGTGAGTAATGTTCGAGATCTCCGCCCAGGGAATAGAAAAAGCGATTTCGAAAGTCCCCATGCAGTGCTGCACGATAATCAAAATTTGTACGCTCGACCGGTGAGTAATACGTACTCCCCGGTTCAGCTCCACGCTCATCCTCAAATTGAAAGCCGATCAGCCCCACGATGTGCGGAGTGAATGTGTAATCCCCCTGGTATGTGAGAGCATCGCGATTCGATACGAGTTGATAGCCCTGCGGATAGGTTCCCGCGTAATCCATCAGGGCGCGCCCTGTGACGGAATATCCATTGGCCCCTGTGATGGTTACAACATTGCCGAAACTGTCTCCGTAAGCGTCGAACACGCCTGAGCCGGTCTGCGACCAAAGGTTATATTGTTCGCGCTTGCGCGTTAGCCCATATCGGACAAGGTTGTGAAAGTCAGCCGTCGTTTGATTCTCAAACGAAGCACTGAGCAGGAGATCCTGGTCCTTCTGAGTTGCGCTATCGGCAAGTCCATGAAACGCATATGCCCCTGGAACTCCAGTGCCATCCACTCCATAGTGCACGGTGCCGCGTAGCTGTGTGGATGCACTTGGCTGCCACCCAAAATTTCCTGCGGCCGTCGCTACGTGGAATTCATCGTTCGGAAGATCATTTGCGGTCTGCAGCCAATCGAACTCGCCCAGGTAATCGACTTCTTTATGTGCCCCAGCAACTTCCAGATCCTCTCGTGATGTAGAGAAACTGCCGAGATCCCCGTGGAAGATCAGAGAAGGAAAATTTGTGGTCCCCCGGGGAGTGCTCAAACTCAACACACCGCTGGCCGCATCAGCTCCGTAAAGACTAGAGTTCGGCCCTCGATAGACTTCGGCGCGCTCGATCGCCGTCGTCGCCAGAGGTCCGAAGTCAAACCTTCCCCCCAGGTCACTGGCGTCCACTCCGTCCAAAAGAATCTTGTTTGCATCAGAATCGCCTCCACGAATGAAGAGCGAACTTTGCGCACCTCGCTGGCCTGTCTGGACCATAAACGTGCCAGGCATCATGCGCATGGAGCTGACGAGATCGGTGCGTAGGCCGAGTTCACTGGGACCCAGCACCGTGGTTGCCGAACTCGTCTGCGCCTGCGGGGTTGGCGTCCCAGTCGCTGTGACTACGATGGATTGGCGTACCCATTCCGGCTCGAGCACCAAATCCCGCTCCACATGGTCCAGCCTACCGGCGTAAAAGACTGGTGTTTCCAACTGGCGAAAGGTGGGCGCAGAGATGACTAGAAAGAACCGACCCTCAGTCCCGGTATCCATCTCATAGCTCCCATCCGCATTTGAAAGGGCAGAGGCTACAATCGCCCCTCGGTGAACCAGTACAACCTTGGCGTTGCGTACCTTAGCGCCAGAAGCATCGGTTACGAAGCCACGAATCGTGGCCGCAAAGAGTGGAGAGTGAAAACTTAATAGTAGAAAGCTGACCGTGATAAGAACCTTGAAGGCGGCCAGAAGTCGAGAGAATGGCATCAAAGCTCCTTCGTTCCCCTCGGAACGCAAGCGGGTTCTGGGCGCCAAGGACCGGTCTCCTGACTTGCGCCTGCACCAGCCACCTTCCCAGCGACCGGCATACAGGCCATGTCCCCAGTGGTTCCGTCGCTCTTTCAATGAAGCAGAAAGAGCAGGGCTGATATCCTGCCGTGGCCAATAGGATGGCCGACCTGACAGGGGCGCTCACAGTTGCGGGGCAGTGGCGGAGTTTCACCGCCTTCCCGAGCATCCAGGCGATTGCCGTGGTAAGTGGCGCTGCGTTGAGGCGCAGCAGCAGTGACGTCATGGAATCGATTTCCATGACATGAATAATTCTAGTGACAAGGTGAGGTTGAGTCAAAAGGCAAATGTTTGGCTAATTCCGTAAGAGCAACAAAAATTAGCACGCAATGGAAACGTGGTGACCCCGGGAAGATTCGAACTTCCGACACGCAGTTTAGGAAACTGCTGCTCTATCCACCTGAGCTACGGGGCCACTTTTATAATGAACAATTTACAGACAGTGCAAAACTTTCTCCCTCACAGTCCCTCACAGCTACTAAAATCCACTCAGGGCCGATAACCCAAGTGAGCTTAGGAAGCGCGAGACGTGAGCACGAAAAGATCACAATACCAACAGGGTAGCATCAGGAAGGTGCGCAAGGCGAAAGGCTATGCCTGGGAGGTTCGCTTCTCAGAATGGCTGAATGGCAAGCGGTTCCAGCGCACGATGACCTTTCAGGGAACCGAATATCCCAAGGAAACCGACGTCCGCAAAGCGATCGAGTTGACCGTCTCACAGATCAACTCAGGAACCGCCGGCGAAAAGGCAGATGCCAAGTTCGGCGCCATCATTACCCTCTACCGGCGCAAGTTCCTCCCGAGCGAAAGCCGCCTGCTCGATCTCAAGAAGAAACTCCACAAGGTGTTCCCTACCCAAGGCGTGCTGGTTGATGCCTTCACGGTCGCGCGGGAAGATGAGATCGACGAAATCAATCTCATGCTCAAGGCGGCAGCGACTCCTCAAAACATTAGCCAGCTTGCCCAGCGGCTGACGGTTCCCAATCCTCCCGACCTTGAGTTCTCGACCCGGCGGCATCACGCCTACCTGCTCGACCACTACATCGAGCCCAGGTTTGCCAATGTGCCCATTCGCGAGATGAAGGTTCTGATGATCGATGAATGGCTTCTGTCTTTGTGCGGTGCGAAGGGCCGGCCGCTCGCGGGGACCACCAAAGCCTCGATTCGCACTCTGCTGAGCAAGTGCTTCAAACTCGCTGCTAAGCACGAGTTCATCTCTCAGTTCGAGCACAATCCGATGCGCCTGATCGAGGTGAAGGGCGTCTCAAAGCGGCAGAAGGAGATTCAGCAAATCACAGTCGAACAGTTCAAGTCGATCCGGGCCGACCTTCCGGAAGTGCTCAACGTGCTGGTCCTTGTTGACGCATCGTTCGCCCTGCGAATATCAGAGTTGCTGGCCCTTCAATGGGAGGACCTAGACGTGGCGAAGAAAACCATCTACATTCGCCGGAAGTTCACGCGGGGGCGGATTGGAAAAACAAAGACTCCGGCATCGAACGCGAAGCTACCAGTTGCTGATGGCCTGTTGGACATACTGATGGACTGGAAGAAGAAGATTGGCGACTCAGAATGGGTGTTTCCCTCTTCGCGCACCGGCGGCCCTCGCAGCGGCTCGATGCTCCTTCAAAAAGGGCTGAAGCCAATCGCGGCGAAGCACGGTGTGCCGGGTCTCACGTGGCATTCCCTGCGACACGCGTGCCGGTCATGGTTGTCGTCCGGCGGAGCGACTCTCTCCACACAGAAGGGCCTGCTGCGTCATGCCGACGAATCCACGACTTCAGATGTCTACGGATATCCCATGACCGACGACATGCGAAAAGCCCACGATCAGCTCGTCTCGCAGCTCTTGGACGAATAAGCCGGCAGTATGATCCGACGGCATCCGCCGCGCAGCGGCTTACGGCATACCAGCTTTCAGGAAGTCATTTGCTGGAGTGCTCGAGCAAATGGCTCGAGGGCAAGCTCCTGGCATGAGCCGGCATTGTCTTTCCTCCTTCACAGCGTGACGCATACTCAGAGGTACAGAGCGCACCAGGAAGTGCACAAATATTGCGGTCTGCTGAGCAGCAAATCCAGATAATCTGCTCGGACTCGATACAGTGCATCTGCCTGCAGACCTGCCCTGGGCATACCCTGTCGAAAAGATGAAGGCGTGAAAGGTCAAGAGAGCTGTCGGTAATGTGCGCAACAATGATCCGAATTTGATCGAGCCTGTGTAGGGTTTCAAGCGAGACAGTGTTCCAGGAACCTGAGAATCACCGCCTGGTCGTGTTCGACCCGATATTCCGGAAACAATATTTCACCGGTAGGGTCCTTCAAACAATTCCGGCGATGTCCACGTGACACCGGCAATGGCCAAGGCGATCACCCGATACCCGATCAAGAGTGACTACAGCGATGACGATGACAAGATCACAGCCGGGTATCACGACGCCAAGCCTGCTGGGACAATCGCGGCACTTCCGGCGGAATTGTCTGCCAATTCGGCGCAAATCTTGAAGCTAATAGACTCGGCAGTTAACGATGCGGAGATCCCGCTGCCGGAAGATGACGCAAGACGAAGCGCAATAGCTTGAACTCAAATTTCCAAATGGCGGAGTTCCAGGCGCTTTGGAACCGCATCCACCGGAAGGCCAACTGCGCAGTTCAGTTCGATTCGGACGAGCTAATTTGAGATTGTTTAGAGGTCCTGGATGCGGAATTGAGCATGGCGTCGCTGCAATATGTTGTCCAGCGCGGCGAACAATTGACGGACGTGGCGTACGAAGGATTGCAGGCCGGCGACGCATTTGCACTCCATGAAATGCAGACGGTCAACTTGAAATGCTCGGTCCATTCGGCGGTCAAGTACGACCTGATCGAGAAACTGGCGGAGCAAACTCACCTGACACGGAGCACTATTGGCCGGACCCTCGGCGGAATTAAGCCATAGGTTTACGTTAATTACCAGGTTAATCCAGAGGACTTCCTGCACAATGCTGCCCGCCTAATTAATGAGCAGAAGGCAACGGTCGTGGTGGATCACCTGCCATATGGCGCTGTCAACGAGGCGTGCGGCGTGGATATTCTCATTGAGAAGGTGGCAATTGACTCCAGTCGTGCGGTAAAGACGAATCGCCACATCTACGATTACGTCTCTACGGACTCCAACAAAGAGCGGGAATTCGTCGCCTTGCTTGAAGGCGGTCGGAGATCGAGGTGCACGCCAAGCTGCCCAAGGCGTTCTCCATTCCGACGACGGTGGGCGAATACACGCCAGACTTGGCGATCGCTTTCCGCCATGGAGATGTCAAGCACCTGTACTTCGTGCCGAAATAAAAAGCTCCATGGCCTCGATGGAGTTTCGCAAAATCGAGGAGACCAAGATCGATTGTGCGCGGAAATTCTTCAGCCGGATCACGTCGGAGCAGGTCAGATTACGGAATAGTGAACAGCTACGCCAAACTCCTGGAGCTAGTTCAGCAATGAATGAGGTCAGAGCTAACACGTTATGCGGGGCCCGAGCTAAACCCAGAAAACGTACGGAAACATCGTGAGGGTTCGAATGGCCGATTCCCTCGTTTGCCCCCAGCAAACGTACGGAAATTGTGTGAAATCCGTACGGATACAGTACGTCTTGCGTACGGATATCTTGAAACTACAACCCTAGCTGTTCTGTTCCGAAATAATCTTATTTTACTTAGACTTACGAGAACTTCGAACTTCGTGAGATTGCTGACATACCCCCTCCAGACAATCAATTTTTGCTCGCCATCTGGACGTTCCCCTCTTTTCGATGATTTTGCGGTCCGGGAAAGACCCTTGACTTGGCAAAGATTAGCGCCCCGACCACCTCTAAATGGACGAGACCGTGCTGGATCCTAACAGCATCAACTCACGACAAATCCTGCCTTCCCTGCACGCACAGATGATCGAATTGCAAGCGCGGTGGATACTGGAACTCTCAACGCACTTACAAACCAACGTCCTTATAGCCAGATGCTTTTATGCTTTTCTCTCGGAAATTCAAAATTCTTGACTTGCCAAAACAAAGACAGACATACGATCGGTGTTTCGAAAGAGCCACCGCCCATTGACCCCAGCTTGCATATTCGCAAGAGACTTGCGAATACTTTTGCAAAAGTCCAGCACCGTTCAGCAGCGAAATTCCGTCCACCTACACCACCGTGATGCAGCCCTGATCGCAGAGCAGCTCATCAGTCATCCAGAAGAATTTCCGCCCAAATTCTCGCTGCCATTCAAATCACCACCAATTGGATAGCCGAAGGATTGAGTCGGTAATGTCGAATTTGGAGGTTCGGATGGGCCGCTCTATCCGCGCGCTTCCGCTACCCCCAGGCCACGACGGGTGTCCGGCCATGCACTTTCGAGGCGAAATCCCCTAAGCAAGATGGCAGCTTGTCACAGTTCTAGCTGGCAGCCGGCGCACGAATCAACAGAACAGAAGGCGAACACGTCCGCGAGATTTCACTCGTTCTGCCAATCCTGCCGAAGCTCTCCGACCTTAAGGTAGCGGAAAGCTGCAGCTAAATTCTTGGTGAAATCCTCACTCCGGCAGGGTTGCTGGATTGTTGCATTCGGAGTTTTGGTGGCTGGGATCAGTGTCGGGCTGGCAGTGCGATTACCGGCGAACTTGCATGACGTCCAGAACATGTCACGCAAATCCCGGCCGGGACGATTGCGCAGGCGGTCCAACTTTGCGTTCCCGGCGCGTACCAATTGTGCGAAGTTGCGCCGGCAGCTGCTGGCATTGATGCCGTGATCCAGGAGGAAAAGCTTGTGAATCCGCAGCCGGCCATTATCCATGAACTTGGGCACACGGTCATCAGCCTGAGTCGTAACTTGAGGAAACCGAAGAACAGTCAACCCGAGAATGCAGCCCATGCCGCAGCACAATACTGGCCGTCGGGCGACGGTCAGACATCTATTTATCGGTCCGCGATCTTGGGATTGGCGCGTGACTGAACCGCATCGCCTGCAGGGGTCTATCCCCGCACGCACGGGGGAACCTCTGGGTTGCCCCGGACATGTCGCCCTCGGCACATGGAGGCTCGAACCGGCGATCCCATCCACTCCATTGCCGGCGCAATGTGCGCGGTGTGGATGCCATGATACGGAACCAATTCAACTGCTCCACCCAGTATGTGCGCATCCAGTCAGGCAATGCGATCGCCAGGCCCGCACGCTTTTGATGGCAACAGGCTCCATTGATTCTCACCTGCTTTCCGTCAAGTGAAGGCCGCGGTCAGCGGCAAACTGTACTGTTCGGAGACCGAAGAGCAATTTGTCGCCGTTGACTGCCTCATAAGCCGGATCACGGAACACATCCTGTTCGCTGTCGAGCCGGGCGTGCACGACAATATCCGCATATCCCGTCAAACAGGGAAAGACGATTGCCAACTTCTTCGGGAACTGAGCGAATGCTCTGCCCTCTGAGAACGGGTCATTATCCGGGGTCAGGAGCGATCAGCGCTCAGGCAATCTTCTCTGGGTGGACCTGGCGGATCCATTTCTCGACTTCTTCGCGGACCTCGGCAGCCAGCTCGCCCGCCAGATCCGCCTCCCCCTGCGCCACCAGGCCATAGTCGTCGTAGGCGCCGGTATTGCGTTTACGCCGGAGGGCGTCGAGCCTCGGGATGAGTTTCCTGTCGGGATCGATCGAAAACTCCAGCGCCTCAATCGTGCGGTAGTGATCGCCGCCGCCACGGACAACGCGGTAGCCGGTCGCGCGCAACGCTGCCGTCGCACAAGCGCGGATCGCATCGTAGGCCAGACTCAATTGCGCGTCCGCGGACATCTCGCTCGCGACTGCTTTCCGATAGTCATCAAGATGCCCGTCCGCATTGGCCAGCAAGCGCTCGATTTCTTCACGGTCGGACGCAAGCTTCTCAAGCCACCGGTTGGCGGCCCAATTCTCTAAGGACATCCTCGTCTCCGATCAGGAAAAGCTTCTTGCCTCCCAGAACCGTTTTCAGAAAGTTTCCTTTCATCTTGGTGGTGAATTCCCTGGCGGTATAAACCGTTGGGTTGATCTCACGGTTGAGCGCCTTCTGGGCGTCTGCGATCCGGTCGACAACATCCGCGAACCCGGCCGTGCCCACGATCATCAGATCGACGTCGCTCTGCCCAGTCTCGCCGGAGCGCGCAACCGAGCCATAGATAAAGGCAAGTTCGATCTTCTTTTCGATGGGACGTAATGACGCCAAAAGGACATCGTGCATCCCGACCGTTTTCGCCACGAGGCTGCGCATCTCCGCAAAAATAGGGCTCGACTCGTTGGCGGCGAACAAGGTCTGCGTTCCCTGGACTCGCTTCGTCACCAAGCCGGCGTCGACCAGTTGGCGTAACTCTCGCTGCACCGGGCCCAGCGCGATTCCAGTCATGCGGGCAAGTTGCCGCAAATAATAAGACTCGCCGACGTGGCCGTACAGCACCGCCAGCACCGCGCCGCGGGTCCGGCCGAACAGAGTGTCTGAAAGCCTAATAGCTGTACCCATTACGGGGTCAATCGTACCCTAAAAGGGAACAGAGGGCAATCCCTGGCTCTATATATTAAGGTGTGGGCTGGAGAGGCGCATGAAAAGGGCAGCATACCCCGATTCGAACAGGATCTGACGAACCTTCCGGCACACTTCTCGCACTCAGACCCAATCGCGGCATCGCGTGCTCACAATCATATCGGCCAACGCGGGCTGATGCCGGATCAGCATCCCGGTGCGATCCTGATGGGCTGAGCACTACGGAACGATTCCGGTGTATGATTCATGATGCGAGGTACGGCATGTCCGGCCCGCACTCTCGGTGTACCACCCGAGAGCACTTCAACTCAGCCTGTCAGCAGGCGCCGAGGTGCACATGTCTCAGGGAACGTCTGTCCCTAAGTCAGCCTCATTCGAAGGTCTGACCGAAACCTCCAAGAAAGTAAACAGCGCAACGAAGCGTCTCTCCGAATCCGTGGAGAAGATGAACGAGGCGCTCAAGAAGCTCAACCTCGGCGTCCCCGTGTGGATCGAGGTTTGCGGCGGCAGCCCCGACGACCACATCGTCGAAACCCAGTACCTTGGCTACGCAAAACACAAAGGCAAGTGGGGGGTCTGCATCCGCTTCGTCGTCGAAGGCCTTGGCCCTGAGGACGAGGAGACCGTCTGGCACTTCGACAGCGCACCGCGCGACATGCGGATCAACGCCGCGGGCATGTTCAGCAAGCTGCTCGTGGCCCTCAACGAAGAGTCGATCAAGCAAGCTCAGCTCATGGAAGAGCACGCAACCGACATCGACGAATTGACCGAAGCCGTCGCCGAAATCGCCAACCGCGCACATCCCCGCTTCAGCCTCCGGCCGAGCAAGATGGAGGCCAAGTGATGTGGGCCATCATTGTTCTTTCTCTGATTTTCGCAACCGTAGCCACCGTCGCCATCTTGAAGAAGAAGCGCATGAAGGCGACCGGAACATTTTTCAAATTCGGCTTCACAATCGAGGCGAGTGACGACGAAGAGGGTGAAGATTAATATCCGAAGATGCCCTCAATACGGATAGCGCTCGGCTGCCCGAAACAAATACGAGTAGGCACCCATTTCAGGTTTTGACGGGGGCGTGAACCCGAAAACCGCTGAGCCAAGCGAGAACGCTGCGGCAAGCGGATGGCCGGCAGCCAACGATATGGCAGCCCCTGTCAGTGAACACGCCAAAGCTGCAGGCTTTTTCCATGCTTTCCGGCCTCTCTTCCGCAGGTCGCTCGCGAGGTCATCTAGTTCAGCTTGCCGCAATTCGAATGCTTCGGCGCGTTCTTTCGCATCCAGCTTCGACAGCTCTTGCGCGAACCGACGTGCGCTTAAAGAATATTTCCGGTACGCAGAAATGTTTTCTCTCCGAAAACCGAGAACCTCGTCTATCGGAATACTGCCCACATCGACACTCACCGTGGCCATGTCGAACGAGATGACAGAGCCAGTTGTCTGAATCACATTTTGCGAAAGCATTTCTGCCAAAGCAGTGACAACCATCGGCCGATCCGTAACGGGGCTAAGCTCTGCATTCATCTTCGGCCCGTACGAGCGCAGGATCTGCGAAAGAAGCACGAGAACGAGAGACCGCACCTGAGCGTGCATCGGGATCGACTTGCCGTCTTCGCTATCGCGGCGAGTCCGCGCTTCTTGAGCTGATCGAATAATTCCGTTGCAATGCTCTCGTTCCCGTAGTAGCCAAGCCTCGACATCGACAATTCATGAAAATCAGACTCGGGGGAAAGGTTATCGAGCTTCCCGCTCTCGATAATCTCCGTCATCGCCGTGGCCAGCTGCGCCGTTGCCGTAGCATCTACAACCTTCTCCGGTTCTAGGATGTGAAGCAGTTGATGTTGCTCGAGGCCAGCGACAATCGCCGGGTCGAGCCTCCCAGGTTTCTCTTTCATGTATTCAGGGACAAGCAGAGCGACGCCGTCAAAGAACAGAATCAGGTTTTTTACCCAATCGCCCCGATCCCACATCGGATTTGGGTAGTAGTATGCGATCTCTTTTGTATCGGCCAACGAAGCCACCTCCTGTACTCAAGTAAAGTAGCGGAATCGCGCGTTGACTTTCTTGCCGCCCTGCACATGCTTCAAAATATCGCCAACCCGGCGCGCAGCGCGAACCGTGATGGGATCGCCAGAATCGAATTGCGTGTTGTTAAAGTTGAGTTTTGAGAGCGCCACGATTTCCTGTGCAAGCTCGGCCGCGCTCGTCTCTCCATCTTCCCGAATGAATTCGATAGCCCGAGGAATATAGGCGCCGGGGTAAACCTGGAAGTATGGGACGGTTCCCTTAAGATAGACGATCCCCGATGCGTTGTCGAAGAGCAGGGACGTCCCGCGCACCATCGGCGATTGCCCAGCTCGCAGAAGGCGAACCCCCGATCTTCTGACGGTCACAAGATCGAGAACTTCGAGCTTCTCAGCGTCGCCGGCTCGCCGGAACCCTGCTTTTTCTGCTTCGTTGAAAGTTGATGTCTTGTGCATGACGAGCCGCGCCGGCATATTCTTGTGCTCGCGCCGATACGTCGCAAGGCCGTTCGCCAGAAGCGCGAATGCATCGTCTTCCGACAGGTGCGCGTTCCTGTCATATTTGTCATAGCTCGCGCTTCCGCCCTGAACGATCAACCCTTCGCCTCGCTCATCGAACACCTGGGCGACGCTCGTCATGAGTCGCTCGCCGTCAGCGCTCTTAAAAAAGCTAACGCCGACATAGCAAGTCGTTAAGGGTGCAGACTGCCGCGCCAAACGCCACGG
Organism: Acidobacteriota bacterium; assembly: GCA_021813745.1. Taxonomy (GTDB): domain Bacteria; phylum Acidobacteriota; class Terriglobia; order Terriglobales; family Acidobacteriaceae; genus Telmatobacter. The sequence continues at coordinate 39,949 of JAKAJO010000046.1, forward strand.
CACGCCTCCGGCCTTGTAGTACAAGGCTGTGTGGAAGTTCCACGCTGTTGTGGCTTTGTCCTGAATCCGTCGACCCTTCACGCGCACGGAGACCGGGCCTCCATAGGTGTCCGGGCGCAGCAGCTGACACGGCAACTGAAGATCGATTGCCTGTGCCTTGAACAGATCGTGAAAATTCAAACCTGACGCAGGCGTTGCCTCTTGCTCAGGAGCAGGCTGCTGCACTTCATCCATGGGGGGTCAATCGTTGCCGGTGAATCGCCGAGAGCAAAGACTTCAGCGGGCGGGGCTACCACGAGGACATGCAATCCGCTCTTGCTGGCCAAATCTTTCGCGTGATTCATGAACACTTCGACAATGTGTAGGAGCGGCTCTTTTTCCTGCAGAGCCGCGCTCAACTCGTGTCGTGTGATCGCCCTCGTGTTCGCGTCGGATAGCTCGAGCGAGGTTCCAAAGATCTGCTGCGTCATGCCGGGGAACGATGGCCGAAGCGCCTTCAACTTTTCTTCTTCGGACGGAACGCCGTTCTTGCAACGTTCCAGCCAATCTCTTACCCCGTCAACCGTGGCTGTCGTGCCGATGACGCCAATCCGTATCGGCGTCGGTACACTAGGACTACCTTTATCGAAAGCTCCGAACGACGAAAGGCCGGCCCGGATGTCAACGTGCAGCGCGTTCTGATAAAAGGCGATATGAGGCTCCTCAACAATTTGCAGCTTCATTCCTCAACCTCTCCGTCAATCACAACGGCTTGCGCCGGTGGGTCCAGCGCCGTAAGCGAGCCTTCACTGACCGCGGAGCGGAATGGCAAGGAGATGAGCGGCGCGAACTCGAGCTGCCTCGCCGATCCCACACGACGCCACGGTGCTCTGAGAACAGCCTGCCATTGCAGGAGCTGACTCAGCACGGACCGATTGCGCTCAAGACGCTTGATTCCGGATAGCAGCGATTCATGCGATCCGCTCAGACTCTTGCCGTCGAACGTAAAGCGGTAGGTTGGGGTTATCTCAAGATACCAATCGCCGCCCAGCAAACGAAAGCGCCCTTGAAACGCGTTATGCCGCTGGTAAGTATATTTCTTTCCAGTCTGCGAGATCCGCTCGTAATGCATCACGACGGTGACGGTGCTTCGCACTTTGAGGTTCTGATATTTGAGGGTGCGATCTGGCTCATTCGGCCAACCGAAAAAGGCGTAATGGTCTTGATCTTTGAAGTAGCGCACCCCTTGCGCGCCCAGATCGTCGCTTAACGCGCCGTTCAATAGCTGGACGAACAACCGCCGCCAGTTTGGATTTTGTGAAAATGCCCATTCCTTCGCGTCGAGTTGCTCCACGGCGCCGATATCGACAACGGTCTTGAGGCGAGAACGCTCAGGATCGACGAAGCCATAGAACATCTTGTCGTGAACCGTCCATGCGTTCGGAATGAAATCCTTGACCTGCGGAGTTTTCGCGTTGAGGAGCGCCCACGTCGCCTTCCGAGTAGTTGCGTGCGCTGGCGCGACATATAGGATCTCGGGGAAATGGCGTAGCGGAATGATGTTCGCGAAACTCTCTTCAATCCGATCCGCATCTGTTTCACTGGATTGCGCGGATTCGCTTGCGACTGGCCGCTTTATGTCGACTGGCTGCGTTCTCAGATAAGCAGCAGCGAACGCAGCTGCGGATGAGCAAGCATATTTAGTCCACGAATCGTAGCGCTTCAGTCCGACGATGTCGCTCAATCCTCTGATCGACAGCATCGGCGTTCTTTCGTGAGTGGCCCGGTGTACGCCAGCCGACTCCATTTCAACGGCCAAGATCCCGCGCGCGGTTTTGAGCCAGGGAATCAGAAGTTTCGGGTCTTTTACAAGTCGGTCACTCGCCGCAATCATGCCCGAGTAGAACAGTGGCGGTCGCGGCTTGGCATGCGCTCTAAGGCTCTCACGCACTTTTCTTTGCCAGTCTTGAGGACCGTAGATTTTTCCTGGACCTGAGCTGACAGGTGGCTTTTCTGGGAGATCGCTCCACCAATCGCCGAGATCGTCCTCGCGTGCGCCGAGATTGGCGACACCTGCCGCAATCGACTTGCTGATTGCTCCGCCACCTACGTTGTAAGTTGTTTCACCCTCAAACCTGCGAGCCTCGATACTGAAATCCAAAATCCGCGTTGCAAGCACAACATCGCCAAGCGTGATGTCGTCCGAGGGAACTCCCCCGGCTATGCCGACGATCAAAAGCAGCGAAGGTTGAAGATCATCGAGTAGGTCTCGCGCCGCCTCTTGCGCTTCGCCGTTTCCTTGCTCGACTTGCCGCAGGATTGCAACTGAATACTTACGACCGTTTCCGGCATCGGCTGATCGCAGAGCATATTCCCGGTGACGCCCCTTGTGAACCCCGGCATCATCGGGAAACGCATTCAGCACCGCGCGGAACTCATCCTCGCGGATCGTCATGATCCCTATATCAACTGACAGCTGTGCCTTTTGTGCTTCCGTAAGGTTTCCGCCTCTCGCAAAAGAATGGCTGCCTTCTATCGTATGCCGAAAAGGCGAAGATTAGGCATATCTGGTGGCGGTGGAAACCGTGGAAATTGGGGCGCAAGTCGAGGAGAACGCGACCCGTATCGAGGCAGTGGATGTTGCCGGCGACATCACGATGGATCGCTAGCTTGCGCGTTTCTTAAATTGATCTCCGTTGCTCCCGCCAAGTTGACTTCCGGCTCGGTAAGTGTGCGTCCACGCTCTTCGGCCTGCCATCCGAATTCCACGCAACCAGCCTTGATTGCCTTTGTGGCTGCGCCAGCCATGAAAACCGAAACTTCCGAGAGCCTCTTTGCCACCTCCTCAATCTTCTCGAACACTCCACGCCAGCCCATCTCTATCGGCATCGGCGCAATTGCGCGTGACGAACTCCAAATGATCGATCAAATCAAGGCGCATTAGCTCGAGCGCTTCGAATTTGTTGTTCTTCGAAATCGGAACATTGAGTGCGTGAATCCACTACCCGATGTCGCTACGTTGAGATTTTGCTTCGGCATCCGGCGATTCTACCGCCGTGGGCTTCGTGCGGATCGCAGTAATTTCTCGTATTCCTCCTGCGAGAGTTCCAACCAAACGCCCCCCGCGGCCGATCTCGATTCCATGGATCGCGTGCTCAACTTCAAGATCGAACTTACAACCACCCCGCTTGGCCATCTCCAACAACTTTTTCGGCTCGTCCAGAGATACTTTTCGCGGAAGTGCCGTCTTCAAATCCGATTCCAGAAACGAGCAATGCCATTGTTGGCGCAACATGAAGCTCATATAGACCCCGCGCTTCACGGTTTCGCATTTCGCGCAGCGCCTCTCACCAGGAACATGCGGCGGAGGAATGCGCCCGCTTGACACCGCACAAATCTCTCCTGCAAGTTGTTGCCGAACCGTCGATGCCCGCTCCCCCCACCTAGGAATTATAGCCCGCGTATTTGCCTTTTGTTCGCCAATGCATTAGGAAATCGACAGTCCGAAAATTGCTAAGATTTTGATAGAGCGATGGCGACGGAATTTACCAATACGACGGCGAACCAGCACTATGTCTCGCAGACCGAGCAGAGGCTGAACGCCATTAACCCGAAGGTGAAGCCCGAGAATCAGCGCATCTATGATTTCTCCGTCGTTGATCCGGAGCGCTTCACCGTTTCTCTCGACTCACCGAACGGAAGGTCAATTTCGCAAAGCCTCTCGCTGCGGGATCTTTTCAGCTTCGACGTTCTTCCCGACGCCCGCCAGAATTTCGAAGACAACTTCAAGGGCTACGAAGACACAATTCACGTGAACACGTTGTCCTTGCTCGCCAAGCTCGAAAAGGGCGGCGACATTAAGGGCGAAATTCTGACGCTGTTCGTTGCCAAATTCATGAATTCACTCCGCAATCCCTTCTCGATCAAATCGGCCCTAAAGGCCATTGCACCGCTGTTCCAATTCGTTCCGACCGATCCAGAGACCCTGAAGCAGTTCGAGACCGTCCTGAACGGCAGCAAGCCGCAGGAAACCTATCTCTGTGAGAAGTTGGGGATCACCAAGGACGAATATCGCCGATGGCTCGGTGGGCTGTTCATGATCCTGAAAAGGTTCGCGCCCGATCAGCCAAACATGATGGAAGGATTGGTCAAGAGCCTGTTCGAAAATCCAACCGGGTTTCCGATGATTTGCGTGAATCTCTACGCGAGCGAAGAGCCAGACAAAGTGTGCCTGCTTTCCGACAGGGGCTTTTCTCATCCCTTGCCGGACCCACACTTGTCTTACGACTTCAACCTGACTTCCAAGGCGTTCATCACGTATTTATTCGCGCCTATCGAACAGATGGAGCCGTTCCTGAAGCTGCCCCCTGAGAGGCGCGCGCAGCTCATCGAGACCTACAAGAAAATACCGAAGAACGTGCCGGTCCACACATTCGTGGACGATTTCGACAAGCTCGCTCGTTACAACCAGAACGTCGTTCGCCAAGCCCACCGCAAAGTCTTCTGTTCATCCGCGACCATACATGGCGTGATGAACAACGGTTGAACAACAATACGGTTCTGGGCAATCACGCGGCGATGTGGGCCATCCACTCACGAACCTCCAGATCCGTTCTCTGGACACGATAGCCGATGCCTATGCGCTGTTCGCCGATGTCGCGAAACGGGTCGATCGTCTTCAGCGCGCGATGGTAGATGTCCAGCCGATGGTCAAGTATTGCGCGAACGTTTTAGAAGGAAGCGTATGGGTTGACGTCGACTATCAGGGTGCATTTCTGGCGATCGAGGGTCCGATATTCAAACTCAAGAAGATCGACGACCAAACGTTCATCCAAGCGTACTGGCACACTGGCCGCGCACCCGAATCGAAATCTCTGAAGACTAGTCGGGCACAATGGAGCCGGGCCAACTGATGGCCAGTCAGTGCCCCAAAATCGGATCCATAAGCAAGACGCGCGAGCATCGGTATTGACGAGAGCTCAACTGTTCAATTCCATTGGCTTGCCTCACCCTCGCATGTCCAGACTCCATATCGCTCTCCGATCGACGGGCCCATCTTTCTGAGCAACTCGCATTCGTCCACGAGGGTTTCCGGCGAGAGCAGTTCGTAGGCCAGGCGGGCGATGTCGGCAGGAGGCAAGTGGCAGACGAACCCCTCTTTCCGCAGCATGAACGAAGCCTCATTTTGGGTTGCGGCCATGGCCTCTTTGCCCGCGTGATCGACCGTCCAGCCCGCCCGGTAGAAGACCCCGACCACCTGAAGGAGATTGATGTATGTAGTGTAGGCCTTGGCTCCGATCGTTAGATCCACGCAGGTGCGATCATCCAGGGGGAAGACCGTGAGCGGCGCGGCATTGGGCACGAACTGTATGATGTCCATCGAAGAGGCGGAGAGGACCATCTCGTCGCCCCACCCTTCCCCGCCGCCGAGAGTCTCCTTTCTTTTTATGGCCAGCTCCGAGAGGTCCCGCAAGCTCGAAAAATCGGCGCACTCGACATAGCAGTGCGGCGCAACCAGCGCCGAACTCCATCCTTTCGTGCCGGCTTCCACCAGCAAATCGCGCAATTGTCCCAGGTGATTTTTGGGTGTGATGGGAAGCACCCCGGAGATCACCGATTTCCCCTCGACGATGCCACTCCCCGAAGTTAAGACACCGGCGACATCGCGCAGAATCTGTTTCTGGCGAATGAGGCGCCGGCTTTTCGCGTTCCCGCTCTTGACCTCGATCAACTCGACATCCCCGTTGTCATGGATTGCGGTGACGTCCCCGATAGCGATCGAATTGGTGACGGCGTTGAAGATGGCTTTGCGGTTCGCCGAGTCGTTGATGGCCGCCCATTGGCCCATCTCGGCGACGGTACCCTCGGCAAGGATTGTCTGCTTCACCGGGTGGGACGAAAGGATGCGCGTGGTGAACCGGTCATAGTCGAAGGCTCGCCACGCCATGCCATCTCCGATCTGCCGGATGGCATTGGCGATCAAACCATGCAGGGTGATCTGCGACCGGATGAATTCCGCGGCTCGATCGGGAAGATTGGCTTCGGTTTCGAGCTTTTCTTTATAGCTCTTGATCGATTTCTCCTGCACCACGAGGTCTTCCAGCATATGCAGCTGCAGCTTGGAGAGAGCGAGCTTATTGCCCTTCCGCTTTCGACTGATCGACAGATAATCCTCGAGAATGTCCGGGTAATCCGAGGTGGCAAGACGCACCATGCCCGCGGCTTCATGTCCTTTGCCCGCGTTGCCGCGGCTCACGCTCCAGGAGAAAGCGCGCCGGTACCTATTGCGCAGGCGTTCCGGATCGGACGCAGATTCACATCTCTTCGAGCCCATGAATGGATTATTTCACTGGACCGGACGGCGAGCGCGTGACACCGAGCGTGGCTCTCCCGAGTTTGTTCTATCGCGAGGAGCTCTTCTCCACGGGCCCCTCTCCTTACCATCCCGGCGCAGAGCGTCGGGTTCCGCTGCGTACGTCGTGGGCGGTGGTGGCGAAGCATTCCATGTTATTTGCGAAATCCACGACTCGCGACACGATCGATCTCGATGCGCGCTTCTGGGACCAACGCCCTGGACAGCGGGTGCTGCGCGGGATCTCCCTTCTCCCCTCGCACATTGCTTTCGTCGATCAACCCCATCTCGTCTGCTTCGAGCCACGCAAGTCTCTCGTCGCGGTAGGTCTTGCGCCAGATTTCAGAACCTTCGTGAAGGCAGAGCGTGCAAGCGTCGCCCAGCCCAGGCCGTATAAAGCTCGGTTTGACAAGGAATAGGCGCGGGGACGGGAGCCTCGTCTCTTTTGCGCCGACTTCCTGGGCGGATGACTTTTCTTCCCCGCCCCCGCGGCCGGGCTCTGCTCCATTCTTATATTTGAGCCTGATCTTGGCTTCGACGTGCCGTTGACACCGACGGCCCCTTCTGCGTCCTTTCGGGCTGCCCTCATCTCCCCGACAATCCAGCCTTACCTCCCTTTCAACCGCACCCGACCGAACCATTTCGTGGATTTCTCGATCCAGTTCGTAGCCGCCCCTGCGACAGAACGTGTTTCCACACGGCATCAGCCCGCCGTTCCAGGAAACGCGCCACGTTCCGCGGCGGATTTCCTGCAGGAAGTCGTACTCCACGAATTCCACCGCCGCCTCGTCGAGGGCCGGAAAGGCCTCCGCGAAGGAACCCAATTTCATGAAAACCCGGTGAGATCGATCCATTGGCTCGCTCATTGCAGCCCACCATCCTTTCTTTATTAGAATCTGTTGTTTACTGGAAACCATCCGCCACCTCTTCTGCCCGGAGAGGAGCGCTCACTTGGCGAATCTTATCACCTGATGATAACATGAAGATTGATGAAGCGCGATGCGAGCCTCGATACGTTGCTTCTCCTCGACGGAGAGATCTTTGTGGTCGAGGGAAGTTTCTGGGTCAAGTTCGCAGTCAAGAAGGTTCCACCGACCCCGGAAAAACCCCACGGCCTCGATTACTCGCTGACGCTTCACGACGGCGACAATGAGCGCCTGTTGGGGTTCGACAATGCTCATTCCATCCGCGAAGGGGCGGGGCCAGGCGCCCCGACCCGGATCGAGTACGACCATAAGCACAAGGGCGAGCGCGTTCGTTTTTATGACTATACCGATTCGATGTCTTTGTTAGCGGACTTTTGGACGGAAGTCGATCTGATCTTGAAGGAAAGGAGTACAACGCCATGAAGACTTTGAGAGTTGGGATCGCATCCCGCGAAGGGTATAAGAAGCGGACACTGGCTATCGCAAGCGGAAAATACGTCCCCTCAAAGAACGAGCCTAAGGTTTGGTTTGAGTCTCTCGGCACTTTGTCGCAAGTGCTTTCGGACGATAATCGCGATCTGTTGAAGTTGATTCTCGAAACTCATCCCCAATCTCTGAACGAATTAGCAAAGAGATCTGGAAGAGCGATCTCGAATCTCTCCCGAACGCTCAGGAAGATGGAGCACTACGGGCTCGTTCATTTTGAGCCGGGTCCCAATCGACAACTTGCGCCTAAAGTCGTTTACTCGGGAATCGAATTGCAGCTGTCCTTTCAGGGCAGTTCGGAGCCGGGATCGCAAGTGATCTTGCGATCCCGGCATCCTTCTTATCCCTCGCATAGCTTAACGGGTGACTGACGAGGGTTCAGTGTATCTGTTTTCCTGTTTTCACGGCGGCCCGCCGAGTCCTGACTGCTGTCGAAACCCCGGAGTTCTCACCGCCCGGGAATTTCCTACTATCGGGCTGTGATGGCCCACATCCCGCACACCTGCCCGCTGCCGTGGTGCGATTTCGCCCGACGCTTGAAGGAGGGGAAGACTGACTCAGGGTTCAGCACACCTCTGACACCCCATCCGTCTTCCTGAAGTTGTTTTCCGCCACCGGCTAATCCCTTCCATCCATAAACCCCTTCCATTTCCAACCCACAATCTCTTGGCCGCGGCGCTCACGTTCCGCGGCCTTTCTGTTTTTTCCCCTGCTTACACTTCGGAGTTTTCCCATGCAAGACAAACTCATCACCTCTTCTCACCTTTCTGCCGGTCTCGAAGACTTAATTCAGCAAGCCAACGACCTCATCCGTGCCGCCAAGGCCCCTTCCACCCGCAAGGCCTACCAATCCGATTTCCGGATCTTCGAATCCTGGTGCGCCGCCCATGGACTTGCATCGCTGCCATCCGCTCCTCAGACCATCGCTCTTTATATAGCGTCGTGCGTCGTCGCCCGTTTAGCACCCGCGACGATCGCCAGACGTTTGGCATCCATCTCGAAAGCCCACCATGCAGCTGGATTCGAAGACTCTCCCGCGTCCACCAAGCACTTCGTTGTTGGCGAAGTCCTCAAGGGCGCCCGCCGCACCCTGGGCGTCGCGCAAAAATGTAAGGACCCACTTCTGCTGAACGACATCTGCCGACTGCTTGCGGCGTGTCCGAAGAATCTTCTCGGTCTGCGTGATCGCGCTTTAATCCTGATTGGATTCGCGGGAGCGTTTCGTCGCTCCGAACTCTGTGCGATGACCGTGGCTGATTTGTGTTTTTCAGCTTCCGGTCTCGTGATCAACGTACCGCGCTCAAAAGCCGATCAGGAGCAGGCCGGCGAAAAGGTCGCGATCCCGTTTGGCGAGCACGATGATACGTGCCCGATCAAGGCGCTCCACCAGTGGCTCAAGTCAGCCAAGATAACCGAGGGCGCCGTCTTTCGCGGAGTCGATCGCCACGGCCGCGTAGCTTCCACTGGCCTGCATCGCGACTCGATCGCGGCGATCTTCAAAACCGCCGCAGCGAGGGCCGGCATGAATGCATCGAACATCGCCGGTCACAGCGTGCGCGCGAGCATGGCGACTCAGGCGACGATGAATGGATCGTCCGAGCGCGTCATCGCGAAAACCACTCGGCACAAATCCCGTCGCGTCTTGCGGCGCTACATCCGCCCTGGAGAGATGTTCCACGAGAATGCGAGCGCGAGTCTCGGCCGATGGTCAGATTTCCCGGGCCCTGGCCATCTGGTCCCGGAAAATCACCTCTTCTCAGAGGTCAGCACTGAACTAAGCTTTGCCGCTCTTCTTCGCCGCGGCCTTGTTCGCCGCCCAGCGCTTCTTCTGCGCCTCGGCGATCCGCGCCCGACCCTCCGCACTCAAGCGGTGGCGCTTACGGCCGCCGGCCGCCTTCTGGACGGATGGTGCCTTCGTGGCCGATTGTGGTGCGGTGCCGGCCAGCAGCTTGCGAGCGTCTTCGAGCCGCTTGATCTCCGCATCGATCGCGGCCAACAGAGTGTCGTGACTCATCTTCGTCATCCTTCCGTGAGGCCGCTCTGCCAGCGTACTCAAACTAACATCATCGCACAGTAAGTGCTACTCCGAGGCGAATCGCCGCGGTCGCTAGGCCCGCGAAGCCGCAGAGAGGAACAGCATGAATCGCCCCATCATCAACCTGATCGCCGCGGTCGAGAGGAGCGAACACGGCTACGCGGACGTGCCACCCGGCTCCGTCAACGACGAGATCGAAAGCGAGTTAGCGGCCTACGGATACGCGGTCGCGCGCAGCGACCGGCTGTGGCTCGGAGGGTACAGAGTCCATTCGCCGGAATCGATTCTGTTTGGAAACTACAGGCCATACGTGCCGCCATCCAACTTCACTTGCATAGCACCCCGGTCTGCGCATGTCCCCGATGCCCGCGACTTCGACCTCGAAGCCGTCCTTGAGGAACGCGGAGAGATCCTCTCCAACTGACCATCGTCGGAGCTCATTTCGCCGCAGCCTCTCCCTGCGAACAGCAATAAAGACCATGAGACCTCACAGTCTCCGCACCATCCTCACGCATCCTTCCTGCCCGACTCCCATCCGTTCTCTTCAATCTGACAACCCTCCCCCATGCTCAAAGGAGAATCATGTCGAACCCAAAATTCCTGCCTTCACTTCGTGACAGCGAAACCGTCATCTGCGTGCGATGTAACGCTTCCCAATACCCGAGGAACGGCGCTTGCATTAGATGCCAGGCTCCCCTGGGGCTTGACTATGTGAGTCTTGAACTCAACACCCTGCTCGATCCCTGTTCGGAGGATCACAAGAAGCAGATTGCGCGCGGGATTGGCATGTTGCTCCGGACCCTGCGCAATCGCCGTGGACTCTGCCAGTCGCGACTGGCTGCACGGGCCGCAGGCTGCATAGCCCGCAGTCACCTTTCCAGGGCCGAATGCGGCCGCACGCTCCTTCCGCTCAACAAGCTGTTACCCATTGCGAAGGCTCTCGGGCTGACAGCTGTGATCCTGCGCTTCGAGGCGGCTACGCCGCGGCGAACTCATACATCAAGCGATCACGGTTGAACATAGCGCTTTGTTCAAAGATGTGTACCGCAGGAACATCCCAAAGTACTCATTCACCTTCCTTGCAGACGTTCCTCTCCGAGAATTTGAGAAGTGGGTAGGTCTAGCGACGCATGCCCCGGAGAGGAAGATCGAATGGCAAACGACGACAACAACATTGAAAACGAAGACGCGCCTGAGCAAGGAGGCGAGCAGGAGTTTGACTTTTGGAGTGATGCGGGCGCGAAACGCTACAACGAGATCCTGGACGAGGGAAGCGCCTACCTTTCGACCGGTGTCCGTCTATCGAAGGATCCCGAGGCGGATCTCGACGATGAGCCTTGCGAATACCTTGATCCGGATCTCTACGACCCGGACGAAGAAACTCTACCGTCTGGCGAAATGGAGTTGATCTTTGAGAACTCCTTCATCATGTAGGTCCGCACCGCGATCTCGAAGGCGGGCGTGCTCCATCCGGCAGAAACGCGCGGTATGGGCATCCCGCCTCAAACTCTTCGAGGGCAGGAGATCCTGCACCCGCATTGCCGCGACCATGTTCGAAGACAACCAATGGAGACAATGAATGAAAGCTTCTATCCTTCGCACCATCTCGATCTGTCTGCTCAGCGCCGTCACCCTCACAGGATGCGCATCCGGAGGATCGGAATTCCTTGGCAGCTGGGTCAACACGAAGAATCCCAACGATACGTTCCAGGTCACTCGGAACGGCGATGAATTTCTCATTGCCAGCCCGGAGCAAAAGGCAGGAGTGGGAGCTATCTATAAGGATGGAACTCTTGAAGTGAAGGGAGCGCTCCTCTCCACGAACCTCACCTATGTCAAGCGGACCGACACCATTCTGACACCGGGATTCTTCGGCCAGGTCGAATACAAGCGGAAGAGATGAGCGGGCCGGGGCGACTCCCGGGCCGGATTCAGTTCCCCCGAACCGAGTGTCGCCCATGCATTCACCTCAAAGCGCCTGCCGTGCTGGGTTCGATCCTCCGAGTTCAGCTTGTGCGAAGGAGTTCCGATGAACGATCTTGACCTATTTCTCGATTTGCCGATCACCGCACAGCTAGCTGCGATTTGCTTTGTTGCATGCGGAACTTGCCTGTTTGCGATGCTTCTTCTGGAGCCGCGGCGGGACTGCTTCTTCCTGCGCTGGCCCCCGGAAACAAGATTCCTCGCTCTCGTGGTCTCGCCGACCCTGCTCATTCTCTGGCCCATCGTGCTCTATGCGTGGTTTCTCAAATCCCGGGGAATAGAACTGGGAGACCCGGATTTTGGCGACGATGACTGAAGCCATGATGAGTGCAGCCGAGTAAGGCAACAACCCTCATCTGAACCCAGCTCTTTTCTTCGATCCCCTCCGGCTGGTTACAATCTCATGCCCCCACTGAATACAAACTTATGCCCTTACCTGCCGCGGCTCGATGGTGCCGCTGGCCTGGGCCAGACTACAGTGGACATCCGCCAGACGAATGTTATCCGGGTGACGTTTACCAATCAGTAAAATTCTTCCCTTTAAAACCTAATCTTGCGTCACGATTAAGGAGTGGCAGCGGTCAGAAAATGCCCCATACTCGATGCAAAAGGGTGAAAACCACGGCGAAGAGGTTTCAAAGGTCAGCATGGCCGACCACTCGGGCGCGACGGTCCCGAAGTCTCCGTTTTTCCGTGCAATTGGTGGATTCCTCAATACTTGCGGACAGCCGACTTGGAACTCGGAAAGCCGAGCACTTACCGTGCAGAACTGACCATTTTCCTGGAAGTGCAACCAGGTGCTGTCGGGTGCACTCGTTCGCACCCGTGACAAGAGGGTTCGGAAATTGCGCCTCTTAAACCCGGCACAATGAGCGAGGGATTGCTCCTGATCGGGCCGCGTCAACAGGTAAAGATTTTGGCACGGAAGTCCTTACGCCAGTCAGGTTCCCCGTCTTCCTGAGTAGTGGACGTAGCCGCCACCATGGTCGCCGATGTGTCCTCCTACTGTATCCGTCAGAGCATCACACCTGTTCGGGAGGGGTGGACTGGTGATTTGCTAGGGATATGAACGAAACGGGAGTAAGGGAGTTTGTGCGCCGCCGACGGAGTCGGGCCGAAGCAGCAGAATTGGTT
>JAKAJO010000023.1 GCA_021813745.1 Acidobacteriota bacterium
GGTGATTTCCGGTCTCGGACGCATGGCGGAGGGTTTCATCACGCAGGCGCAAGGCATTCAGTAACGAAAGAAGAGATCCATGCAGACGCCACAGTTCCTTCTCGACCTTCTCCAACTGCTGCTCGACATCGCGGCGCCGGCGGCGTTCTGCACGCTGGCTGCCGCGGGAGTGAGCCTGCGGCATGAGGGCGGGATCAACTTCCACGTAAACGGCCGCAGCGGCAAATGGATTCTGTGGACCGTCGTTCTTTTGACATTGCCGCAACTGTTGTCGTGGGTCGCGGCACAGGGCATCAACATTCCTTCGGGAAGCGGATCGGTGAGCACAGGCTGGCTGGCCAGCATGGAAACACTTTTCAAGAACTTCGTTAGCGAGATTGTTGTCGCCCGGCTGGTGCCTGTCCTTGCGGCATACTTCGTCCTGAAAGCCACACTCGATGGAGCCGCTGGTGAGAATCCTCTCGGCTCGATTGTTGCCGCTCTCTTCCTGATGTCGCTCTCGGCAACGATGCAGCTTTTTGAGGGATGGAACTCGGGAGGACAGTACGCCATGACTGACATGCTCTCCTCCCTGTGGAATTACATCGCCGGGCAGATTTTGCCGGCCGCGGCGGGACTTGCATGTGTTGGGGCCGTCATCAATTACGTCCGGCACAGACCCTGGACGAGGCAAGTCTTCGCCGCGATCTCTTTCCTGAGCGTGAGCGGCCTCCTTTCGCTTTTTCGGGCGATGGCGGCGTGAGGTGCATGCATGAGTCTCGATGGAGCCATTACGAACCTCGCCTCCTGGGCAGGTAACACCATGATGCCGACGATGGCAGGCATGTTCTTTGCAGGAGCCGTGTATCGCTACAGCAAGGGCGGCCCTTTCGAGCAGCCCCTATACGGAGGCTTCGCCTCGCTGCTGTGCTCAGGGATGTTGCGGGCACTCGAAGGATTTGTGCAGCATGCTGGCGCGACCAATGCCGACGCGTTCTGGATGGCCACGATGAGCCTTGTGAACTGGACGGCCAATGTGATTCTGCCCATGTTTGCGCTCACGCAACTGGCCGCGATGGCTCTGCACATGGGCGGCGTGGTCTCGGAGATCTATCCAGGCTCGACCTGGATCAGGAAGTTTATTGCCGCGATCGGAGCCCTGATGGTTTCGGGAATGGTGCGCCTGGCCGAGTCGATGGTGACACAAGCGCACGGAATCGGAGGGTAAAGTCATGAGTCTCGATATGACGCCGGTTCACCGCAATCTCCACACCAAAGTGACGTTCCTTGGCCTAGAGTTTGAGGACCTGATTCTGGTGCTGGCGCTCGCAGCGTTGATGAATCTGCTCGCGCATTTCGTCAGCGGCAACGCCCATGTGTTCGGGATACCGCTCAACATCTTTATGGAGTTCATCGTGCCCGCGCTGGCCGTGCCCTTCCTGATTCTTTTCAAGTATGGAAGGCCGCGTGGGTATCTCACCGATCTGGTCCGCTCGTTTTTCGCTCCGAAGGCGTGGTGCGCGCTTGAGCGAGATTCGGAACTGAAGGAAAGTTATCTGACCGAAGACGAGGAGTAATCGATGCACGCGTCGATCACAGCACAGAAGAACGGAATGGTAGTTGCCGTTCTCGATGCGGAAGCAGCCCAGGTCACGTTTGCTTGTGTGATATTCGCTGCGCGCATCCATGAGGAGATCGCACCACTCGCACGAATCGTGGAGCAGCAACTGCAAATCGAAGGGATCGGAGTTGTTAAGGGAGACGATAACTATGCCGGTGACCCAAGCAGAACACGATAGAAGGCTGAAAACGCCCGCCGTCTGCGAACTGCTGTCTCTGCGCGATCTTCCCGTGGGCGACAACATTATGGTGCGCACGAACGGAGCTTTCGTAGCGGGATATGCGTTGCGTGGCATTCTCGCGTATTTCGCAACTGATGGCGAACGGAATCAGAACAAGGCCATGCTGGAAGCGCTTTTCCGCAGTCTTCCGGACGTCAGCATGCGCGTTCAGTTCCGTTACGAGATATCAGAGCGCCTCGGCGATCTCCTCGACAACTACCTCCGCGAGCAGCGAACCGATCAGTCAGAGGTGATGGCTCTCGATTCCCATCGACTTCGGATATGGAGACAAAAGGAACAGAGCGGCTTCTTTTTCGAGAACCGGCTGCACGTGTACTTGATCTGGGATCCGCAGATTCACGCAAAGCTTTATCACTCCGCTCGGCAGAATCGCAGCGTTGGTGGATTCACTCTGAGCCAGACAAAGGCCGTCCAGCGTGCGCGGAAGGAGCACGAGACCTACCTGGCCGAGTTCGAATCCATCCTCCGGGGCATCGAGGGGTCGATGGAGGCGGCAAACCTCGGGCCCCGGAGACTTTCGACTCAGGAACTGTTTGAGGAACTTAAACACGCGCAGCACCCGATGCTCCGTGATCGGCGGCCCTACTTGCCCGGCGAGGAGATGATCGGATATCGAAGTGCGCGGGAACAGGCGACCGAAGCGAGCATTCTCAACGAAACCGAGACCTATCTGAATATTGATGGGTATCTCTATGCCGTCGTCAGCCTCAAGGAACTTCCCGATGCGACCTTTCCCGGCATGCTGCAGAACTTTGCAACTCTCGGCTTTCCGGTCGTAGTCAGCGCGCAAAGTGTGATCCCGGATCAGGTGAAGGTGCTCAAAAGTTACAAGAAGCGCCTCCAGAAGATGACAGCCGCGCAAAAGGATGCGAATGGAAACTTCAAATCGAATCCCGAAGCCGAAGTCGCGCAGGCGCAGCTCATCGAGGTGCAGCGGGACATCATCTCCTCCTCGCTAAAGACAGCGAAGTTGAGTCTGTCCGTTGTCGTTCGTACCTCGCAACCCGCGGTTACGCTCGGTGATCTTGAGCGGTCAGAACGGGAACTCGCTAACCGCACGCAAGAGGTGCTGAATGCCTTCACGCATATGAATGGCGCGAAAGCCGTAACGGAGACAATCGCCAAGCGGCGCATCTTCCTTGGGACCTTGCCGGGTATGGCTGAGGCCGACAAACGCGATCAGGACATGCTTACTTCGAATGCCGCCGATCTCGTGCCGGTTGAGATGCCATGGACCGGGACCCGGAGGAGTCCGCTCATTCTCTTTGAGACGCCGTACCGCCAACTCATTCCTTTCTCCATGTTCGATCCCGATTTATCGGATGCGAACGGGCTTCTGATGGCGAAGAGCGGCGGTGGCAAGACCCTTGCCGCACAACAGATGCTGTTGATGGCCGCTCGCGCCAATCCCTTGATTTCAATTCTTGAGCGTGGGGACTCGTATCAGCCGCTTGTCGAACTGATGGGCGGCGAGATGATCGAAATGTCGCTCGACAGCGATCAGACGATCAACCCCTGGGATCTGCCCAGAGGAGAGACGAAGCCCTCCAATGACCAGATTTCATTTCTGAAGAACCTGACGCGGCACATGTTGGGCGAAAACACGCCGCCCGACCTCGATATTGATCTGCTCGACAGTGTGCTCCTTGAAGCCATCGCTTCGACGTACAAGAGGTGCAGCGCCAAAACCTCGAACCCAATTCCGCTCTTCGGCGACCTGGCTGCGGAACTGGCGCACTGGCAAGACCGGGATCGCAATCAGAAAATCAACGCGATGGCACAGATGGCCTCGACCAAGCTGCGTGCATGGGTCGATGAAGGGCCGTATGCGCAATTGTTCGACCGGCCCACTACTGTCCAGTTGAACAATCCGTGGCTCTACTTCAATGTGGAAAAGCTCAAGGACGATCCCCGCCTGGAACGGGCCATGAGCCTTCTCATCGCGCACACTGCCACGTATCGCGCATCGGGGATGACGGGGCAGCCAAGCATCGTCCTGCTCGATGAATGCTGGGCGCTGCTCGAATCCCCGATCCTCGCCGGCGTGGTTGTTCAATTGTTTCGTACGGCACGCAAGCGCAATGCAAGTGTTTGGGGCATCAGCCAGACTCCGGAGGATTTTGTCGGGACACCCGACCGCCCGAATGAGCATGGGGCCGGAATTGTGAAGAACGCTTCTACAAAGATCATCGGCAAGCAGCCGGGGGATATGACCGCGCTGCGGGAGCACGTTCACTTGAACGAGACCGCACTCAACCAGATCAAGACGTTCGCACACCCGAAGAAGGGGCATAGCGCCGAATTTCTTATTGCAATCGGGGAAAAGGCGGAATCGACGCATGCGATCCGGATCGTTCCCAGTCCCGTGGACTACTGGATCACGACTACGTACGCCCGGGAACGGTCGTTCCGGAAGTGGTGGCTTCGCCAGCACCAGCAGTTACCGCTGATTCAGGCCTACGAAGAGTTGGCCGTGCGCTATCCGCGCGGCCTGGCGGAACTGGCGCCGTTGCCGGTTGAACTGTCCGGAGAGATGCAGGAGGCGCTGAGCCAATGACAGACCATGTCCAATCCGAAGCGACACCGCTCCTGAATGGAGAGCCATATAAGGGCGATCCAGCGTTCGCTCCGAAGCCGAGAGCCTGGAAGAGGAGAGTGCTCATTGGGGTCCTTCTGGTCGAAACATGCTTTGCCCTGCCGAAGCTGGCTCACGGGCAATTCCTCAGTGTTTTCAACGCGATCTTCAGTTCGATTCAGAACGACATCGGCAGTTCACTCAGTGCGATCAATCAGGTTGCTCAGCAGATGCAGAAGCTCTATCAGACTACGGTCGCGCCATTGGCGGCGATCAATCAGGCTCGCGGGTTTGTAGCAAACTCGATCAACACCTATCGCGGCCGGATGAATCAGGTGTTCAACACGCCGTTCACGAGTGCGGTAACGCCTGGGCCCCAACAGTTTGAATCCATTCTGCACAGTCGGCTGTCCACGCAGATCCCGGCATTGCAGTCGAGCTTTATCTCGAACTACGGTGCAATACCCCAGGTCAATGCCGCCGCGCCACAAGACCGCGTGATGATGGACGTCGACGATGCCCTTGGACAGGAGAACCTCAAGACAACTTTGATCGCCGATCAGGGCGCCGACGTCATTCTTGAGACCGCCAATCAGATGGAAAACCAAGTCGCGGTCAGCACTCCCGGCTCCAATCCCTTTCTGACTGCACAGGCGCAGGTCGCCAACCTCCGCTGCCAGGCCTACATGCAAAAGATGCTAGCGGCGGAGTTGCGTCAGGAAGCAGGCCGCATTGCGCACGACAACGTCCTCATAAAACGCAGAACTACAGCTACCAACGGAATCAACAGTCTGATCACCGGAGCCCTGACAGCGCGATAGGGAGCATTCTATGACCGATCCCAAGAAAAGCCCGAGCAAGCGTCGCAGTTCATTTTTCTGGCGCCGCAGGCCCCAACTCCCGCCGGAACCGCCGAAGTCCGCACCCTTAGAGGATGCGTCGAGCGCGGTTCGGCCCTGGTACCGGCCCACTCTGCTGAAGGTGTCTGTCGTCATGCTCGGAGTCCTCGCAATCCTGCCAACCCACGCGAATGGACAGTTTGGGATCGACACGGCTGCGATCCTGGCGGCGCTCTCGAAGATGCAGTCGCTGATGAGCGCCTATATCGCCGCGCCTCTCAGGACCATCAACCAGTACGAGCAAAGTACGGCGAAGTATGAGCAGGAGGTCATGTACCCCCTTAATGCGATCAATCAGGCAAAAACTTCGGTGATGCAGTTTGAAAACCAGTTCAACCAGGTCAGCGGCATGTTCCGTGTCAATGTATCGAGCGCCACCCTGCCGCAGTCGCAGAATCTCGAAGCTCTGCTGCTCTCGCGCAACGCGGCCAGTGTGCCAACCGTATCGGGTCAGTTTCAGAGCGTGTATGGCGTTGTGATGCCGCAGAATGAAGCTTCTCCGCAAATGAGAACGATGACCGATATGACGGACGCGCAGGCACAGGACGCGATGAAGAGAGCGATCGAAATCGATGCCCTTGCAGATGCGGAGCTGAACGAAGCCAATCAAATGGGACAGCAGATTTCGCAGGCAGCTCCCGGGAGCGCAGAGATCCTCGAGGCCGAAGCCGACGTGTGGGTCGTGCGTGCCAATGCGTACACGCAGGCAGCTCTGGCTGAACTGATGAGAACGCGCGGAATCGACCTGGCCAACCAGAGCAAGCTCTCAAAACTTGCAACAACAGACAACACGAATAACAACGGCCTCATCAACGGAGTACTGACCAGCAGGTAACAGACATGCTCTACGCCCACTTCCATCCCGAGGTCATGCTCGCGTTTTTTCAATCGACGCAGCTGAGTCTGTTCGAGCGGTTCGAGACGCAGGCAATGTCTGGTATTGATTCAACTGGCATTACCGCCGGGATGCAAAACGTGGCCTATGTGGTCCTGCTGGTCGGATTTCTTTGGCAGGTCTATCAATCGGCTTTGCATGGCGGCGACGTCCGGGGATTGGGCACTAATCTGATCAAGTACGTGGTCACTGCGGTTGTGGTGATGAATTACGGGACCGTCTTCACGACAATTAATCAGGGCTTCGTAGACGCCGGAAATTGGGTGAGTAATGCGTCCGGGGGAAATGTCCTCGGGAATTGGGGAAATGATCTCAAGACACAATTCACCCAAGATGGAGTTCAACACCTATGGGGCCTGATCACCGGATCTATCGCGGGCCTGATCGATGGCCTCCTAATTATTGTTGCCTATCTCCTCTATCCGATTGTCGTCGTGATTTTCGGTTTCTTCTACATGTTCTACGGCAGCATTCTGTATATTTTCGGGCCGATTGTTATTGCTCTGATGCCTCTCGGCGGCGCGAACCGCCTTGCCAAATCGTATATCGAAAACATCTTTGTCTGGAATGCCTGGCCGATCTTGTACGGCGGCTTTGGTGCGCTGCTGACAGCTGTTCAGATGGGCCAACTTGGGCAGATGCTAAGCCAAAACAACTTTCTCGGCGGCCTTGGGAATCTCGAAGGCTCATTTCTGATCGGGATTGTCAGCATCGTCTACTCGCTGGCGATCGCCATCATTCCCTTCATTGCCAAGCGAATTGTCAGCGGCGATGTGGGCAGCACCGCAGTCGCGATGGTTGGTACAGCGGTCACTGCACTAACCGCGGGCGCTGCCGGTATCGAGGGAGCGGCGGCCGGTGTGGCGGCAGCGCGAGCGGGGTCTGCAGGTGCAACTTCTGCGGGAGCATCCTCTAGCGCCGCGACGACAGGATCTGCACGCGCGCTCACCGCTGCAGCAGGCGGCAATATGCCGGCGCCACCGCAGGCGACACCCATCGCGGCTTCCTCTACCTCAAGCGGATCCTCGCTTGGCGACGGTAGTCCCACTCTGGATGGCCATGCGGCCCAGATTCGCAGTTCGATCAGTGACGTGATGGGCCCGAGCAGCGCCGAAGAGGAGAGCAGCGGAGCAATCACCGTGGCGGCCGAGAACTCCGGCGCTCTCGAAAGCCAGCCTAGTGGCGCAGGTGCAACACCGAGAATCGGCACCAGATCATCGGCAACAGCGAGAAGAGGCCCCAGCGTACATCGCTACAACATCGGCACATGGACCGCGTACCATGCCGCCCGCATCGCAGCTGGCAGCATTGCGGGGTCTTCAAGGCGGTCGGCAGATCAGGAGTAGGAGGACACATGAAGACCAGCATGGTTCGAACAGAAGACGCGGTCCCCGCGCGGCCGAAGTACTACGAGATGGATGGAGCGCTCAGGGCAAACGCGAACCGCGCCTGGCTTCTTGCCTTTCTGACCATCCCGATTGCGCTGCTCGCGATCGGCTTCGCTATCTTTGTACGCATACAGCCGCCGACAGTCATTCGAATCGGTCCGAACGGGGATGTGTCTGAACTTGGCAAGCCAGCAAAGGGCGCAGTCACAGATCTTGCCACGGGGGGCACCGATCAGTTCCTTGATGAAGCGTTTGTGAAGCGATTCCTGACAAGCTACCTCAACTACTCGCCCGCCGACGTAGATGACCATTGGGCCAGCAGCCTGAATATGATGACGCGCAACCTGCGGGCGTACACGCTGAAGGCGATGGCGGACGACAATACCCGCGGCAAGATCGACGATGGGCAGATCCAGTCCGCGTTCCACCTTCGTGAAATCGACGCTGTTGCCGGCGAGCCGCTTACGTATCTCATCTACGGCGTGAAAGATGTTCACCATCTATCGAACGGAACCGAGACAACGGATCACTTCGTGAACGAGTACCGCATTCGGCTCATAGCCGACCGCCGCTCCGATGTAAATCCCGATGGGCTCTGGATTGCGGACTACAGTGAGCGCCCAATCGACGGCGAGCGCCGCGACCGCATCCTGAACGCCCCCGATGCCGTTCCTGAGAGCGGCGCAGCTCAAGACAAGGGAGGTCAGTGATGGAATCTACGCTCGCTCGCGTTGCGGAGATGCCGCCGCAACCAACGCAGGAATCGAAGTCCAAGACCCCCCGCAAATCTCGCCGGCAGGTGGAGGAAGGTGTTCGGTACTTTCTTGCCAAGGATGGAACGTCGATTGAGAAACCCGAGCTTGGCGCGGAGGTGGCAAGCGAGGGCGAGGCTCTCATCAAAGCGTTTCAGTCAAAGAACGGCGTGATCTACACCGTTCTCGCCTACAAGGCGGAAGCGGAGATACAGGGAGGATCTCCGACATTGGTAAAGCGGCCCCTGCGCAAATAGGGCGCTGACATCAGTAGCAGCGGTCAGCTCGGATTCAAAGAGGAGACAAACCTGAAATACGGCTCATGTCGCCTCATTTGACGCCTTATCGCTCAAGAGCGATGAGGAATTCCGCTGACCCGGTTTGCACTCTCGAAGCCTGGTTCGGCTAACACCCACCCCTAACCCGGGCGGCCAGGCGAGGAGATTGAGGACCGGCGTTCAGCCAAGTCTCTAATCACTTCGTCTCGAAGCGCCAGACAAGTGAGGAGAACATGACAGCGAACAGGACACAAAACGCGGCACTCGATCAACAGTTCATTCTTGAACTGAGGATTGATGCGTCCGGTGAAGTGACCCGCAAGCCAACCAAGCTCGGACGGAAGGATACGCTCGAGGGAAAGCTCCTCGGTCAGCTCTATCCTGGCATCCGAGTCGCGCGCGTCAGCGTGCCGTATGAGTTGACACCGTATGAGCAGTCTGTGGTCGAAAACCGCATGGCGAGTCTTCATTACGGTGGGGTCGAGTACAAGCTGGTGGGCGCCAGCGGTTCGGCGAAGGATGGCAAGTTCTACTTCGTCGATAAGGCGCATGCCGGCCCGATAGCTGAGCGCTTTCAGCATTGGCCCGAGGCGGCGATCGTGTACTTTGCGATTCTCGTCTCCGACTGCAAGCTGATGGTCGAGGAGCCCGATCTACGCATCGCTGTGGTCAAGGATCATGTCCTTGGCACCAACGATTGCCGGGGCTGGGTGCGTGAATCCCTCTACCGGAAGCTGAAGATCGACACAAATCGTTTTTGCCAGTTTCGGCTGGCATTCGACGCGCGCGAACCGAAGCAGGCAAAGGGCGCATTGAAGGCGATGAGCGATCGCGTGGCCGACAGGCTCGCGGTCGACGTCATTCTGCCCGACAGCGCCTGCAAACCGGCCTTAAAGGGAGGAGTTCGATTTCTTCCCCAGTTGGGCACATCGGGCCGCATGTTCACGGGTCCGGCGATTCTCGGGATCAAGCAGATTTCCCGTCAATCGGAGTTTGGGTCAAGCTACACCTTGATCGAACATGCTTCGGAAGAGGCGCTGCAGTTTGAATTGAAACTGTGGGCGCTCCAACGAATCAAGACAATGCGGAAGGCATGGGACGAGGGAGACTACCAGGCGCTGTTCGAGGTAATCGGCAAGTCCGAGGTTACAACGATCGACGATGGCGTCAACTTCGATCCCGACTCACTGGAGCGAGAGGACGATCCGGCTTCGGAGGGATGTGACCCGGCGGAGGCGGTTCTCCTTGCGGACCGTAGCGGAAATGCAATCAAGATTCCCTACGTCTTCAACCAATTGAACCGCAAACTAGCCCGCTGGGCGTTTCGTGCCTGCACGAGCGCGGATCTGAAGCTGCCATCGTTCGCTCTAGCGGATGACGGTGTCCTGATCGAACACCGGGGAAAGGTTCTCTCGGCGTCCGACTGGATACCCGAAGACAGCTCGATCACATGGTTGGCGGCTGAGAAGGGCCTCTGCATCCGCTACCCGATTCGGATGCAGGAGGATCTTCTGCCCATCCGTCATCTCACCAATGAAGAGCTTGTTCCGGTGCTCAAACAAGCGCTGGGAACATCTGACCTCGATGAAACGCTGGTTGCAACCATTCTTGAACGGCAACTCCGGATGGAGGGAACCTACATCCTCCATTCGAAGACTGCCAGCAAGAACGGCGGCGACTTCGACTTCGACACCATTTGCGTGATGCCGTCCGATCAGTTCCCGAAGTTCGTTGCGGGAAGGATCGCGTATGGGCAAAAGTTCCGGCAGGAAAAGACGAAGCATCAGAAAGCCAAGTCTCCCTGGTGGAATGCGTGCCCGGTTGCCATGAAGGCGCGGGGGAACCGGATCGGCTCGATTACCGATCTGAAGACTTCATGCCTTGCGGCCGGTCGCCCGGACCTGGCCTACAAGCTCGTCGAGCAACTGCAGAACGCACTCGATTCCCTCAAACACAGGGTCGAGATTGATGAGTCCGTTGTCAGTGAGATCAGGAAGGAGGTAGCGCCGGCACCCTGGCTCCGCTACAAGCGGGAGCGCAGAGTGTCGGATCTGCCGGCCCATCTTGAAATCGCGGATACGGACAAGGTTGGAAGGCTCTATAACCTCCTGCGCAAGGAACTCGGCTTTCTTCCCGACGAAACCGGCAACGGTTTTGAAGAGAAGATGGGGATCGAAGACTTCCGCGGACTCTTCTCGGGAGAGCATGTAACTCGGGAGATGTTCGAGGAATGCCAGTTGGTCAATTCGATCTACGGCGACATCGCAAGCCGGATTGTCCAGCGCGAGGAAGAAGTCAAGCAGCAATTGAAAGACGCGCAGGCGCTATGGGAAACGGTGCGCCAGAGCGAAGACAAGGAACAGAGAAGGTCTGCTGTGCTTGCGCGTAACAAGGCGCAGGTGGCTCTCTGGGAACACGAGCAGGATGCGAGGGATCAATTCAGCTCCCTGCATCTGTTCATTCACTACTGGGCACAAGGCAAGCAGGAGAACCGGCGGGCGTGGGCGCAGGCGATGAATGCTGTCGTCACCGGCGGCACAGGTTCCGGCGCGGTCCTCTTCCAGTCGTTTCCGCAGGAGGTGGTCGATGCCTTCGCGGAAGTGACTGGCGGCCAGCGGGTTCGGGTTCGAATGCCGAAGACCGTCAACGGCTATGCCTGGTTTGACGACGAGCGGCGAGCATTCCTCGTCGAACGAATCGCCAATCCTGAAGGCCCGGAATGCGAAAAGAGAGTCTTTCTCTTTCAGTACAAGGGGAAGCGCAATCTGCTCTTCGAAAACACAAGTGCTCCCATTCCCATGGGGCACTCCTAGCCGGTGAAGGAGAAGCGTGAGCCTGTGGCTCGGCTTCTCCTTTCCGTTTTTGTCGATGATAGTTGCGCCCCAGGAGGTCGCTATGAAGACGCTCACAACGATTTTCCTTGCCCTTGCGGTCGCCGCGGCGGGAGCGCAGACCACCACGCAAAGCCAGATCCGCCAC
>JAKAJO010000048.1 GCA_021813745.1 Acidobacteriota bacterium
CTACTGGAATGTCAATCTTCGGAAAAAGATCAACAGGCATTCCTACAATGTTCGTGATCCCTACCACCACAATCACTAAACACACCATGATGATGAAATAGGGATATCTCAGAGCGAACTTAGGCATGAATACTCAACTCCGGCTCAGGCCGAGCCTGCTCTTCTCGCGTTTTGTGGATGATGAGGTAGACAGCAGGTACGAGAAACACAGTGGCCACGACGGACACTGCCAGTCCACCTATGATTGCGCGCGCCAGCGGCGCATATTGTTCGCTTCCCGCCTCAAGCCCGAGGGCCATAGGAATCATCCCAAGGAGTGTTGCGAGCGAGGTCATCAAAATTGGGCGCAGTCGGATCTTGCATGACTGCACCACTGCTTCAGCGACAGACAATCCCTCTTCGTGCAGATGGCCTGCAAACTCAACGATCAAGATACTGTTGGAGACCACGATCCCCGTCATCATGATGACTCCCATGAGAGACATGATGTTCAGCGTGCTGTGTGTCAGTAGCAGGATGATCAGAACTCCAGAAAGACCGGGTGGAATGGCCATGAGAATAATGAATGGGTCAACAAACGAAGTAAACTGTGCCATCAGAATCAAGTAAACAAGTGCAACTGAAAGTAGCAGGCCGATTCCGAAACGCAGGAACGACTCATTCATGCTGACAACGGTTCCCCGGACGGTGACGCGAACATTCCGGGGTAGTTGTACGCCATCAAGAATCCGCTTCACCTCATGGTCGACATCCTGCAGCGCCTCCGTTGTAGGCATTACGTAGACGTCAACAATGCGGCGAATCTGGTAGTGATCGACTTCTGTGGGTGTGTTAATTGTCTTGACTGAGGCCACAGACCGAAGTGGCGTGTACTGATTCACATCAGTTGCCCTAAGCGGTATTTGCTTGAAATCCTCCAACGTCATGTGTCCAATCTTCCGGTCAAAATATTGGACGGTGAGCATGTAGTTATTGCCCGTGTTGGGATCAATCCAATAACTTGGTGCAATCATGCCATTCGACGTAAGTGCGGTGATCACGTTGTCGACGACCTGTTTGGGCGAAAGGCCGATCAGGCTAGCCCTCTCTCGATCGATATTCAGGTTCAATCCTGGATAGTTCAGATTTTGCGGAATCATGACGTCGCTGACGTCATGCAGGGAACGCACTTTCATGGCAA
This sequence comes from Acidobacteriota bacterium, assembly GCA_021813745.1. Taxonomy (GTDB): domain Bacteria; phylum Acidobacteriota; class Terriglobia; order Terriglobales; family Acidobacteriaceae; genus Telmatobacter. Next base: position 1,181 of record JAKAJO010000048.1, read on the forward strand.
TGTCGCGTGCGATAGCATATGACTGATCCATGTCATTGCCGCTGATTTGAATATCGATGGGTGCAGGCAAACCTTGATTGATGACCGAATCGACAAGCCCCCCAGCCTGAAAGTACGTCGTCAATTCCGGCATATCGTTGGCGAGCTTCTGACGTACTCTCCTCATGTACTCATAACTTCCAATACGATGGCCCTTTTTCAGGCTTGCTTGAACAAAAGCTGAATCCATCGCGGAATTACTCGTGTAGATGGCAGAGAGATCCGGAGTGATGCCGATGTTGGATACGATCATGTCCAAATCGCGAGGCTCAACGATAGATCGGATTTCCTCTTCCACCCGAGCGATGTATTGGTTGCTCAACTCAATTCGCGTGCCACTGGGGCAACGAACATTAATCACGAATTGGCCCGGATCCGTGCGTGGGAAGTATGAGCGTCCAAGGAAGGGAAGCAGTACAAGGCTGAGAACAACTCCGCCAAGAATCAGCACGGTGGTTCTAATTGGCCGCACGAGGGAGCGGTTCACTGCGGTTACGTATAGCTTCAGCATGCGCTGAAACCTTATGTTAAAACCATGCACGACCCCTTGGAACATCGAGCGTCTTCCAAGATCGAATGCGCTTCCATCTTCTTCTTCTGCCACGTGCATCCCCTCTGTGGGCTTGATGAAGCGTGCGCAGTACAGCGGCACCACCGTCATCGCTACTACATAGGATGCAAAAAGTGCGAAAACAACTGTGAGCGCCAGGGCAGTAAATAGGTATCGGCTCACACCATTGAGCAGGGCTACAGGGAAAAAGACGATCGCGGTTGTGAATGTGGCGGCAAGGACAGCAAGCTGCACTTCTTTCCCGCCCAATTCCGCCGCGACTTCAGGGGACTCTCCCATCTCAAGATGGCGAAAGATGTTTTCCAGCACCACGACCGAGTTATCAATTAGACGGGAAAAGGCGAGTGCAAGGCCTGCGAGTACCATCGTATTGATAGAACCACCGCCCGCACGAATCATCAGGAACGCAGCTAACGCGGAAAGCGGAATTGACAGCAAAACCGCAAATGTCGCTCGGAAACTGCCCAGGAAGAGGAGAATCATCAGCGCCGTGAGCACTAGCCCAATTCCTCCCTCGCTTCCCAGGTTGCGAAGTGCCAACTTCACAAACAAAGACTGGTCGAATACGACGGCCGCCTTCAGCGATGCCGGCACATCTACAAGGTTTTTGATAGCCTGCTTCATGCCATTCACGATGGTGATGGTATTGCTGTCGCCACCTTGCTTTAACACCGGAACATACACAGACCGCTGACCGTCGATGCGCACGATGTTCGTCTGGATCGTCCCCGAATCTTCAGCTTTACCAACATCTGCTACGAATACCGATGCATTGCCAACCGACTTTAGCGGAAGATCATTGATTTCCTGCGGCGTCGGCACCTGGCTATTTGCATAAATGTTGTAGTCCTTTGGGCCGATGCGCACGTCCCCTGCCGGCAAGATCAGGTTCGAGCTGTTCACCGCATGAACCACATCCATCAGGCTCATGTTGTGCGCTTCAAGCTTCAGCGGATCAACATACACCATGATTTGCCGGTAGCGTCCTCCAAAGGGCTGCGGAACTGATGCCCCAGGCACATTCGCAATCTGATTCCGTACCTGAAACTGCGCCAGATCCTTCAGATCTGTCTCATTCAGCCCCTGCCCCTTCAACGTCACCAGACACACCGGCTGGCTCGACGCATCCATCCCAAGCACCACAGGAGGAAGCGTCCCAGGCGGCAAGCGGCGGAGATCCGCCATCGCAAGATTCGCGATATTGCTCAGCGCCGCATTCGGATCCGTGCCAGGCTTGAAATAAATCTTGATCAGACTCACACCCGTCAGCGATCGCGACTCAATGTGGTCAATGTTGCTTCCCAAAGTGAAAAAACGCTCAAACGTGTCCGTGATGTCCGCCTCAATCTGCTGCGGCGGCATCCCGGAATAAAACGTCGCTACTACCACTACTGGAATGTCAATCTTCGGAAAAAGATCAACAGGCATTCCTACAATGTTCGTGATCCCTACCACCACAATCACTAAACACACCATGATGATGAAATAGGGATATCTCAGAGCGAACTTAGGCATTCTTACTCGCTTCCAGATTCGGATGTAACGCCATCATTCGGCACAGGCTTCTCCATCTTCGGCTTCACGACTTCCCCTGCCTGGTAATTTGCTTGACCACCCGTGATAACAAGGTCTCCTTCCTGCAGACCGGAAACAACCTCGACACGATTTGATCCCTGCAGGCCTACTTGAACGTCACGAATCTCGACGCGGTTATCCTTATTTACAACCAGGACAGTCGTCTTATTCCCATCCTTAACAACCGCTGGTTCGGGAATCGTAAGAACATTGATGCGGCGCCGGAGTTCGATCGATGTGTTCGCATACATGCCGGGCGTCAATGAAAGATCCTTATTTTCAACATCAATCTCCGTCTCCATCGTTCGTGTAGCGAGACTGACGTTTCTGGTAAACCGCACAACTTTGCCTACAAAAGTTCTTCCAACTGCATCGACCCGCACATCGACCGTTGCCCCCTCGTGGATGAATTCCACAGCATCTTCAGGTACGGGCAATCGCAGACGCAGGAGTCCACTTTGCGACAGCTTCACAATGGGAAGTGACTGCGTGTCCGAGGAAGTGCCGGCTTGAATTAAGGCGCCGGTGTCAGCATAGCGCCAGATAATGACGCCATCTAACGGCGCGGTCACTCTGGTGTAGTCTTCCAGCGCGCTAACTCGCTCGTTATTTGCAATCGCAACGGCGGCCTTCTGCTTTGCAGCAGCGAGTGCTGAAAGGGCAGCGTCAACCTGCGCCTCAGACGCAAGATCCTTGGCTTGCGCATCGTCAAGTTCCTGCTGTGCGATGAGGCCCGGTTGCGCAGCAGCGGCGCTTTTGAGCCTGCTGTAATCAGCGTGCAGCGCAGCATGCTCTGATTCCGCCCGAGTGACGTCATGAGAAGCACGCACCACTTCATCCTTTGATTGAGCAACTGCTGCAATGGTTCCCTTCAGCTGAGCACTCAATTCAGGGACCTCAAGGATGGCGAGCACCTCGCCCTCATGGACGCGATCTCCGATGTCGACGTAAATGTCCTTAATATATCCAGAGACCTTCGCGTGCACATCCACGACCTGGTAAGGCTGGAACTGACCAGCAAGGTCAAGAGTATGCACGATTGTCCCACGGGTAACGCGCGCGACTGCAGCAGATTGAACCTCAGCTGCATCAGCATCTCCAGAGGCCTTACTGCTGCATGCGGTCAGGGCCAAGGCCGCACAAAATGTCAGCCCGGCGAGGGCGAGAGAATGAGACTTCAACATCGTAGTGTTTGCACCTGTGTCAGATTTTTTCGTTGGTCCTGTATACGTTCCCTTGCAAGAATCTTCGAGCAAAGCATGCCACTTTGACCTGTCGATTCGCAAGAGGCAGAGGAAGTCAGTAGTTAAGAATCAATCCCTTAGGCAAATGCAGGCGGTGGACGAAAACGGATGACCCGAGCGGACCAGCCGGAGCCTCCGGACTCACAGTTCCAAGCGGCGCCATGAAGAGACACACCCGACTCTTGCATTTCACCATTGCACGAGAAGCAGCTGAGAAGAAACCCTAGCACCGAGGTGACCGAAACGTCAGCCTCTGCCCACTCCATGGAGCGATTTGCCTTCACATTCACAACGTCTTCAAAAGCCATCTCCAAAGCTTGATCGCGCGTCCCTTCCAAAATGAAATTCGCGTTAGAAATGTGCGAAAGGAATGTCAGGTCAGGCTCGTAAAGGGACATCTTGTAGGATATTTCCCACAAAAAAACGGCAACCCCCAAGCCGAGAAGAATCGCGGCAAGCCGTTTCGAGCTCTTTCGTCTTTTGTTCAGATCGTTCATGGAGCCGTAATAAAACCGCTGCGTCTGATGGAACGCATCACCATCTGGCCAAAACCCACAAGCTATTTCGATGCAAACCAGCCGGAAAGGTCGTCTGGAGGTTGAGATATTTCTAGCAGCCCTTGAACCCGCCGAAATTCATAACTCTTTAAAATTGTGTTATTGACGGGTTGAGCGCAGCTCACATTACAACGAAGGTCCGGCTCCGGCACGGCGCCATTGACCCGGCGCTTCTACTGCCGAGAAAAAGGGCACGCCGCGGGAACCGGCATGCCCTTTAGAAGATCGCTGAATCGATCCTGCGACTAGCTGTGGTTACTGGACAGGGAAGCGTTCTTTTCAGCAAGGTACTGATCCACGGCTGCAGCAGCTTTCCGCCCCTCGGAAATTGCCCAAACCACGAGTGACTGCCCTCTCCGCATGTCTCCGGCTGAGAAGACGCCGTCAACAGAGGTCTTGTAGTCCGTCGTCGCTACATTTCCGCGCGCATCCAGCGCGACCCCAAGTTGATCAAGCATCCCGTTCCTGACGGGCCCCAGGAAGCCCATCGCCAGTAGGACCAGATCGACATCCATTGTGAACTCCGTGCCCGGAATAGCCTCAAATTTTGGCGGCGCCCCAACACGAACAGCATGAAGTTGCTTCACATTGCCTTTTTCATCCCCGATAAACCGGATGCTGTTGATACTCCAGTCGCGAATCCCACCTTCCTCGTGGGCACTCTCAGTCCGAAGCTGCAATGGCCAAAGAGGCCACGGCGTTGAGCTGGCACGAGATTCCGGTGGCTTGGGCATGATTTCAAACTGATGCACGCTTTTGGCACCTTGCCGATGGCTCGTCCCCAGGCAGTCTGCGCCCGTATCACCCCCGCCAATAATCACGACACGCTTCCCTTTGGCGCTGATCGCTACAGCTTCGTCAACCACATCCCCTTCATTACGTCGATTTTGCTGAGGCAGAAACTCCATGGCAAAGTGGATCCCTTTCAATTCACGCCCCGGAATCTTTAAGTCCCGCGGTTGTTCTGCACCGCCGCACAGCAGGATCGCGTCGTAATGTTCCGTAAGCGCATCCACAGGAACATTACCCCCCACGCATGCGTTTGTGAGAAACGTGACGCCTTCGGCCTTCATTTGCTCAATTCGACGGTCAATGACATGCTTTTCCAGCTTGAAATTCGGAATCCCATAGCGCAAAAGGCCGCCTATCCGGTCATTTTTTTCGTAGACCGTGACCGAGTGGCCCGCTCGCCGCAACTGCTGCGCGGCTGCAAGTCCAGACGGTCCGCTGCCCACAACGGCCACGCGCTTGCCCGTGTTGTGCTCTGGAGGCTCCGGATGAATCCAGCCTTCTTCCCATGCGCGCTCCACAATGCTGCGTTCCAACAGCTTGATTGAGACCGGAGGCATATTGATGCCAAGAACGCAGGATGCCTCGCACGGAGCCGGACAGATGCGACCGGTGAACTCCGGAAAATTATTCGTCGCATGCAAACGCCGAATCGCACTTTCCCAACGACCGTTGTAAACCAGATCGTTCCAATCCGGGATCAAATTATTGACCGGGCATCCTGTATGGCAGAAGGGAACTCCGCAATCCATGCAGCGCGCGCCCTGTTCGCGTTGTTTCTCTTCCGGAAATGGCTCGTAAATCTCAAACCAATCGTGAATCCGCTCTTCCGGATTGCGGCGCTTCGGCTGCTCGCGATCAATCTCAAGGAATCCAGTCGGCTTACCCATGCTGCACCTCTGCTGTTGCCGTCACCAGAGGCGACGAAGTTGAAGGAGCTACGTACACCGTCTCCACGCGCGGGATATTCAGGACCCGCTTGTACTCGTGCGGAAACACCTTAATGAAACGCGGCTGAGCATCTGCCCAATGCTCCAGAATCCATGCTGCGCGCGGGCTCCCAGTCAGGTCACGATGACGTTCCAGAAGAGCACGTACCTCGGCCACGTCTGCTTCGCTCGCCAGTGGCTCCAGATCTACGCTTGCCTTGTTGCATCGACGGGTCGAAAAGTCGCCCACGTCGTCGTAGACAAAAGCTCGACCACCACTCATGCCGGCCGCGAAGTTGCGTCCAGTCGATCCGATCACCAGAACGGTTCCATTGGTCATGTACTCGCAACCGTGATCGCCCACTCCCTCAACAACCGCCGTGGCGCCTGAGTTACGCACTGCGAATCGCTCGCCGGCAATTCCGTTCAAGAAAACTTCGCCACTGGTCGCGCCGTAAAGCACAACATTCCCAACGAGGATGCTTTCTTCTGGAAGGAAGCTCGACGTCTTCGGAGGATAGGCAATGATGCGACCACCGGAAAGTCCTTTGCCGAGATAGTCATTGCTGTCACCTTCCAGTTCCAGCGTCACGCCATTCGGCACAAAAGCACCAAAGCTTTGCCCGGCAGATCCTTCAAACTTGAAGTGTATTGTGCCGTCCGGAAGGCCGGCCGAACCATAGCGGCGCGCAATCTCTCCACCCAGCATTGCGCCAACTGTCCGATGCACGTTCCGAATTGCAAAGCGATCTTTCACTGGAGTTTTGGACTCCAGCGCAGGTGCTGCCTTTGCGATGAGCGCATGGTCCAGTGCCTGATCAAGGCCATGGTCCTGTTCCTGAATTTTTCGGCGCGCCACGCGAGACGGCACGGTCGGCACGTAGAGAATCGACGATAAATCAATGCCCTTGGCCTTCCAATGCGCCTCCGCAATCGCTGCATCGATCCTGTCGACTCGGCCCACCATCTCATCGACCGTGCGAAAACCAAGCTTCGCCATGTGCTCCCGCATCTGTTCCGCAATAAAGAAAAAGAAGTTGATCACATGCTCGGGCTGACCCTGGAATTTAGCGCGCAGCTCAGGATCCTGCGTCGCGATGCCGACCGAGCACGTATTGAGGTGGCACTTGCGCAGCATGATGCATCCCATCGTGATTAAAGGCGTCGTGGCAAAACCGAACTCCTCTGCGCCAAGCAGCGCGGCAATCACCACATCGCGTCCAGTCTGAAGCTTGCCATCCGTCTGCACTTTGATGCGGCCGCGCAGGTTGTTTAACAGCAGAACCTGCTGCGTCTCCGCAAGACCCAACTCCCACGGCAAACCAGCGTGCTTGATGGAACTAAGCGGGGAAGCTCCTGTTCCACCGGTATCTCCGGAGATCAGTACCACGTCGGCATGTGCCTTAGAGACACCGGCCGCCACCGTTCCCACTCCCACTTCGGAAACAAGCTTGACCGCAATCCTCGCCTTGGGGTTCACGTTCTTGAGGTCATAGATCAACTGCGCAAGATCTTCAATCGAGTAGATGTCATGATGGGGTGGCGGTGAGATAAGGCCGACGCCAGGGATTGAATGACGTGTCTTGGCAATAACCTCGTCCACCTTATGACCGGGCAACTGGCCGCCCTCGCCGGGCTTTGCGCCTTGCGCCATTTTGATCTGGAGTTCATCGGCGTTCACCAGATAATTGGTCGTGACTCCAAAGCGCCCACTGGCAACCTGCTTGACCGCGCTGCGGCGCGAGTCACCGTTCTGATCTCGTTTGAAGCGCTCTTCATCCTCTCCACCTTCACCGGTGTTGGACATGCCTCCAATGCGATTCATCGCAATCGCCAGCGTTTCGTGCGCTTCCTTGCTGATCGATCCAAAGCTCATCGCCCCGGTCGTAAACCGGCGAACGATATTCTTCGCTGGCTCAACCTCGTCGAGCGGAATGGGCTTCTCGGCATATTTCAACTGCAGAAGTCCACGGAGCGTGCAGAGGTTACGGTTCTGGTTGTCAATGAGATCTGTGTATTCCTGGAAGGTCGTCGGATTATTCTGACGAACCGCATGCTGCAGCTTGCTGATGGTCAAAGGATTCAGCAGATGATACTCACCATTGACGCGATATTGATATTGGCCGCCGACAACGAGTTCTGTCTCTGATTCGTTCAACGGCTGGAAGGCATAGGCGTGCTTCATCTGTGCCTCGCGCGCAAGCACATCCAGCCCAACGCCCTCAATGCGCGACGCGGTTCCGGGGAAGTACGCGTTAACCAGCGTCTCATTGAGCCCAACTGCTTCAAACACCTGCGCCCCGCGGTAGCTCTGCAGAGTGCTGATACCCATCTTGGAGAAGGTCTTCAGCAACCCCTTATTGATGGCCTTGATGAAGTTCTTCTCCGCTTGATTGCCTGTAACGTTATGCGGCAGCAACCCTCTGCGTTTCAGATCATGCAGGGTCTCAATCGCCAGATACGGATTCACTGCGCTGGCCCCGTAACCAATCAACAACGCAAAATGCATCACTTCACGGGGTTCACCACTCTCAATAATGAGCGCAACCTGGGTTCTCGTCTTGTCGCGCACCAGTCGGTTATGCACAGCAGCCATGGCCAGCAGGCTTGGGATCGGAGCATACGTCGAATCCACACCACGATCAGAAAGAATCAGCAGCGTGTAGCCCGAGTTCACGGCATGGGCTGCACGACTGCTCAGGTCTTCGAGGCTCTGACGCAGGCCAGCCTCACCGTCCGCTGCCCGAAAAAGTGCCGGAAGCGTCGTCGCTAGCAGATCGCCAGAAGAAACGCGGCGAAGCTTCTCCAGATCGCGATTGCTCAGGATCGGATGCGGCAGCTTCAGCGTGTGACAGTTCTCTGGCATCTCGTCCAGAATGTTCCGCTCGGTCCCGATGTAGCTGATGAGTGACATCACCAACTCTTCTCGAATGGGATCGATGGGTGGATTGGTCACCTGCGCAAAAAGCTGACGAAAATAGTTGAAGAGCGGCTGCGGGTGATCAGAGAGACAGGCCAGCGGCACATCTGTGCCCATGGAACCGACTGGCTCCTCGCCTTTGGCTCCCATTGGCGCGAGCAAAATACGCAGGTCTTCTTCGCTGTACCCATAGGCACGCTGTCTGCGAAGCAGCGTCTCCGGGTTTGACGCGATCACACGGGATGGCTCCGGCAACTGATCCATCGTCACTTGCTGTTCCTGCAGCCATTTGCTGTATGGCTGACGCGACGCCAGTTCCTTCTTGATTTCTGCGTCGGAAATGATGCGCTTCTGCACCGTGTCCACCAGGAACATTCGTCCGGGCTGCAACCGCCCTTTCTTCCGGATGTCCTCCGCGGGAACATCGATAACGCCCGCCTCGGATGCCAGAACCACGAGGTCGTCTTTGGTCACGATATACCGGCCTGGACGAAGACCATTGCGATCAAGCGTCGCGCCAATTACGCGGCCATCCGTAAACGCGATGGCTGCCGGGCCATCCCAGGGCTCCATCAATGAAGCGTGATACTCGTAGAAGGCCCGCTTGTCCTCATCCATGTCTGGATTGGCAGCCCATGCTTCAGGGATCAGCATAGCCATTACATGCGGCAGGGAGCGGCCGCTTTGATAGAGAAACTCAACCGCATTATCCAACGACGCAGAGTCGCTGCCCCCGGGAACGACGACGGGAAACAGCTTGTCAATCTGATCGCCGAAGTGAGGACTGTCAAACACGGATTGCCGCGCATTCATCCAGCTCACATTGCCGCGAATGGTGTTGATCTCGCCGTTGTGCGCTACGTAGCGATAAGGATGCGCCAGCCTCCAGCTTGGAAATGTGTTTGTGGAGAAGCGTTGATGGACCAGACAGAGCGCGCTTGTTACCAATGGATTTGCCAGCTCAAAATAGAACTTCTCAATCTGCGGGGCCAGCATCAGCCCTTTGTAGATGATGGTCCGGCAGGAAAGGGAAGGGATGTAAAAGTCTTCTTTGCCTTCGATCTCCGACGCAGCCATCTCATTTTCAGTCCGACGCCGCACCCGATACAGCAACCGCTCAAAGCTTTCCTCATCCAGCCCCGCAGGACGTCCAAGGAAAAGCTGCTCGATGTAGGGCTGCGAAGCGCGCGCCTCACGGCCGATCGCGTCTCCATTCACCGGCGTGTCGCGCCACCCCAGCACCGACAATCCTTCTTCCTGGGCTATACGCTCAAAAACCCCTTCGCATTGAAGCCGGCTGTGCTTGTCCACCGGCAGAAAACACATGGCGACACCGTAGGCTCCGGCCTCGGGCAACTGCATGCCCAACTCGCCGCACTCGCGCGCAAAAAACACATGAGGAATCTGTATCAGAATGCCGGCGCCATCGCCCGTCTCCGGATCACTGCCCGCAGCGCCACGATGAGTCAGATTAATCAGCACCTCCAAGCCCTTGCGGATAATCTCGTGGCTTTTCTCTCCGCGAATACTCGCCACAAGTCCCATGCCGCAGGCATCGTGTTCGTTACGCGGTTCATAAAGACCCTGAGACTGAGGAATGCGGAGATGAGAATCCTGTCTGTTCATGGCTACCTTCTGACTTCGTGATTTATTGCGTCGAGCGGTTGCTGGCGGAAAGATACACAGCTAGCATGGCAATTCCCAACGGGCGTCGCCATGGAGTTGTCTTTGTGAGGCTCGCGTTTGCGTGCCCGGCCTTGTCTGGGATATTGCTGACAATTTTAATATAACGGAAAATGAATCGCCGCATCCAAGTCTTTTCGTTTCAGACGCTCATTTTGCCCGAACGTCCCAAAACCCGGTAGTCAGATCCGGGCAATATGGGATGCAGGGTACGCGCTCCCCGCATCCAGGGACCTCTCACGGCGTGGCTTGGATGTGGCTACTGTTGAGAAATTCATCACAGACGGCAAATCAGCAACTCCCGCTCGTAAATCATCTCCGGCGGTAGGTGGTCGTGCAGCTTGATGAAAAGCTCCTCGTGCGATATCACTTCGCGCTTCCATGCTGCGCGGTCAATATGAAGCAGCTCTTCAAAACGGGCGCGCGAAAAACTCGTGCCGGACCAATCGATATCCTCGTAGTGCGGTACCCACCCAATCGGCGTCTCCCGGCCCTGAGTTCTTCCATGCACACGTTCCACAATCCAACGAAGAATGCGCATGTTTTCGCCATATCCTGGCCAGATGAACTGGCCATTCTCGTCTTTGCGAAACCAATTGACATGGAAAATGCGCGGCGTCACTTCCAATTCGCGCTGCATCTTGATCCAATGGCGGAAATAGTCGCCCATGTGATATCCGCAGAAGGGAAGCATTGCCATCGGATCGCGCCGCACCTGTCCCACGACACCATTTGCGGCTGCTGTCATCTCGGAACCCATCGTGGCGCCAACATACACTCCGCTGGACCAATTGAAAGCCTGATAGACCAGTGGCAGCGTCGTTGAGCGCCGGCCGCCAAAAATAATGGCACTGATCGGTACACCCTCCGGTGACTCCCAGTCAGGATCGATGGTTGGACACTGAGCGGCAGGCGCTGTAAACCGCCCGTTGGGATGCGCCGCCGTCCGCCCCGTCTGCTGCCCAATTTCTGGCGTCCATCGCTCGCCTCGCCAGTCAAGGCACTCGGCTGGCGGTGTCTTTGTCATTCCCTCCCACCACACACCGCCGTCCGGCGTCAGCGCGACATTCGTAAAAATTGAATTGCGAGCCAAGGTTGCCATCGCTACGGGATTTGTGTGCTCGCCCGTACCGGGTGCGACTCCAAAGAATCCAGCTTCAGGATTGATGGCGCGCAGCCCGCCATGGCCATCCGGTCGTATCCAGGCAATGTCATCGCCAACCGTCCAAACCTTCCAGCCCTTCATTCCCTTCGGTGGAATCATCATGGCGAAGTTCGTCTTCCCGCAGGCAGAAGGGAAGGCAGCTGCCACGTACGTCTTCTCACCCTCGGGACTTTCCACGCCCAGAATCAACATGTGCTCGGCCATCCAGCCTTCATCCCGGGCAATATTTGAAGCGATGCGCAAGGCAAAACATTTCTTGCTGAGCAGTGCGTTTCCGCCATACCCCGAGCCGTAGGACCAAATCTCCCGTGTCTCAGGAAAATGCACGATGTACTTGGTGTCATTGCAGGGCCATGGAACATCCTCCTGTCCCGGCTTTAATGGCATCCCAACCGAGTGCATGCACGGCACAACTCGCTTTTCATCCTTGTCGATCTCCGCAAAAACAGGCGCACCAATCCGCGCCATTGTGCGCATTTGAGCGACAACATACGCGGAGTCCGTCAATTGCACCCCGATTGCCGACATCGGGGAACCCACCGGTCCCATGCTGAACGGCAGCACATACATCGTTCGACCCTGCATGCACCCGCGGAACAATTGCTTCAAGCGGTGACGCATCACATAAGGATCTTCCCAGTTATTGGTAGGCCCTGCTGCGTCGCGCGAAAGGGAACAGATGAAGGTGCGGTCCTCAACGCGCGCCACATCCCCCGGCACTGACCTGGCGTAGTAGCAGCCGGGCCAGTTCTTCTTGTTCAGACGAACAAATGTCCCAGCGTCTACGAGTTGGTTGCAAATCGCATCGTACTCGGCCTTCGAACCGTCTACCCAATGAATCGATTCAGGTCGGCATAAATCTGCCATCTTCTCGACCCAGCGGATCAGATGTTTATTCTTCGTCGGCGGATCAGCGCGAAACTGTGAAACAACTGCGTCCTGAGCGGTTTTCATCGACGTAACAGGGCTCCTCACGGCAACAACACAATTCTTCATGACGGCCAGAGACCGCCTTTAAGCTGCCGCAAAGTATAGCAGTTTGAGGGCCACTACCGGGAAGCAGAGCCGCTCCGTCAAAGCGTAGACGGAATTGGTGGTCCGAGTCGGGTCTTCCGCTGCACCGAACTCCGCACGGCCTATTCGTTCATTTCGACCGGGGGCACAAAGTAGGAGTCCACCGCACGCGTCAAAGAATCTCTGTCGATCCTTAGCTCTCTGCCTTCATAGCGCGCAGACCATACCATCTGGTTCATCAGGTCACGCGGATAGCAGGAACGCAGCCCTTGTTTGAGCGTGTTCTTGATGAAGTCAATCACGTCGTCGACAAGCTCTTTCGGCACCTCGACATGATGCTCCTCGGCCACACGTCGAAAGATCTCGTGGAAATATTCCTCTTTGACCGCGCCGATGTGGATCTTCGTCTGAATTCTGCGCAGAAACGCCGGATCCATCACCCGCGCTGGGTCCAGATTGGACGCAAAGACCACTAACATTTCAAAGGGAACTTCAATCTTCCGCCCGCCCGCCAAGGTGAGAAACTCGACTCGCCGGTCCAGAGGTACCACCCAGCGATTCAGAAGTTCCTCGGGCAAGATACGCTGGCGTCCAAAGTCATCGATAATCAGGACTCCATTATTCGCCTTCATCTGAGGCGGACCAACATAGAACCGCGTGGTCTGATTGAATTGCAGATCCAGCATCTCGATGGTCAACTCGCCACCCACAATCACCGTCGGACGATGGCAAAACACCCATCGATTGTCCGTCTCTATTCCACCCGATGCAGGCCTCTTGCGATGAATCACAGGATCATAAATGGTGATAATTTGACCATCAATCTCCACTGCATGCGGGATCCACACCTCGTCGCCTGAAACCACGCGGGACATCGTTTCCGCCGCGGCGGTTTTGCCCACACCCGGGGGGCCGTATAGGAAGATCGGAGCACCGGAATTCAGCGCGGTTCCGAATTGCGCCAGTGTTTTGGGCTCAAAGACCAAATGAGAAAAGGCCTTCTCAACTTCCTTTGGCCCAACAGTCAGATTTCGCACACTTTGTTTCTTGACCAGTTCCACATAACTCGCCAGCGAAACAGGGGCTGCTCCGGAGTATTGACTCTGGCTCAGGAGTTCAAGCGCCCTTGTACGGCCCTGCGATGTGATGGCGATCGTTGGCACATTCACGCTCATGCCCGTCACTTCGCAAAGCAGCTTGCCGCGCAGCCGGTTCATGAGCTCGTTGGCCACCTCAAATCCGATACACATCTTCTCTGCCATCTCGAGCACAGAGAATGGTCCGGTTAAATACAACGCCTTCAACGCGATGTCTTCCAGGGTCGCCTCACGGACACCCATCTCGGAGAGTTTCCGCGGGCGAGGACCCGGCATCGCCAACGCGACAGGTTCGATTGGGGAATCAGTGACCAAGGGGTGTGCCTCCAACCGCATAGGAATCTCGATGCTGAGTCACTATAGCGCGCTGGCCCTTCGAAGTCATCAAGTTCAATGAGCGAACTTGCCACCGCAGGTAACCTGAAAGGAACCATGACGGCTGAGAGGACCGATGCTGGCAAGGGATTGAGGGTCCATCTTGACGGTCCTGGCACTCGCGAGCGACAGAGTTCCCAGAGAATGCAAAGGCTTGGAGGATCAGCTTGGGAAGTAGTTGGGATCAGGTTGATTATGTCTGATAACGTATATTCTGTTTACTCGCGCTGCGTCCCTCTCCAACTCTCCTTAAAGATCCCTCGCCAGATGCGCGCTCCTTTTCCTGGGGTGTTGTACCCCCCCTCTTTTTCAAAGACAAGCTCTACATCTTGTAACGTCCAAGGTCTTCGTCGTTGAGGCCTTCCAGCCAACCCTTTAACTGCTCCGAGGATGTTCCCTCGGGAACAATCGTCTGGCTCAATTTCGCAGCCTCCATGACTTTCTCGGACACATAGATGGGACAATCCGACCGCAGTGCGAGTGCGATCGCATCGGATGGGCGCACGTCCACCATCACAGATTCGCCTTGTTGCCTTAGCCACAACGCCGCATAGAAGGTGTCTTCCCGCAAGTCGGTGATGACCACCTTTTCCAATTCAGCATTCAAGTGATGGATGACATTCCTGAGCAAATCGTGTGTCAATGGTCGTTGCCCGCTCTCCTTGGCAATCTCGATGGCAATCGCATTGGCCTCAAAAGGGCCGACCCAGATTGGCATGACAGCTTCCGAGCCCACATCCTTCAAAACCACGATCGGCATATTTGTGGACGGATCGACCATCAAACCTCGAATTCTCACCTCGATATCCATAGGAATCCCTCTCCACACTACGATTCGATTGCCACGCCTACCAGGCTGTTCGGGAATGCGCCGGTGATCTTCACCATCAGATAGCTGCCCGGCGCCGGAGCGATCGGTGAGCTCATCGTGAAGTTCACCGACTTGTTTTGTGTACTACGGCCAGCGATCTGGCCCCGGGCCGGGTTTACTCCTTCAACCATCACCTCAAGAACTTCTCCGATCTGCTTCGAATAATTGACTCTTTGAATTTCCCGTTGTCGATCCAGAAGCCGCTGCAGCCGGAGAGACTTTTCCGCTTCTGGAATTGAATCAATCATCACAAGCGCGGGCGTATTGGGCCGCGCCGAGTACTTGAAACCGAAGACGCAATCGTACTGCACTTCAGCCAGCAGGTCCATCGTCTGAATAAAGTCATCTTCCGTCTCGCTCGGAAATCCCACAATGATGTCGGTGGAGAGTGAAATCGGCCGTTTCGCAGCTTTCATCCAGCTGATTCGCTCCAGATACCACTCCCGCGTATATTCCCTCGCCATCCTTTTCAACACGTTACTGGAGCCAGACTGAACCGGCAGATGCACGTGGTCGCACAGGGTGGGGACTGCGTCAATGGCTGCCACGATATCGGGCGTAAAGTCCCGTGGGTGGCTGGTTGTGAATCGAACTCTCCGGATGCCCTCTACCTGCCCCACGGCGGCCAGAAGATCCGCGAAACTCAACTTCCCTTCCGGATCCCGATAGCTATTCACATTCTGCCCAAGCAGCTGGATTTCGGAATAACCCTGGTCAACAATCCGTCGGGCCTCTGCAAGCACGGAAGAGGAACTGCGGCTGCGCTCTTTACCCCGCGTGTAAGGAACCACGCAGTAGGCGCAGAACTTATCGCAACCCTCAATGATGGTGATATAGCCTCGATAGGGATTCTGTCGCGCGGTAAACTCTGTTTCGAAGGTCTCTTCCGTGGCCCGGTCGTCGAGTCCCGTGATGCGCGTCTCCCCCGCCTCCAGACGTTCCAGCATCTCCGGCAGCCGGCGATAGGAAGCTGAGCCCGAAACCAGCGAGACATAGGGGGCTCGCTCAAAGATCTTTTCGCCTTCTTGCTGAGCCACGCATCCCAGCACGCCAAAGCGCTTCCCAGCCTTTTGAAGCTTCTTATAGTCGTTGAGACGATGAAAGACCTTCTGTTCCGCTTTGTCGCGAATGGAACAGGTGTTATAGAGGATCAGGCCGGCGTCCTCTTCGGACTCCACCTGACGGTACCCTTGTTGCTGCAGAGTGCCAATGACCTTTTCCGAGTCATGAGCATTCATCTGGCAGCCGAAGGTCTCAAGATAGAAGGTTTTCTCGGTCGCCATGACAGATTCCAGTATACGGGGCATTCGCATGCGAAGCATTTCTCTTTGTTTTTCGGTATCAAAATTATGCCTGTCCGCAGAGCGACACAGCCCCAGTCGGCCGCCTGACAATAGAATTGTCAGCAAGATGGACCCTATGCGCGAATATGTCATGCTGCCCAAAGACCGCAAGGCTCACTGGGACAATGTCTACGAGCGAAATGCCTTGCACGGCGTGAGCTGGTATCGAGAGCACCTGGATACATCGCTGCGGATGCTTGGGGATACCGGAGCGGCGCTCGACGCCGCGATCGTGGACGTGGGTGGCGGACATTCGACGCTTGTCGATGACCTTCTGCAACGCGGCTACTCAAACCTGACCGTTCTTGACCTTGCCGAGGCCGCGCTGACTGCTGCCCGCAGTCGACTCGGCGCATCCTCCGCACGCGTCAGATGGCTCACCGGCGATGTGCTTTCGATTCCCTTCGAGAAAGGCCGGATGGCGGTGTGGCATGATCGCGCTGTCTTTCATTTCTTAACGCATGCCGAGGAGCGCGCCGCCTATCTTCGCCAGATGCTCCATGCCCTCAAGCCAGGTGGACACGCAATCCTGGCGACCTTTGGCCCCGAGGGGCCCATGCGATGTAGCGGACTCGATACGCGCCGTTACGATGCAGCGTCCCTCTCCGCAACCCTCGGAACGGATCTTGTCTTCTGTGATTCGGTGATTGAAATGCACAAGACGCCTAACGGCAAGGAACAGCAGTTTCTCTATTGCCGCTTGCAACGCCGCTGAAAGCATCCAACAATTAGTGGCCGGACAATCAGTGTCTGGTTCAGTGCATGCCGGTGTGGAGATAAACGAGCAGGTCACTCATCTGCTCGCTAGTAAAGCGACCGGCAAAGGGCGGCATCATTCCCCTGCCCGAAAGCACCGTACGCTCAACATTCTCATCCGTAGCGGGCAGTCCGCTTGGCAGAACCGGTTGATCAAACAGTCCGTGCAGGTTGGGCGGGACCTTTTTCAGCCCCAGATCATTGTCTTCATGGCAATGCGCACAGCGCGTATCGTAAAGGTGCTTCCCTTCCGCCTGTTCTGGAGTCAATGTTGCTTTGCTGTGACAACCCGCAACAGCGAACGCAGCACATGCAATGAGGAGGCACAGGATTTTGGGCCAGAAGAGAAATGAAAACAAAGAAGGCGCCGGGTGGCTCATCAAGCCCCATTGTAAAGGCCGCATGGCGTAGGCAAGCTACGGGTCGCGAAGTTAATCTTGTCCTGATGAAACCGTACCCCGACCATCTCACCCCTCTTCAGCACACGGCACAGAATCGTTGTTTTGGCTGCGGCTCCTCAAATCCACATGGCCTCCAACTCAAGTTCCTGATGGCCGACGATGGGACCATCGTGTGCGAAGCCGTTGTCTCCGCTGATTTCTGCGGGCACCCCGGCTGCTTGCACGGCGGTATCATCGCCACCCTGCTGGATGAAGCAATGAGTAAAGCGGTGCGAGCCTCGGGTGTTGCCTCCATGACGCGCAGCCTCGAGGTGGAGTATCTGAAAATCGTGCCCAGCGCTGCGACGATTCGTATCGTGGGGCGGGTCGTCCGCGTCGAAGGACGAAAACGCTGGGCTGAAGCGCACATCCAGGACGCCGAAGGAACCGCTCTGGCACACGCCAAGGGGCTTTTCGTGGAGGTGCGCCCGCGCGAGACTCCATCATCGTAGCGCCTCGCCGGGCCTCCGCTGCAACGGGGGCAACGCCGCGGAAATGGCCCTTTAATGGATCATGTTGATCGTCTCCTGGGTTACCGTGTCGAATGTCGTCACCGCCTTGGAGTTCGCCTCAAATGCTCGCTGCGCAATGATCAGGTTGGAAAACTCCGCCGAGATATTGACATTGGACTCTTCCAATGCGCCATCCTGAAGCGTGCCAAGGCCTGCGGTCCCCGATGCGCTCACTGAGGCGGCCCCACTGGCCATCGTGGTTGCGTAGTTGCCGTCGCCCAGCATCTTCAAGCCCTGCACATTGGTCACATTCGCCAATGCCAGCTGTCCCACTGCAAGCTGCTGGCCGTTAGAAAAGGTCGCCGATACCGTACCGTCCGAGGCGATCGTAAAACTCTGATACTGACCACTCTCATAGCCGTCCTGCGTTGTGGCGCTCACCGCCGACGATGCCGCCACCTGACTGATCGTCGGATTGCCGCTGGTCCCCAGGAGATTCCATTGAATATTCAAATTGGCGGCTCCGTCGGACAATCCGGAAAAGCTGAGGGGAATCTGAGAAATGTCGCCCGCAGCTGTCCCGACTGTTTGGGGCGTACCGCTTCCCTGCGTCACTGAAGCCAGATTGCCTGCTGCGTCAAACGTCATGGAGCCGGTCACAGGTGTCGACGTCCCAGACGAAAAGTCGCCTGCAGGAAGAGCAACCGAGTAACTCCAGGTGTTGGTCCCCGTCTGTGTATAGGTGACCGTCGCGACGTGGCTGACTCCCAATGAGTCATAGACGGTAATCTGCCCCGGAAATGTGGCGCCGGCGCTCGACGTTGCATTCAGATTGGCTGTCATGTTCATTGTCGTGGTGGCCTTGGGCGGCTCCACCTGGCCCACTGGAATGCTGATGCGCGTGAGGGGAGAATTGGTGTTCACGATCCCATTCGAAGCTGGATATCCCATCACACTCTGCCCGCTTTGTGTCATGAGATTTCCGCTCGCATCGAGGGAAAAATTGCCTGCGCGGGTGTACTCGCTGACCCCGCCATCATTAATCACAAAGAAGCCGTTGCCATTCAGTGCAACATCCGTCGCCGAACCGGTGGAATTGATTGAACCCTGGGTAAAGTCCGTCGAAATCGACGCCACCTGAGTCCCCGCACCAACCTGGACCGGATCGCCTGACCCGGCCGATCCAATCTGCTGGTAAAACAGATCTGAGAAATTGGCAGACTGCCCCTTGAATGCTGTCGTGTTCATGTTGGACAGATCATTCGCGATCGTATTCAGTGCCGTAGAGTCAGCCTCCAGGCCCGTCAGTGGAATAAAAAAACTTGCCATGCATTTCTCCTCGTGCAGCACCTGCTGTGTATGCGACCCTTGTGGGGCCGGCGTTTGCCTGCTTTTGCTGAAGGCCCATCACGGCCTCCGCGCTTCGATCTCACTGCTGGGATTTCGTCCATCCGCCAAGAGACTGGGCGACTCGCGTCGCGGCCGGATTCGCGCCGGGAATCGAAAGGTTTCCTGGAGCCCGGGGCATCAGTTGGTTCGCTGGCTGTGCGACATGGGCACTCACGTGGGGAGCGGAGAGGCCAGCTTGCGTTGGCGGTTTCGAGACTGCCTGCGCCGCGCCGGTTGCGCTGACGTTTCCGCCGCCGGGTGTCCCTGTGCTGCCGCTGCCCGTTGAACCCACCGCAGTGCTCAAGGTCTGGTTGATCGAGATCAATTGTTCCAAGCTATTCACGTTGACCAACTGGTTGACATATTCGTTGGGATCCGTGTTGGCAGTTGGATCCTGATTCTGCATTTCGGTCACGAGTAGCGTTAGAAAATCGTTTGCCGAGATGGTCGCCGCCGAAGCGCCGGCACTGCTCGATGTGGACGAACTCGCACCACTGCTGCCTGAAGTGGCTGCCGCGGTTGGAAGCGCCGCTCGCGCAGTCGCGAGATTCACCGACGGATGGTGAAACAGACTTGCTATTCCCATACTCTCCATTCCTCCTCGATAGCTTGCAATGCATGTTTTATGCGATCACGGACACATGATGACCCCCCAGGAACCGAACCTCCGAAGTGGACTTGACTGCGGTCCTGTCGATTCCCCGCGGTAAACCCGGCGCGCTCCCAGATCCACCAGCGATCGTCGAATCTCTTCGACTGCCTCTTCCTGCCTCCTGGTCAGGACCTGCTCCGCCTCCCCCAGGTGAATTCTGAGTCGGGCTGTGCCCTGGGTTCTGACCCTGCCCATTCCCTGAGCCTTGTCCCATCGCGAAAGCCTCCGGCTTGGACACCTGGACGCTGAGCACCGAACTCTGCTGGTTGTGCAGGAAGCTCTGGAGACCGTCGAGGTGTCCACGCAACGACTGCTCCGCAGCCGCCGACCCGGGGACCAGCGCCGCATGAATTCCGCTGGAATCCGACTGGGCGCGAACGTTTACCCAGCCCAGGACGGGATCCTGGTAGCCAGCTTCTGCGTGACGTGCGCTGAGGTGAGACCATGTAACGTCTGCCTTGCTGGTGGCTGTATCCAGTGCAGTGAACGTCTGCTGCGTAACGGAGCCGCGGCCGGGATTCTCCTGTTGCCCTGCCAGCGAAGTCGTGACGGAATGAACTGCTTGTGCCACAGGCAGGCCAGCCGTAGCCGAAGAGGCCGGAACCATGGCGGCAGGGTCTTTCCCACTGGCGGTTGCATGCTGTGCGACTCCCCAATGTGTCGGAGCACTGGTCATACCCGGGCTCCCGACGCTTCGGAATGCCCGGGTTGTTGCCATCTCCTTTGTGGGTGGATGCGATGGGGATCGTTCTGCGGTCCGCAATGGCGCGGTCCCGTTCGCCAGTTTCCAGAGAGCCGCATCTGCAGGCCCCATCACAGTTTGTGTTCCTGGCACCAGTTGAGAAGTCATGGACCCTCCCTGCGGCATGGGATGCGGCTCTGGCGCGCGTTGGTCCGCCGAGGGCAGCGCCGGGGCATTTCCGTCCGCAGGGAGCCCGGAGTTGAACTGTTCCCCTGCGGCAGCCCCATCCACCCACGTTGCCGAACCGAAGTCGATGGATTTTTGCCAGGAGCCGGGCTTCGCTGCCTCCGTCCCGGCAGACTGGGGACTCTTGTCCGAACCGACTGCGACTTCGGTGCAATCCGATTGATCAGCCAGGCACCCACCCTCATGCAAGACTGGGCCGGAAGCGGTTAGCGCCGGCATGCCCTGAGGAATCGATTGCGTGGATGACGTTGACGGATCCATTACGTCCCCGTGACCGCTCCTCTCCAGAGGGTCCATCACAAGGCTCGGGGTTGCTTCACCTGATACCGGAACAGCGACTGCGGCAGGGATTCCATTTGCAGAAGGCAATGTCATGCCGGATCCGGAGGTGGATGCCAGGATCTTGGTTTCGCGCTTGCGCTTCGGCCCGACTGTTCCGTGTCGCTCCCTGTCCCATGCATGGACCTTGTCTCCCCGGATCAACGGTTGCTCGCTTTTCAAGCGTTCGGGCCGCTCTGACCGCGGATCCGCCACACGGGAGCACAACGCATCTCGAAGTGCAAGCCGAGCCGGAGCACTCATCGAACCTCCTGGACCCATCGCGGGTCCATGTTCCCCGGAGAGCGCAGGTGACACATCGGAAGTGGGATGATTCACAAGCGCGCGCGTCAATGCGACCTGCCATCCCTTGGCGTCGCCTCTGGTTGTGGAAGCCATCAACGGGGAGAGAGCGGCTGCCCGGCCAGAGGCCCGATCTCCCGTCGCCAAACCCGGGACCTCCCCTTCGCCGCGCGCGAACTCCGACTCTAATCCACGATCCGCTTCGGGAGTCAGGGGGGCGATGGTCATGCCGCTTTCTGTTGCAGAAAAGTGGCCAAAGGGGTAAGGCGAAGATTAGAGCCTTCTGACGTCCCGGCAAAAGGTTGGAATGGACATTGGATTTCCGCTGGGAAGCGACATCCGGCTTACGAGACATTCCGGAGTTTCTTGAGCATCCGGTACCAGTCATCCAGTCCGACTTGTTCCCTTCTGCTCCGATCCGCTTCAATTCGCCGCTTCGCCTCGTCAAGAAGCGTCTCCACTTGCCGCTTCTGCAACTGCCGGCTTAGAAACAACTCTCGTCGCTCTGCGACGGCAAGCTCGGCTTCACGTCGGCGTACTTCCAACCAGGCTGCATTGCGCTGGGCCGCTTCACTCTCAGCCAGCCCCGCAAGGCGATCGACCCTCTCGCACTGTTCCACACCTCTGCCGAATACTCTTCTCCCGATCTGCGCCCGCTCCGTCATAGCAGAGAGCGCGGATTCGACACGGTGCAGTTCCGCCAGCGCTCCCTCCAGCGCGATCTTGCTCTGCTCCTCTTCCAATTCGCGGATGCGCAGCAATTGTTTCAACGTATCAGAAGGCTGCACTGTTTAGATCTCCGCCGCCAATTGTCCCAGTCGCTGTCGTGTTTGCTGAAAGGATTCCTGTTCATCCGCGCGCTGGGTCAGAAAGGCACGTATCGCGGGACGGGCTCGCAGAGCGCGATCGAGTTCCGGATCCGATCCGGTTTTGTAGGCGCCGATCCGGACCAAGTCCTCCGAGCGGGCCAGCACAGCAAGCATGCGGCGGACCAGGGCAGATTGCTGCAACGCCTCGGCGCCAGCCACAGCGGGCATGAGGCGACTGATCGAGTCCAGAACCTGAATGGGCGGATACCATCCCTCTGACGCCAACCCGCGCGCCAGAACGACATGCCCATCGAGCAGTGAGCGAACCGCATCCACCAGCGGATCCTGCTGATCATCGCCCTCCATCAAAACGGTGTAGAAGGCTGTAATTGAGCCTTGTCGAAACTGGCCGGTACGCTCTACCAGCTTCGCCAGCCGCGTAAAGACAGAGGGCGTATATCCCTTCGCGGTCGGCGGTTCTCCAGCCGCCAATCCGATCTCGCGTGCCGCCATCGCGTATCGAGTCAGGGAGTCAAGCACAAGCAGCACATTCTGGCCCTGCGCCGCAAAATACTCCGCCACCGTAGTCGCCGCCAGAGCTCCTCGCATCCGCTGCAAGGGCGACTGATCGGAGGTGGACACCAGAACCACCGAGCGCGCCCGTCCCGCGGCACCCAGCGCGTCTTCAAGAAACTCTCGCACTTCGCGTCCGCGCTCGCCCACCAGCCCCACTACTGTCACATCCGCTTCGGTGTTCCGTGTCATCATGCCGATCAAGGTGCTCTTCCCAACGCCCGAGCCGCCAAAGATCCCCACGCGTTGTCCCCGTCCCACCGTGAGCATCCCATCCAGCGCGCGAATCCCCGTGCCCAGTGGAATGCGAATCGGCACACGGTCCAGTGGAGAGCGTACGGCGCCATCCAACGGCAGCGAATCACACAGGTGCGGCGGCGGCCCTCCATCGAGCGGGCTTCCGTCCGCCCGCAGCACGCGGCCCAACAGCGCCATCCCGACACCCAATTCTGGCCGCGTCCCTAGCGCCGCGACCTCGTCACCGAAGCGAATCCCTTCGGCACTCTCGACAGGCATCGCCAGAAGATTCGCTCCCCGGAAGCCAATCACTTCGGCTTCGTGCACTCGGCCTTCCCGGTCCACGATCTCGCAGCATTCACCCACTGAGGCGAGTGGGCCGGCCGATTCGACGGTCTGAGCCACCGATTCAACGACTCTCCCGCGCCATCTCCAAGGCTGTGCACGGCGCAGGCGCGTTGCATAGCGATCCAGCAGCCCGCTCATGGCCGCAGCCTGCATTCCACAGCGGTCCCCGCTTCAGCCTCCGCAGTAGGCCGCTGGGGACGATCAAAAAAGCCGCGCTCGATTTCGGACAGCTGTGCCCGAATTCCCAAGTCGGCTGAGCCCATCGCTGTTTCAACTTCACAATCCCCGGTGCGCATCTCCGGGATCGCCATCACAATCGGTTTCCCCGCAAAGGCGGGGAGATGCTGGATTGCCTCGTTCCAGAGTTCAAAATCGCATTCGGGCACCTTCAAGCGCACTTCGGTGGATTGCGCAATCTGTCCCAGCGCAACTCGTACCGCTCCCGTCAACAAAAGCGGGTCCATTTGCGCTTCCCGACGCAGAATCCGAGCCGCCACAGCCAAGGCCAACGTGACGACCTCACGCTCGGCAGAGTGCAGGTATTGTTCCCTGGCGCGATCAAACTGAGCCACGAGGTCCACCATCTGTTGGCTGTAACGAGCCTGTTCTTTGTCGCGCATCGCGCGTTGCGCCTCCCGCTCCGCTCGATGTCCCTCTTCCATCCCTTGCATTCGACCCGCCTCAAAGCTCTTTCGCCGCTCGTCGGCCAACCCTTCGCTATGCGCTGCCTCTGCCGTCGTTGCTTCAGCGACGACCGAAGCGGTGGTCGCGCTTTCCAATCCCTCTGGAGAAAACTCTTCAAGGCTTGGAAGTCCGTCCCATGCCGGGCAGGGCGGCTCCGGTCCAGCCCGATAGACAAACGTCTCGATAACGGCCTCTTTTGCTTGCCGGGTCCAGGTCTGCGGCATCGTACTGTGCACTCCTTGCGTCTTCACGCCAACATCTCGTCACCGGTTTCCAGCTTCAGTACCACTTTCCCCTCAGCCTCCAATCGGCGCGCGAGGTTCAAAATCTCCTGCTGCGCCTGGGCCACTTCGCGCGACCGAACCGGGCCCAGCACTTCCATGTCCTCCTTGAGCATTTCCACAGCGCGTGAGCTCATCGACTTGAAGATCTGCGCGCGAAGTTCCTCATTGGCGCCCCGCAAGGCCATCGCCAGCTGGCGCTTGTCCAATCCGGAAACAATCTCGCGAATTGTGGCCGGCGGCACCGTCACCAGATCTTCAAACGTAAACATCAGGTTGCGGATGCTAAGGGCCAGTTCGGGCTCCCCTTCTTCAATGGTTTCAAGAATCTTTTTCGACTCCTCAGCAGGCATGCGGTTGAGCAGATCGGCAACGGCTTTGAAGCCCGAGTAGCTCCTGCGCGCCGTATCGCCCATGTTTTCCAGGCGGCGATGGAGTATCTGCGCCACCTTCTGCGCCATTTCCGGCGAGAACTGCCGCATCTCCGCCAGACGCCGGACCGCAACCACCTTGTGATCCTCACTCAGATTTTCAAGCACCTGCGAGGCCCGCTTGGGATCCAGATGCGCCAGAACCAGGGCAATCGTCTGCGGATGCTCGGAGTCGAGAAGTTTCCCCAACTGTTGTGGATCGGTGCGTTGGAGCTTTGCCAGATTGCCCTGGGCAGCCTCCTGGGACCGGCGTACCAGCATCAGCAAATCCTCGGCGCGGTCTTTCCCAAAGGCCTCCACCAGCAGGCGGCTGGCGTAGTCCAGACCGCCATGCATCATGAAATTTTGTGTTTCGAGCAGTTCCCAGAACTCCTCCATCACCTCGCTGGAAAGCTCCGGGGTCACGCCGCGCAGTTCAGCCAGCTCCTCTGTAATCCGCTGCACATCCGAATCCGGAAGATCTCGCAAAATCTGTTTGGCCAGATCCTCGCCCACCGCCATCAGCAGCACTGCCGCTTTGCGCAACCCAGTCATGGAGCTCCGCGGGCGCCTTCGTTCTGTTGTGCTTTGAATTGCTTCCTCCGCCATTTCCTTCCTCCGGCCGAGCTGAGCCGTTTACTCCGAGTGAATCCAGCTTTGCAGCAGCCTTGAGCTTTGCGTGGGTTCACGCTTCATGTGCCCGGTCACCTGTTCGTAGATCTCCTGCGTCCGCATGCGCTCCGGATCGGAAGCAGATGGCAAGGGGAGATTTCCGCCTTCGACATGCAGTGAGCTACCCGGCAATGCCGGCATCGTGTCCCGACTGGCCCCTGCAGGCAGCGCATGGGTGATCGCACGGACTGCGGGTCGCACGCCAAAGGCCAGCACGACGATCAGCCCAAGAAGCAACGCAGCCGTCTTGACCAGCACGGGAGAGCTTTCGGCTCCGGCAAGCACCCGCTGCGGGACCGAGACTGGTTGCGCGGCACGATTCTCCTCAAAGGCCAGATCCTGCACCGTGACAACGTCGCCACGCGTGCCGTCGTAACCGACGGCGGCCTGTGCCAAGGCCGTCAGGTTGCGCAGATCGCCTGACGACCAAGGCTGCCACTGCGCGGCGGTGCCTCTGGCTGCGGGATGCATCAGCCGATCATTAACAACGATTGCGGCTGTCAATCGCCGCAGCCGTCCGGGGTTTTCAACCACGTGCCGCACTGTCTTCGTCACTCCATATGTGCCGCTTTCGGTGGTGGCGCTCTGGGGCGGCGTGGTCTGCCGCGGGTAAACGGGCAGCGCTTGCGTATTCGGCGCATTGGATGCAGCGCCAGGGACGCCGGCGGCCACCGGTTGTCCTCCGGAGGTCTGCTGCGTGCGCTGCATGGAAAGCGTGACCGACTGGCTGGGGTCATAAATCTCGCGTGTCTCATCGGTTGCCTCCGGATCGTAGTCCAGCGTCACCGAAGCCCTCACATTGCCCGGACCCGTGACCGGCTCCAGCGTGGCCACGAGTTTCTCTTCCAAAGCCTGTTCGGCGCCGAGCTTCAAGGTTTCGGGAGTCCGGGGTCCCAGCGGCAGATGTCCGTCAGCATCGACCAGCACGACGTGGTCCGGCGCCAGCCCATCCACAGCGGAGGCCACCAGATTGCGAATCGAGTCCGCTTCACCCTCTGCAAGGTTGGCACGCCGCAGCTTAAGAACCACAGAGGCCTTGGCCGGGCGCTCCTCCTCACGAAAGAGCGACTCGTGCGGCAGGACCAGATGCACGCGAGCGGATTCAACATCGGAAAGCGTCCCGATTGTATGCTCCAGTTCGCCCTCCATCGCCCTCTGATAGTTGACCTGCTCGTCAAATTCCGAACCAACCCAGTTCGGCTTGTCGAAGAGCTCGAAACCCATCCGCCCGCTCCGCACGCCCCCCTTTGCGGCGGTGGCCAGCCGCGCCTTATCCAACTGGGGCGCCGGCACAAGGATCGCCGTTCCGTTTTGCGCCACATCATAGGGGATCTGCGCCTGCGTCAGCGTCAGCCCCGTCTGGCGCGCATCGTCGGGATCCATTCCGGCATACAGGGTGCGCCAGTCCGTGCGCACGCCAAACCAAGCCAGGGTCGCCGTCAGAGCCGCCAACAGGACCGCCGCCAGCAAGGCCCCGTTGCGCTGGGCGGAAGACAGCGAAGCCCAATAGATCCGCGTTCGGGTCCAGAGCGGAGCAAGCCGGGAGAGCATGGGCCCGCTTCCCAGCGCCCCCGGCGCAGTGGTCTCCAATTTGGTTCCCGGCGTCGACATCCTTGAGTTCCTCGTTCGGCTATGCCACTAAAACTGCATGCTCATGATCTGCTGATATGCCTGGACCGCCTTGTTGCGCACTGCCACCGCCATCTCAAAGGCCATGTCTGCCTTCTCGGTTGCGATCATGACTCGATGGACGTCTACGCCAGAACCATTCATCAATCCTTCGACAGCCTGGTGCGCCTGCTCTTCGAGCACGTGGATCTGCCCAACGGCATCGTGGAGAAGACTGCTGAACGGGGGCGCGGTTCCGTTCGGCGACATGTTCTGATCCACAGACCCAGAGGAGATCTCCGTGAGGGCCGAACTCACTCCCTGGACCGTATTGGTCGATATCTGCATTGACTGATTCTCCGTTCTCCCCGGCCCGATTCAGACTCCAAGGGGCATCGCGTCTACGCTTTTGCAATCTCAAGGGCCGAAACAATCATGCTTTTTTCCGCCTGCACCGCCGAGCCATTCAGCCCATACGCTCGCGTCGCTCCCATCAGGTCGACCATCTCCGTTAAGGGATTGATGTTGGGGTAGGCCACATAGCCATCCGGCCCGGCGTCAGGATGCCCCGGGTCGTAACGCTTCAGCGGAGCGGACGGATCCTGTACCACCTGGGCAATATGAACGCCCGTCGAAACGCCCGGCCCGGAGAGCCCGCTGCGCAATGAGGCTTCCGCCGGGGAGTTCGCCTGAGCGGCTTCACTCATTGAGCTGGCAAAACTGTCATCAATCGGATCCGCAGCGAAGACAACCATCTGCCTCCTGTAAGGCCCTCCGCTCTCGGTGCGCGTCGTCTCGGCATTGGCCATATTGGCTGCCACAACTTCTGCGCGCATCCGTTCGGCCTGCATGGCCGAGCCCGATGTCTCCATCAATCCAAAAAGATTCATGCTCCTCTCCTCGTCTCCGCAAACCCTTTCGAGCCGGCTTACTTGTCGGCGTGAATGGCATCCATGATTCGCTGGTACTCCTGGTGCAGCAGGGCCACTCCTGTTTTGAAGCGGAGTTGCGTCTCGGCCAGCTTCAAGCCTTCGCGATCCATGGAGACGTTATTGCCATCAGGTCGGGAGACCAGCCCATCTACAGCTTTCAACCTCACCGCCTTCTCCGGGATTCCGCGGTCCACATCCTTGAGGGCTTCCCGCATCTCTCCGGCAAAGTCCATCCCCACGGTCTGGTAGCCGGGCGTGTCCACGTTCGCCATATTGGCCGCGGTCAGCTTGACTTCGCTGGCTGCCAGATCGAGATACCGCTCGACCTGTTCCCCCATCCGGGTGTCGATCCCCATCGGCATCGTTTCTCTCCTCTCTGACATTTTTGGTCGCCGTCCTCCCTCGTTCAGAAGCCGCCAAACTCAATCTCCGCCGCCGTGACGACGGGGTTAGCTCCGGCCAGGATGGCGGCACGCTCCAGCACATGCTCCAGTTCGCGAACATTACCGGGCCATCCATGCGCCATCAGACGCTGCATTGCACCCGCGTCCAGACGCTTCACGGGCTCATTGCGGCCCATTCTTTCCAGAAAGTGCTCAACCAGCAGCGGCAGGTCCTCCAGGTGCGCCCCCAGTCCGGGCGTCCGAATCAAAAAGACCGCAAGCCGGTAGTAAAGGTCGGCCCGAAAGATCCCCTGCTCTGTCTGCTGGACCAGCGGTCGATGCGTGGCCGCCACAAGACGAACGTCCACCTTGACCGTCTCGTTGTCGCCAACCCGCTGTAATTCTCCCCGCTCAACGAAGCGAAGCAGCTTGGATTGCAGGGCAAGGGGCATCTCGCCGATCTCGTCGAGAAACAGGGTTCCTCCATCCGCAGCTTCAATCCTGCCGACGCGCCCCTGCACCGCGCCGGTGAAAGCACCGCGCGTATGACCAAAAAGCTCTGCTTCCAGTAAAGCTTCAGGAATTGCCGCACAATTAATGACAACAAACGGTTTCGAGCTGCGAAGTGAAAGCCGATGGAGAGCACGCGCCACCAGTTCCTTGCCCGACCCCGTGGGCCCCTCAATAAGGACAGGGGTAGAACGCGCCGCCACCAGCCGCACCCGTCGGCTCACCTCCAGCAGTACCGGCGCCTCTCCCACCATCTCCGGAAGGCGTTCCGGCACGACAACCACCGGGAAGTTGGATCGCGGGCTCAACCCGGGAGCAACCGATTCCATGGACTGCGCTCTGGACGCGACGAGGGTCTGCGACAAGGGTGCAATCTCGTCGGGGGGCTCCGATCGACCCTCCCGTTCACCCAGCACGGGTGCCGCATTCCAAGCGGCCGTATCGGCTTCCTGACAGTTGCGCAGAGCATATAACAGCTCCTGCCGGTGCCCCCCCCGCGGCGCATGCGCCGCGGACGTTCCGTCTGTGTGCAACAGGTCCACATCGGGAAAGTTGCCTTGAAAATCCCTGACAAACTCACCAACCTCCAGATCGGGAAGCCAGGTATCGACGATCAGTGCTTCAGGCAACAGTTTGTCGGCTTCAGACCATGCCTCAGCCCCACTGGCCGCGGCTCGAACCTGCCAGCGAAGGCCTCGAAGCAGCGAGGCCAATCGTTCACGAAAGGCGGCATCGGCGCTTGCGACAACCGCGGCACGTGGTTGGGCGCGGCGCGGACGTAACATCGTCAAGGCAGGAGGTGGAACGACGGGAACAGGCAATCCAAGCATGCAGTGGTCTCCTTCCAAAACTGCGATTTGGGCCTTGCGGCGCTATTGAAGTGGCAGAGTCTTCCCAATCACATCGCCAGGGAGCGTGGAGGGAAACTCCTGAGCAGGGAGTTCTGCGGCACCCGGAATGATGTAACCCTTGCCGCGTACCGTGCGCAGGAGAACGCCGGGGGGCGGATCGTTCAGCTTGCGGCGCAGGTAATTCACATAGACATCCACAATATTGGTGGCTTCAGCCGGTTCCATATGCCATACGGTGTCCAGCAACTCGGCGCGGGAGACGCACTGACCTCGATGAAGCATCAGGGCTTCAAGAAGCCCAAACTCCTTATTGGTCAGTTCAATGGTCAGGCCGGCACGCCGTGCGCTGCGATCCACGCGGTTCAACTCAAGATTGCCTGCACGCAGCAACAGGCGCACCTCCCGGCGGCGGCGCAGGAGAGCCCGGCAGCGGGCGCGGAGCTCGTAAAGGCTAAATGGCTTCCCCATCAGGTCGTCGGCTCCCAGATCCAGGCAGCGGATCCGGACTTCGATCTCCTGGCGCGCAGTCAACACCAGCACGGGCAGTTCCGCATCGAGCCCGCGCAGAGCCGTCAGCACCTGTTCCCCATCCAGGACCGGCAGATTCAGATCCAGGATCATCAGGTCGGGCATCTCTTCTCGCAATGCCGCGAGGGCCTCGGCTCCGTTGTTTGCCAGACGGACACGGTGGTTGTCTGCTTCCAGTCCTCGCCGTAAAAAAGTGCCAAGGGCGCGGTCGTCTTCCGCGATCAGAACCCTCATCCCTTTTGTTCCCACGATCGGATTCATCCGTCCTCATCCCCAATGTCCGCCGGTCTTCCACCCCGCTTAGCGAGCGTTAACCTGCGGCTCCCTTCCACCATGCGATGGGATGAGATGGAACTCAAGGCAGATGAGGAGAAAACAATGCATGAGCTTCCGCGAATGGAATCGCAGACAGGTGAGTTCCAAAACGGGCGGTCAGGATTGGCGCCAATGGCTTTTATGGGGCGGCACTAAGCGGTCTATCGACCGGAGAGGGCCAGGGCTTGAGGAAGTTGCCGGGACGGGGACGAAGGTCTGCTGTTTACCATTTCGGGTCGTATGCGACGAAGAGGCCGAAACAATCCCGTTGCGGTTCGCTTTTTATTCGCTATAATGCGCGCATGGCAGTCACGCGAAGGCAAAAAGAAGTGCTGGATTTTCTGGAGTCCTTTGTCACCCGCAACGGGTATTCCCCCTCTTTTGAGGAGATCGCACGCGGGATGGGGCTCAAGAGCCTGGCGACGGTCCACAAACACATTACCAACCTGGAAAAGAAGAGTCTACTGGATCGGGTGCACAACCGGAGCCGCTCGATCGACGTGGTGCCGCCGGGGGTGAGGACGCGGACAAGCGATCGCCTGCCCCTGGTCGGCAGGATTGCGGCCGGGCTTCCGGTGGAGTCGACGGAGTCCGCAGAAAGCATCTCGCTGCATGACGTAGTAGGAAGCCGTGACTGCTTTGCGCTGGAGGTCCGCGGCGATTCCATGCGAGATGAGCACATCATTAACGGAGACTTTGTGCTGGTGGAGCGGACCCGTACGGCGCGGCAGGGTGAGATTGTGGTGGCGTTGGTGCGCGGTTCCGAGACGACGCTGAAGCGTTTCTACTCCGAGGGCCAGATGGTGCGGCTGCAGCCTGCGAATATCGAGATGGAGCCGATTTATGTACCCGCCGCTCAGGTGGCCATTCAGGGCCGGGTTCTGGGCGTATTGCGCAAGTATCGCTAAAAGAGATCCAGAATGCAGAACGGCCCGGCCTTGCGCCGGGCCGTTTTCCTGATCTGATGAGGCCTAGGCCAGGAGGCGCTGGACCTTCTCTTCAATCACGTTCTGCGGGACGTAGCCCACAATCTGGTCGGTAATCTTGCCGCCCTTGAAGAACAAAAGCGTAGGGATACCGCGGATCCCATAGCGAGAAGGCGTTGCGCCATTCTCGTCCACGTTCACCTTGGCAACCTTCAACTTGCCGGCGTAGCTTGCGGCGAGGCCCTCAACAATCGGTGCGATCGCCTTACAGGGGCCGCACCAAACGGCCCAGAAATCGACCAGCACGGGCTGCTCGCTGCGCAGCACCTCCTGATCAAAGGTTGCATCGCTTACTTCCAGAATTCCCGCTCCTGCCATGTTCCTCCCTTGCTGTGCGTCTCATCGGCCTGAGGCGACTATCAGCCTCTTTTAGGATGCCGCAGTCCTCCCGAAAGTCGCAAGTCGCCTGGGAATGCCAAATCGGATGGGCCTGCCGGGCAACGAAAAGCGCCCGGATCCGAACCGGACCCGGGCGCCAGAGCAGCCCTCCCCCAGAACTGCCCACCCAGCGAATCTAGGCGCGAATCTCTCTTAATGCAACAAAACTTCGGTACTCGAAATGGTAATCATTTCGGGCAGATGGCCTGAGATGGGCACTTCCTGTTCCGCTCAGCTTTCGTCTCGTGCGAGACTTTCGGCGCCCTCAATCTGGAAGGAACAGGGTTTGCATTCGGGCTGGGGTTGGCCACGCAGCGCGTCCTGAATGGCAAGGGTGGCCGGAGCGATGCTGTCGTCGCCATCGAGGATGACGAGCACTGCGGGGCCGGCCCCGCTGAGAGCGACACCCAGAATGCCGTGCGCGCCTGCCAGAGGGAGCAATGGCGGAAGGAGCGGGCAGATGGGGGCTCGATAGGGTTGGTGAAAGCGATCGCGCATGGCGAAGCGGAGCAGATCTCCCCTGCCCTGGGCGAAGGCGACACCAAGGAGCGTGGCCGCCTGCACATTCGCGACGGCGTCGGCGCGGGAGTAAGTGGGAGGCAGCACAGCCCGGGCCTTACTGGTGGCGAGGGGATCTGCCGGCAGGACGACCAGGGCGCGCCATACTGCGGGCGGGACGACCCGCGCGAAGTGCACGGCACGTCCCTCGGCGAAGGCGGTGACGAAGCCGCCGAGCCAGCAGGAAACGGCATTGTCCGGATGGCCTTCCAGGGCGCAGGCTTCTTCGAGTACCTGCGCAGATGTCCAGCCGAGTTGACCGAAGTGGACGGCGAGAACAATGGCGGCCAGGCGGCCCGCGGCAGAGGATCCGCAGCCCATGCCGAGCGGAATCTCGTTGTGCATGCGAATGGCGAGCGGAGTGACCGGCTTACCGTGCTCGCGCAGCAGGCGCTCATAGATGCCCAGAATGAGGTTGTTTTCGATGTGAGACGTGCGGTCGGCATCGCGTCCCGTGGCGGCGATGGAAAATTCCGGCGCCGGGACGGCCTCGATCTCGAGAAAAAAATCAAGAGCGACGGCCGCGGCGTCAAAGCCGGGTCCCAGATTAGCCGAGGTAGCGGGCAGCCTCAGGCGCAGCGGTGCAGTCATCCGGCCTGCTCCTTCAAGGCGGAGAGCACGGCCGCAGGAGTGGCATCCACGACGACAGCGTTGCGGCGCAGCTTTTCAATCTCTGCTTCATGGCCGGATTTTTCCTGATCCGTAAGCAGCGTGCCGCGGTGAAAGTCGATGGTGTAGTCGGCATCCTTGAGGGTGTGGCCGGTGAGAACCAGCACCGTGCTTTCGCTGGCGGCAACGCGGCCATCGGCGCGGAGCCGCTTGAGTCCCGCGAGCGTGACGGCAGAGGCGGGCTCACAACCGAGGCCCTCGGCGCCAATCTCGGCTTTGGCGATGGCGATTTCAGCTTCTGTCACATCGAGACACCAGCCGCCGGTCTCTTCAATGACGCGAGCGGCCTTGCGCCAGGATGCTGGATTGCCGATGCGGATGGCAGTGGCGCGGGTGTGCGCCTCCACCGGCTCAAAGGCTGCGCCGCGATGGGCGCGGAAGAAGCGCGAAAGCGGGTTGGCTCCCTCGGCCTGAATGACGGAGATCCTGGGCATGCGAGCAATCAGGCCGAGCTCGTGCATTTCTTTGAAGCCCTTGCCGAGCGCGGAGCTGTTGCCAAGATTGCCGCCGGGGACGATGACGTGGTCAGGGACCATCCAGTCGAAGGCTTCTGCGATTTCAATGGCCGGAGTCTTTTGCCCTTCCAGCCGATAGGGATTGACCGAGTTGAGCAGATAAATTGGCGCCTGACGAACGATGTCTGTGAGCAGTTTGAGGCAACCGTCGAAGTCCGTGTTGAGCTGGCAGGTGACGGCGCCGTAGTCCATGGCCTGCGAGAGCTTGCCCCAGGCGATTTTTCCTTCTGGAATCAGAACGAGGCTGCGCAGACCGGCGCGTGCGGCATAGGCGGCCATCGCGGCGGAAGTGTTGCCGGTGGAGGCGCAGGCGACCCACTCGAAGCCACGCTCTTTGGCGACGCTGAGTGCAGCGGTCATGCCAGTGTCTTTGAAGGAGCCAGTCGGGTTCATGCCCTGATGCTTGGCGAAGAGCTGATCCATGCCGAGAGCGCGCGCATTGCGGGTCAAAGGATAGAGCGGCGTGTTGCCCTCGCGCAGCGTGACGGCGTTGCCGAAGCTTTCGAGAATGGGCAGCAACTCGCGGAAGCGCCAGACGCCGGAGTGATCCACGGCTTCGGATGAGCAACGGCGCTCGCGCCAGAGCCATTTCAGCGCGCCGGCGTTGGGACGGTCCGGGCCTTTGCGCTGTTCCCAGCCGGGGTATTCGACCTCAAAGAGCTCACCACATGCGGCGCAGCGGAAATCCGGTTGCGCCTCGGCCCCGCGGATGCGCGCGCCACATCCGAAACAGCGTAACTGATGCAGATTGTCGTTCATGCCTGCATTCAGGGTATCAGTTGGCGTTGCAATTTTGTGTCTGGCGACTGTGCAGAACCGAATGCAATTCAGCGCGGGCGCGACCGCTCGGCATCGAAGCCGACGAGGACCGGCTCCCGCTCGAGCAGAATGCCGAATCGGTCTTGCACGGCGGAAGAGATGCTGTTGGCGAGGGCGAGAATCTCTGCCGCTGTGGCTCCTCCCCGATTGATGAGCGCCAGTGTGTGCCGGGACGAGACGGCCGCCGCGCCGAGGGTGTAGCCCTTAGCATAGCCGGCTTGTTCAATGAGCCATGCTGCGGGAATCTTGACCAGCGTTGCAGGGGCCGGATCGGTGCCCGACGGGAATTGGGGCGGCTGCTTGCCACTGATGGAAGCGACGTGCTCAAGCTGTGCTGCGGTGACGATGGGATTCTTGAAAAAACTGCCAGCACTGCGGCAATCAGGGTCACCTTCGACGAGGAGCATGCCTTTGGAGTGGCGAATGCGGCGGACCTCGGCGGCAACTTGCGCGAGTGTTGGGGCGGAGTCGGCGGGAAAAACACGTTGCAGGTCGGCGTAGCGGAGCGTGGGAGCGCCGCCGGGATTGAGGCGATAATCGACGCGCGTAACGATGTAACGGCCGCGGTCGGTCGAGTTGAAGCGGCTGCGGCGATAGGCAAAGCCGCAATCGGCTGCGGTGAACTCGATGAAGGTTTTCGCAAGCACATCCAACGCGCGGACGTGTGCGATGGATGCGGCGACTTCCTGCCCGTACGCGCCGACGTTCTGTACAGGCGTGCCGCCAACGGTGCCGGGAATGCCGGCCAGGCACTCGATGCCGGCGCAGTTGTCACCGACCGCGCGCTGGACGAAAGCATCCCATTCTTCCCCCGCAGCGGCCTGGTAGATGCGATGCGCACCATCGTCGATGGCCGTGATGCCGCGCAGAGCGATGTGGAGCACAAGACCGGGAAAGCCTGCGTCGCTGACAAGGAGATTGCTGCCCCCGCCGAGGACAAAAAGCGGCAAGTCGTGCGACCGCGCCCACTCAACCGCTGCGGCGATTTCTTCTTCGCTGGAGGCTCGCAGATACCAGCGAGCTGGGCCGCCGATGCCGAGGGTCGTGAACGGCGCAAGCGGCTTGTTCTCTTCCAGGTGCATTTGTTCAAGGCTACACTGCGCGGGAACGGATAAAATAGAGGCAGGCAACTTTCCCTGCCGGAGGCAAACATGTACCCAGAACTGATGGTGATTCCCATGCGCGAGGAACTGGTGCGCGCCGGGATCAGCGAAACACGCACCGCCGAAGACGTGGACGCGGCAGTGACCCAGCCGGGCACGACACTCGTGGTCGTCAACTCGATTTGCGGCTGCGCGGCCGGCAAGATGCGCCCCGGCGTGCGGCTGGCGCTGGCAAATGCGGCGCATCAGCCCGACCGGAAGATTACAGTATTTGCCGGGCAGGATCGCGAAGCGACGGAGCGCGCGCGGAGCTATTTCGAAGGCAACCCGCCAACGTCACCCGCGGTGGCAATCATGCGCGATGGCAAGCTCGCCTACCTGATGCAGCGGTTTGTGATTGAGCAGTCGACCGCGCAGGAAATTGCGCAAGAGCTGATGCGCGCCTTTGACGAGCTGTGCGCAAAGACGACGGCGTAAGAACTGCGCGTTGTTATCCGCAAGCAAACAACGGCCTCCTTCATCGGAGGCCGTTTTCATTTGTGGTCATCGGTTCCCAGCTCTCAATCCGCCTCATTGGCTTGCGCCATCGCCTGCACCTTGCTGTGCTTCACCGAGTAGGTGAAGTAGATGACGAGGCCGATGAGGAGCCAGACAATCATGACGATCCAGGTGATGCGCGCGAGGCGCGTCATGAGGTAGACGGCGGAGGCAATGCCAAGAATCGGGACAAGCGGAACCAGAGGTGTTTTGAAGGGGCGCTGCATGTCAGGATGGCGAACACGCAAGACCCAAACGCCTGCGCTGACGATGGTGAAGGCCAGCAGCGTTCCGATGTTGACAAGCTGCGAAAGGTTATCGATGGGTAGGAAGGCCGGCATGATGGCGGCGAAGGTGCCGAAGACGATGGTGGTAATCCAGGGCGTGCGGAACTTGGGATGAATATCCGAAGCCCACTTCCAGAGCAGTCCATCTTTCGACATGGAGTAGAAGACGCGCGACTGGCCGAGCAGCATGACGAGCATGACGGTAGCGAGTCCAAAAACGGCGCCGATTTTGACCAGCAGAGAACCCCAACTGACGCCGGTGGCGTCAATGGCAAGAGCGACGGGCGCGGCGACGTTGAGCGTCTTGTACGATACGAGGCCGGTGAGCACGAGCGAAACAAGGATGTAAAGGACGGTGCAGACGACAAGCGATCCGAGAATGCCGATGGGCATGTCGCGCTGCGGATTTTTGGCTTCCTGCGC
The DNA here is from genome assembly GCA_021813745.1 of Acidobacteriota bacterium. Lineage (GTDB taxonomy): Bacteria > Acidobacteriota > Terriglobia > Terriglobales > Acidobacteriaceae > Telmatobacter. The sequence continues at coordinate 38,007 of JAKAJO010000048.1, forward strand.
GGCAGTTGAGACTGCGTCAAAGCCAATGTAGGCGAAAAAGATGGAAGCGGCGGCGGTGGGAATTCCGCCCCAGCCAAAGTTTCCGTGGCCATCCGCGGGAGGGATAAAGGGATGCCAGTTGGTGGCGGCAACATGCGGATGCTGCATGAGGAAGAGGCCGCCAACGACGAGGAAGACGCCGACGATGCCGAGCTTGACGATCACGATGGCGGAGTTGAAGTTGGCCGATTCCTTGATGCCGATGACAAGAATGGTGGTAATGACGAGCACGATGCAGACGGCAATCAGATTGAAAAAGCCAGTTGCATGCGGCAGGCCCGCATCGGAAATGCCGGGCGGCAGGGACATGACGGGCAGCCACTGCTGCTGATAGAAGACGAGCTGCGTACCTGTGGTGGCGGTGAGTTGCGGCGGGATATAGATGTGAAGCTGCTGCAGAAGACTGTTGAAGTAGCCCGCCCAGCCGGAGGCGACGGTTGCAGCGCCGAATGCGTACTCGAGGCAAAGATCCCAGCCGATAATCCACGCGACGAGTTCGCCGAGTGTGGCGTAGCCGTAGGTGTACGCGGAGCCCGCAATGGGAATGATGGACGCGAATTCCGCATAGCAGAGGCCTGCGAAGGCGCAGGTGAAACCTGCGAGGACGAAGCTGAGGGCGACGGCAGGACCAGCGTGTAGCGCAGCGGCCTGGCCGGTGAGGACAAAGATGCCCGCTCCGATGACAGCCCCGATGCCGAGCGTGATGAGGTTGAGAGCGCCGAGCGAGCGCTTGAGCGTGTGCTCACCTTCTTCGGCAGCCTCATGGTTGAGCATCGACATTGGTTTTATACGAAAGAGTTTGGACATGAGTGCGGGAGTTCCTCCTCAAGCAAAGTGAGCGGCATGATTTCGACTTTTCGATGAATGGGACCAGAAGAGATACACAGGAATGCCAAGCAGAACAAGGGCAAGACCGGGCCAGGTGTACTGGGGCTTGTACCGCAATAATACGACACAGATCCACGAGGCGATGACGATGTAGAGAGCGGGCAGAATGGGATAACCGAGGGCCTTGTACGGACGCGGTGCGTGGGGCTGACGCACGCGGAGCACGAAGAGTCCGGCGATGGTGAGGATGTAGAAGACCAGCACGGCAAAGATGATGTAGTCGAGCAGTTGGCTGTAGCTGCCAGAGATGCAAAGGAAGGCCGTCCAAACAGCCTGAACGATGAGCGCAGCGACGGGCGTCTTGTAACGAGGATGCAGCTTGCCGACGGAGCGGAAGAAAAGGCCGTCGCGGCTCATGGCGTAGTAGACACGCGCACCTGCGAGCGACATGCCGTTGGCGCAGCCGAAGGTGGAGACGAGAATGGCCGCCGCCATGAAATACGCGCCGCCGGTGTGAAAGACGACATCGAGGGCGGCGGTTGCGACGCGATCCTCAGCAGCGTGCTGCAGGCCGCGGGCGAGCGCAGTGGCTCCATTGGGGTCGCCGTGCATGGGCAGCACGAGCAGGTATCCCAGCGAAACGAAGAAGTAAATGGTGAGGACGAAGCCGACACCAAGGATGAGCGAGAGCGGAATGTTACGGCGTGGATTCTTGACTTCGCCAGCGGTGAACGTGATGTTGTTCCACGCATCGGATGAGAAAAGCGAACCCACCTGAACGACGGCGACGATGACAAAGAGATTGACCAGAACAGTGGGTCCGCCAATGCCGACCTGCACGGGATGCAGCGTGTGCCAGCCGGCATTGTGCCAGAAGGCGCGCAGGCCGGGGCCGAAGTTGGCTTCCCATGCGGCGGTGTTGCGGCCGAGGATGCAGGTGACGAGAACCAGCGCAGCGAGCGAAAGCGCCTTTGCCGAGGTGAAGATGTTTTGGATCAGAGCGCCGAGACGGACTCCGAAGATATTGACGATGGCCAGGAAGAGGACGACGGCGATGCCGGCGAGGTTGGCGGTGTTGACGCCAATCTCCATGTTGCCGAGAACCATGGGGCCGATCTGGATGGCGGGCACGTGAGCGATGTGCCAGAGCCAGTGCGTGGTGGAGACGGTGGGAAAAAAGACGCCGAGGAATTTGCCGAAGGCGACGCAGACTGCGGCGATAGTGCCGGTCTGGATGACGAGAAAGAGCGTCCAGCCGTAGAGAAAACCCCAGAGCGGGCCGAGGGATTCGCGGAGGTAGACATACTGGCCGCCGGCCCTGGGCATCATGGCTGCGAGCTCGCCGTAGCTTAGGGCGCCGATCATCGTGAGGATTGCGGTGACAATCCAGGCGGCCAGGTAGAGCGCCGGTGAATCGGTGCCGCGGGCGATGTCCGCATCGACGAGGAAGATTCCGGAGCCGATCATGGAGCCAGCGACGATGGCGGTGGAGCTGAAGAGGCCGAGACTCTGCACCATGCCGCCGCTGTCGGCGGGAGGTTGGGCTGGTGTAGCAAGAGGCTGAATCTCCGGGCTCGTCACTAACGTTGTTTTTACTCGATGAGGAATAAGGTTGTCGTGTGTTTTCTGCAGATGGGTGAACAGGGTCAACCGAGGCAGGCAAGCCAGCGACGGACTTCGGATGCGGGATCGGCAGCGCGGAAGATGGCGGCGGAGACGGCAACGATGCTGGCTCCGGCGGCGAGGACTGCTGAGGCGGTGTCGTGCGTGATGCCGGCGGCAGCGCTCAGCACCACGTTGGGACCGGCTTCTGCGCGGAGTTTGCGGACGCCTTCGACGCCAATGGGTGGCTTGTCCGTTTGCTTGGTGCTGGTGGGGAAGACGGGACCGATGGCGAGGTAGTCAGCGGGGGCGTTGAGGATGCCAGGGAGCAGAGTGTCACTGCCGCCGAAAGTGCCGAGGATGCGATGGGGGCCGATGATTTGGCGGGCTTCGGATGGCGTGACGTCACCGGCATCGACATGGACGCCGTCGAAATTGGCAGTGGCGACGAGGTCGGCGCGGTCATCGAGGATGAGGCGGACGTGCTCCGCGGGCATGGCGGCGCGGAGGGCTGCGCAGTCGGCGAGGATTTCAGCGTCGGAGCCGGTTTTGTTGCGGTATTCGAGGAGAGTGACGCCGGCGTCGGTGAGGGATGCGCCGAGGCGGGTGAGGTATGCGGGCCGGCCTGTTGCGGGGAGGATGGCGGAGTCGAGGATGGGATAGAGCTTTGGAAAGATGAAGGCCATGCATCAAGGGTAGATGCATGGCCGGATGGTTGTCAGGTTGCGCGGCGCGTGCTTCCCTGCCCGGTTTACATTTCGTCGGCGGAGGGGCCGTACATGCCGGGCACTTTGGCGCCGAGCAGGCGCAGATAGACACTGAGCTGGGCGCGGTGATGGACCATGTGGTTGAGCACGTAGTCACGGAAGACCTGGTGGCGGGGCGAATCGATGAAGGTCTGGCCGCCGAAGATGAACTTCCAGTGCTGATCCCACTGAGCGGGTGTGGCGGCGGCGATGGCTGCTTTGACGCCGGGCAGGCCTTTGTCGAATTTCTCAAGGACGGCGGCTTTGCTGGCGGGGACGTAGGGATCCCACTTGTGGTCGGCGGCGAACTCGAGCTTGTCCTGGGTGAGGGTGTGCATGGCCCAGTCCCCTGCCATGTCCGTGAGGTGACCGGCGAGGCGGCCGAGGGACATGGACTTGGGGTTGGGCTTGTAGTTCAGGTCGGCATCGGCAGGGATGGCTTCCAACATTTTGCGGGTTTGCGCGGTCTCGCGGTCATATTCGGCGATGAGTTCTTTTTGAAAGTCCATTCAGGCAACCTCCATGTTGCGAATGCCAGCATATCTGATTTCGCGTGAAAAGGCGAAGAAAAGGTGAATCGGTCTCGACAAAAATGTGCACGATTTCTGTGGAAAAGAAAAATATTGCAGGGGGGGGTGGGGGGTAGGTTTTGGTATAAACCGGTCGCATGGCTGACATTTTGAACCAGGCAGATCTCTGACGCGGGCGAATTGGAGGAGGCTGTGGGCATGATTGTCCCTATTGTGCGCTTTCGTCGGAATTAGACTGCAAAACGCAGAGAGGAATCTTGCTTTTGGAATGAATGGGTTAGAGAAAAAGTGAGGATTGAGGGGTTGACAGCGGCGTTCAGCTACGTGCTCTCCGCTTCCGGCTTCCCGGTGGCCGGGTGGGATTTGTGCTTTCCCAGGTCTCAGAATCGAGACCTGGGGCACCCGGCTAACGCTTCAATATGTGGCCGATGACGAAATGAGGTCATTGCGCACGCGCTCTTCGATTCGTCGGCATTCTGAATTGAAGGATGGGACTGAAGTGTCTTTGCACGTATCGAGCAGAATTCTGAATGAGTCCTTACCGGACTCGTCCCCGCAGAACTCCATCATTCCTTGATCGCACTTATATTTCCACCGGTAAGCGTTGACCATGAGCGTGAGGGACTGCAGTGCGTTTGCTTCTTGTGACAGTTGGCCATCGGCCCCCAGCTCAGGTGGCTCCATATGTAGCTCTTCAGCGAGCTTCTGTGCCTCATTCTCAAAGAGCGGACATCCTGTGTTCGGTGTGATCCAATCCGTACAGTTGGGATATGCCTTTGCAAGTTGGTAGGCGTAGTCCGCCACGGCGTCACTGAACACCGGGTGGCGAGACGCTGTTTGCGACGCGTCCGCTACCGGTGTTGGCGGGGTGAGCGGCCTCACCAGCACCTGAGATACGCCGGCATGTTTGACGGGGCGATCATAGTTGGAGGCCCACCAGATCATCACGATTGACATACCAATAACTAGGAGCGCGATGAGCAAGATCTTTTTTCGAGCATGCGCGGCCGCCTCCTCCCTCTGCTCTTGCCTTAACCGAGCAAAGAGCCGTACTTCCTTCTCCCGTGCGAAATACTCCCGGCGTTCGCACTCGGACATTTTTGCCAATGCGTGCTCGGTTCGCTCTACACTGATGCGATCGATCCCATCTCTGATGCGGCTTCCGGCATCGCCAGTGAGTCTCGCTAATCTTAGGAGCAGAACGTAAACAAGTCCGTTCATTCTCATCTTCCGTCTTTTCGGATGCAATCACCTCATCTGGACAATGCTTCAACGCCGAGCCACATCCAGTCTCCTTTGAGCAGGTCGACATTCATGAGGAAGAAGTCTTTTCAGTTTGACATGAGAGTTCCTCTGCGAAGGCGTTCGCGATAGCAGCGAGTTCGGCTGCCATCTTTAAGGAACGCTCGCGAAAGGCCTGCAGCTGGTTCGAGAATGTGGTGTTGCGGTCACATATCCAGACCTGCAATGAGTCCACTCTTTTCGACATTTCACGCATCTTCGACGCATTCTGCTTGTTGGTGGAACTGGCTTCAGTTACCCTATGTGTCTCGTTCACAAGTCGATTTGCTTCCTTGTAGGATCTAAACGCGCCGTAGGCGATGGCTGGGATTACCGCAAGCCCTCCCAGCACGGCACCTCCAAGCGCCATCCCACCACCGCCAGCCGTCAGGGCGCCTCCGCCAAACCACGCAAGTATCGCGTTTGTAGACGCCGCCCCGGCGAGCCCACTGATCGCAGCCCCAGTGGAAGCGGCGCCAAGATGGGCAACCAAGAGCCAAGCCCCAGCACCGGCCGCCGCTCCGAAGCCGGTACCCCTTGCAGATTCCATCGCAGTGTTGATGTCGCTCAAAACACGATCCACAGTGTGCAAAGAAGGAACCTCGATATCAGAGTGTTCAGGAAGGTTCGAGGACCTAGCGTTCCAGGACACCCGTTCCACCATGTCTCGTGCGTCCGTGAGCAATTCCACGCTCTCCTTCACACGCGAATCGACGCTTGCACGCGAGTCACGGAGGAAAACCGCGGCCTGTTCGTACAAGGCTTTGGAACCTTCATAGTCTGAATAGCAGGACTTGTAATTCTCGATTGCGTTCTTGAGTTTATGGTGACCACCCGCCGTTGCCACATTCAGTCCGAATTCCTTGCTCTTCTGAACAAGACTGAGCACTTCGGATGCAAATTCGTCCCAAAATTCCATTGGTCCATTATTCCTTATGAGAAATGAATATCAATCCTAGTCGGACAGTAATAACGGCTGGTGTGAGTCCCGTCACTACACTAAGGAGACTAGTGCTCGACTAGGGTCCTCGCGTCCGCGCGTTTTCCGTGCCTCCAGAACACGTGTACGACCGCACAGACTGTCGCAATGCCCTTCACACCTTGCTTGGGGTGCCCACAAACCTTCGCCCATCCGGGTCTTGCCTTTGTTCCCGCTCCCACGCCGTCCAAAACGACTCGATCTCCACCGTATCGCGCAGCCCAGCCGAGTGATGACGACAACTCGACCACGGCCAGTCCTCAGGCTCTGGCACCGGCCACCCTTATGTGCGGTAAGTCAGCATCGGGAATGGTGTACCACTCTTGACGAGTTGCGCTTGCATGCCTGTTGCGAACCTAGCGCGGGAGGGCGAAGGCGATGTACGAGCCGCCGGTGGGGGATTTGGGGTCGCGGCCGCCGCTGGAGGCGATGACGACGTACTGGCGGCCGTTGACCATGTAGGTGGCGGGTGTGGCCATGCCGGCGAAGGGCAGCGTGGTTTGCCAGAGGAGCTGGCCGGTGGAGGCGTCAAAGGCGCGGAACTGGCGGTCGTAGACGGTGGCTCCAATGAAGAGCACGCCGCCGGCGGTGACGATGGGGCCGCCGTAGTTTTCGCTGCCGGTGTTGGTCATTCCCTGGCGTGCGAGGTCGGGGTATTCGCCGAGAGGAATCTTCCAGAGATACTTCCCTGTTTTGAGGTCAATGGCGTTGAGCGTGCCCCAGGGCGGGGCGATGGCGGGATAGCCTTCGGGGTCAAGGAATTTGCGATAGCCGGTGAAGGTGTAGGCGTCGGTGCCGGGTGCGGCAGCAGGCGCGGCGGCGGGCGGGGTGAGTGTGTCGTGTACGCCGAGCCAGGCGAGGAGCGCAGCGAGTTCTTTGCCTTCGATGTCGGGCTGCGGGGGCATGAGCTTGCCGCCTTTTTGAATGAGCTGCGTGAGCTGAACGGTGGTGAGGCGGTTGCCGACGCCGAGGATGGCCGGGAACATGGGCGCGACGCCTTGCAGATGGTCGCCGTGGCAGAGGGCGCAGCGCTGCTGATAAGTGGGATCGGCGGGGCCGCTGGGTGCCTGAGTGGAGGACGCGGCGGCGAGCTCTTTGGCGTCAGCGGCAGAGACGGGCGTGGCGAGAAAGCTGAGGAGCGCGGCGAGGCCGGGTGCGTCAATGTTGGGGAACGCGGGCATGCGGCCGTTGCCGTTGCGGATGTTGCCGGTGATCTTCTTTGCGGACATGCGAGTGGTGATGCCGACGAGCGAGGGGAATGCGGGCGGCGAACCGGCGCGGTTGATGCCGTGGCACATGGCGCACTGGCTGCGGTAGAGCTGCTCGCCGGGGCTGCCGCCGTGCGAGGCGGGAATGAGGCCGCCGGTCCAGGCCATCTCGGTCTCGTTGACATAGAGGATGTGGGTGGCGGGATCGATGGCGGGACCGCCCCACTCCGCGCCGCCGTCGAAGCCGGGAAAGACGACGGTCTGCTGGCCTACGGCGAGGGGGTAAAACTGGCCGTTGCTGCGGAAGGTGCGGAAGGTTTCGACGGCCCACTGATGCGCGGCGGGGGTGCGGGTGGTGAGCATGTCTGCGGTGAGCTGCTGGCGGGCGAAGGGCTCGGGCGTGTCGGGGACGGGCTGCGTGGGCGCGGTGACTTCGCCGGGGACGGTGCTGGGCGGGAACGGGTGCTCGTGGATGGGAAAGAGCGGCTGGCCGGTGAGGCGATTGAAGAGGTAGAGATAACCCTGCTTGGTGGTTTGCGCGAGGGCGGGGATGGATTGGCCGTCGCGCTGGAGAGTGAAAAGCAAGGGCGGCGAGGGGAAGTCGCGATCCCAGATGTCGTGGTGGACGCCCTGGAAGTACCAGAGGCGCTTGCCGGTGCCGGCGTCGAGGGCGAGGAGGGTGTCGGCGAAGAGGTCGTTGCCGACGCGGTCGCCGCCGTAGAAATCCATGACGGCGGAACCGGTGGGGGCGTAGACGATGCCGTGTTCGGCGTCGAGGGCCATGCCGGCCCAGTTGTTGGCGGCTCCGGCGGTGTGCCAGGCGTTGGGTGGCCAGGTGTTGGAGCCGAATTCGCCGGGGCGCGGGATGGTGCGGAAGCGCCAGACGAGCTGGCCAGTGAGGACGCTGTAGGCGCGAATGTCGCCGGGCGGGGCAGGATGGGTTTCAGGATCGCGGCCGCCGACGATGATGAGGTCTTTATAGAGGATGCCGGGCGAGGTGAGGACGGTGGACTGGACCTGATAGTCGCCGCGGAGGTCTTTGCGGAGATCGATGCGGCCGTTTTCACCGAAGGTGGGGATGGGGCGGCCGGTGGCGGCGTCGAGGCAGTAGAGGTAATTCATGATGCCGGCGAGAAGGCGGGGATGGGCGCCACCGTGTTGTGCGTCGGGCCAGTACGCGAGGCCGCGGACGGGCTGCGTGCCGGCGATGCCGGAGTCAAACTGCCACTTGAGCTGGCCGGTGGCTGCGTCGAGGGCGATGACTTTTTGTTTGGGGGAGTAGGCGTAGAGGGTGCCGTTGATGATGAGGGGGTTGGTCTCCATGTTGCCGGTGTCGCCGGTGTCATAACGCCAGGCCTGGGTGAGATGCGCGACGTTGGCGCGATTGATCTGGGTGAGCGCGGAGTAGTGCGCGCCGTCGGAGCCGCCGTTGTAGACGGGCCAGTCGGTGGACTGCGCGAAGACGGCTGTGGCGGCGAGGAGCGCGGAGCAGAACGCGACGGGAGCGGGACGCAGGGACATGCGGCGGAGTCTCCGGGGATGGAAAAGACGAAGCGATTGTTACACCGCGTGGCGCGAATGGGGAAGATGGAAGCGGCGATTTAGAAGACAAGGACCTTGTCGGCTTCGATGGTCCAGCGGGTGAGCTCGTCCATGGTACTGCGATGGGTGCCTTCGATGACCATCTCGGCGCGGATGCCACGGGCGTCCATGCAGGTGCCGCAAATGCCGATCTTCACGCCTTTGGCAGTGAGGCCTTTGATCATGCGCTCGATGTTGTAGTAGCCGTTCGGGGTGGTCTGTCCGGCCATGGCGCAGCTTGCTGCGTCGCCGATGAGGAAGACAGAGACGGTGGCGGCTTCCTGTTTGGCGAGCGAAGCGGCGAGGCGAAGGCCGTTGTAGCTGCGCTCGGAGCCGTATGGTGCGTCGTTGAGGAGGATGAGATAGTGCATCGTGCCCCGCTTTCGGACACCGATGGTACACGGGAGGGCGCGGGTGGGGATGTGATGAGGGCTACATGGGCGGGGCTATCTCTTGCCGTTGGTCGCCGCTGGACATCATGGGTGGGCAGACGGCATCAGAGGGTCGAGTGTTCCCCTTTGCGGACGACCCATGTGGTCATGGCGCGCTGGTCCTGGACGATGGTGGTCTTGATGGGATCGGCGAGCTGGCCCATGCGCTGCGTGTACGCGAGAAGCAAAGGCTCATCGACGAGATAGCGCATGGAGCCGTCTGGGGACTTGCAGCGGCGGCCTTCGATGGGCTCGACGCGGTGCTCCATGCCAATGGTGGAGCCGAGGCGGGAGAAGAAAAGTCCGCCGGGCTTGAGGGTGCGGAAGGTGCCGCGGAGCATGGCCTCAAAGTGCGCATCGTCACGCGCGAAGTGAAGGACAGTGTTGCTGATGACGATGTCGGCGAAGGCGTCCGGGAAGGACATCTGTTCGACCGGCTCAACGCGGAAGTTGGAGGCAGGAAGCGATGGGGCGAGCGAACGCGCCATGTTGCGCACGGTCTCGACTTCTTCGGCGTTCGCATCGGCGGCGTGGACGTTATAGCCCTCGCGCAGGAGATAGACGAGGTTTCGGCCGGATCCGCAACCGGCGTCGAGGATGCGCATGCCGGGGATGATGCGGCCTTTGAGAAGCTGGTCGAAGAAATAGATGTCAATCTGGCCGAATTGTTCCTGGAGTGTGGGCATGAGTATGCCTCAACTTAGCACGGCGGACGGTGCGAAGAGGAACGGCTGTGACCTGGTACCACGGTCTCAAACGCGAAATCCTTCGACTTCACTCAGACAGGCTCTGGGGCAACCGTCATCCTACCGCGCGTTTGTTCGCCGGATGCTACACCCGCGAATCAATCTGTGTTGACAATTCACAAAGATCGGGCATAGCCTCCAGGGGCTATGCGAAACCTCTTGGCTCTTCCCCTGCTTCTGTCGGCGTTGTCATTTTGCGCGGCTGAAACGCCTTTGACCGTGCGTCTGCAAGCCAATCTGTCCTCGCCCCAGCCGGTCGGTACGCCTCTCGGTCTCACAGCACAACCCTTGACCACTGGCTCCAGCGCCCGGGATAAGTTTGTCTTTCAGTATTCGGTGAGTGTCAGCGGAGGACCTTTCCGCATTGTGCACGACTACAGCCAGCAGTACGCGTTTGCGTGGACGCCCGACCTCTTTGAGCAGAGCGTGACGATCCGCGTAAGGGTCCGCGACAACGACACAAAAGCCATCGCACAGGCTGAAATGCCCTTTCAATTCGTTTCGCGGGTCAAAGCGAACGTGCCGGTGGTTACGCCCACGGCGCACCCACTCGTTGCGTTGTTCAGCGCGCCGCCCTGCCCACAGGGGAGTCAATTCCGGGTTGCCTTTCACGCAGATGGGGACGAGGCGATTACCCGCACGCCCGCGCAGCCATGCCGCGGGTCGACGAGCAACAATGCTTACGTGGCCGGAATGCGCCCCGACACCGAATACCAGGTGCGTTCAGAGGTGATGACCAGCGGCAGAGTCGCTACCGGCAATTATCTTCCGTTCCATACCGGCATGTTGGACGGCAACTTTCCGCCGGTCGTGGTCGCAATTCCGGAAACGGGAACGGACGCTACCGAACCCGTGATCGTCTATAGCGCGGAATCGATGGTTGACGGCGCGCGGCCTTTTGCATCCGACCTTCAGGGCCACATCATTTGGTATCTCCGATCCGGTGGCACGATCACGCGTGTGCTACCGGGAGGCCGGTTTCTGGTCTTGGCAGATGGGGCAAATTCTGTCAACGACACACGTTTCGATCAGGTGTTGCAGGAAGTCGATCTGGCTGGGAATGTCATTCGCGAAACCAATATCGGCCGCGTCGCGGAGCAATTGGAGGCGCTCGGCATTCACTCCGACTGCCACAAGGACGGCCGAGAGTGTGTATCTGGTTTTCATCACGAGGCGATTCGCCTGCCGAACGGGCATACCCTTGCCCTCGCCGGGCTTGAACGCATGATGCCCACCGGTACGCAGGGTTCGAAGCTTCCCGTCGACGTTCTGGGCGATATCATCGTCGATCTCGATCCGGATTTCCAGGTGGCCGGCGTTTGGAATGGGTTCGACCATCTCGACCTGAATCGCAAATCACTCTATGACTCCAAGTGCCATGCCGGGCAAGGCGGAGGTTGCCCGCCCATTCTACTGGCCGACGAGGCGAACGGATGGACCCACACCAACGCGATCGCCTATATTCCGACCACTGGAGACCTCTTGATTTCGCAGCCCGAGCAGAACTGGGTTTTGAAGATCGATTGGAAAGATGAGAAAGGAAGCGGCAAGGTACTTTGGAGATTGGGCAAGGATGGAGATTTCAAGGTCGAATCAGCGGATCCGAATCCGTGGTTCAGGTATCAACACGATGCCGGATTTGAGCCAGCCGATTCCGACATCCTCAGTCTCGTGGACGATGGAGATATTTCCGGCAAGGATGCCGCGGCGGTTGTGCGCGGACAGGTGTGGAAGCTCGACGAAGAGCACCACGTCGCCACAGTCGTTTACAGCGCGCCGCTGGGTGTCCACACCTTCTGCTGCGGGTCCATCCAAAAGCTAAAAAGCGGAAGATATGGCGTGGTCGCAGGCGCGCCGCTTCCCCTACAAGGACGCACCACCGAAACTGACAAAGATGGCAAAGTTGTTTTTGCCATCGACATTCCCGGCGAGATCGATTATCGGAGTTTTCGTGTGGAGAATATGTACTCGGCCCCGACAAAATAAGCGGCCGGATGCCCCCCTCATCGCAGTGATATCGCGATGAGTGGGGTTGATGAGTGTTTGCGGCGGTTCCCGGTCTTGCGGGAGTGAGTGGTGTCCTACTCATGCGCAAAGGACGCGCAGGAATGGGGCACTTGTGCGTTCTGGGTGAGGCACTCGGCATAGTATCGCTATCCCCGGTCCCCAACAGCGAGGGACCGGGGGCAACCATCGTTTGATGATGGTGCTTCCTTTTCAACCCCGGTACCTGGGCCAGCCCCCACCCGCTCAGTTACCGCTTGGCTAAGAAGCGCTCCATGAACTTGGTGTCGAAGTTGCCGGCCTGGAAGTCCTCGTCCTGGAAGATTGCCTGGTGGAGCGAGATCGAGGTGTCGATTCCCTGCACCACGAACTGCGAGAGGGCGCGCTGCATGCGGGCCATGGCCTCGGCGCGGTCTTTGCCGTGGGTGATGAGCTTGGCGATGAGCGAGTCGTAGTAGGGCGGGACGACGCCTTCCGCATACTGAGCCGTGTCGACGCGGACGCCGTTGCCGCCGGGGACGTTGAAGGCGGTGATTTTGCCGGCGGAAGGGGTGAACTTCTGGGGGTGCTCGGCGTTGATGCGGCACTCGATGGCGTGGCCGCGCAGTTCGATGTTGGGCGGCAGGATGTCGGCGAGCGTTTCACCCGAGGCGATGCGGAGCTGGGCCTTGACGAGATCGACGCCGGTGATGGCCTCGGTGACCGGGTGCTCGACCTGGATGCGGGTGTTCATCTCGATGAAGTAGAGCTTGCGGTCCTCGTCCATGAGGAACTCGATGGTGCCGGCGTTCTGGTAGCCGATGTCCTTGAGGCAGCGGCAGAGGGTGTCGCTGATTTCTTTGCGCAGCGCGGGCGTGACCTGGAGGGATGGCGCCTCTTCGATGAGCTTCTGGTGGCGGCGCTGGATGGAGCACTCGCGCTCAAAGAGGGTGGTGACGTTGCCGTGCTCGTCGGCGAGAATCTGGAACTCGATGTGGCGCGGCTGCTCGATGAACTTCTCCATGTAGAGCTCGCCGTTGCCGAAGGCGTTGGCGGCTTCGGTGTTGGCCGCGTGGTAGAGATTGGGGAGTTCGTCGGGGGTGCGGACGATGCGCATGCCGCGTCCACCGCCGCCGGCCTTGGCCTTGAGGATGACGGGATAGCCGATGGTCTTGGCGACTTCAAGGGCCTCGTCGGAGCTGGCCAGGACGCCGTCTGACCCGGGGAGGATGGGGACTTTGGCCTTCTTCATGGCCTGGCGGGCTTTTTCTTTTTCGCCCATGAGGCGGGTGACCTCAGGCGGCGGGCCGATGAACTTGATGTTGGAGGCGCGGCAGACTTCGGCGAAGTTGGCGTTCTCGCTGAGCAGGCCGTAGCCGGGATGGATGGCGTCAACGTCGGCAATCTCGGCGGCGGAGATGACGGCGGGGACATTGAGATAGCTCTCGGTGGGGCGCGGCGGGCCGATGCAGATGGCTTCGTCGGCGAAGCGGACGTGGAGGGAGTTGCGGTCCGCCTCAGAATAGACGGCCACGGTGCGAACGCCGAGCTCGCGGCAGGCGTTGATGACGCGCAAGGCAATTTCACCGCGATTGGCAATGAGAACTTTACGAAACATAGAGGAAGTCCGGAAAAGCGAGTTAGCGAGTTAGGGGAGCGAGCGGGGTTCGCGGAGTAAGCCGCTCCCGAACGCGAAATTGACTGCCGCGCCGATCGGTTTAGCCCTCGCGGATGGTGAAGAGCGGCTGGCCGAATTCGATGGGCTGACCGTTGGTGACGAGGCACTTGACGATCTCGCCAGAGGCGTCGGCCTCAATCTCGTTCATGAGCTTCATGGCTTCGACGATGCAGATGACCTGGCCCTTCTGAACGCGGTCGCCGGGAGAGACAAAGGGCGATGCGCCGGGCGAGGGCGAGCCGTAGTAGGTGCCGACGATGGGAGATTTGACGGTGTGCAGGCCCGCGTCGGGGTCGGCTGCTGGGGGCGCTGCCACAGGTGCGGAT
>JAKAJO010000072.1 GCA_021813745.1 Acidobacteriota bacterium
GCTCTGGGGCATTTCCTGACTCCTGCCCCTTCTCAATCCTGGCGCAAGAGCAGGTTCCAGAAGCAGAATTTTACTGAATGGTAAACATCACCGAGGCAGAAGCATCGGCCCGGTGAGCCGCTGGGCATTCCATCTTTCAGCTCCCTCTGACAGCGGCAGCATTTCACTCTGTTGGTTGGTGGCAATGCACTGCATCCAGGAAAAGAGAGGTAGCTCTGATTTCATGGCATCAGATGGGCGCTCCTCGGCGGAATCCGTGCCGCAACAAGTTTCCGGCGGTTTGCTTGTCCAACTTGAGATAAGGGAGATAAGAAGGGGGTACTAGCGGGGGTATCTATCTCTATCACTCGCCTAAAGTACCGCCTATCACGGCGAAGCCTTTCCGTTTCAATGCGTCTACAACTTCATTTTATTCTTCTACTTGAATGACATGTGAGGATCGAATCTCCAAGCCAAAATGTCAGTGACATTCGAATCCCTCTCCCCCCCCATAAGCAGCCTGGGCGTTGCTGACGTTTTAAGGCGTCGATCTCTTGCAAAGCTGACCGTCCGCGCCGATGACGAGACTCTGTTCGTCCTGAACTTCAATTCCTTTGACGGGACAGCGCAACGGGCTTTGACTATGAATGGACAATTCCAGGATTGAGAGGCGCGCTCTTATTTCGTTCCGGCCGTTGGGGGCTTCAGACGCAAGAAAGAGAGTGGCACACTACCTTGCCTGAAAGGTAGCATGATAGCGATTTAAGAATCGCTGGAGGAGTTGCCTTGACGGAACTGAGCCGCCGTCGTTTCCTGCTGGCAGCATCGTGCGCAAGCGCGGACCTTGCTTTCGCTGGCGCCATTCATGCCCAGATGGATCTATCCCCCTCGGGCGTCCTCTCTTTGACGCCTTATGCAACCGGATTGAGAATCGCAGCGACGCCTGCGATTCAATACCGCGCCTATCGCTCTCGCACAGTACAGCAAGCCGATACCCCCACTTGGATCCAGATTGATTTGAGGCGGAGTCTTCCTATCGAAGCGATCCTGTTGTTCCCAGCGTCCGAGCGCATGTATCCGGGGCGTGATCAGTATTACGCTGGCGAGGGTTTTCCTCTTCGATTTCTCATCGAAGCTTCCGACGACGACGGCTTCCACTCTCCCGTCACGATTGCAGACTTCCGCACCGTCGATTTCCCTGATCCAGCAGACAACATTACTCAGTTTTCATCTCCCGGCGCGCGGGGGCGCTTCATCCGGCTCACTGCGACACATCTCCGACCCGTGAAGACGCGGCCGCCTCAGGGAGTCTCCAGCGCAACGCACAATGTCGACAGCCCTGACTTCACGCTCACGCTGGCAAAGGTAGCCGTTCTGTCGCACGGAAGCGACCTTGCAGTAGGATGCCCTGTCCTTACGGACCCGGCGCATGGAAATCCTCAACTGGCCTCTCAGCTGACTCGCCCCTACCGGCAGGATGGGGAGTTCATCCACCGGGACAATCCCCATGCCGTAACCGATCCAGCCACCTGGCATCCAGCTCGACACAAGGCGGAGTGCCCCAGGAGTGGTGTCGCTTTGCATGGAGGTCTTTTCCAGATAGCGATGGAAAACAACATCGAATATCTCTTGTCCTCGTACACAACTGAGGATCTGCTCCGGCAGTTCTATGAACGGACGGGAAAGATTAAGAACTTCACACCAGTCGGGTCGCAAGTCTTTTGGGAGGAGGATCTCGCCGGTTCAAATGCTGGAAGATTCCTGATGGGTGCTGGGAACACCTTGCGCTGGATGCAGCATCCCGAACTCCAGCATCGCCTGGACGCAGTCGTCGATGGGATCGCAGCCTGTCGCCAGCCCAATGGATACATCATGGCGTATCCCGAGGACACCATCTTCTACTCAGAACGCGCAGCCTACACGCGGGCATGGCTCACGCACGGACTTCTGGAAGCTGCCTACTGCGGTAACACCCAGGCATTGCCACTTCTGCGCAGCTACTACGACTGGTTTAACCATCAGGCTTTCCTGCCGGAGATGTCGCGCGGCGCAATTCAGGGCGGCCAAGGAATGGTTGCGAACACCCGTGTTGCCATGAGTCCTGTCGGAGTTCCCAAAGATGCGCAGGTAATTCAGCAGTTCTACCAGGAAGATGCCTGGCTCAAAGGATTGGCAAAGCGGGAGAAGCAACAGATCTGGCAGTATCCATACGACCGCCCTCACTGTTATCTACTGACAAATCTCGAAGCCTATCTCGACCTTTACTACGTCACCGGAAATCGACTCTACTATGACGCCGTTCTTGGTGCGTGGGAACTATACCGCGCCCACTGGCAGCAGGCTGGCGGCAGCATTTCGATCATTGAATTCGAGACGGACCCTCCCGACTCCAACGATCTCAAACAAAAGCTCGGCGAACTGTGCGGGAGTAGTTTTTGGGTCTTCCTCTCCCAAAGATTTCAGCTGTTAGATCCAGACGACGAGCGATTCGCCACAGAGATCGAAAAATCGATCTATAACGTCGGCCTCGCCAATCAGGATGGAAAAGCAGGTCTTCGCTACCACACGATTCTTGAAGGAAAAAAGGAGAAGGGCACCCACTACAACACTTGCTGCGAGGGGCAGGGCACGCGACTGCTCGGCTCGCTGCCCGAACACATTTACTCCATCGCCGCCGACGGCATCTACATCAACCTCTTTGAACCTTCCACCATTCGCTGGATGCAATCCGAGCGGGCCTTCAAGCTTACCGTCGAGACTCGTTTCCCATTTGACACCAAGGTCAATGCGACACTACACATTGACAGGCCCGCTGAATCCAACCTCCGCATTCGGATTCCGTCATGGGCTTCAGCGCCGATGCAAGTCTCGATCAACGGAAAGGTCGCTGGCACAGGTCAACCGGCTTCGTACCTTTCAATTCGGCGTGTTTGGGCAGACTCTGATGTGATTGAATTTGACCTTCCCGCATCCGTCCGCGCAATACGCTATGAAGGCGTCGATCAACTCCCCGGCAGGTCTCGATACGCCTTTGAATACGGACCCATCCTGCTCGCTGCCATCGGCTCATCCAGCGCCACATTGCAGCCGGAGAAGGGCCTTGCGATAGAGAATCTCGCAAAGTCTCTTACGACCATTGACGGTGCGCCTCTTCATTTCGGATGGCGCGGAGATCAAGATCAGCGTTTCATCCCGTATTGGCAGGTGAAGGATGAGGAATTCACATGTTATCCAGCGATAGCCCTCGCGTAATCGCACGACGTTCCGGAAATCTGCCGGAGTTCGGCGCGACCGCAACGAGAGGACCGGACGCTCAAGGCATATTATCGGATTCCGAAAGCCAGAAGGGTTCCACGCGGCCTCGCCGGGGCTGGCGCATCGTAGGTTTGCCACCCTGCTGCATCCGGACCGGAGATACAGGATAACCATGCGGCCGGGATCCTTCCAATCTCTCGATTTCTACCGTTTGGAATTTAGCGTTGACGGAGTATTCTTTCGTCATGCTTGGCTGGCGCACAGGCTTCATTCTTCCCGGCGTTCTTGCACTGCTGGCCGCATTCCCGCCGTGGACGCAGCCTCAAAACGTCTCACAGTCACACGGTCCGAACTCCAGAACTCTTGTATTGGATGGAATGGGAAAGGGTACCGCCGATCTGGGCGGCCTTTGGCAGTTTCACCTAGGGGATGATCTTCAGTGGGCGCAACCAGGATTCGACGACTCTCAATGGAAATCACTTCTCGTTGATGCTCCTTGGGGAGCGCAGGGCTATCCCTCTTACACTGGCTTCGCATGGTATCGCCGCCACGTCGATATCGTGCCGGAACCTGGCGCCTCCGGACAGTACCGAATCCTCATTCCCGACGCTGAAGATGCCTACGAGGTCTACTGGAATGGGCATCTGGTCGGCAGCTATGGTCATTTTCCACCTCACCCCTATTGGTATTACACCGTCTTTCCGCGCTCCTTTCCCATTCACGGCGGATCAGGCGGTGTTCTCGCCATCCGCATCTGGAAAGCCCCCCTCGACATCTTCTCCCTGGCCGAGTCAGGCGGAATCTACTCGACTCCGACACTGGGAGACCCCGATTCAATCACGCTCTACGAGCGGGCCATCCTCTGGAGCGAAGTGCAACAGGATCTCTTCGATTACTCATTGGTACTTCTCCGGCTTTTCATCGCAGTCCTGTGTGTCGTCCTTTGGACTCGCAGCCGGAAAGAGCAGCTCTTTCTCTGGGTCGGAGTCTTCACCGTCACCCCGGTCGGTCTGGGAATCCTGCAAAATCTCTTTTTCATCCCTTTCTCCTACGAGCTCGCTCGCGGCATCAACCAGCCTCTCTACGTGCTGTCCAACATCTCGCTCTGGTTCCTGCTCGTGTGGCTCCTCCGGCTCAATGAGAACCCCCGCATCCTCAAAGTTACGGACTTGATCGCTCGGATCACTCTGATCGTGGGGCTCCTCGACGGCATGCTGGCGCTCTTTTGGGGGAATGCCACCCTTTGGATGCAGTGGGCCGACGGTATTCTCGCCGCCTGCATTCTGCTCTCCGAGCTCTACCCCTTCGCTCTCATCTTCCTCGGCCTGCGCAAACACCTCGATGCGTCCCGCTGGGCAGTCGCAGGCACTGCATTCCTCGTGCAGATGATCCGTACCATTGCGGACGCCAGCGCGCTCGGCCAGCGATTCACCCATTGGACGCTTTACTCCAGCCTGATCGACAACAACAGTTTCCAGATTCAGGGCGTCGTCTTTACTCCGGAAAAAATCGCTTCCCTCGCCCTCTTCGCGGCCATCGTATATGCAATTTACCGGTATGTCATTGAGACCCAGGCTCGCCGCACCGCGCTCGAGCAGGAGATGCAGAGCGCCAGGGAAATTCAGCAGGTCTTGATTCCTGAGACTCTTCCTTCTCTCGAAGGCTTCGCCGTCACCAGCGCGTATACACCTGCCCTGGAGGTTGGCGGCGATTTCTTTCAGATTCTCGCAAACTCCGACGGATCGACCATTGTGGCCATTGGGGATGTCAGCGGCAAGGGATTAAAGGCTGCCATGAACGTTTCAATGATCGTGGGGGTCATTCGCGCCGAAACGGCCGCCAGCACCAGCCCGCAAAAAATCGTATCGGCGCTCAACCAATGTCTGGTTGGACGCATGCAGGGTGGCTTCGCCACGGGCATCGTCTTTCGTTTGGATTCCGACGGAACCGTCACGCTGGCCAACGCAGGACATTTACCACCCTACCTCAACGGGCAGGAACTCACCCTGGAGCCGTCTCTGCCGCTCGGCCTGATCAAACAGACCGATTACCACGAGGTCACTGTGCGCCTCCAACCTGGCGATCAGCTCAGCTTGTACACCGATGGCCTGCTCGAGGCGCGCAACGAGCGTGGCGAGCTCTTTGGCTTTGAGCGCATGAACAACCTCTTTGCCACACGGCCCACGGCCCAGCAGGCCAGTGAGACGGCTGTCGCCTTTGGTCAGGAGGACGACATCACAATCCTCACCCTCACGCGTCTTGCCGCCGGGCAGGAGTCCAGCACGCAACTGGTCGCTCCCGGGCTCTCACGCGCCTCCTGATCCCGTCGTATCCGCACTCTTCGCTCTTGATGCTTTTGTCGAACTCGCCTCATCCGACCCTCCATCCAAGCGCAAAAACCTGGAGGCCCACCCATCGGGCTGGCCTCCAGCCACAGCGCAGGCGAGTCTTCTCCGCCTTTGTCTTACGGCGCAGGAGGAACTGCGACTTGCAGATCAATCAAGGCGTTTCCGCTGGCATAGTTGGTGCCATTGGAGTAAACCGCCTGGATGGCATCGGTTCCGTTGGGTAATGCAGTCGCGGGAATCGTGATGCTGGCACTTCCCACACTCACGGGAACTGCTCCGCCACCCAGAACGGTGCTTCCGTAAAGGAACGTGACTGTCCCGGTTGACGGCGGTCCCGCGCTCCAGGATGCAATCGAGGCTGCCAGAGTCAGGTTCCCTCCCGTCACATACCAGGAGGATGGAGTCACCTGTACCGTCACAGGAGCAGGAGTTACCACAAAACTCTCGCTGATCGGACCCGCCGCTGCATAGTTCGTTTGCGCAGGATAACGGATGATAAGCGAATGCGTTCCCACCGGTGGCTTCGGAATGACGATTGTTGTCGTCCCGGAGACCAACGCAAGGCTTACCGGCGCTCCGCCATCATAACTGTATGTCACGGAGCCCTGTGGCGCCCCGGCATTCGAACTCGCATACACGCCGCACTGGTAGTTGGCGCCATACGGATAGGGCGTATTCCAGCAGGATGCGGTCAGGGTGACGGGCACCGGCGACACTGTGAGCTGAACCGCGGCCGAATAGCCGAGCTTGTTGTTCGTATCTCCCATGTACTCCGCGTTAAGCGAATGCTGACCTGCCGGCAGGTTCGCCAGATAGTAGTAAACGCTCCCTTTTTTCAGCGTCAGCGTCGCAGCCGGACTTCCATTGTCCAGGATGACGACGGTTCCCGTCGGAACGCTTCCATTGATGTTCAGCACCTGGACTTGTATTTCCGTCCCTAGCGGATACACAATCGCGTTCGAAGCAATCGACAACTGGATCTGGCTGTCGATGTTGACCGTGTAGCTCACAGAAGAGGAGTTTGAGTTCCCCGCCGCGTCTGCCACGTTCACCGTGAAGGTCCCCCCGGCGGTCGTGTTCACTGGCGATGTCAGCGGGCCGGTGGACAACACCCCCGAGAAAGATTGACTGCCACAGCTCACAACACCCGATGCGACCCCGTTATTCAGTGGGTCCGAGCAGCTGTAAGTGGCCGTCACAGACTGGCCCTGATAGTACGCCCCTGACGACGGCGAGAGCGCGATGGTTCCCACCTCGGGCGGCTTCGTGTCTACGTTGATTGGGAACGTATAGAAGTTGGTTGACCAGCTTCCACTTTTGTCCTCCAGGTACTGGAACTCCTGGGTCCCTGCGCAGTCCTTCGCATAATAGTGGATCAGGTAATTGCCGTCTAGCAGACCAGTGAAAGTCTCCGCTGGGCTCACGAGTGCCGGCAAAGGCTGCGAAGAGGGAGTCAGTGAACTTGGGCATGCCGTCGAGCTCGTGAAGACTGAATCCGCCGGATTCACATTACCGGGAGTCGGCAAAGCGGACGCCAGGGAAATTCCATAGGTGATGCTGTTCACCGGAGCCGCGACAAACGCACTTGCATTTGCCACAGTGGTGCCCGTCAAGTACGGCGGCTGGCTCGAGAAGACGACACTGGGACTCGCATTGCGCGTCCAGTTTCCCGGTCCAAGGGTCACAGGTTTCCCCGTGCTATCCGAAGGAGTCACCGTAGTCAGCGGCTCCGGCACTCCATAGATAGAAACAAAGGTGGAGTTGGGATGCGTCGTCTGTCCGCCACTGGTAAATGATCCCGGACCGCTGAAGCTCGTCAGCAGGTTCTGCGGGCACACCACATCTTGTAAACCGGACTCTGAACTGAATTGGCAAGGCCCTCCTGTCCACGGCTCGCTGGCCATCAGGAATCCCATGCCTTCATGGAACGTCGGCCCGTTCGGTACTACAATGTCAGTCAACTTGAAAGATGATCCATCAAAGACCTCGCGCAATACTTCATTCGAAGCGCTCGAAACGGGGCAATTTGCGCCCGCGGCGGAAGCGCTGGAGCCGCTCGTGCAGGTCAGTGTAAACAGCTTGCAGGCTGGCTTCCCATCTACCAGTTCGCCGCTGTGAACTAGACACCTGGATGTCGCAAACGGCGTTCCACTTACATAGCTCACAAACTGATTCGGCGCCATTCCGGAATCAGCAACCTGGGGAATTGCCCCACTGGCATTCGCGGTCACCGTATTGTTGGTGTATGCAGCTGACACATCATACGTGAATCCGATCTGCTGATTCGTGCTTGGATTGAAATTGAAATCCTGGCTCGTTTGCGGATTCCCCGTGATGGAGTTGATCGGATTTCCGCTGATGATGCCTCCGTTCTGGACTCCCTGCAGCGTGCAGTTCGTAGAGAGGTAAACGCTGGAACTCGCGACTTTTCCCCCCTCATCCTCGAGTGAAATCGTCAGTTGCTGTACGCCCTGAGTCAAATAACTCGAAACATCGATGGGGCCAATGCCGCCTGTTGTCACAATCGCTGGGCCGCTCGGATTGGATGGATAGGGTGCGCTATCGACGTCCAGCCCATCCAGACCACCACCGCTCGCGGGTCTCTGATAGGCGGTCGTGAAGCAATCCGGATAGCTGATGCCGCCGCTGTAATCCGTCTGTCCAATGCTGCTTTTGCAAACATTGTCCGCGTTCGGATTGCCGGCAACCGCGGGAATGCTTGTCGAGCTCACGGAAATATAGTTATCCACCAGGACTGGTCCGGTACCGCCCGAATTCCCGGAAATCATCGCCGTGATCGGTGACTCTGCGCAATCCAGCGTCAGCGTATTGGTGTTAAATGTATCCGGGACCGTGTAACTCGCCCCAGATTGGGAATTTCGGACGTCAACCGGTCCAAACACCTGGATCGCCGGCGGGATCGGCGCCTGAGCGGCAGCCATGGGAGCGATCATTTCAAGGCACGACAACAGAAAAGGGACGCAGATCAGAACACACATTTTTTTCACTTGTTCGACCTCCTAGTCAGAAGCAAGCAGACTGGTATGGATTCAACAGGCGAGTCAGATCCTTTACCGCGTAATGGGGGTTTACGCAGGGGTAACTGGAAGCAAGGTGACTCGCGCACTTTGCACAAGCGGCCCGGAAGCTCACCTAGTGTCGCTGTAACTTTCGCATCATGTCAACGAAAAAATCGATGAGAAACGCCAAAGCTCAAATCCAGTGTGTATGACCTGAAAGACCGCCCTGAGCCTTTGAAAGGGTCGGCGTAATCGATGGAATCTATTTGAGAGCGCTTGACGCAGCACGCTCGACACAACGCCTGGATAAGTTGCGGGCATGCAGAAGTCCCGCCAGGATTTCGTTGATCCACAACCCTAGAAACTCTTGTACGCTGGATTAAAGTGAGGTCTTGGCTGGCGATCTATGTAACTGGCTACGTCAAAGGCTTCTTGCGCAGTCAACGTTTCCGGATGATTCTGCGGCATATTATGGAAGACATAAGCTGCAAGCTTTGCAGGATCGTCCATCCCCGCTCCATCGTTGTATGACCCACGGCCCCAGAGCGGAGGAAGAACGGGCGGGACACCCGCACCATTGTCCCCGTGGCAAGTCGCACATTGGGCACGGACGTAGATCTCATGACCGCGCGATGCATCTCCATGCAATGGCGGAAGCTTCACAAGGCCCCGCCCCGGATATGCTTTTTTGCCGTGTTCCGCTGTCGAGAGTGATTGGATATAAGCCACGAGTCCACGCATCTCCTCGCTTGTCGCAGGCAAAGGCTTTCCCGCCTCGCTGCGAACAAAGCACTCCTCAATCCGATCCTGCAGGCTGATGTTGTGACCGGCTCTCTTGCTGAACAATGGGAAAAGGCCCGCTAGATCTGTCATCGGCGCAGCGTAGTCTGCTCTGCCGCTGTTCAGATGGCAATCTGCGCATGCCAACTGATTGCCTACATACGAAGCTGCGTACTTCGGTGTCTCATCGAAAAGCAATTTTCCCTTGTGCACCAGAGCCGCCTGCTCTCTCTCTGCCGCAGAAAGATGCTGGCCTTGTTCTTTCATCGCCGCCACCGGCGTCTTGTTTGCCGAGCATCCTTGAAGCACAGTACAGCTCAAGCCTCCCGCAAGAAATAGCACCAGGCAGCTTTTCCGTTGTGCTCGTTCAAAACTCATTGTTCGTCCCTTGATGAGCAGGTTCTGAGACCGATCGAAATCCAAATTGGTGGTAAATGGACTGCGCCTCCGAACTCTTAAGGAATGCAAGCCATGCAGCGGCCAATGCAGGGTGGGGCGCATCGCGCACAATCCCGCCTGCATAAATCGCGGTTGTGTTCTGCGATTCTGGAATCGTAATCCCTTCAATTGGATTGCCGATGCTCTCCTGAAAACGAACCTCCGAAGTCCAGGTCACGCCGGCATCGGCTACCCCACTCATGATTCGCATCGGCGTTTGCCTGTGATGGATTTCTGTCAGTACCGTCTCTCCGCTGTGCACCTTGTCCTCATACACAGCCTTCTCCAGTCCCGATCCGCCTGCTTTCCGGAGTGACGCTTGAATCTGTCGCGCGACGCCCTCCCACGCCGGATTTGGCATTGAGAGTCGAAGCCCAGGTCGGCCAAGATCCGCAAGGGATCGAATGCCTTTCGGGTTGCCCTTGGCGACCATGAGAGTGAGATCGTTCGTCGCATAAGGAACAACATTTGTGAGCAGTCCATTTCGCTGCATGGCGCGCACTGCACCCATGCCCGCCTCATACACGTCGGGCTTCACTCGCAACGTCAAATTACCAAGCGTGATTGTTCCGCCTGCTTCCATTTGTCTGCGGAGAATTCCCGGAGGCAAGGTCTCATAAAACAAATGTCCCTTCACCTCAGGGTGCAGCTTCTGGAACGCCTCCACCAGTTGAGGCAGAACAAAGAATTGATTGCCTCCGATCAATAGCACAAGGCGCGCGTCGCACGGATTGCCGTGCACATCGGGCACGTTGTCAACATCGGCCACATGAAAAGCAATCCCGAGCCCCGCCGCTGGGTCATTCGCTCCCCGACTCCATGGAGGAGTCGATTGCCCGCACGCGTAAGTATTGATCACCACCGCAATCATCAGACACAACATTGCATGAATCTTCATCCGCACAATCCTCAAACGATTTAGACCGTGATGTACGTGTAGCGCCCTTCCGCCTGCAGAAGTGCAATCGCTGCCACCATTGCTGCAACCACAAGAGTTCCCTCCACCGTATGCGCCATCATCTCGCGCACAATCTCTTCCGGAGTCTGCGTCAGGTTTTTTACCCGGATAAGAACTCGTGCCTGTTCCTCCGTCGCAGTATGGCAACTCATAAACTGCACTCCTCTTGCCCGGAGCGCCTCCATGCTCGTGTCCTGATACTGCGTATCTTCCTTGTCGGGATCAGTGCCATGAAAGTCATGCCCGGATGACTTTGTACTCTTCACAAACGGATTGCGCACCGCTGCCTTCCCCGTTTCCGGATCGATCACCTTGAGCCACTCCCCAATCTGATATTTACTCCATATGAAGTCGTCGTAATTCAGCAGATTGGCTGGACCATGCATGGCAACAGCAATTTTGATCTGTTCGCGTGGCACTCCGAATCCGAACTCCAACCCGTTCAGAGAGTTCTTGACATTGTTTAGAAAGCGCCCACTATTGATCTGCACGACGTCATACACCTGCTTGACACGCGCTGTGTGATGCACGAGAGCCTCGAAGTCCGCAATCCTCCAATCATTGGTCTTCCATACCAATTGCGCTTCTGCGGTGCTACCCACGCCCGCCGCTAGCCCCAGAGCGCTAGCCCCGGAAAGAAATGACCTGCGAGTAAGTGAATTCATTCTGTCCCTCCCTGCAACTTCGGTTGATTTTCAGAGTTGTCTTCCTGCCGCGGTGAAATGCCAAGCTGCTCCAGAAATCGAAATTTCGGCGCTTCACATCGTTCTCGAAATACGGAGGAGCGTGCTCTCCAGATGATGAAGAGCACAAGGATCAAGGTCATGATTCCAATCAACCAGGCAATCATGGCATCTCCTCACTCCCGGTGCTTGCATGACTCGGTTCCGATTGGCCTACACCGGTTTTTGCCGCGTAAAACGAACGGAGATACACCGTCACTGCCTGGATCTCCTGCGGCGTAAGTAGCGGCCACGCTGGCATTCCACTACCCGGCACTCCGTGTCGAATCACATCCTCGGCCCCGCGGTACGAAACCTCCATCTGTAAGAAGTTTGCGGGCCGAGGCGCATACGCTTTGGCATCCGGTCCATTGCCATCTCCCGCGATGCCGTGGCATCGAGCACAATGCGTAAGATAGACGCGCTCGCCCGCGGCCTGAAGAACCGGAGTCGGCGCATAGGATTCATCGGGAGGCAAGGGAGGTGTCTGGCTCAACGTTTGTACGTACGTTGCAACCGCCTGAAGCTGGTCTTCAGACAATTCACTCCAGGAGGGCATGGAACTACCTGGAACTCCGCGCTGCAATGCTTGCCAAACGCGATCTGGACTGAGCCGAAAGTCCACCAGGTTGAAGGCCACAGGCCGAAGTGCGCGGCCACCTTCAGTCTTGCCCCGCCCGTCCCCTCCATGACATCCCGAGCAATTCGCCTCAAAGACCGCGCGGCCCTCCATCAGATTGCCTTGCGCAAAGCGCACCAGTGCGTCGCCGGGTGCTGGCTCATCCTCCCGCGCGCGTTCTGAATTCTGTGCATGCATGGCCGCGCGGCCAAGAGTATTGAGATAGGCCACCAGATCCCTTGCCGCGTCCGATGGCTTTTCCGGCGAACCATCAAACAGCCACGCATACGAAGGCATCATCGAATCAGGAACCACAAAGCGCGGATTGTAAAGATGCACGAGTTGCCAGTCGTGCGAGCGGCGCCCGGCTTCGCGCGCAAGGTCTGGACCGATGCGCCTCGTGCCCCACATCTGCGGATACTCGCCCTGTGTCTCCCAAGCTTCCGTCGGTGAACCAAAGCGCCACTCATCCGCTGGGGTAAATCGCACCTGCTCCGTGTGGCAGTAGGCGCAGCCGTTGCGCGCGTAGATCTGCTGCCCGCGTCTCTCCTGCGCAGTCAACTCCAGTCGAGCTTGTAAGGGTGTGGTGCGAGTCATCAACCGATGCAAGGCTAGTGCGGGCATCACGCCCAGCGCGACAAACGAAAGAACAAAGAAGCCAAGCCCTGCACCAAATGTCGCGCCGTAAGCCGTACTGATCCAGCGATCGGTTCTACGCAGCTGAGGTGCACAGCTCGCCACGTTGGGACTGATTCGAGCAGTCACAACGGGGGACGTCAACTCCCCAATAAAGAAGCTCGCCGCAAACATCATGAAGCCAATGATGAGCAACCCTCCATCCAGGCTTCGAAAGATCCAGAATGGCTGCGATGCCCGCACCGATTCGATCCACAGCGTATGCTCGCGCCACAGGCTCGCCTGCACCAGCCCTGCCGCTGTCAGGTCGATCACCATCAACCCCAGACCCACCACGATGAACCAGTACGACCATGCCAGCAGACGCCGGCTCATCCGCACTCCCGGAATCGACTGCCAGATATGCGACAGGGCGCCCATCGCCGCAAACGAAGCGAAGCCAATCATGGCAAGGTGCGAGTGGCCAATTACCCAATCGGTGAAGTGGATAAAACTGTTGAATGCCATTACCGCCTGCACCGAGCCCTGGATGCTGACTGCCAGATACAGAACCACGCTCGTCCAAACAAACCGCAGCGGGATATCTCGCAACCACACACTACCCCCTGCGATCGCAATTGAAAGCAGCAGGTTGGTGACGACCAGAATCACGTCCACACCCTGATAGATCGACGCCACTTCCGATGCATGTTGTGCGCTCATCGGCAGCGCCGAATAGATGTAGTGGTGGATGCCGTTCAGCGGGTAAACCAGAAATAAGAGCCAAAAGCCGATCATCGAATAAAAGTGGCTATAGATCGGCTTTCGTGTCACCGCAGGGATCACAAAGTAAGCAATCGCCGTGGCAAAGGGCGTCACAAAGATTCCAACTGCATCGTGAATCCATAGGCCGCTGAAGGCCGCACCCATCGCGCCCGGCAGCAGATGAGGCAAAAGATTGCCCACTGGATACGCAAGCGTAGTAAACGTCAACCCGCCAAGAAGATACCACCCGGCGACGTACAACTCCGCTTTTCCACACTTCCAGAACGCCACACCGAACTGAATGATGAGTAGCAGCAGCGCCAATTCGATTACGGCGGCTATCCCCAAAGGAAATTCTGCCCATTCCAGTGGCTGGCTCGAACCCGCGAGCACAAGGCTCCAACCTCCAAGCACTGCAACAAGATTCCAAGTCCAGAACAAAAGCCAACCAAGCCGTGAGCTTGTGATGTTTCGCTGTGTCAATCGAGGAACTGCGTAATACAGAAAGGCAATAAACGCATTACCCAGCCAACCGTAGAGAATCCCTTGCGTGTGGTCATAGCGCAGCCTGCCCCATGTCTCCCAGGCATGACTTCCCAAAAACTCCGGCGCATCAAACTTGATCGAGACCAGCAACCCAAAGAGAGCCGAAAGCAGCAGCCCACCAAACGCTGCATACGTATGAGCGCGAATCAGACGGTTTGTGCTCATCGATGCTTCACCTGTGTTGGTCACCCTGCCACGACTCCTCTTCTGCCACTAATGGCCGAATCCCGGTGGCGTAACGCGGGTCCACCCGCCGGTGGGTCAATCACGCGGACAATGAATACACAGAGGAGCGCAGCCAGTAGAAAGAGAATGGCTGCGAAGACCCACTGCCACCGGTACGAGCGGTCGCATGAGGCTGACTGCTCTCGAGGAAACTCCGGCGTATCATTGGGGAAGTTCATCGGCCGAACCAGCAGGCTCCTGTGACTTCCAACAGCTTCTTTCACAGGGAGCTAGCCTGTCCAGCCAATCCTTTTTATGACCCATAAGAATTTCAATAGGCAGAAACCTCTGCTCTCAGCACGCCGAACTTTTCTGACTAGGGAGTCGTCGTGCCAAGCCATTACACTGCTTGCGCAACATCATCGCGGAGTGGCCCCATGCTGAACCGTCGCAGCTTTCTTAAGTCCGGCCTCACCACCGGCGCCGCACTTCCTCTTGCTTCTGCCTTGAACGGACTCGAGCCCGCCTCCAGGTCCGCGTCGCATGTAGATTCTGCGGGGTCTCAATCGCCCGAGGGCTCCCTGGTTGCTTTGCCGCATCGAATTGCCTCTCTCTCGCTCGCATCGCAACCGTGGCAACAACGCGTGCGTCGTGTCGGCCAAACCAACATGACCGAACACGATCCAGCGGTAATGGATGTTGAGGCGTGGGCAGAGTATTGGCATGCCGCAAAGGTCGATGTCATCTTCGTCAGCGTCACAGGCATTCTGGCCTTTTATCCCAGCAAGGTGCCGTTCCATCGACCTGGAAGGTTTCTGCATGGCCGTGACTTCTTCGGTGAATGTGTTGCCGCTGCAAAAAAGCGCGGAATGCGGGTCGTTGCCCGTATGAGTCCAGACTTGAACTGGCAGGATGCTTGCGATGCCCATCCGGAGTGGGCCATGCGGAATCAAGACGGCTCTGTGCAGCACAGTCAAGAAGATCCGCGCCTCTTCAAGACCTGCATGTTCTCCACCTATATGGACCTCTATGTTCCGGCGATTATGCGCGAGATCAACTCCCTGTACGACGTTGATTGATTCTACACCAACGGCTGGCCACCGCTTGGAAGTCTCCCGGACTGCCACTGCGCCATCTGCAGCCGGTTGCCAGCGCCTGCAACTCCCGCCTATTGGCGCGTCTTTACGGATCGAGTGCTCACGTTGTGGCAACGTTATGACGCCATCGCCAAGGAGAAGCATCCTGACAATTTCTTTTTTGCAAACTCCGGCGGCAACGTTCGTGGTGGACCGAACCTCGCACGGCTTGGCAAAGTTTCCACTTGGTTCCAGGCCGACAATCAGGGCCGCACCTTTGACGATTCCGCTGTCTGGGGCTGTAGCCTTCAGGGACGTGTCTGCCGCGCCGTACTCGATGGCAAGTTTGCCGCCAATGTGACCGCCGCTTACTCCACGGGAACGCCGGGATGGCGCAACGCATCCAAAAGTCCCAATGAGATTCGCATGTGGCTCAGTGAGTCAATCGCCAGTGGTATGGCGCCCTACCTGCACTTTGTTGGAGCTGAAGGTGGCCGGGGAGAAGACCGGCGCTGGCAGCCCGTCGGCGTTGAGTATTTCGCCTGGATGTCTCGCCATGACCGGCATTTCACGCCCCGTCAATCCATCGCCAACCTCGGCATTGTCTTTGGTCAGGCCACGCAACTTCTCTATCCTGGGCCCGCAACTTCTCCCTCTCGCCAATACATGCACGAAACCACGCAGGGTCTCTACGATGCGCTCCTGCGAGGCCGATTCACATTTGACTTTGTCCATGAAGACCTTCTCGATGCCGAACGCCTCAGTAAATATCGCGCGCTGATTCTCCCCAATGTCGCCATGCTCAGTGATCGCCAATGCGAGCAGATTCGCTCCTATGTTCGAGCTGGTGGGTCCGTGGTCGCCAGCTTCGAGACCGGACTCTACGATGAAAATCTGCGTCCGCGCCGTGACCTCGGCCTCGCAGATCTCTTTGGGGCCCACAAAAACGGCGACGTCGTCGGGACGAACGGCAATCCCTACTATGCTCGCATCGTAACAACGCACCATGACAAGCAGCATCCTCTTCTCCGCGGATTCCATGAGACCAACTGGCTGCCCGGTGCTGAGAACCGTCTTCCATTGCAACCGGTACAGGATCCGCTCCTCACCGTCGTACCGGGCTTTGTGCGCTATCCACCTGAGCTCGCCTATCCCCCTGTTTCCCACACGGACGAGCCCGCCGTTACTCTTCGAGAAATGGGATGCAGCCGCCTCGTCTGGTTTCCCGGCGATATCGAACGCACCTACTGGCTCACCGGCAATGGCGATCTCCTGAAGCTACTTCAGAACGCGATCCGCTGGGTTCTGCATGATGAACAGCTCGTTACCGTCGAAGGGGAAGGACTGGTTGAGAACTTCTTCTGGGAAACGGATCCCGGATACGCACTTCATTTACTCAACTACAACAGTCCCAATGCACAGCATGGTTGGTTGCTCTCTTCCGGCAGCCTCGGTCCGCAGCGGGTTGTCGTCAAGCTTCCTTCCGGCGTTATCGTCAAGACCGTTGAGTTACTGCGAGCTGAACAGACGGTCCCTTTCCAATGCTCCGATGGCCGACTTCAGTTCACTGTTCCGAGCATGCACGAATATGAGGTTGCAGCAATCACTCTCACCTGATTGCAACTCGAACAGTACCAGGATCCGCAGAGCGACTCTGGGGCTTTGTTCCAATCGCAAATCATGTGAACAATAACTCGTCGTGTTCCTGCGACATCCTGCACCTTGCCAATTGTCATCTGTGGCTGTGTGAGGATGCAGCTGCCCGATGCCCTGATATTCGAAGGGCCGCGCCCCACTCGATTGGCCTAAGATGTCAAAATCCGTGGACTCCTGCGTGCCGTGCCCGTGACATTCATCACTGCCGATCGATCCGTTTGGCAGTACGGATAGAAGCGTATGGAGGGTGAGCCATGAAAGTTACCCTGAGTGTCATCAAGGCAGATATCGGCTCCGTCGGAGGACATGTCGCTCCGTCGCATCAGCTCTTAGCTACCGTCAAGGCGTACATCGCAGAGCGCGCGCCGAAGCTGCTGCTGGACTATCACATCAGTCATACGGGTGACGATATTGCCATCCTCATGACCCACACCCACGGCGAGAATGACGAGCAGATCCACCAGCTCGCATGGGATGCATTCCGAGCCGGTACGGACACAGCCCGCCAACAGGGTCTCTACGGTGCAGGACAGGACTTGCTAAAGGATTCCTTCTCTGGCAACGTCCGCGGCATGGGTCCCGCCGTCGCAGAGATGGAGATCGACGAGCGCGCCAGCGAACCTTTCTTATTCTTCGCCGCAGATAAGACCGACCCCGGTGCTTACAATCTTCCGCTTTACCTTGCGTTTACTGATGTCATGAATACGCCGGGTCTCATCCTGTCTTCGAAGATCTCCCGTGGGTATCGATTTGTCATCATGGATGTGAATCATACAGATGGTGATCGAATCATAGAGCTCAATGCTCCTGACGAGCTCTATGAGATTGCTGCCCTCCTGCGCGATCCGGAGCGCTTCGTCGTGGAATCGATTTGGTCTCGCGCCACAGGTGAACAGGCTGCTGCGGTCGCCACCTCGCGTCTCCACAACATCGCTGGCAAGTACACAGGCAAGGATGATCCGGTCATGCTCGTGCGGGCCCAGATGAACTTTCCCGCAACAGGTGAAATTCTCACTCCGTTTGCGATCGGACACTTTGTTGGAGGCGGCATGCGCGGATCACATCAGGTCCCGTTAATGCCCGTGAAGATGAACTCAGGCATCAGCTATTTTGATGGCCCCCCGATCGTCAGCTGCGCCGGATTCTGCGTTCATGAAGGGAAGCTCTCCGAGCCCGTTGACAACTTCGCCCATCCCTTCTGGGATACAGTACGCCACCATGTCGCAAACAAGGCCATTGAGATGCGCCGTCAAGGATTTTTTGGCGCGGCCATGCTCCCGATGTCCGAGCTTGAGTACACCGGGATCACGGAGAAATTGGCGGTTCTTGAGAAGCGCTTCACTCTCCGGCCGGCATCCAGAAGTCTGGTCAATCAGTGATTCTCCAGGACAGCGCACGGAATTGAAGCTTCTGTGCGCTGTCCCCACATCCCTTTCACTTTGCTTGAGCACGCTCTTTGTCTGTACCTTGCGCGCAGCCTGTCTCATGTCGCACACTTGGGATGCTCCTCATGTCGAATCCCATGCATACGATCCTTGATTTTCATCGCCTCTCACGTGCCCTCCTGTTGGTTCTCCTCTCGTCCCTATCATCAGCTGCGCAGCAGACACACACGTTCAGCGTCTCCGGCCATCAGTTCCTGCTCGACGAAAAGCCCTTTCAGATCATCTCGGGTGAAATGCACTACGCACGCATTCCGCGCGCATACTGGCGCGATCGGCTCCGCAAAGCTCGTGCAATGGGCCTCAACACCATCTCCACTTACGTCTTTTGGAACCTTCACGAACCACGCCCCGGTGTCTACGACTTCAGCGGCCAGAACGACGTGGCAGAGTTCATTCGCGAGGCGCAGCAGGAAGGCCTGCATGTGATTCTCCGTCCAGGTCCCTACATCTGCGCAGAGTGGGATCTCGGAGGTTATCCATCCTGGCTCCTCAAAAATCGCGCCATGATCCTCCGCAGCAGCGACCCCCAATACATTGCCGCCATGCAGACCTGGTTTACTCGGCTCGCAAAGGAGATCTCTCCTCTGCTTCTTCGAAACGGGGGACCCATCATTGCCGTCCAGGTTGAGAACGAGTACGGTTCCTTTGGCGATGACCACGCCTACATGGAATCCGTAAAGGCCGCGCTCATAAAAAGCGGCATCGCAGCCGACGTCCTCTACACGGCTGACGGTCCGGAACAGCTCCCCAAGGGTTCGTTGCCTGAGCTTCCCGCAGTCATCAACTTCGGAACCGGAGAAGCGCACAAGAGCTTTGCCATCCTTCAGTCGGAGCGTCCCAACGGCCCGCGCATGAGCGGTGAGTACTGGGCTGGCTGGTTCGATCACTGGGGCGAGAAGCATCATGTTACGGATGGCAAGCAGGAAGCCGCGGAGCTGAAATGGATGCTCGGTCAAGGCAACTCAGTCAATCTGTATATGTTTCACGGCGGCACGAGCTTTGGCTGGATGAATGGCGCAAATAGCAATGGGACAAGCTATGAGCCCGACACCACCAGCTACGACTACGATGCACCGCTCGATGAGCGTGGCGCGCCGCGTGAGAAATTCTTCGAGTTTCGCGATGCCATTCAACAAGTCACGCACACAGAGCCGCCCAGTTTACCCGCTCCCATCCCTGTCGCAACGTTCCCCGTCGACGCGCAGTTGGAATCGGCGTCGCTCTGGAATAGCCTGCCCAATCCTGTCGAGTCCTCCTCCCCTTTGACCATGGAAGATCTCGACCAGTCTTATGGGTACATCCTCTATCGCACCCAGTTGCAGAAGGGCGACGGAGGAGAGCTCGTGCTGAATGGGCTGCACGATGTTGCGCAGATCTACGTCAATCAGATCCTGATAGGAACCCTCGATCGGAGACTCGGCACCTCAAAGCTTGCGATCCCGCTGCAATCGCATCTCGCCACTCTCGACATTCTTGTCGAAAACAGTGGACGCGTGAACTTCACCTCAGTCTTGCGAACGGAACGCAAAGGTATCACAGGCAGCGTCAGTATCGGCGGAAAGACGCCCGGTCGCTGGCTGATCTATTCTCTGCCGATGGACCATCTCGATCATTTGCATTTTGCGCCAACGCCTTGCAGCGGACCGTGCTTCTACCGAACGCTGATGCACGTTCATTCTGTCGCTGACACCTATATCGACACGCGCTTGCTTGCAAAGGGAGAGCTCTGGCTCAATGACCGGCCACTCGGTCGATTCTGGTCAATCGGTCCTCAATTTGCGCTTTATGCACCGGGTCCCTGGCTGCATCCCGGCACCAACACCATTGTCTTCTTTGATTGGGCTGGTTCCGCTGCCGAGACAGTCCGCAGCATCGATCATCCGGTATTCGCCACCGCATCGCAGCAAGGCGCTCAGTAAGCAGTCGAACGCCAGTTATACCACTGCGTTCTCATCGCAGGAAACACGCCGGTCTGCAACATGACTCGGCTGCTCGAATCTTTAGCCAACAAAACAATGGGGTGGGGTTAGATTAACTCCTCTAACCCCACCCCATCCTTTCTCAACACTTCCGTTGAACTAACTGCAACCGCTCGTAGACCCGCAGCTCATGCAACGGTAGCAGCTTCCATTCCGCACCATGATAGCGCCGCAGGTGCCGCAGCTCGGTGCATCCCCCATGTCGTACATGTCGCGCATGGCATCGGCCGCATGGTAAATCCCACGGTCCTTCAACTCCGGACCGTGACTCGGCTCGGACGACGCAGCCCCCGTTGCCTGAATCTCCGGCGCAATGCCACCCGCCGGAGCACTTGTGCTGCCCATCCCTGGAGTCGCTGTCTGCCCGGTCGCCTGATTCAGCTTCCGTGCCACTTCTTCAGCCAGCCGAGCAAGCTGGCTTTGCGGTATGTTGGCCGTTTCCGTCGGCTCCGGCTCGGCAATCATGGAAGGTGCTGCCGGCAATTGCGGCGCCTGCGGGGCCAACCCGGCGAAAAGGCTCAACTGCGTGCCCGACAGAAACCGCAGGCTGAGCCACCGAAAGATGTAGTCCATCAGGCTCTTCGCATAGCCAATCTGCTCGTTGCCCGTCCAGCCCGAAGGTTCAAATCGCGTGTGCGCGAACTTCTCACACAGCACGCGCAGCGGAACACCGTGCTGCAACGCCAGCGAGATCGATGTGGCAAATGCATCCATCAGGCCGGATACCGTCGAGCCTTCCTTCGCCATCTTGATGAAGATCTCGCCCGGCTGTCCCGTGGGATACAGACCCACCGTGATATAGCCCTCATGACCTGCGATGGAGAATTTATGCGTCACTGAAGCCCGCTCTTCCGGTAGACGATGCCGTACGGCTCGCGGCGGCGCATTCAAATCCTGCTCCGCCGGCTTACTCGCCACCGGCGTCGCCTCTACCGTGCCCATTGGCTGGAGCAGCGGAGTCTGAGATGCCTTGGCAAGCTCCTCGAGCGACTTTTGGAACGTCGCAGCAGCTGCAATCACCTGCTTGGCCGTAACCTCCAGCTTTTCGCTGATCCGCGCTTCCAACGCCTTCACGTCCGACTCCGAGGCGGGGCGCCCCGCTGCCAGTTGTTCCAGTACGCGGCTACCCACAGCGTCCAGCGCTGAAGGTTCATGCTTATGATCCAGGCTCGTGTTCAATGGCTGCGTCCCTTTCGAGCCGTCTCGATAGATCGCGACTGCCTTGATGCCCCTGCGCCAGCTTTCGGCATACGCTTCGGCCACATCCTCCACAGTTGCCTCGTGTGGCAGATTCACCGTCTTTGAAATCGCGCCGGAGAGAAACGGCTGCGTCGCCGCCATCATCTTGATGTGGCCCATGTAGTGAATGGAGCGCGTGCCCTTGGCTGGCTTGAAGCTGCAATCGAAGACCGCCAAGTGCTCAGGCCGTATGCCCGGCGCACCTTCAATGGTGCCCGTCGCATCAATATAGCTGACGATCGCGTTCACTTGCTCGTCGCTGTATCCAAGCTTGAACAGAGCGGCCGGCACGGTGTTGTTCACAATCTTGATCATGCCGCCACCCACGAGCTTTTTGTACTTCACCAGCGCCAGATCCGGTTCGATGCCCGTCGTGTCGCAGTCCATCATGAACCCGATGGTCCCCGTTGGCGCCAACACCGTGGTCTGCGAGTTGCGATAGCCATGTCGTTCGCCATACAGAAGCGCCATGTCCCAGCACTCGCGGCTCGCGTCGATCAACGCCTCAAGCTGAGGCACAACAAATGGCTCTCCGCTGACCCGCGACCTGCCAATATTGTTCACTTCGGCACGATGCATGCGAATCACATCGAGAAAAGGCTCGCGATTCACATAGAAGCCGGGGCACGCTCCGCCCTGTCGCTCCACGCTCGCCGTCAGCGGCGTCGCAGAGGCCAACGGCGGGCATTTCTCCGCCAAAACAGCCGACTGCAAATATGACTGGCCTGTCATAATGGCCGTCAACGCCGCAGCCAGATCGCGCCCCGCAGTCGAGTCATAGGGCAATCCAAAAGCCATGAGCAGCGCGCCCAGATTCGCGTAGCCCAGCCCCAGCGGACGATAATCATGCGAGTTCTTCGCAATCGATTCAGTCGGATAGCCCGAGTTGTCCACCAGAATCTCCATCGCCGTAATCATCACGGAGATGGCGTGGCGATACGATGCGATATCGAACACTCCCGCCGGCGTAACAAACTTGAGCAGGTTGAAGCTCGCCAGATTGCACGCCGAATTGTCGAGGAACATATACTCCGAGCAAGGATTCGACGCATTAATGCGAGCCGTGTTCTTGCTCGTGTGCCACTTGTTGATCGTAGTATCAAACTGCATGCCGGGATCACCGCACAGCCAGGTGGACTCTGCAATCTTGCGCATGATCTCGCGCGCCTTGTAGGTCTTCACCGGCTGGTGACCCTTCACCGTGTACGTCGTGAATTCGCCGTCTTGCTCATAGGCCCGCATGAACTCGTCGTTCACACGCACTGAGTTGTTTGCATTCTGGAAAAAGATCGACGAGTAGGCCTCCGAATCCGGCCCCGATCCGTCATATCCTGCTTTGATCAGCGTGAAGGCCTTTGCCTCTTCCTTGGCCTTGCACTCAATGAAATCCATAATGTCTGGATGATCTACATTCAGGATCACCATCTTGGCCGCACGCCGCGTCTTGCCTCCACTCTTAATCACTCCGGCGAATGCGTCAAAGCCGCGCATAAAGCTCAAAGGGCCCGAGGCTTGGCCACCACCTGAAAGCAGTTCCATCGATCCGCGAATGGACGATAAATTCGTTCCGGTCCCCGATCCCCACTTGAACAGCATGCCCTCGGTCTTCGCTAGAGTCAGAATGGAATCCAGCGAGTCATCCACCGCATTGATGAAGCATGCCGAGCACTGCGGATTCTTGTAGCCCGTCGCCTCAAAACGGACACCGCCCGTCGCCGGATCCCAGTGCCAGCTCTGACCGTCCGCTTTTGGCTCCAAACGGTCACAGCCCACGTTGAACCATACCGGTGAATTGAAAGCCACCCGCTGCGTCAGCAGCATCACGGCCAGCTCATCGTGAAACACCGCCGCATCCTGCTCCGTCGCAAAGTAGCCGCCCTTCATACCCCAGTCGCAAATCGTTTCCGCCACGCGACTCACAAGCTGCCGCACGCCCGTCTCCCGCTCCCGGGTACCAAGCTGTCCGTGCAGGTACTTCGACGCCACAATATTGGTGGCCGTCATGGACCAATCCAGAGGCGTCTCGACGCCCTTTTGCTCAAAGATCGTATGGCCCTTGCTGTCGGTAATCAGCGCTGTACGCTGTTCCCATTGCACCTCGTCATAAGGCGAAACGCCTTCCCGTGAAAACCGGCGGCTGAACGCCAGCCCGCCTTGGCCGTACTGTGCCTGGTGAGCCGCAGCAGTTGTTTGCAGATTCGCCTCGCTCATACAATCCTCTCCCTCTCAGCAGTTGCAATAAATAGCCTGCCCCGGCCCAGCACTCCATAGACTGGGTATCGCAGCAGAAGTTCGCTCTGGCGCGCAGAAAACGGGGCTTTAAATCCTGTGCGCCGAAAGTGGCGCTCAACGGCAGGTCTTTAAGGCCTTCCCGATGCGATTTATGACAATCCGTTTACAGCCGCAGATGAAAAAATACCTCCGTCTATAGTAGCTGTCAACAGGAAACCACAATATCTAGTATTTTGTTTGCATTCCCAGCACCCAGACGCTCAATCCCTTTGTTTCGCTGTGGAAAGCTCAAATCCCCATGCCAGACGCTTCGTTCAGCCACCCAACTGCCCCAAATCCAGTGCAGGTGCCCGTTTCGGGCTTCCCCTTTGCCCAACCCCAAGCCTAGCCCGCCTTTCTTGTGCATACAAGGCGCAGCTCTGGTGCAAAAGGCGCCACACCATGTGCGAATTGTGGACAACGAGTCGGCAACTTCCCACTCAACGCAGTAGTCCACCAGCTGGTACGCTGTCTCCATGTCAGCTACCGGCTTCAGCCTTCCCAATTGGCAGTCCGCCCAAATTCCTCGGCCCGTCTCGCTTTGTGGCCGCACCGTCACGCTCGAGCCGCTTGACGCTAACCTCCACGCCGCCGATCTGTGGAACAGAATTCAGGGACATGACGGAGTCTGGCAATGGCTTTTCGACGGACCATTCGACACACGGTCCGCATTCACCGCCGACATCCAGGCGAAGCAAGCGGCCACTGACCGCATCTTCTATGCCGTGATCCCTACGGGGATCGGGGCTGCTGCTGGCTACGCCAGCTTTATGCGGATGAAACCCGCTCATGGCGTCATCGAGGTCGGCAGCATCCTGCTCGCACCGGTCCTCCAGCGCACCACCGCCGCCACAGAAGCGATGTACCTGATGGCTCGTCACGTTTTTGAAGACCTCGGCTACCGCCGCTATGAATGGAAGTGCAACGCCCTCAACGAACCCAGTCGCCGGGCCGCCCTTCGACTGGGATTCACCTTCGAAGGCATCTTCCGCCAGCACATGGTGATCAAAGGACGCAACCGCGACACAGCCTGGTTTGCAATGCTCGATTCCGAATGGCCTGCGCGAAAGGATGCCTTCGAGGCATGGCTGGCCCCGTCCAATTTTGATGCGGAGGGTCGGCAGCGGCAGCAGTTGCGCTGCCACAGTTCAGCCGGGCCCGCTTCAGATCTGTAACAGAAATCGCCGCCCGCGGCGATTTGCGCACGGGCGGCTTCTTGTGTGATTCAGGCTAAAGAATCACTTGCCTGTGCCGGTCTCGATTCTCATTCCATAGAACGATTTATGAACGAAGAACACCGACACCAGGAAGAAGGCAACGGCCAGCACATGCGTGAGCATGGGATTGTTCGAACTCAGCGTCACAGCAAGTTCGACGGCCAGCAGTCCGAACAAAGTCGTGAACTTGATCACTGGGTTCATTGCCACCGAGGAAGTGTCCTTGAACGGATCGCCGACCGTGTCTCCAATCACGGTGGCGTCGTGCAGGGGCGTTCCCTTCTGCTTCAGATCCACCTCGACAACCTTCTTTGCGTTGTCCCATGCGCCGCCGGCATTCGCCATAAAGATCGCTTGATACAAGCCAAAGATCGCGATTGAGATCAGATAGCCGATGAAGAAAAACGGCTCAAAGAAGGCAAACGCGAGCGTCGCAAAGAAAACCGCAAGGAAGATATTGAACATGCCCTTCTGCGCGTAGACCGTGCAGATTTCAACCACCTTCTTGCTGTCCGTCACTGAAGCCTTTTCCACACCCTCCAGCTTGATATTGGCTTTGATGAACTCCACCGCCCGGTAGGCCCCCGTGCTGACTGCCTGCGTAGAGGCTCCCGTAAACCAATAGATCATCGCGCCACCGCAAACCAGCCCGAGCACAAATGGAGCATGTAGAAGAGACAAATATTCCTTGTGATAGGTCAGTCCGTTCGTTAGCGCCATGATGATCGAGAAGATCATCGTTGTTGCGCCCACCACCGCCGTGCCGATCAGAACTGGCTTTGCCGTCGCCTTGAAGGTATTCCCCGCTCCGTCATTGGCCTCAAGCAGATGCTTGGCGCGTTCAAACTTTACGTCGATGTTGAAGTCCTTTTTCAGCTCGCCTTCAATCCCCGGAACGGTCTCAATCAGCGACAACTCATAGACAGATTGGGCATTGTCCGTCACCGGCCCGTAGGAGTCCACAGCAATCGTCACCGGCCCCATACCCAGGAATCCGAATGCAACTAGGCCAAAGGCAAATACCGCCGGAGCAAGCATCAGGCTTTCCATCGAGGGGCCCGTGCTCCAGTAGTATCCCAGTCCCATCAACCCGGCCATGCAAAGTCCAAGCCAATAGGCTGAAAAATTTCCAGCCACAAAGCCCGAAAGGATACCCAGCGAAGCTCCGCCTTCCTTCGCCGATGTCACCACTTCCTCCACGTGCTTCGAGTCGGTGGACGTGAAGACTTTCACGAATTCGGGGATGACGGCACCCGCCAAAGTACCGCAGGAGATGATCGATGCCAGCTTCCACCAGATCGTCCCATCGCCCAGCCCGGGAATGATGAGGTACGAGACGATGAAGGTCAGGATGATCGAGAGAATCGACGTGATCCAGACCAGAGAAGTCAATGGTGCTTCAAAGTTCATTTCGTCGGAATTCCCGTACCTTGCATGAGCAATCAATGCATTCAGAAAGTACGCTCCCGAACTCGAAACCAGCATGGCAACGCGCATCACGAAGATCCACACCAGCAAATCGACCTTTGTCGTCGCGTTCGGCACCGCCAGCAGAATGAAAGTAATCAACGCCACGCCCGTTACGCCGTAGGTCTCAAATCCGTCCGCGCTCGGACCCACCGAATCGCCGGCATTATCTCCCGTACAATCGGCAATCACGCCGGGGTTGCGCGCATCATCCTCTTTAATCTTGAAGACGATCTTCATCAGGTCCGAGCCGATGTCAGCAATCTTCGTGAAGATTCCACCCGCGATGCGCAGCGCCGCCGCACCAAGTGACTCACCAATCGCGAAGCCGATAAAGCACGGTCCTGCATAATCTCCAGGAACAAACAAAAGAATGAACAGCATCATCAGCAGTTCCACAGAGATCAGCGCCATGCCGATGCTCATGCCGGCCTTCAATGGAATGGCAAACGCCGGATATGGCTTGCCCTGCAGCGCCGCGAATGCCGTTCGCGAATTGGCAAAGGTGTTCACCCGGATGCCAAACCATGCCACTCCATAGCTGCCGCAAATCCCAAGCACACTGAACGCCAGAATAATCGGCAGCGTCACCGCGATCGGCTTGCCCGGCACCGGCGACAGAACACCGAAATACAGCGCGATAATCACGGCAATAAATGCCCAGAGCAATAGAAGAAACTTGCCTTGCGTCACCAGATAGGTCTTGCAGGTCTCGTAAATCAGCTCCGAAATCTCGCGCATCGTGCGATGGACCGGCAGATTCTTCAATTGCATGTAAATGGCCAGGCCAAACAGCAGGCCGCCGATGCAGAACAGCAATCCGAACAGCAGCAGAACATGCCCGTTCACGCCGAGGAACTTCACACTCGACAGGTCGGGCAGCACAAGGCCGGCTTCTCCGCCGCCTTGCTCCGTCTGGCCATGGGCGAATGCAGGCAACACCAGCCCTGCGATGGCCGCCATCATGCCATAGCGGAGTCGATTCAGCCCTCGCGCGCCTTCCATCGCGCCGCCGGCAAACCGCCGCAGCATGCCCATACCTGCCTTCGAGACCAGCCATCCCCGAGTCAACACGCTGGCGACAAGCAGCAAAAAGGCGCTCACTCCAACTGAGAAATTCACCAATCCGTGAACCGTCACATGCCCTCCCGACATAACGTTTGAAGCCGTACCATGCAAAACGACGGGTAACACGACCCCCAAATCTTCTGGGAAAAAGTCACCGGAAGCGTATCATCCGTGTCAAGCACTGTCGAGTGATTGCAGTCACACCGTTGGCCGAGGCTTAATTCTGCCGCCAAGCCCCTCCGCTCACAGGGGATCCGAAACTCTGCTATTCGATTGGAATGTCGATTTTGTCGCCCGGCAGCGGATGCCGAAGGTCCATATCCCCCTGGTCCCGCACCATTCCCTGCGCAAGCGGGTGCAGCTTGAAAAGCACCAGATCATTGCGTTCCGGATCATCCAGTGCAGGAAAGCTCGCCACCTGCTCCAGGCTGAAGCGCGTATGCAGATCCGCCAGGGTGCCTGGATCCAGATCATTCCACGAAGCGTACCACCCCGGCTGATACACGCCCAGCTTGGCTGGCAGGTCAGGCATATTCGCGGATGGCGTATCAAAGTCGTCGCACAGTGTTGGCAAATGCGTCATAAGCGTGATTTCGTCGCCACTGATTGAGACCATCAGGCGCCGCCCATTCGGATGCGCATCGATATACCGCGTCAGCTGTCGCGCCGCCTGCTCGTAGGTGTATTCAGGGTGCAGGGCATAGCTCGTCGTCCATGCGGCATTTACGATTGCCGCCCCCACGGCCAGCGCGGTCACACCCCATCCCATAGTTCGCGCCCGGTTCCCTGCTTCTGCCAGGGCTCCCGCACCCCGCGCAATGACAAGGACGCAAAAGACAAAGACCACCGTGTAGTACCGTGGCTGCGGGTGGTCCTGATAGGTCATGAACAGGATGTAGCCCGCCACCGCCGCCACCGAGGCGCCAAAGACTGGATCCTCCACAAGCGCCCGTCCCCATCCTGTGCGCCTGCCCACGAAGGCGCACGCAACCACGACTCCCGTCAATGGCACAAGGATGCGATCCACCCACAGTCCGCCGTGAAAGGACCACCATAGACTCACCAACGGCCACCAAGGGTCATGCGGCTTGGGATACGTATTGATGAAGAAAAGATAGCGATAGTCGGTCAGCAGGCCACGCGCCACCACAAGCGCCATCCAGCCGCCAAACGTCAGGGCGCTCGTCGC
Organism: Acidobacteriota bacterium; assembly: GCA_021813745.1. Classification (GTDB taxonomy): domain Bacteria; phylum Acidobacteriota; class Terriglobia; order Terriglobales; family Acidobacteriaceae; genus Telmatobacter. The sequence continues at coordinate 28,818 of JAKAJO010000072.1, forward strand.
ACCGGCGATCAGCCCGTAGCGAACAGCAACCCCCTTGCTGCTCCGGTTCGGAAGCCAAATCGCCCATCCCAGTGCCGGCAGCAGAAACACCGCCGTCGTCTTGGTCAGAAGCATCAGCGTAAACAGCACTCCGATGATCGCCGCCCCGCCGCTCGGCCGTCCCATGCGTGGAAGCCGAATAGCAAGGTTCAAAGCTGCCAGGGTCAGGGTCAACAGCATCGGTTCCAGGATCGCCAGTCGGCTGAAGCAATAGAAGTATGGGCTCGTCGCCAGGAGCGTCAGTGCCAGGAGCGCGGTCCACCGCGGTCCTCGTTCGCGCAGCAGGAAATAGCTGAGCACCAGATTGCAAAAAAAGAACGCAACCGCCAGACCGCGCGCCGCACTCAGAGAAACGCCCGTAGCGAAAAATACCAGCCACACAAGAAAGGGCCACACCGGCACGGCCGGCGCAGGGTTGAAGTCCCCCGCAAGATACCAATGACCAAAGAGGTGGGCGCGAGCTGCAGCGTTGCAGTACCAGCCTTCATCGGTGTATTTCGCCCAGTCCCGAAACCACGGAGTGTGGTTCGGAAAGTCCGCCCGCAGATGGATCGCGTGCAGCGCTGCAAATCCGCAAACAACAAGGATCCACGCAACAAAACCGATTCGCTTTGCAACTGTGGACAAGGCCGCTGTCCCCCTCGTCAGGTCGCAGCCAGGGCGATCCGATTTACCCCGCCCCGGTCAGCCTGTCGTCTTTCACAGCCCTTATTCGTAGGCGAGAGCATCAATCGGATCCTTGCGCGAGGCCATCCATGCCGGATATGCCGCTCCGCACAACGCTCCTGAAAATGCGATCAATGCTCCCCATCCAACCCACGCGGCCGTCAACTGAAAGCTGAACGTCGCGAATTTGATATGCAGCAGTTCCCGCAGCGCAAACGACACGCCGATACCAAGAATCACTCCGAGTACAGCAAGCAGCGCCGTCTCGCGCAGTACCACGCTTACAATCTCCAGCTTCGACGAACCAAGCGATTTCAGAATTCCGATCTCGCGGGTGCGCTCCAATACCGCGGTGTACATCGACTGGAAAATCACCAGGAACCCAACCACCACCGCAATCGTGATCACGACGTTGAGCGCAATATTGAAGCCTGGAAACCTCGAAGGCGTGTAAAGCGCCAGCAGATCCGCCATTGTCAGCACCTTGTAGCCATCCAGTCCACGAGTCGCGTGAATCTCGCTGCGAATCGCGTCAATATTCGCCGGGCTGTCCGCTTTTAGATAGATCACCGAGGCCTTTCCCTCAGTCCCCATCAAGTCGCCCATCGTCTCGATTGGAATCAGCTTGCGACCGCCCTTGCCGCTCTCCACTATTCCGCAGATGCGAAACGCGTGGTTGAGCACGGTGATCGTCTCACCCACCTTGTGCCCGTTACCTGACCGCGCGAATACATCATCCACAATCACGTCATACTGCGACTCGAATGGACCGCCCTCCAGAAACACAAACGGCTTCAGTGCGTTGTAACTCTTGTAGTCGATTCCATAGAGAACTTCGATGGATCCCGTCATTGAAAAATCGGAGATCACCGGCGACGCCACCGTTACGTGTGGCAACTTGACCAGGTAATTCGCAAGCTTTGCGGACATCGGCGCTCCGCTCACCCCGCTCATGAAGCTCGCATTCGAGGGACTCACCACAAGGTCCGCGCCAATCCCGTTCGTCCGTTCCTTTGAGTCGTTCAGCATGCCCATAAAAATGCCGACAATCGAAAGGATCATGACCACCTCGATCGCAACGGCCAGAATACTGATAATCGAACGCAACGGGCGATGCAGCAGGTTGGCAACAATCAATTTGTTCATGCCAGGGCAGAACTCCACACGGGTGGCAACTCGCCGTGCCAATCCCTCCCTATCAGGGTATCAGCACCTCGATCCAGCCGCCCTCAAAGTTACCCCCTCCGTTGAGTGGTTACCTTAGCGGTAGCTCACGCCGCTTCCCACACGGCTTCACCCGCCGTTCAACCGCCCGTCCGGGACGCTGGAACCGCCCCGGTTTTGAGTACCAAAGTGATGAAAAGAAAGATAGATGCTGATTTCTCCTTTTGACTTCAGTACCCCCTTGTACGTATGATGATTGTGGAAAAATCCAATCGGTCGCTAGATATCACCTTCGATGGTTACTGATGGGAAGCTTTGGACAGGACCTTCGCGCTGAGCGGCTCGCCCGCGGCATCGCGTTGGAGCACATCACGGGAATCACAAAGATCAGCCAGCGCCATCTCGTGGCTTTGGAAGAAGACCGGCTCTGTGCGCTTCCAGGCGGCATCCTCACAAAAGGCATCGTGCGCGGCTACCTGAGCGCAGTCGGTCTGGATGTGCGCCAGTGGACTGAGCGCTTCCTCAGTGAGGCCGGCACGGTCCTCGAGCCATCTCAGGACGATCAGGCCTGGGCTGCTTTCGCCACCAACGTCGGTCGCTCCCGGATTATGCGTCATGAGGCTGCGCAGTTGCGCATGCGATGGATTGGCGCTGCAGTCCTCATGTCCATCGTCTCCATCGCTGCCTTTGTCACCGTTCGCTACTGGGGCGTCAGAGCAGGCTGGTGGAGCAGTCTCCTTCCGCTCCACCCAGTCGTTGTCAGGGCTGCCTCCGTTTCCACTACGATCCTTCACTTCTTCTTCCGCTGATCCACTCCCTTCCATCCAGGCCTGCAGGCCGCGATTCACCCCCTCCATTCCTCATTTGAACCCTTCCTTTGCCCCATTCAGACCAGGCTCTTTGCACCCGCTTCTTAGCCCGTTTACCATAGAAGATGCGCATTCAGGCCGATTCCCGCTTGCGCAGGCTTGTCTCTCCGACGCAGGGTGCAGCACGCAAGATCCTCCGCGCCGGCTCAGCCATGCGAATCAACAATCGCGGCAGGCCATCCCAAGAAAATCCCTTCACAGGGGAGGATTACGAAGTTGAGCGACCGTTTCTTGTTTACCTCCGAGTCTGTCACGGAAGGCCATCCCGATAAAATGGCCGACCAGGTCTCAGACGCCATTCTGGATGCCTGCCTCGACAAGGATCCCTTCAGCCGCGTTGCTGCAGAAACCCTTACCGCTACAGGCCTTGTGATGATCGCCGGCGAAATCACCACCAAGGCCTACGTCGATTTCCAGAGCCTGGTGCGTGGCGTCGTCGCCTCCATCGGCTATGACAATGCTCTCTACGGCTTCGACTCCAACACCTGCGCCGTCATCTCATCGATCAACAAGCAATCCGGTGACATCGCGCAGGGTGTGGATACTGGCGGCGCCGGCGATCAGGGCATGATGTTCGGCTACGCCACCAACGAGACTCCTGAACTGATGCCAGCTCCGATCTCACTTGCTCACAAGCTTACGCAGCAGCTCACCCTCGTCCGCAAGAATGGCAAATTGCCCTACCTGCGCCCCGACGGAAAGAGCCAGGTCTCAGTCGAGTACGACGGCCCCGGCAAACCAGCCCGCATTGACGCCGTTGTCATCAGCAGCCAGCACGCAGAGACTGTCTCCAATGATGACCTGCACGCCGATATTCTCAAGCACGTCATTCAGGCCGTGCTGCCCGCCAAGTGGCTCGATGAAAACACCAAGTACCATATCAATCCCACGGGACGCTTTGTCATCGGCGGTCCCATGGGAGACACAGGCCTCACCGGTCGCAAGATCATCGTAGACACTTACGGCGGCATGGGACGTCACGGCGGCGGTGCCTTTTCTGGCAAGGACCCGACAAAGGTAGACCGCTCGGCTGCCTACATGGCTCGCTACATCGCCAAGAACATCGTCGCCGCGGGCCTGGCAGACCGTGTCGAGGTGCAGCTCGCGTACGCCATTGGTATCGCAGAGCCGGTCTCCGTTCTCGTTGATACCTTCGGTACCGGCAAAGTCAGTGCCGCACAGCTCACCAGCCTCGTGCGCAAAAACTTCGCACTCACGCCCAAGGGCATTATTGAAAGCCTCAACCTGCGCCGGCCCATCTATCAGAAGACTGCCGCATACGGACACTTTGGCCGCAACGAGCCCGAGTTCACCTGGGAAGCTACTGACAAGGCCGCGATCCTCGCCGAGCAGGCGGGTCTCAAAGCCGTCGCGGCCCGTTAACACACAACACTACCTCGCACACAATCAAGGGACGCCCACACAGCGGCGTCCCTTCTTCTTTTCCGCAGTCCATCCACTCCGCAATACCCCGCCTGTAAAGCGCCGAATTCAGCTCTGGCACGTCCATGGAATAGAATGCTGCCGTATTCCCAATCATTTTGCGTGCGAGGTTTTCATGATCCGATTTCCTGTGCTGTCCGCCCTCCTTGTGTGCCTGGCGGTTGCAGCTTCGGCCCAGTCCAATGCGCCATGGGGCTACCAAGGCAGAAAAGGACCGCTCTCCTGGGGCAAGCTCAGCCCGGATTACAGCACGTGTGCCGACGGTCGCGCACAGTCCCCGATTGATATTCGCGATGCACATCGCAGCAAGAACCTTCAGCCGATCGATTTCCACTACATCGCGGGCGGTGTCACGCTCCGGAATACCGGCCACACCATTGAAGTCGAGGTCCATCCAGGCAGCTACATCATCGCCAATGGAGTTCGCTACAACCTCGAGTCCTTTGAGTTTCACCGCCCCGGCGAGCACGCGGTCAATGGCCGCCTGACTGACATGGATGTCGAACTCAAGCACAGAAGTCCCGACGGCCAGATGGCCATTCTTGTCGCCCGCTTCGTTGAAAATATGGACGCACCCAACGCCACCATGGCCGCCCTGTGGCAACATCTGCCGCAATCGCCCGGTGCCACGCAAACCGATTCCGACCTCATCAATCCAGGTGGCCTGCTCCCCGGAGATCGCGGCTATTGGACCTACATGGGCTCGCTCACCACACCGCCGTGTACCGAAGGCGTTCGCTGGTTCATCCTCGAGCAAACCGTCCCCGTCAGCACCGCTCAGCTCAACGCCTTCCGTTCTCTCTACAGATTGAACTCGCGCCCATTGCAGGACCGACACAACCGCGTGATCGAGGCAAACGAATAGCGCTCAGCGAACCAGGGGCGTGAATGTCAGAATCACGCCCTCGCCATCCGCTTGCGGATCCACATGCATCCCTGTCAAATCGCGCACCAGGTAGTGGGCCGCCTCCAGTTCATCGGCCGCATGTGAAAACGTCGTCGCGATCACGATGCATCCCGCTTCCCGCCCTGCCCTTGCGCCTGAAGCCGAGTCCTCAAACACCACACAAGCTCCCGGGGCATATCCCAGCAGCTTCGCGCCGGTCTCATACGGCTCGGGATGCGGCTTGCCATGCGTTACCTTTTCCGCAGTCACCAGCCGCTCCGGCACCGGCACGCCTCCGGCGGCCATCCGCACCCGCGCCAGCCGCTCCGTCGCGCTCGTCACCACCGTCCAGCGTTCTTCCGGCAGAGCGCGCAGCAAATCCAGCACGCCTGGCAGCACAACCAGCCCATCGTTATCCGCAACTTCAAAGTCTTCGATGATCTTCAGCTCTGCCTCAGCATCCAGGTCCGGCCGCAGCCGCTGCACGCTGTCAATGGCGCGCCGCCCGTGAATGACGCTGATTGCATAAGCGGGATCAATCCCGCGCATCTTCGCCCAACGCGTCCAGCTCCGCTCCACCGAACCCAGAGACGAGATCAGAATCCCATCCATGTCGAACAGAAAACCCTGACACCGAATCCGAACCGCCGAAGTGATCAAAGATTGCCCCATGTCCTCATTGTAGAAGGCCGTGGCTTGCTCTTCGACGCTGCGGCGACCTCATGCACGTGCTCATGCCGCATAGCGCAATGAAACTCCCACCTGCAAAATCCTTTCACCGTCGCTTCAGCGCGCGCCTGTGTGCTGCTGGACCGCCTTCGCTGTCGTGGCCTCTTGCGGCTCGGCAAAGTGAATGTGCGGCGCCTTGATAAGTGGAATCGTGGCGGCGACCGACGCGCTCTGCGCGCCCTGCTTCACGGTGTTTGGTCCCAGTTCCACCTTCCCCTGACCAATCGTTGCATCGCCGCTCCACGAGGAGAAGCGCGCAAGCAAAGCAGGCATCTCAGCCCCTGTACCCTTCGCCATCGCACCCGTCTTCCAGGTGAAATGCAAGCTCCCCTTCGCCGACGATGCAAGGTCGGAACCCGAAAAGCCCACAAGGTTCATGTGGCCGTTCACTGCCACAGACCCACCCGTGCAGCGCAGTCCGAGCAGCTGGCAAACCGATGCGGCTTGCGCTCGCTCCAGATTGGCCTCCAAAGAGTACGACGGCTTGTCGCCCTGCGTCACCTTGCCGGTCGCACGCAGATGCCCACCCAGCAGGGTCGCATCCAGACTCGTCAACTCCGCGCTCGCCGCATTCATGTGCAGAGTTGCGCTTGCTTCATCCAGCTTCACCGTTCCCAGCGTAAACGTCTTTGCATCTACCGTCGCGTCCAGCACGGGCCAGTGCGTCGCACTCGACGTCGTGAACCGGCTGATCAGATCCGACAAGACGGTTCCCTGCTTGCGTGCTCCCAGCAGTGCTGCCTGCAGCGTCTCCGCATCCAGTGACACAAATTCCAGATGCACGAATGGCCTGCAAGGTCCCTCGGCAGGACACTGTGCCGGCAAATGCACCGCGGCCGTTCCCTTCAGTGGTCCGTACGCAAACTCGACTGGATCCCACGTCAACACATCCGTACCGATATGCAGCGTTGCCTGCGTCACCATCACGGGACTTGCAAGCGAGTCGCTCTTCCAGTTGGCGTCATGCAGCGTCACAGTGCCTGTCAGTTCATCCCGCCGCACATCCTCCTCTGGGCGTTCAGCCGCTTCTTCAAAGCTGGGTTCCTCGCCGCTCATCGTGCGCACCCGCTCATCTTCTCCCGGCAGCCACGGTCCGGCGGCCATCACATCCAGCATCGGCGCATCTCCGGCCAGCCCCTCCAACGCCGCGAACTGCTCTGCCCCTGCCGCATGGGCCAGTTCCCGCAGTCGCGCAAACGAGGCCGGCCCCTGCAACGTCGCCGCATACCCCATCAACGTCAGCCTCACACCTAGCACCAGCGGCGTCGCTCCACCGGACGGCAGGTCAACGGTCGTCGCCAGCCCTTCTGGCGACCCCGCAAATGGCTCCAGTACCGCCTTCGACACCTCGATCGGCTGAGTCAGTGTGTCCCCTGTCAGCTTCAGTCCCTCCACCGTCAGGCTCCCGCTCAACGCAGGAACAGGAGCAGCCTTGGCGCGCTTCCGCGCGGTCGCCGCCATCACGCCGTTCATGGACTCCTGTGCGATTCCAGCGGCCGTCCCCGCGGCTCCGTCATAGGAAAGCTCGCCGCTCACCGTCCCAGCTGCCTGCAGAGTCCCGTCGATCCCGTTCCGCATTGTGCGCAGCATATCCAGCCCGGCCTGCACGGGAATGTGTTGAATCTGCACAACCAATCTCGGAGGAAGGTCTCCCGGAAGAGAACCTGCAATGTGAACGTGTCCGGCCCCCAAGGGCGAATCGCAGGCCATCTGATCCACAGCGCGCGCGGAGTAGTGATACATAAAACTGCAATTCGCATCGAAATCCAGCGGCGCCGCCGGCGCAAACTCCGCCCGATGCACGCCGGTGGCGCGCAACCGCATTTGCACGTGCGCCGCCTCTACCGTGCCATCCAATCGCAGATTGCCCCGCAGATCCCCACGCCATCCCGGATCGGATCCAATCATCAACCGGCTCAACTGCCCCAGTTGCGCATCCCGCCACTCCATCTCAACGTGCATCGGCATATCGTGCAACGCGGTTGCCTGGTGCAGGTCGCCCTGCATTTCCACAATCCCCGTATCCGCCAGGTCCAGGCTCACGTCTGTGCGCGCTGGCTGTCCACGCATTGACACGTGCCACACCCCAGGGCCGCTCTGGGAGAACGAGAGATCCGCGTCCACCAATGAAAAGGGCAGCTTTTCCAAACCATTCTTGACATTGATTCGTGACTCAGTCGCCTCCAGGTTCGGCAGCCGGAACAATCGGTCCGCCTGACCACCCGGCGACTGCGCTGCGCTCCGGAAAAGCGTCTCTACATTCCAGTGCCCGCTGCTTGAGCGCACCAGGTTCAGGCTCGCCTCGTCCACGCTGATGCTGCTAATCTCAAGCCGACCTCGCCACAGCGACAAAAGCCGAATCGCTGCCGTCACCGTGTTGGCATGCAATACAGGCTCTGCCCCAAACGACGAGTCTTCATCCACCGTCAGATTCGTCAACACGAATCCCGGTCGTGGAAGCAATCTCAATTCCACGGATGAAAGATGGACCGGTCGCCCCAACGAGGTTGAAACCGCCTCCGTAATACGGCTCTGATACCGGCTGATGCTGACCCACGGAGGCACCATCAGGCACGCCAGCAGCACCAAAAGTGCGGCTGCAATGCCCAACAGTCTCTTTCGTCCTCGCCGCCGCTGCCCGTCGTCCGTCATGGTCTTCTATCGTAATCGCCTGCTTCGCGCTGCTGTCAGCGGATGATGTGCAGCGTCCGGCCCCAGCGCGTCTCTGTGAAAAAGTGCAGCGCAACATGAGCCAGCCAATGCACGTTGCTCCCCATGTCCGTCTTCTCGTACTCCGTCTCCGGCGTGCGGAATGACCAGTAGTTGAACAACGGCCGGCCTATAATGTTCGCGCGCGGCACAAAGCCCCAATAGCGTGAATCCAGGCTGTTATGACGGTTGTCGCCCATCATGAAATACATCCCCGGCGGCACCACCAGATCCGCACCCTGAACGTAATTCGGCAGCGCCACTGACCAAGCTTCTGTCGCTCCCATGTCCGGCGTCATCGGCACGGATGGAAAATCATCCAGATACTCGCGATAGTTGTCCGGCGTCGTTGGCTGCGCATGAGGCTCCGCCTGTGCCACTCCGTTGATGATTGGCACGCCGTTCCGAAGATGAATATGGTCACCTGGAACCGCGATCAGCCGCTTCACCAGAAACAGATATTGCGGCTGGCCGTTCGCATCCAGATCCGGCACCGGCTTCAGGAATACCACCACGTCACCGCGCCGCGGTTCGCGGTATCGCACCAAAGGCATCCACTTTGTCGGCGGCGCCAGCGTAATCCGATCCACCACCAGGTGATCGCCCACCAGCAGCGTCCTCTCCATCGAGCCGGACGGAATCACAAAGTTTTGCGCCAGAAAGGTCAGAATGAAAAGCCCGATTACCAGGACATTGCAGATACTGGCAACCGCTTCAAAGGGTGTCTCCTCAACGTGCTGCTCCGCCGTTGTGGGCGGCTGTGCTGGAGCAGTCGAAGCCGTCGTGTTCTTGGGCGTCATTCCTTCTCTCATCGGCAGCAGTTCAGCCTGACGCATCCCGGGCCATCCTGCCCGATGCTTCAATGAACTACCTTGAAAATACGGTCCCAGCGGGCAAAGGCGTTCAACTTCGCCACAATTCCACCGCCGTGTCCGAGTCTATCATCCGCCGCCGCTTCACTATCCGTCGTCGACGGCCGCCGCAGCGAGAAGTAAATCACCAGCGGCCGCGCCACAATCGCGTCGCGCGGCACCAGCCCCCAATAGCGCGAATCCTTGCTGTGGTTCCGATTGTCTCCCATCACAAAATACTCGTCCGGCGGAACGACCAGCGAGCCATCGCGCGTTATGCTCTTCATCTGCCGCCACCAGTCCGGGTCCACATTCGGATCCGTATAGGACTGAGCCGGAAAATTGTCGCGAAAGGGGTTCGGCGCTGCCGGCTCAAACACGGTGTAACTCTCTGTGAGCGCCTCGCCGTTCACAATCACACGCGCTCCTTCAATCCGGATGTGGTCTCCCGGCAATCCCAAAACCCGCTTGATCAGATAGGGCGGAGACACATGGTGAAACACCACAATGTCACCGCGGCGCACCTCCCGATACGGAAGAATCATCCGGTCAAGATTGCCAGCGCCACCCGCCGGCGCAAAAATCTGCTTATTGACGAGGAGAAAATCCCCCACCAGAAGCGTTCGCTCCATGCTCTCAGAGGGAATCAGAAATGGTTGCAGCACAAAGCTCAACAGGAAAAGCGCAACCACCACCGTCCGCAACATCGATGCCACGGCCTCGGGAAAAGTCGGGACCAGATGCGGCCCCGCCGCCACCTCTGTCCGGTTCGTCTGCATCGGCGTACTCATTCCGCCGCAGATACCTCGCTCCCCGGGCCGTTCCTGCCCTGCGCCTTCCCGGCCGCCGCCTTCAGCTTCCCCAGCGCTCGCCGGGCTGCATCCTGCTCCGCATGCTTCTTGGTGCTGCCAGTCCCGCGTGCCAGCGGCTGATCTCCTTCATCGCCCGCCGACTTCAGTCGAACCTCCACCAGAAACCGCTTCCTGTGGTCCGGACCGCTCTCGCTCTTCAGTCTGTACACCGGCGTCCCCGCATGCGCCGCCTGCAGTCTCTCCTGCAACGCCGATTTGTAATTCCCAAGCGCCGCCCCCGACTTCAACTGTGCTGCCAACTCCTCTGCCGCCGCGCCCATCACATGTCGTCGAACAAACCCCTGCACCGGCTCCAGACCCCCATCCAGATACAGCGCCCCAATCACTGCTTCCATCGTGTTGGAAAGCACGGTGCCCTTGCGCCGAAGCCCCGACCGGTCCTCTCCACGGCTTAATCTGAGATGGCTTCCCAATTGAAGCGCCTGGGCCACCTCGGCCATGTGATTGCGGCTCACCAGTTGCGCCCGTACACGCGTCAACTCACCTTCCTGCCACTCCGGGTGCAGCTGAAAAAGCGCCTCGCCCACCGCCAGGCCCAGCACTGCATCTCCCAGAAACTCCAGTCGCTCGTTATCTTCCAGAATGCCGGGAGCTTCGCCCCGCGCCTCCTGCGCCTGCTGGTTCGCCAGCGATCGGTGCGTCAGTGCACGCACCAGCAAAGCAGGCCGGGCAAAATGATGCCCCAGAGCAGCCTCCAGATCCTTTAACGCAGCCTCCACCGCTCGCTCGACCCCTTCTTCACTCGATCCCCGTGCGGGCCTGAAGTTTTCCCGTCAAGGCGTCCGCATCTCTCTGGATTTCATTCCTTTGGACGCATCAGAAGTCCTGTCGGTGCTCTCCCTATTGCGCTTTTGGCGTGGCCTTGGCTCCCCCGGCCGCTGGCTCCCCCGCCTGCGGTGCTGAGCTTGAGGCATCCCCATCATCCGCATCTTCCTCGCAACTGTGCCCCGGGATGGCATACGCCTCCTTCACTCCTCGCTCCGCAGCAAGACGCGTATCCTGTGCCCCGTCGCGCACCGCCAGCGCTTCCTTGTATTCCGCCAGCGCCTGGTCGCGCTTGCAGTCCAGATCCAGCATCCGCCCCAGATAAATGTGCGACCACGCCAGAAGACGCGGCTCCTTGCTCATCGTCAGCGTCTTTTGAAAGTTGTCGATCGCATCTTCCGGATGCCCCTGCATCACCGCCGCCCGCGCCAGAATAAAATGCGCGCGCGCTTCATCCCGCAGCGATTGCAGCGAGTCCGAGTGCGCTGCCAATACCTGGTCTGCCAGTGCACTCGCCTTGGACACGTCGCCCGCCTCAAGCCGCGCCTCGGCCAGGTCCAGCCCGGTTAACTCCCTCGGCTTTGAATGTTGCAGAACATCGTCGTCTGCGTGCTGGTCAAACACCAGATCCTTCGCCCGATGTACCTGCTGGTCCACGTCCATGCTGTAAACCATCTCGCCGATCGTGTCGTTCAGGCCCGCCGGCTGCTTCTCAAACTGAATCATCTGGTCATAGAAATACTGCGTCAGAACGTAACCCTGCGTCATATCATGGTGCACCGTCGACCGCCGCACCGCTTCCACCTTCTCCTGGTAGGCCTGTAGCTGGCGCTCATAGCGCGGCAGATCGGAACGGTCCACCCCCTCTGGAATCTTGTACACAGGAACTCCTGTATCCATCGTCCGCGCTTCAATCGCCTTAATCAGGCACTCCACCGTCAGCGCCACCGAGCTCGAGCGATACATAAACGGCAATGGAGCGTCGCGAATCACTTTCAGCACCGGTTGAGTCCGGTCAATCGCGTTCGCCCGCGTGTAAAGCAGCGGCTCGATCACATAATGCAGATAGGCATGACGCACATCCTCCATCCGGATCTGCCCGTGCGATGGCGAAACCACCACCACATACTCCGTGCCATACACGCGTGCATTCACCAGCCCTGGCGACAGCATCGGTTCCACCACGATGATGAATCGGCGGCCACTGTACGTCTGTGCGGGCATCTTCAGGTAAAGGTCTGTCGACACGACCATCTTTGACAAAGGATCGTGCAACTGGTCGATCTCCTCATCGTAGATATGGTGAATCGTCAGCCACGTCCCATTCAGGTCGACTGCTTCCGCAAAATCCTTCAGCAGCGGCACCACATCCGCCACCGCAACGGAGTCCGGCGGCATCTGCGATAGGTCGACTGTCGTCTCCAAAGCCGGGGGCTGGCTTAGGTAAAGAGACAAGGAAATGTATTGCGAAATGTCCTCTTCCGTCCCCGTCATCCGGTGCTGCGCAATGTACAGGCACAGCTTGTCCCGCTTCGTGCGCGCGTCCTCGCTCTTGGCCAGCGCCTGGTCCATCTCGTCACGAACCCGCTGCCGCACCGGCTCGCTCTGCGACAAACCCTCGTTGTACCCGCACGCATTCAGCCCCGCGACCATATAGAACAAAGGCTCGGAACTGATCAGGGAAATCGTCGGACCGGCGGGATCCAGCGAGGAAGGCGCCCGTTCCTGCGCGGTCTGTACGCCCGCTTTGCCCCCGGAAGAGCTGCTCTCAGACGACTGGGCTTGCGCGAAAGGGCCTGAAACACCCCCCAACACACTCCACACGGCCACGGCTGCGAGTGCGCCTCTGGCCGCGGTGGTTCGGAAAATTGCAAATGACATGAAATGACCCTAACCGCAAGTCTAGTAAGCCGGAGTGGAAGGGTCAAACCGCCTTACGGCTCCCCGGCTCAGCCGCGCACTGAGATCCCGGAAAACGATAGCACCGCAAGCCCGCGCACCGGCTGCCCGTAGAATCGCGCCGGGGCAAACACACCCGACAACAGAAGATCCTGCACGTCCTGCCGTGTTGCTTCATCAGAGGGACCGGAGACAATCCGATAGTCGTACACCTCACCCTCCCCGTTCACATAGGCTTCCACCACCACGGGTGCATTCAGCGCATTAATTTCGTCACTGCTACCCGCTCCGCCCTGGAAATACAAAAGCCGCGGCGCCGTCGCATCGCCCAGCGGCACATCCCCGCTGGCCTGCGCCACCTCCGGATGGGCAATCACCCCCACCATCAGCGTCACCGTTCCCAGCAGAAGCACCGCGCTGGCAAATCCCGCCGCCAACTGAAAAACAAATGGCCCCACAGTGTTCTTCCAGGCCAGCCTCCAGGAATCCAGCATCGACTTTGACCGGCGCGCCTGCTCCTGGCTCAGCGCCACCCGGATCCGCAAGGCAAGATCATCGGGCGCTGGAATCGGCCCCAGCATCGTAAGAGAGGACTGCGCCGCCTTCAGGGAACGCCACTCAACCGCACACTCCGGGCACACATCAAGATGAGCCGCAACTTGCTGCATCTCCCGTCCCGTCAATCGCCCATCGAGATACTCTGAGAACTGTGCCTGCACCGAACCGCAGCTGCTCATCGCCCCTCCTCTCCAAGGGCCATCGCCAGATTCCTGTCCATCCGCTTCAATTCCACCGCTTGCGACGCCGTCAACAATGTCTTCAAGTACCCCCGGCCCCGCACCAGTCTTGACTTCACCGTGCCAAGATTCACTCCCTGAATCTCAGCGATCTCTTCGTACGCAAACCCTTCCAGATCCCTCAGAATCAGCGTCGTGCGAAATGGCTCCGAAACCCTGCTCAGGGCTTCTTCCACCCGCGCCCTGTTCTCTGCATGCACCGCCATGTCATAAGGAGATTCCGCATCATCCCGCAGCAGATCCCGCATCATCACCGGCGCTCCCGAATCGTCTCCTGCAATCTCGGCGTCAATCGGCACCTCATGCACTTTGTGCCGCATCCACCACCGCCGCTGGTTCGACGCCTCCCGCAATGCAATCCGGTAAATCCATGTCCGCAGCGACGACTCCCCGTGAAACGAGCCAACTCCGCGAAAAACCTTGACGAAGACCTCCTGCGTCAAGTCCGCAGCCTCTGACCGGTCTCGAATCGTCCGCACCAGCAATGCATAAATCGGCTGGTGATATCGCGCAATCAGCCATTCAAACGCAACCTCTGAGCCTGCCTTCAGTTCCGCCACCAAAACTGCGTCTTCCGATTCAAGCGTCAATGCGCTGACAACGTTGCCCATCGAGAGGTCCACCCACCGAAGATTAAGTTCCTCCCACCATAACGCAAACGATGCACCTTTGGCACCTGCCGTTGCTCGCCGATTCCCTCCGCGGCGCTCCTCTTCCACCTCGCAGGACTCCGGCTCGCCCTGCAACAATGCGCGAATCTCTCACCGACTCTGAGCCAATCCGCCGCAGGGGAATCCCCCTCCGGCGATTTCCTCATGCCTCCTTGTTAGACACCACAGCGCTATCAAAATGTTCCCAGTTCCTCCGCATATCCAGCCCCGTGCTCCCGCGCATGCGTGCGCCAGCCCTCAGCCGCCGGTCCTCAATTGACGAATCGTCCCCGACAAGGGACAATAAGGATGTTGCATCCCTCCCGATGTGGGCCTGTGGCGCAGCTGGGAGCGCGCTTCCATGGCATGGAAGAGGTCATCGGTTCGATCCCGATCAGGTCCACCAAGTAACCCGAGCGCAATCAAATCTTTAGAAGTCACCCTCAGGTGCACGGAGCGGTCTTCGTGTCGGCTCTTGCCACCGCGACTGCCTGACACTTGAGAGTCCTCTTTGCTTCCGTCCTGCCCGTAACAAGGTCGCGCCAAACACAATGGCACCACTGCGCAGGACTCCAGCCAGACTGCGGAGATCGGATGGGCCACCTTTCGAATGCGGTGGAACGGATGAAAGCGCCACCTCCACAATGTCGCGCGCTCCACCGCGCCGGAGAAGAAGATGGTGGTTGCCGCACGCACGCGCCCGCTGCGAATGGAAACGGCGATCTTCGCCTGCTGCTCCAATGCCAGGTGATGGAGTTGACTCAGCTAATCAATCGCCGCAACAACCTCCGTTTCAGACTCCTGCAAAGATCCGCCGATTTGCTGGTGAAAGAGATTGAGAAGTGGGACCGCCTCGCTGAGTTCGCTTTCGATCACTCTTCGCGTCGCCGGAAGACTCGAAACCTGGCCGTAATTCAATTGGCCAAAAGGCCACATCTCCTGAATCGCGCGACTCGCCTCTCGCCAGTTCAGCCACTTCAAGACAAAGCCGGGCAGGATCAACAGAAGGGTCAGGAACAAAGCAAAGCGAAGCCGATCGTGCGTCAATGAGCTGTCCAGCATCTGGTTGGCGACAAGCCAGACGAGTCCTGTGAGGCCCAGCCGATTCAGGTTTTCAGCGTTCAGACTTCTGCGAATGCGGCTTTGGCGCAACCGTTGCGTATTCTCCATCGGCTCGACAACCTGCAGAGGCTACGAAGCACGATGAAGCGTAAAAACTGAAATACTCGCCACTTCAATCAGGCTTCCGGGAACACTTTGTGCAGGACGGCGAGAAACTCGCTGCTCGCGATGGGCTTCACCAGACATCCCTGCGCGCCAGTGCGCCGGGTCTCCTCGCGCTTGGTCGATTGGGTTTCTGTCATCAGAGTGGGAAAAGGCACGAAGCGCAGATGAGAAAATGCCCACAAGTGACGAATCAGATCCATCCCGCCCATCACCGATAGAGTCACGTCAGTCAGAATCAGACGGGTCGTAAGACCTGACTTCGGTTCTTTCCAGAGCTTCCTGTCCGTTCCCCGCCATCTGCTCCTAGAAGCCGTGCATGGATGAGAAGGAACTGAGGTCGCTGTGGATCCATCGTGCCAGATCGGTGCTTCTTATCCCGCAACCTGCACATCGCCCCTTCGCTCCGCATCAGAGACGACTGGGTCGAGTCCGCGTAACCCCTTCAGACAGCCCGGCGCGGCAGACCAGATCGGCCCAAGCCCGATCCGGTGCATTCGCTTCTTGGATACAGCATCCGGGTCGTGGCTCCGCCTGCACCATCCTTCCCGCTCGATGCGCGGAGTTTCTGTGACGCCGTTTCAGCTCGTCAGACCAGAGACCGCCACTCCCGGCACCGTCCGGTCCGGAGTCATCGGCATGTTCCGCAGCCGCTGCCCGGTCGCCGCAAAAAGGGCATTGCCCACCGCCGGAGCAACACAGATCAGCCCGCTCTCCCCCGCGCCTGCTGAAGGCAGATCCTTCCGGTCCACCAGAACCACATCCACCTCCGGCACATCACGGAAACGCGGCAAGCGATAGTCGGCAAAGTGTGGATTCAATATCCGTCCGTTTCCAAACAGAATCGCCTCAAACATCGCGCCGCCGATCCCTTGCACAATCGCCCCGCCCACCTGGTTGCGCAATCCATCCGGGTTGATGATCGCGCCCGACTCCCACGCCTGCACAATCCGCCGAATTCGCACGCGTTTGTCCCCGTCGATCTCCACCTCCGCGCAGGCCGCAACGTAACCACCCTTGTCGTTGCCGCACGCAAACCCGTAACCGCGAGTCGCCGTCGATCTGGCTTTCTCCCATCCAAAACGCTCCGTTGCTGCCTTCACCACTGCAATCAAACGCAGATCGGCAAGATTCTTCAGCCGGAATGCAACAGGGTCCATCCCCACCGCATGCGCCACGGCGTCCATATGCGACTCGCGCGCAAAGTTGTTGGCTGTGGCTGCCAGCGAGCGATACGAACCCTGCCGCAGCGGTGATTGCGCCGGATGATATTGAATCAGCTGGTTCGCAACAACGTACGGCATGGAAATCGCCGCCGGACCCGAATTGTAGTTGTGATGCTCCCACGCCACCAGCGTGCCATCCCGGCGCGCCGCTGCGCGAAGCTCCATCAGCCCCGCCGGACGCAGATACGCCCACGTAAACTCCTCTTCCCGTGTCCACACCACCTTCACCGGCTTGCCTGCTGCCTTTGACAACCGCGCCGCCTCCAGCGCCGCCTCGCCTGTATGCTTGCCCCCGTAGCCGCTTCCCATGTCCGGCTGCACAACGCGCACCTTCTCCACCGGAAGGCTGAACGCTTCCATCAGCTGGTCTCGCACGCCGAAGGGACGCTGCGTCCCTGTCCACACCGTCACCTTGCCCGCGTTCCACTCCGCCACCGCCGCGCGTGGCTCCAGTGGAGCATGCGCGATATATTGCACCGTATACTTGTCTTCCACCTTCACATCCGCGGCGGCCATCGCCTGCTCCACAGAGCCCGCCTGATGCTCCGGCTGGCTCTCTCCGTCCGGATGACTCTTGAGGTAGTCAAACAACCCGTCATTCGAGGGCTGCGCCGGCACATCCCACTTCGCATGGATTGCCTCCACCGCTTGTCGCGCCGTATACATCGCCGGCGCAACCACACCAATGAAATCCCCCTCGCGGACAATTTGCACGCCAGGCATCTTCTCCGCCGCGCTCGTGTCCACTGAGATCAGTTTCGCGTTGAAGCCCTCCGGACGCACCACCGCTCCGAAAAGCATCCCCGGACGCACCACGTCCGACGGAAACTTGTGTTCCCCGGTCACAAATGCGCGGATCTCCGTCTTCGGCACCGGCGTTCCCGCAACCTTCCATTCGGTCGCCGGGGTCAGCGCCTCCTGTCCCTCGACCACACTCACAAGCTTTTCGCCCCGCGTCAGCTCGCCATAGCTCGCACTGTGGCTCGACTTTGCATCGACGATCCGCCCATCTTCCACCTTCAGAGCGGTCACACTCACCTTCCATTGCGCGGCCGCCTTTCGCAGCAATTCCTCGCGGGCGGCCGCCGCCATCATCCGCAGCTCCGGTCCCATCGTCGGCGTCGTGCGACTGCCAAACGTCCCCATGTCCCAGGGAACAAGGTCTGTGTCACCCATCACCATCGCAATGCGGCCAAAGGGCACTCGCAGCTCTTCGGCCACCTGCTGCGCCAGCGATGTACGAATGTTCTGCCCCACCTCCACCTTGCCCGTGTACACCGTCACCTTCCCATCCGCCCCAATGTGAATCCAGGCCGAGACCTCCTTCGGCAGCGCATGCCCGCCAAAGGTGCGACCGGACTCCTGCGCCATGACCCCACCGTGCGTCAGGCACACCAGCAGGCCCGCGCCCAGGCCCTTCAAAAATTCGCGGCGATCCATCCACTCCGTCACAGCACTCATGCGCGACCTCCTTCTGCCGCCCGACGCACCGCGGCCACAATCCTCGGATACGTCCCGCAACGGCAGACGTTCCCGTTCATCCGCGCCACAATCTGCTCTTCCGTCGGCTGCGGATTTTCCTCCAGCAGCGCAGTCGCTTCCACGATCATGCCTGAGGTGCAGTAGCCGCACTGCATCGCCCCCTCGTCCACAAATGCCTGCTGCACCGGCGTCAGCACGCCATGCCGTTCCAGTCCCTCAATCGTCGTGATCCCGGCATTGGCTGCCGCCGCCACGCTCACACGGCACGAACGGTAAGCCTTGCCGTTCAGCAGAACAGTGCACGCTCCACACTCGCCCTCGCCACATCCATACTTTGTTCCCGTCAGATTCAGCCGGTAGCGCAGCACAGACAGCAGGCTCTCCTCTGCCGGGGCCTCAACGCGCATCGACGCGCCGTTCACTTGCAGCACAAATTCGGTCATGATCACCTTCTTCACCGCACCGTATGCGGACACAGGTCGCGTCCAGAATACCCCGCGACTGGCTCATTGCAACACGCTGATCCGACCCACCGCGCATTTCGCCGAATTGCCCCAGCAACTCTGCGCTACACTAGCTCTTCCGCAGTTCCAGAGGGGCCGCCTGCGTGATGAAACAAAAGACAGCGGCCCATCGCACAACGCTCCACCTTCATTCGTCGCGAGGTATACGCCGTCATGCCCAGTATTGTCCCATTCGATGCTCAATCATTCCCTTCCTCGCATCACTTCCGCTGCGCTCTCCTTCTGTTCGCTGCCGCAGGCATCGCATGCACCGCCTCGGGACAGAACCTGCCCGGCCTCACGCCCGCCGTCGTCCATCCAACTCCCTCGGGCTTCCAGGCTGTCCTCGGTCCCGAAATCCTCGATGTCACCGTCTGCGCTGACTCGGTCCTGCACATCGTTGCCACGCCGCATCCTTCCACCGCGCCCGCGCCCCAGCGCCCCTGGATCCTCGATCCTCGTGTTTCCTGCCCCGGCGCGCCCCATACCTTCAGTCAGGACGCCAAATCTGCCAGCATTCGAACCGCCGCCATCCAGGTCTCCATCGACATCGCACGCGGCAATCTCACCTTCCTCACCAACGGCGGCGAAACCCTCCTGCGCGAAGGCCCAAATCTTCCACGCACGTATCAGCCGGTCCTGCAAAACGGCGAATCCACCTTCCGCGTCACAGACCGCTTTTCACCCACCGCCACCGAAGCCCTCTACGGCCTCGGCCAGCACCAGAGCGGCCTGTTCAACTATCGCGGCGCCACCGTCGAGCTCGGCCAGAACAACACCGACGTCGCCATTCCCTTCCTCGTCTCCACCACCGGCTACGCCCTCATGTGGAACACCGCTGCCCTCACCGAGGTCGACAATCGCTTTCCCCTCGTGCTGAAGTTCACCTCCATCGCCGGCCACTCCATCGACTACTACTTCCTCTACGGCCCTGAAATGGACACACTCATTCACGAGTACCGCTCGATCACCGGCCACGCACCCATGCTGCCCAAATGGGCCTACGGCTTTTTCCAGTCCAAGGACCGCTACATCTCCCTCGACGAAATCCTCGACATCGCCCATCACTACCGTGACCAGCACATCCCGCTCGACGCCATCGTCCAAGACTGGTTCTGGTGGAAAACCGAAGGCGATCCCATCTTCAACTCCAACTACCACGATGTACCCAATGACCTCGCCACCCTCCACAGCGAGCACGTGCACACCATGATCTCCGTCTGGGGCCTCCTCGACACAAATTCGCAAACCTACAAGATTCTCGACGCCAAACATCTCCTCATCCCCGGAGCCCACGTCTACGACGCCACCAGCCCGCAGGCACGCGACATCTATTGGCAACGACTCCCCGGTACCCTCTTTGCACAGGGATGGGACGCCTTCTGGCTCGACAGCGCCGAACCGGAAGAGTATTGGCCGCACATGGGCGATGCCATCCTCCAGAACAAAAAGCTCGCCATCGGCAACGGCGCCGAGTACACCAACATCTTCCCCTTCCTCCACACCCTCGGCGTCCAGAATCACTGGCAAGCCACCAACACCAGCAAGCGCGTCTTCATCCTCACCCGCTCCGCCTTTCTCGGGCAGCAGCGCGTCGGAGCCACCGTGTGGTCCGGTGATGTCTACAGCACCTTCTGGGGTCTCACCCATCAGGTCCCCGCCGGTCTCAACTTCGCCCTCTCCGGCTATCCCTACTGGACCACCGACATCGGCGGCTACTGGCCGGCCTACGGCGGCGTCCGCCAGGAGCCCGATTTCCAGCAGCTCTACGCCCGCTGGTTTCAGTTCGGCGCCTTCTGCCCCATCTTCCGAACCCACGGCCACCGCCCACACAACGAACTCTGGACCTTCGATCAGGTCGAACCCATCCTCCTCACCTACGACAAGCTCCGCTATCGCCTCCTGCCTTACATCTACTCCCTCGCCTGGAAGGTCTCCAGCGACGACTACACCATCCAGCGCCCGCTCGTAATGGACTGGCGCGCTGATCCCAACACCTGGAACATCGGCGACCAGTTCATGTTTGGCCCCGACCTCCTCGTCAATCCGGTCCTCAAGGCAGGCGCAACCCACCGCGCCGTCTATCTACCCGCCGCACCGGCCTGGTATGACTTCTGGTCTGGCAAAACCACCTCCGGCAGCCAGGAAATCGACGCCGACGCGCCCCTCGATCGCATCCCTCTCTACGTGCGTGCCGGCTCCATCCTGCCCATGGGACCGGAAATCGAATACACCGCACAGGACCCCGCGGGCCCCATTGAACTGCGCATCTACCGCGGCGCCAATGGACTCTTCAATCTCTACGAGGACGCTGGCGATGGCGACGGCTATCGGCACGGCCAGTACAGCCTCATCCCCATCCATTGGAATGACCACGACGCCGTCCTCACCCTCGGCGCTCGACAGGGCGCGTATCCCGGCATGATTGACCAGCGCATCTTTCGCGTCGTCCTCGTCTCGCCCGGCCATGGCATCGGCGAATCCGTCTCCAACGCCCCCGATGCGGAGATCCACTACACCGGCAAGGAGATGCACCTCTCCCTGCGATAGCTCCCGTCGCACCGTCTCAGCTCAGCGCGCGCCTGCCCGCGGACTCTCTCTGTCTCGCTTGAAAAAAGGAAAGAACCGAGACACCACAAACCGAAAGCTCCGGCAGTTCTCTAAAAATATTTCTTCAGCTTCAGAATCCGCGACTCAAACCCGTACCACAGCACCGCCGCAACAGCAGTCGACGCAGCAATCCGGAAGGCAACAATCGCCAGGTTGCCGGGAGTGCCATAGCCTTCCATCTTCAGGTCAAACCACCCAAAGTAGATGAAGACCGAGATGTGGACCATGTAAAGGCCGTAGCTGACTTTGCCGTAAAAGGCCAGCGGCCCCTTGCGCAACAGCGCGTGGATCGGATTGCGCGCGCCAACGGACGTCGCCAGCGCCAGCACTGCGCCGCCGTATTCAAACGACAGCGCCGTGTCCAGAAACGCAGTCCCGCCCGCAACCGTGAACACCGCCGCCGCACCCGCCACAAACGAGACCAGCCCCAGCGCCAGCCACGTCCGGCGGCTCAGCCCGAGCGTGTACAACCCGATGGCCAGCAGGCTGCCAAGAGCAATGCCGTCGAGATGTGTCAGCGTGTGCGTTGGCGTCAGCCAGCTCAAGTGCGATCGGCGAAATAGCGGCGCGGCGATCAGCGCAACCGCCGGCGGCAGCGCAAGCAGCGCCGGGTGGCGCAGCCATCGCACCGCCGGCGCCCACAGAAAGTAGTACTGCTCTTCAATCGCAAGCGCCCACGTCGGGCCCAATGCCGGAGGCAGCGCCAGCGGGAACAGGTTTTGCAGAAAGAGGAAATACGCCCACCACGGCGCCGTGCGCACCGCCTGCCACACGCCGGGGCCGATGTACCACGGA
>JAKAJO010000102.1 GCA_021813745.1 Acidobacteriota bacterium
TTTCGCCGCCTCAAGGGCTACCGCCGCATCTTCTCCCGCTTCGAGAAGCTGGACTGCCTGTTCCTCGGCTTTCTCTGCTTCGCGCTCATCATCGAAGCGCTCAGATAGTGTTAACACGCCCTAGTTCAATAAATGCCTGTATGCTTCAACAACATTCGAAGCAGCCGTGGGAAACGCTTACCAGTCGGGTGTCTCCTGCGGAAATACGTGAGCTCTGAAAATGCTTCCTCTGGAAGCCGAAGCTACACAGAATCAGTTACTTTCTAATTTCAGTGCCCTCAATATTATTCAATTCAGAATGCAGGGAAACGCGGGAAAAGGAATAGAATGGCTGTACTCGTGAGTAATCCGAAAAACAATGCGCCCGATCGACGCCGTCCCAGCTCTGTGAGTATTCGCGATGTTGCGAAACGGGCTGGCGTATCGATAGCTACTGTTTCTCGCGCCGTGAACCGCGTGCCGACTGTCGATCCGGAGCTTGTGCGCCGGGTTCGCAAGGCCATTGAAGAAGTCGGTTATTTGCCAAATACGCAGGCGCGGGCTTTGGTGTCAGGACGTAGTCATTTGCTGGGGCTGATTGTTTCGGAGATTACGAATCCCTTCTTCCCTGAGCTTGTGCAGGAATTTGAAAATCTGGCAACGGCACAGGGCTATGAGGTTTTAATCGGCTCTACCAGTTACGACCCTGCTCGAACGGAGAGCTTGATGCGTCGACTTCTGCAGCGCAATGTAGATGGGGTCGCTGTAATGACTTTTGGCGTTGAGGAAGAGCTCGTGAAGAAGCTAGTGGAGCGGGAATTTCCACTTGTCTTTGTCGACGCTGGACCGAGCCTTCCCAATATCCATGTGTTGAAAGTGGATTATGCAGAAGGAATTCGGCAGGGTGTTCAACACTTAGCTGCGCTTGGGCATCGCAAAATCGCTTTCATTAGTGGTCCACTTGAACAGCGTTCTCCCCGAGTCCGACGGGATGCTTTCCTTAAGGCAATGCGAGAGATCGGGATTGATGTTCCCCCCGAACATGAAGCGGAGGGGACGCACACCATGGAAGGCGGAATCGTGGCCATGGAGCGATTGCTTACTCAAGATCCTTTACCTACTGCTGTCATGTGTTCGAATGACATGACTGCAATTGGAGCACTTCATGCCTTGTACCGAACGCCGTTGAAGGTCCCTCGAGACATTTCCGTTGTGGGTTTCGATGATATCCATTTGGCGCAATTTATGCTGCCACCTCTCACAACTGTACAGATGTCTTGCAAGAGTCTTGCCGCAGCCGCGGTAGAGGCGTTACGAGCAGGGATTGAGCCGGACCATCCAAAGTCGAGCCAGAAGGAATGGGCAATTCCCACGCGGCTTGTCGTGCGACAATCCTCCAGCTTTCCTCCGGATTCGCTGCCGGCGAAGCTGAAAGAAGGCCGTTAGGATCATGGCATAGATCGACGAGAAATCAAGGAAATGCAGTCGGCAGGAAGAGACGAAAGTGCTTCCCCAAATTTCATTGGATGAACGACCGTGCGAATCTGTGTAACGAGAAAGAAAGGATTCGTGTCTAATAGGTGCGAGTGAACTTTTCCCCACGTGAGGTCGCAGCATGCTCATCGGCAAGCCATCCCCAATTCCGTCCTCGGCAATTACGCCAAAAGAGAAATACCTGAACCGCCGGAAATTTTTGCAGAGCGCTGCTACCGGGGTTGCCGCGTTGGGTGTTTCCGCGATTGGCGCTGAGCGCGTTTCTCAAGTTTTTTCCCCCAGTACGCGAGTCTTTGCCGGAACAAAATTGGCCACTGTGCCGAGCCCGTTAACCACCACGGGAGAACAGTTAACAAGTTACCAAGATGTGTCAACTTTCAATAATTTTTACGAATTCGGCGTGCAGAAGTACCAGCCAGCGCAAAATGCGGGAGGACTTCCAACCCGTCCTTGGTCGATTCAAGTGGAGGGGATGGTCAAGAATCCGAAGACGTTCGATATTGATGCTCTGCTCAAGCTGAAGCCGCTGGAAGACCGTGTGTACCGCCACCGATGCGTAGAGGCGTGGAGCATGGTGATTCCGTGGGTGGGATATTCTCTCTCAGAGTTCATCAAACAGTGTGAGCCATTGAGTGGTGCAAAGTACGTCCAGTTTCTGTCGTACTACGACAGTAGCGTGGAAAAGTGGGCTTCTGAGACGACAATCCAATGGCCTTACTCAGAAGGTCTGCGGATGGACGAGGCCATGAATCCGTTGACCTTGTTAACCTTTGGACTCTATGGTGAGGTGCTGCCGAACCAGAATGGCGCACCGATTCGCGTGGTGGTGCCCTGGAAATACGGGTTTAAGTCTGCGAAATCAATCGTACGGGTCCGCTTCCTTGATCGGCAACCGCCGACGACATGGAACGAACAGGCTCCGAATGAGTATGGCTTTTACTCAAACGTGAATCCAAATGTGGATCATCCAAGATGGAGTCAAAAGACTGAACGGCGAATTGGTCTTCCCTTTTACGCACAGCGCCGGTCAACCCTTATGTTTAACGGATACGGGGATCAGGTTGCCTATTTATACAAAGGGATGGATTTGCGGAGGGATTTCTAGGCGCCAAGCATTTTTTGAGCGCGGTCCATGCTATGAGGCGATCGAAGTTAATTGCACTGAAGACTCTGGTGTGGGCCGCATGCTTAGGTCCGCTCTTTTGGCTCATTTGGGAAGCGGTCACCAATAATCTAGGGCCAGATCCGACTGCAACGATCACATTTACTACGGGTCTTGTCACGCTGCGTCTTCTCGCCATCTCGCTGGCAATCACTCCGATCCGGAAGTTGGTTCCAAAGCTGAGCTGGCTGATTCGGTTTCGACGCTTGATCGGGCTGTTCGCCTTTTTCTACGCGACTCTCCACCTCATGACCTGGATTGCGCTGTATGCAGGCTTTAGCCTGGATGCGATGGCATCTGACGTTGTGAAGCGGCGCTACATCACGGTAGGAATGGCAGCTTGGCTGTTGCTGTTTCCCCTTGCGGCGACGTCAACAAACTGGGCGATTCGCAAACTAGGCGGTCAGCAATGGAGCTTGCTGCACAAGCTGGTTTACTTGGCCGCGATTTGTGGAGTGATTCACTACTGGTGGCAAGTGAAGCCCGGAGTGTTGACGCCAACGACGATTACGATTGTTTTCGGGATCCTCTTGGTCTCACGTCCCATCCTGGCGATTTTGAGCCATCGCAAGCGTATGGCCACTACTGTGCGAGCTCCCGGCCTTTAGGCCTGTGAGTCAAGCTTGTGCAAGAGCTGGGCCACGGGACCGTAGGATTTTCGATGGA
Organism: Acidobacteriota bacterium; assembly: GCA_021813745.1. GTDB lineage: Bacteria > Acidobacteriota > Terriglobia > Terriglobales > Acidobacteriaceae > Telmatobacter. The sequence goes on from JAKAJO010000102.1 coordinate 3,302, forward strand.
GAGGGGTTGGGCCCAACCGGGTAAGGGCATCCCGATGAGAAGCACAGGGATAACCCTTGTGATTCGCGATGCCATATCCCGGGAACTGTCGATCCAGATCGAGCATGAGTCGATCACGGTGCACTTTTGCGAGGATGCTTGCGGCGGCAATGGAGTAGCTTGTTGCATCACCGTGTGTGATCGCCTCTTGAGGGCCTTGCCATTGAATCGTGTCACGGCCGTCGATGAGCAAGTAGTCGGGGCTGGGTATTAGCTGATCCACGGCCCTGCGCATTGCCAGTAGAGAAGCTTGTCGAATGTTGATCCGATCAATGGTGCACGCATCCACCTCAGCGATAGCCCAACAAACGGCCTCCGCTTTGATTTTTGGCTCTAAGGCAATACGCTTATTTTCTGACAGCCTCTTGGAGTCATCGATACCAGGGATATGGCAATTCCTGCGCAGGATGACCGCCGCGGCCACCACCGGTCCAAACAAGGGGCCGCGTCCGACTTCATCAACGCCCGCCACGTGGTGAGCTCCCTGACGATATGCAGCATCTTCGGGATTCCACCCGCAGACTGGACGCGTAATCATCTCGCTAGTATAAAAAGTCGAACCCCCTGCGAAGAGCAGGGGGTTCAAAAACTGTGGGATGATCTGAAATCAAGCTCTGGCCGCGAGCCGATCGACTTCTTTGAGGCGTGCAGCTTTGCCCCTAAGCCCTCGAATATAGAAGAGCTTCGCGCGCCGCACCTTGTAGCTCCGGATCTTCTCGATCTTGTCGATGACTCTGGAGTTGAACGGAAAGATGCGCTCAACACCCTGGCCGAAACTCATCTTGCGAACAGTGAATGTCCCCTGGGGGCCGCGATTCACAGCGATCACCAAGCCCTCGAAAGCCTGCAGGCGTTCCTTGTCGCCTTCCTTGATTTTCACCTGAACGCGAATCTGGTCGCCGGGAACAAACTCTGGCAAATCTGTGCGATTGAGCTTTTCTGCCAAACGCTGCATGACTGGATGAATAGACATAGTGACTTCCTAGACTTGGACTCAGAGCCTTCAGTTTATCAGAGAACTGATAGCTTTGCCTAATATGGGGTGGTTTGCAGAGGTGACCCGTTCCGTCAGGAGGGCGATCTAACGAATGAGTGGCAGGTAAGACCGTGTCTGTGCCTGATACTCGAAGAATTCATCCTGAAATACATTCGCGAGTCCCAAGTCATCTGCCGTAGATCGAAGTTCAATTCCAAGGATGAGAAAGAAGAATCCAGGGACCATCAAAGGCCACCAGGTCCGACCTATCGCTGTTGCTGCTGCAAGAACGAGGATGGCTGTATGAACGGGGTGCCGGACCGCGCGGTAGATTCCGGTTCTGGGAAGCCTGGGGCGTGTAGCGTCTGCGGGAAACCAACGCTTTTTCCGAGTCGATGCGAGCGCGGCAAGCGCGATGAGAATCGGAATCGGGCAAAAAGCGACCGAAATCTCGAGCATTAAAATCGAGGGTTGAAAATCGGCAGGCGAGTAGGGAACTAGCAAGAATGCCAGCCCAACCAGAATCAAGATGCCCCCCCATGCCGATGAGGAAGAGTAGGATTCCCGACTTTGAAATTGAGTCCAGGGGCGGGCGCGAAAAAATGCGATGAGCAGGATCCCCCATCCGATGGCCTGTTCTATGAGAGCTATCTGCCGCAGCATCATATTGATACTAACATCCATCCTGTTGACGAATTGATTCGAGGATTTGCTTATCATCATCGGTCAAGACGACATGTTCCAGCAAATCGGGACGATTCAAAAGCGTCTTGCGCAACTGCTGGACACGACGCCATTTTCGAATTGCTGCGTGGTCCCCTCCAAGAAGAACTTCGGGAGCCCTGAGACCGGAGAATTCTGCAGGACGGGTATAGTGCGGATAGTCAAGAAGTCCACCCGCACCGTGCTGACTACGGGGTACTGATTCGGCAGAAGCGCTGATCTGGTCATCCGGAACCCCAAAGCTCTCAAAATCCCGAGAGGCTTCGTTCCCAAGCACCCCTGGAATCAGCCGCATGGTTGCATCAATCACGACAGCCGCTGCCAACTCACCTCCGCTCAGTACGTAGTCCCCAATGGAGAGCTCTATATCGCAATAAAGCTCGTTGATGCGCTCGTCAACTCCCTCGTATCTACCGCAAACCAGAATGACCTGATCGACTGTTGCAAAGTATCGTGCCATGGACTGCCTGAACGGACGGCCTTGCGCGGAGAGAAGGACTACGGGAGCTTTTGAGCGCGGGGCGTCCGGGGTCTTGCGCGAAACGCCCAGGGACTCGAGTGCTTCTGCGAGAGGTTCCGGCTTAAGGACCATCCCCTCACCGCCTCCAAAAGGGCGATCATCCACGGTGCGGTGCCAATCGTGCGCAAAACTACGAAGGTCATGCACATTGATAGAGATAAGCCCATTGCCCTGGGCTCTGCGCACTACGCCGTGTTCAAAGACTCCCGTGAAGAATCCTGGGAAGATTGTCACAATATCAAAGCGCATCTTGATTCATGCTCTCCGGCCTTTTGCTGCATCTTTGTTGACCAGCTTAGTTCATCTCTTCATCCGCTCGAAGAGTTCAGATCTGTCAAGCCTTCCGGTAAGACCATCTCGATCCGCTTTGCTGCGATGTCCAATCGACGTAAGTAGCTCTTGGCAAATGGGATGAGGATCTCATTCGCTCCGTTATGAACGACAAGCATGGCCACTGGACCCGAGGACCGGTCCACGTCCTGGATGGTGCCAAGTATGGCTGGTTCACTGCCTGGCAGGGTGCTTTCGGCCACATCGACGAGGGTACACCCGATGAGGTCGCCGATATAAGCCTCGTCGTCGCCGAGGGGGGTGCGATCGGCACGAGATATCGCGACAATCTGACCTGTAAGTGTTTCAGCCTGGGTGATGGTGGAGAATCCTGAGAAATGAAACACGACGCCCTTTTTGTGGTACCAAAAATGGGCGAGCTCCACCTCAAGTGGTTTTTCCGGCGACACACCTTCTTCAAGAAGCCAAAGCCGCCTGCGTTCGGCGAACTTTGCCGGGAAGTCGGTCAATATATCGGCGTAGACTTCACCCTTGCGCCCTTGAGGCCGGCGGATTCGGGCTAGCCAAACCCACCTTGAATCCTCAATCATCGCGGTCTCCGGCCTGTCGCTGTAGGAGCTAAACGGAGGATTCTATGCCTCGTCATCCTCTTCAAGAATATCTAGCGTGTAGCGATGATGTAGCTTCATGCTGACGGCCCCTAGGATGGTACGAACGGATCGGGCAGTACGACCTTGTTTCCCGATCACTTTCCCCACATCCTGCGGTGCAACCCTTAGTTTGAGAACAGTATTATCGTCTCGATCCACAGATTGCACTTCAACTGCTGCGGGTTCATCTACAAGAGCTCGTGCAATTTCCCGTACCAACTCTTCGACTTCAACCATATTTTGCTGGGTCATGAACTTGCCTCTGACCGAATACGTTCAAGTGTGAAGCTATTTGAATCGTGCGCGAATAGTAGCACACCTGGCAGCCGCCGTCAGCATGTTCCTGCCGATACAGAGCGCGAAACGCGCCGCAGTGCACCGCTAAAAGGGGTGCTAGCCTACCACTGCAGTCCCAGCTGGGTGCTTTTCCAAGAGTTTGGCCACAGTGGGGGAGAGCTGCGCTCCCACGCCGCGCCAATGTTCAATCCGCTCATGCTTGAGTGAGACAGACGCGGGGTTTGTGCGGGGGTTGTATGTGCCTACGACTTCAATGGAGCGCCCGTTGCGAGCACGATCCTTCTCGATCACCACGATACGATAATAGGGCTGCTTTCGGGCGCCGACGCGCGCCAAGCGAATCATGACCACGGGGGTACGTTTCCTTTCAATTTCCGAGAGTTGATGCTGTTGTTGTCTGCCCGATGGCTTAACCAAGCAACCAACCAAGGTGGCTCGGGTCAAACGAAAGGCCAGACGGATCGTCCGGCCGCTCGGAGACGCAACACCTAAGTATCGCCGAAAGTGACCATTGGAGGCAAGCTATTGTGCGCCAGCCGGAAACAGAAATCTTAGGAATGGGCCCACCCTCCTGGCCCAACTCGTCTCGTCGTGCATTCCTCCAGGCACATTTTCGACGTGCAGAGTCTCCCCTGGTTTCCAGCCATTGGCTTTCAGGCGCCTGGCGAGCAGTTCAACGTCTCGGATGGTTCTTTGTCCTTCCTTATCACCCACATCCAGCCAAACTCTGGGACGCTCCCAGATTTCAGGGGAGAGCTCATTGATATGACTTAGAATGCATTTGCGATTCCACCAGACGCTCGGGGAAAGAACGGCAAGCCGACCGAATTTCTCAGGATAGCGCAAGCCGAGGTAGAGGGTAACGAGACCGCCGAGCGAAGCGCCTCCCATGCCGGTTGAATCACGATCTTGACGGACGCGGTAATTGTTGGCGATCCAAGGCATAAGCTCCTGGGTGATGAGTAGTCCATAGGCATCTGCTTCCCCTCCGCCCAGATGATCAGACGGCTCTGGGGTGTATTCGGCAAGGCGTCGTTCACCAGTGTTGTAGATGCCCACGATTATCAGCGGCGCAACCTCTCCCGACTTGATACCGGCATCCGCAGCCTCACGAACCTGCCACGCCTTGCCCTTGATGTAGGAAGTCTCTCCGTCAAAGAGGTTCTGGCCGTCATGCAGGTAAAGGACGGGAAAGCGGGCATCCGTGTCGCCCATGTAGCCAGGCGGGACGTACACGATGATGTCACGCAGATCAGGCAAAAAGCGACTTTTGAACCCTGTGTGCAGGTGGAGTCGCGGATGCCGCGTGCTCTCGCTTGATGCCGCTTCGATCAATGGCGACTCTGTTGCATTTGTTGAAATTAGATTCAATGCGGATTTTTCCTCAATCTCCATCGAACCGACGCACAGTCTGAGAATTCGGGTCCGTGGCTGTTACAGTATCAAGAAAGTCAGAGTTCACCAAGGTTCGTTTCCTCTGTCTCAAGAGGCTTGCATCGCGAGCGCGATGCAAGCCTGAGAGTTTTCAAGAGTCGCCAGACACCGAACTCCCCCGGGGGTACCTGATGCGCCGTGAATATCACAAATGGTATTCCAATCGATTGGGACGTGACATGGAGATGCTGATTTTTGGCCATGCGGGACTGCCTGTTCTCGTCTTTCCCACTTCAGGAGGCCGCTTCTTTGAGTTCGAAGATCGGGGAATGGTTTCTGCACTGACGGCAAGGATTGAGCGCGGTCAATTGCACCTCTTTTGCGTGGATTCTGTAGACATGGAGAGTTGGTACAACCGACAGGTGCCTCCTCGCTGGCGCATCGCGCGGCATGTTCAATATGAAACCTATTTGATGGCAGAAGTGCTCCCATTGATTCGTGGACAGAACCAAGACGCGCGGCTGATTTCTTTGGGGTGCAGCTTTGGTGGATACCATGCCGCCAACATTGCATTTCGCCATCCGGACCACTTTACTGGCTTTCTGGCGATGTCCGGTGCATTTGATCTCGCAACCTTCCTGCAGGGGTATTACGACCAGGATTGTTACTTCAATCTACCGACACATTACATGGTGAATCTTGCAGACCCCTGGTACCTTGAGCGCTACTCCCGCAACACCTATATTCTTGCAACGGGCTGGGATGATCAGTGCCTGGGACAGAATCAAAATCTCGACGCAATTCTCAGCTCCAAGAACATTCCGCACCAGTTTCACATCTGGAATTCCTGGAATTCTCATGATTGGCCGACATGGAGCCGCATGATGCAAGAGTATCTCTGAATCGATGCGCAGTTTGTTGGATCAGACGGGGTTCCATTGAGCGTTCTCCGCGTTGATGCGGATTTGCTGATGGAGAGTCCAGTTGAAGCGATTCTCTTCATCTCGTTTCTTGAAGTGTGAGCGGATCGTCCGCTGAATGGAGCGAAGTGACCGTTCCACCCTGCTCGAACCACGAATTCAGAACGCGTCAATCGAGTTGACCGTCATATTGCAGTTAGCCCGACCTTACGCGAACACCCTCCAGGGAAATCTCGTGGCCTGGCTGTCTAATGAAGATCAGTGTGCGCCTCTCGATTGAACTCATTCCGAGTGCGCGCCCCTGTTGTGTTTGCATCCTTTCGATGTCACGTGGCGTGCGCAGGCATTCAGCGGGCTTCCGATATTCAAGATGTGCGCATTGGATTGAAGCGAGACACAGGCTGTGATTTGTCAATCTGGCTGAACGCAGCTCGCTTCAGTAATCCTGCTTCAATCGTCAACAGATCAATGCTGGAGCGAACGCAGCAAGTGTGTGACACGCAATTCTTTATTGAGTGCTCTGTGTTGCAACTGAGAGTGTTGAAAAATCGGCCATTGCGGAATGCCTGCGCGGCCATGGTCTGTCGAGCAGGGCAGCGCTGAGTTCAGTGAGATGAAGTATCTGTTTTGGGGAAAATAATTGGCGTGATCCGTGCGCAGCGAGACGGGTTGCCGTTGAACGTTCTATTCGTCATTATATCGTATAACGATAATATCGTAGTAAGATATAAAGAAAGGATCGATCAGGAAAATGCCTTCGCGAGTCAAGCAGGGTAGTGCCCAAATGCGCGAAATGTTCCACGAGCTTGCCAAATTCCGTCACCGTCTTCGTCAATTTCAACGATTCAGTGAGACGGCCGCGCGTGCTCACGGCATTACGCCGCAACAGCATCAGCTCTTACTGGGGGTCGCCGGATTCACGGGTACTGGCCGGGCAACGATTTCGGAGATCGCGGAGTTTCTACAAGAAAAACACAACTCTGTCGTAGGTCTGGTTGATCGTGCCGTTCAAAGTAGCCTCGTCAAGAGGCGGGAGGCCACCGCAGACCGACGTGTCGTCGTACTGTCCCTGACGAGCAAAGGAGAGCGGATTCTGCGCGAGCTTTCATTTCTACACCGTGAGGAGGTTACTCGATTGCGGCAGCAGTTTCTCTATGTTGGAGATAACCAATTCACTCCATCCAGGGATGAAATTCAAAAAGGGACAAAGGGCGGCGGCGGAGATGTGGAAACGGATGAGAGGCGCGTCAGTCGGAAAGTGAAAAGGAGAGGATGATGGAGCATCGTGCAGGAATGCGCTTCTTTCAGCATCCAATATTGCGCAAGTACGCCTCACTCGTTCAGGAGGATCTGGCGGCTGCGTATGCTCGCGACTTGCGAAAGTGGTTGGGGATTGCGCCGCTCATCGGAGTAATGACTGGTTTGTTGACAGCAGGGCTATCCGTCATCCTCCTCAATGTGATGTGGCCACCAATCTTGAATGGGTATCTGAAGTATCGCTGGCTAATGGCGCCCGGACTTGTGCTTGGCTTTGTTGTATCTGGATTTGTCATGCAGTATCTGACGCCTGATCCAGACGAGCACTCGTCAGAAGAAATCATCCGTTCCTATCACGAGCATGGCGGTGACGTAAACATGCGGCCATTTCTGCCGAAGCTTGTCGCAGCGATCGCGACCGTGGGCTTTGGTGGAAGCGCTGCGCTGGAGGGGCCGAGTATTTACGGGGGCGGCGCGATCGGATCCTGTATATGGAGCAGATTGCGTGGAGTCCGTGCTTTTCAGCTCGAGCCGCGGGATCGCAGGATCATGCTGATCTGTGGTGCAGCTGCCGGCATGTCTGCGGTCTTCCGAGCTCCGCTGACCGGGATCGTGTTTTCACTTGAAATGCCGTACAAAGACGATCTGGCTCACGAGGCACTCGTGCCGTCTCTGATTGCATCGGTCGTATCATTCATGACGCTCACTGCATTCGTTGGCAATAAGCCGCTTTTCAATTTCGCTGCTGTGGGCTCCTTTGACAGGCAGGACCTACTATGGTGCGCTTTACTCGGTTTGATTATCGGCTTGATCGCCATGGTGTATGTAACGACTTTTCGTCGCGTTCGAAGCTTCTTCATCCGTCTTAAAAGTCCACACTGGATCAAGCTTGGCTTGGGCGGATTGTTAACGGCGATCTGTGGTCTCATATTTCTTCATATCTACCAAGGGCCACTGGTTCCAATCGGTCCGAACTACGAGGCCGTGAGCCTTATCCTTGGGCAAGCACACAGTACGTCGGAACTCCTCGCTTTTAGCGGTTTGAAACTGAGTGCGACAATCTGCTCTCTTGGAACTGGTGGAGTAAGCGCTATGTTCGTGCCACTTTTTCTAAGCGGTGGGGCGATTGGGCTTGCGTTCTCCCAAGCAATTGTCCACAGTCCTTCGCCGGTACTCTATGCGGCGGTGGGAATGGCCTGCTTTATTGCGGCGGGCTACAAAGCGCCTCTTGCCGCAGTGGTATTTGTTGCCGAAGCGACTGGAGGACATGCTTTGATTATTCCCAGCCTGATAGGCGCGGCAGTTGCCTACACCGTTTCTGGAGACGCTTCGGCTTCCGGAGATCAGCGACTGCATGAGGCAGTGAAGATGCATGCGCTCCGAGAGATTCCAGTGAAGGAAGTCATGCAGACAAGATTCCTTTCAGCTCCCGCTTCTCTGAGTTTGAGGGACTTTGCGAAGACTCTGTCCGCTCACACTGGTCATGAAGTGTTTCCCGTTTTGGAAGGGGAGCGATTGATTGGCACTTGCAGCTTGTGGGGGATGTCTCGCGTCTCTCCAGATCGGTGGGGTGCCGTTACTGTGCGCGAGGTTGCACATGCGCCGTTGGATTCCGTGCTCCCAGAGACAAGCCTTTCGGAGGCTCTGCGAAGGATGTTGTGCGAGAACAGTGAGCCGACATTGCTCGTTGTCGAAGAGAAAGGGAATGTCGTCGGTATTCTCTCTAAAACAGATGTGCTGCAGGCTTTGGTTGCAGGCAATGGTGATGAACTGTCGCCTAAAAAGGAAGATGGGTAAGGAGTCGAACGCTCCAAGATGGCAGGAGAGAACATCATCGCCGTATTGGAGTCAAGCAGTGAGGTATGAAGCGGAGGACCCATGTCTTCACTTCGGGAAGAAGGAAGGAACAACAATTCATTCAGCGCAGATCGTCACCCTCAGTTCGGCGCGGCTCTCGAATTGCGTGACCTCAGGATTTGTGGTTACGCTTTGCTTGTCGGGGCAGTGGGGGGGCTGATCGCACAGGTTCTGTTGGAATTGATGTACCTTTTCACCAACGTTTTCTTTTATGGACGCTTCTCCTTTGTAAGCACTAGCCCCTCTCTCAGTCGCGTAGGTGCCTGGGTCATTCTCATTCCTTCGATTGGTGGACTCGTTGTCGGATTGCTAATTTACTTCCTCGAGCCAACTCTCAAAGGACACGGAATTCCGGAAGCGATGGAGTCAGTCCTCTATCATCGCAGCCACATGAGAATGCGAGTTGTTATCCTGAAGCCCCTGGCGACGGCACTCGCAATCGGCACCGGAGGCCCGTTTGGAGCGGAGGGGCCAATCATTCAAACCGGTGCTGCGTTGGGTTCTCTGCTTGGTAGGTGGCTTGGTCTGAGCCCTTATCAGCGGCGCGTCCTTCTTGCATCGGGGGCGGCTGCGGGGATGGCAGCGACATTTATCGCACCTTTGGCCGGAATTCTGGTTGCGATTGAGCTCCTCCTGTTCGAGTTTCGAGCCCGTTCGTTTATCCCAGTTTCGATTGCCGCCGTGGTTGCGACAGCTGTGCGAGTGGAGCTAGCCGGGTGGTCCCCTTTGTTTCCAATGCCAATTTACAAGATCACCGGCGTCCGTGAGTTGTGGCTCTTTGCGATTCTTGGTGTTCTGGCAGGTGCGATTGGGGTTCTAATGATCCGCGCTCTTTCGATGGTTGAAGAGTTCTTTGATACTGCCCAGATTCGATATGAAGCAATTTGGGGTCCGGTTGTTGGCGCGCTTGCGTTAGGGTGTATCGGCTATTTTGTCCCAGAAGTTCTCGGAACAAGTTACGGTACGATCCGAGACATCCTCAATGATCGTCTGGGGGCGGGCAAACTGGGCGAGATCGCTGTGGCAAAGTTTGGGGCTTTAGTGATCTCACTCGGTTCCGGAACGACTGGTGGGATTTTTGCCCCTTCCCTCGTGGTGGGCGGTGGCTTTGGAGCGGTCTATGGAGTGGCATGTGAGCATTTGTTCCCGCACGTTGTGAGTAATCCTGCATTCTATGCACTCGTCGCGATGGCTGGAGTTTTTGGGGGTGTTGCCCGTGCACCCTTCACGAGCATTGTCTTCTTAACTGAATTGAGCCGAAACCCAAACGCGTTGTTGCCATTAATTCTTTGCGTCATGGTTGCAGACGGAATCGTTCGGCTGTTCAGTCGCGATTCGATTATGACCGTAAAACTAGCCAAGCGTGGACTCATTGTCTCCCAGGATTACTGGGTGCCCGCTCTGATGCGAGCTTCAATTGGTGACGTCATGCGAAGGTCATTTCGCCAGTTTGAGGAGAGTCGCGGGGTTGGGCAGTTTTTAAAAGACCTATCGTCTGGAGATTCAAAGCCAATTCTCATCGTGAATTCTGAGGGGTTTCAGACCGGCATCCTTGAAGGAGCGAATCTCAGGGGAATTGATTCGGCAACACAGCCAGCATTTCTTAAGGATTTTGCACGACATGACTACGTCATTGCACTCCGAAGTGAAACTGTTGATGCAGTCCACAGGAGAATGCTGCTTCAGGGCGTTGAAATTGTTGTTGTTGTTGAGTCTTTGGAGGCGCCGCGGCCAGTTGGTGTGGCTTGTTCGGCGGACATTTTGCAAGCACGGCGATGGTTATTGGAGGAAGACGGTTTAATTGCAGCCAGCCAATTGCCGGTGGCCTGAACTTAAGCCTGTGTGCGAATGAGGGCGTGAATGAGTGGGCAGTTCCGGGGCAAGCTCTCTAGTTTGTGACAGCAATTTGTCCCAGGATCCCCGATATCCCAGGACTTGTACTCCGCAGGGTAGGCAAGGGACGTGAAACACCCTTCAACCATTGAGAACTGAATCTCGAAACAGTCAAGTCAATGGCGGAGAGAGTGGGATTCGCACTTCGCCTTGTCTAATGGAATCTGTAACTTGCAGATTCTTTGATGGGCAAGATAGGCACGAAAGGCGAGTCGGGCAGCTCCGTAGCACAAATTAGCACAATTTGCGCCCGTCAGAGCCGCTCTGGGTGGGTTTTCCACCCACGTTAGCCTATGAAAAACCGTAGAAAATGGGCAAAACTATATGGTTTTTCGGATTTATTTTTGTTTGTGTAAATTTGGGGATTGCGGCGCTCTCTTTAGGGTCAAGTCGCAAGATTTGACCCACCCCCTTATACCATTGATTGCACACGACTTACTTTCCGCATGCTACGACACCCAACGCTCGCGGGCCGCGACTTGTTGCTGGTAGCGCGGCGCGGATCATTCTTCACCGGGCTATCCGCGCACTACTAATGAGAGGAATAGGATTGACCGAGCGCGAGCGAGGGAAATACTTTTCCTCTCTCTTATGTTAAGGAACTTATTTCTTGTGGACATCCCATTCATTCCATTGCGGATAGATACGAAACAGCCATCCAAATACGGTGCAACAGCGCGGTGCTGCATCTTATGCCTTGCTTCCGCAGCTCGGCGCGCATCTTCCAGGCTGGCAGGTTCATGTTCGCCTGCACGAACGCAATAACCCGCTCGTCCGTGCCCTCCGGGATCGCAGGTGTCTTGAAAAGCTCACGGCGTTTGTACATCCACGTGGCTGGATGCCGTTGGTGCGGACCTACGGCGTCTAGCACGCGGCGCAAGACGGTAATGGGCGCATCCGGGTTTGCGGCCAGCAGCAGATAAGCAAAGCCGGGCGTGTCCCGGAAGGCCAGAATGTCCGGGATGCGCGTCTGCACGCTCACGGTTTTATTCTTGGCACCACCAAGGCCGCGCCCGTCTGTCACGTCAACCTGGATTAACTTCGGCCTGCCCACTAGACGCCCCGCACGGACGCGCGCTTCCCGGCCAGTTTGCGCTTCCGCTTGATTGACTCGCGCATCTGCCCAACTCCGACACGATCCCTGATATGTGACAGGCCGATGCTGAGCGCGGCATCGAAGACACCGCCCACTGTGGCGGACGGAACGTGTATACGTACATCCATCACAGTCCGCACGAACTTGATGCCCACGTCCTTAGTGAAGCCCTTATTAAGCAATGCGCCTATCTCGGCTTCAACGGCTTCTGCCTTGTCCCACTCACTCCCGGACAGGCTCTTGAAAAACTCTTCATTCGTCATCTGCTTTTGCATGTTTCCTCCACTTGCAATGCCCCGTAATCGCGTTACAAAGCCCGTAGGCGCGTCCGCTGCTGTGTGCTAGTAGGGTGGCAGCACGTGTTTTCAGCGGTTCATCTTCCGTAGTGTGTTTTCAAAGTGCTGGTGGAGCTGGTCGGAGTGCTTCTCAAGCGCCTCCCGCATCCCGTCTCCGTCAATCGTGTTGACGTGATACGTTGGCTGGACGTGCACCACCGTGGTGTGGCCCTGCCCCTGGAAGCCGCCATTACGGGCAACGCTCCGCAGTCCGTCCATCACCCCGCCCGGTACGATCCCTTCGCCGGGCGTCAACATTGCGGGAACGATGTCACCACGGCCAACGCCGGGGACTTCGCCGCCTTTCTCAAACGCCAGCGCCGCCGCGAACACCGCCGCGCCTGCAATGGGTGCCAGCGCCGGGCCTACGACGGGAATCTTCGCCACGGCGGACATTGCGCCCGATGCGGCGGCCTTCGCGTTAGCTAACGTGACGGTTTCCTGCCCGGCCACTTGCATGAGGGCCGCTTCCAGCGAATGAGCAATGATGCTCTGGAAGGCTTCTTCGGCTACGCGGGCCATTTGTTGATGGCCTTCGGCAACCTGGAGCATGGACTGCGCGAAAGAGTTGGTAACTTCCATTGCGGCGGCCTTCTCTTTTTGCTTCTCGTCTTCGGCCAGCTCCGCTTTCCTGTCTTGATACTCCTGGTCCACCTCAAGCATCTGCTGACGGATGCGCTGCTCTTCTAAGACGCGCTCTCGACCCATCTTCTGCGTGTCCTGTAGCTCACGTTCCAGCATGGCCCTTTTCTCTGCGTACTCTTGGTCTAGCGCCGCCCGCTGGTCATCCGCGTCTGGTCCTCCACGCTTCGGTGCCTGTATTCGCATCATGGCCGCAATGTGGCGTTGGCGCTCTTCCTGTGCCCGCGTATCGGCGGCGATTTGCTGGCGGACGCCTTCAGCGCGGAGTTTGTCCTCTTCGTCTAGTTCCTTCCCGATAGCGGCCAGCGTCTTGTCCGCCATGTCGTTATATTCGCGGGTATACTCCGCCGCGTACTGCCTATAGGTGGCGTTGTCCTTCCCGTACAGTTCCGCCGTCTGACTCAACGCCGTTTGCAGCGCGTCCAGGCGCTCTTGCGTCCCGCTCCGCGTTGCGTCAATAAGGGCCTGCTGGTCACGCTTAAAGTTCTCAAGGTACTCACGATCTATCCGGGCGTTAAATTCCGCTCTCTGCTTTGCGGCGGAGGCTCCGTCTTTCTGCGTGTCCTTGTGCTCTTTGGTGACGGCGTTCTGCTGCTCCAGTTTCTTAATGTCCGCGATACGGCCTTCCGCCGAGACTTGATCCTGCAACGCTGACACTAGATTCATCTGCGCGTCATACGTGGTCTGCGTGTAGTCCCCCGTAATCTTGCTGAGGACTCCCATTTTTTCAAGGTACGTGTTGGCCTGCTCGTACGCCTGATAATTTCCTTGCTTGCCGTCTCCGCCCCGGCTGGCCTTTAACTGGTCCATCATCGCCAGTGTTTGCTTTGCCTGCTCTAACGTCCCATGCAGAAGGCCCGATGCTTCATCGCCTTTACCCTGCGAAAGCAAAAGCGCGTAATGCGTGCGGAAGTCGTCAAGGGCGTGCTTGGCTCCGTCCGATCCTTCCCCGAACGTGTACCAGTGCCCCTCAAGGTCCTTCATAACCGGCTCTGCGGCCTTCGCCAGCTCAAGGAAGGCGTGCTGCAATTCGCTGAGGCTTTGGTGGTCTATCAGCTCCAGTTGATGACGCAACGCGCTTAGATGATTCCCGCTGAGGTCATCCGCGCGTATTTCCGCCTGGATGAACTTTTCATTCAGCGCGTTTAGTGCGTTATTGGCCGCCGTCTGAAAATTCATCTGGTCGGTTGACAGCTTTTCGCCAGCCTCATGCAGCTTGTTTAGGTGCTCCATGAGAAGCCCGGCCATTGTCGCAATCGCCAAGAACGGGAAGGCGGCTTCCAACGCGGGGCCGATGGGTCCGAGTCCGGCTAGGAACATCGTGAGGGATCGCGGAAGGTGGACGCCAAACTCTTCGCCCAACATCATGACGGAGTGCCGCGCCTCCATCATGGAGTACGACGCGCGTCCGCCCATCTCCGAAGCGCCGCCCTTGATGTCATTGAAGGCGGAACGGGCGGAGCGGGCCGCGTCCGCCAGGCCGGTTTGAAAAGTGGCGGTGCGCGTTTGTAAATCCACAGACAAAAGCCACACAGGTTGCGCCATCTTATTGATCCTCCAATACTTGTGGGAAGTTTGGTCGTGCAAACTCCCCATAAAGTGTGTTAGCCGCCGCGTCATACGCGCGGGCGGCGTCTTCCTCAGACGTGAAAACGCCCAAGTACCGTTTCGGTTTGCCTATGCTTGCTTGAAACTTGCCGAGCCTCTTGATAAACGAGACGCCTTTGAATCTCGCGGCGCTATTGCGAGGCTTACGTGCGTTCGCGCGGTTTTGAGAGCGCGTAGCCCATCGCAAGTTGGATCGTTGGTTGTTCAAGCCGTTGCCGTCGATGTGGTCAATATCCACGCCGCGCCGTTTGCCCATGAGCGCTACGTGCATCGTGATTGATCCTGTCGGGCGTCCGCGCCCTTGCCCCATCGGATAGTTGTGGCTGGCGTAAAACGTGCGCGGGCCTTTGAGAACGTGCCACGGAGCGAGACGCATCAGCGTGGCATAATCGCGGTCATCCACTAGCGCCACAAGCCCACGTGTGAGGGGAATCTCTTTCATACCTGCCTGCCTTCGGGAAAATGTGACCGGTAAAGACTCCCCTTCTTTACCGGGCGGTATTGGAGGTCAGTTTCCGTGTGTGGCTTTGAATGGGCCAGCAAAGCCCCGGCGCGGACCACACACGGCCCGACTGACGGCGGGACTCAACCTTCCGCGCCAATCTTGAATGTGTCCCGGCCCGCGGAGGGCCGGGGGTTGGAACTAACTGTGACTTATAGTCACGGCTTGGATAGCCTCGCTGCGCCTAATACGTGCATCTAAACGGCGATACGCAAGGATGCCAAGCTGTCCCGCAGTGGCCATGGGCTGATCGAGTATTTTCACATTGACGCCCGCACCACCACGCACGCCAATGATGTAGCCCTGTTTGAAGTCACCAAACAGGATAGGGACAACTCCCGCGTTGGTTGCCGTGGGCAGCGCGGGCATATTTTGGTCGAAATATACCGGGCGGCCAAGCAGCAACGGCGTTCCGTCCGCGCCCTCAGTCCACAGGGGCGCGTAAAGGTTGCTCTGCATCTGCGCCTTGCGGAGCGTCAGCGCGGTTGCACGGCTCATGATCCACGATGCGTTAGCCTGATACGCGGCCTTCAGCGTGGCGGTCACGTCAAAGAGCGAGTCCAGAAGCAGCATGCCGTCCGTGGATGCGCCGGTCAACTGATACGGTGCGCCTGTACCGTTGCCGGTGTTCCCGATGACGCCTTGCGCCTGACCCGTGCCGGTGCCCGTAGCAAGCAGTTGGCCTTCAAGGATGCGCTGACCACGCAGCAAGTCCTCCACAACGAACTGCTGGAAGGCTTGCACGTCCTGCATCAGTTCCCAAGACACCCAACGAACTGCACCGGACATGAACGCGGAAAGAGTAATCTGGCCCAACGTTGGGTCGGTTCCCCCGAACGTTGCGAGCGTGCTATTGGATTCAGTCTTGAGAGCGGAAGTCCCAAAGCTGGCCTGCTGTGGAATCTTGATGTCCGTTGCGGTTGGAATCACCGTTGCGGCATCCATCAGCCCCATGTCTGGCAGAGCCAAGGGAATTATTTGCTCAACGGTGGGGACGTTGATAGCGTACCCGCCCGCACCATCAGAGCTGCCGCCAGAGCCTTCGTACATAGCCGCGTTCATCTTCGGGAATGACCCGTTAGCGAAACGCTGCCGTGTCCACTGCTCAGAGCCGGGGATGTGGTATCCGCCAACGCCGTCCGCGCCTGCGAGCAGCTCGCCGGTGTGAGTCTTGCCGCCTGTCCTGAGATACGCGAAAAGTGACTCAGTGTATTCAGGCGATGCCGTCAGCCTCCAGTTTGGAGGCGTAGAAACGGTCTGCATGAGTCCAACGGGCCGCTGGTATGCGGCATCCGCAACGCCAATGCCGGGCATACCGTTCGGAAACGCGGCCCGGATTGTGTTCATGCGCTCGCGCGCTTTGATCTGGTTGCCCAAGTCCTCAAACTTCTTCATGTGGAAGTCGTACTGCTCGTTTTCCGCAGTGGTCATAACGTGACCGTTGGGGCCGAGCAATGCCTCCGCCGCCTGGAGCGATGCGGCCTGATCTTTTTTCAACTCGAAAATACTGTGCATTTGAGAATCCTTTGGATGAATTGCAGGCTTGCGCCTGTCCTACATCCGCCAGTCACGCGCACCCTCTGATTTGGTGCGGCTCTCACGGCCAACGGATTGCTTAGGCCCGTTGGGTTTCTACTGCGTTCCGTTCGCACTGCCCGGCTCCCCGTTCCTTCGGTGCGTATCCCATGCCTCACGCCGCGTACTGCGGACAGCCGTCATGGATGGCTTGGGCCTTTTTACCCAAGCGGCAAAATTGCGGGTGGGACAACACACCACCCCGGCGATAGCTGAACTGAAGAAGGCTACGCCGCAAACTTTGTGCGAAGGAATCGACTATTCGGAATCGAAAGACGGACCGAAACTACTGGACGGGCGCGGCGGGGTCTGCGTAGTTGTAAATCCGGTACAGCTCCGCAATCTCGGCTGATTCCCGTTGCGCTGCGAATCCCTGAACGATGGTCATGCAGCAATACACGCCCCACGCCGCCGCGAGTGCGTCCATTTGCTGTGGTGTTATCTGCGCCTCCGTCTTGAAGGCACAACGCGGAGACGCCCCACAGAGTCCCATTACTCCCACGGTATGCAGTCCGCGTCCCGGCCACCTGGCCTTTAAATCTTCGAGCATCTGGCGGTCAGCCATGCGCGGCTTCAGGGGCACAAATTCCACGTCTTGCGGGTTAGCGCCCATCAGCACAAAAGCGGCGATGGATGCTTCGGAAACCAGTTGTTCGCTCTGCTCTTGGTATGTCATTACCGGCCACCTCTCACGCCTTCCGCGACTTTCTGAATCTTGGCCAGCTCTTCTTTTTGGGCATACACTAACCGCGCTTCCGCATCCGGGCCGCTTGCGAACGGCACAACAAAGGACACGGCCTTGTACGCGGCGTTTTCAGCCTCGGGGTCTACCTGAACAAAGACCACTCCAAGGAACATTGGCCGCTTTCGCTCAAGCCCTAGTACCGCTTCACAAAACGGGCCAATATGTTCAGGCTCCGGCACTGTGAGAGTCCAAGCCAGCCTTTCCGTTCCCTGCAACACATACGCCAGAGCCGCGTATACCGTCTTAGCGGCATCCCCACGGGGCTTCTCAGCCTGCACCATGTCCCTGAACTGATCCAACAATGTGAACGTCTCGCCAAGTGCCTGCATTGCAGACACGATCCGATTTTGTGGCTTGCGGGGCAACGCAGACTTAAACTTGCGCCGGGCAATCTGAGCCGGAGTCATTAGGCTATCCGGGTGCTTTCTCACGGGTGCCTCTTTCTCTTTGAGCCTTGCTGTCACCATTGTTTCCTCCCCTAATTCCAAGCCTTTGCGCGGTTGGCGATATTGCGAAGCGTTCCGAACATTCGATATTCCTCCCTCTAACTTGTAGCCTTATCACGTTCCGTTCAGCTTGTCAACTTATGCCTAAGCGGACCAGCTTGCCCCGTGCCGCGCAGAGCGTCATGCGGTTGGCGATATTGCGAAGCGTTCCAAACATTCGATATTCCTCCCTCTACAGTGTGATTTATCACGTTCCGTTCAGCTTGTCAACTTATGCCTAAGCGGACCAGCTTGCCCCGTGCCGCGCAGAGCGTCATGCGGTTGGCGCTCCGTAGAAGACCCACTTCTCAGGGCGACATTCGATGCTGCCACATCGGATGGGCGCTTCCTTCGCACGCTCCAGCGCGGTCAGTCGTACCACGGTTGCGAAGGTTTGCATATCCCCGGCCCTTGCGATGCGCCGGAGGCCCTTTGAGACTGCCTCCCGCGCATTGTCCTCTGATATGCCGAGCTGCTTGGCGATTTCTGCGTATTCCATCTCATCCGCCTCACTCATCCACTTACCGATAAGTGGACCAACTATTGAACAACTGGATCATAGCACGATCCTAGGGCGGCTGTGAGTGACACCTGAGAATTATTTTTGATGCACTAAGTGGACGCCTTAAATGGACGCGCTAAATGGACGTTAAACGGTTGAAAATAAAATACTTGACAGCATTTTAGACCCGTGGCAGGATCATTGCAGCCCAATGGAGGGGCAGGCATGACGGTATTAGCGATTAACTATGATGCGGAGCTGAAAAAGGCAGCAAAGGGCAAAAAGACGGTGATCCCGGTTGAGATGGTGCTGTATTGCGCGCTCCAGGATTACCCGCACATTCAGCGGCTCATCGGCAAGGCGTTCGGAATTAAGGAAGACTGAACACGGCGGGCGCTGACGGGCTTAACTGTCCCAAGCGCCCACCACAAGGCTGTCCAGTCTGTCTTGCCGTCCCTGTACCCACTTGGCATAATGCCGTTCCGTTGTCTTAATCGAGGTATGGCCGAGCAGCTTGCTCACTTCCTCCAGCGGGACGCCCTTCTGCAAGAGGTCCACCGCGAACGTATCGCGGAGCCTATGGCTCATCATGTGCCCCTCACCGGCAAGCCCGGCGGCTTTGAATACCGGGGCAACGTAATACTTCGCCCAATTCTTCGTGACGCTTTCCTCTTCGCCCACGCCGGACCAGAAGATATACCGCTCGTTGCCGTTGGTCACGGAGAGCAGCTCTTCCGCGATAGCCGCCGGGATGGGCACGGAGACGTGCGTCTTTGTCTTCTGGCGGCTTGTCACGATTCGATAGAGGCGCTTCTGTGCGTCGCGTTTTATCTCGGCCCGCTCCAGCGTGAGGGCGTCCCGGATTGCTAGCCCGCTCCACCGCATGATCTGAAAGAGTGCGTGTACGCGGTCCGCCTGCTTGCGGTCTGCAATCTGGCCGTATACGGCGTCTAGCAGCCGGGTGTACTCGTCCGCTGTCAGTGGCAGGGTGGGCGGCTCATCCACTTTGATCTTAGGCAACGCGGGGACGCGCTCCAACCACTTGGCCTCATAGCAGTACCGGAGAAACGAGCGGAGGCGCTCACGGACTTTGCTGCGCGTGTAGCTGGACGGATAGACAGATTCCCACGTCGCGCAGAAGCCCGTCAGCACTTCCCGCGTGACGGCCTGGACGGTGAAGATTGACCGGCTCTCGCAATGCCTTTGGAGGCGGTCTAGTTCGCGCGTGTACTTCTTGAGCACGCCGGGCGTCACGCCCTGGACAGTCTTGTCCTCAAGGAATACCGCAATTGCGGCTTGGATCGTTCGGGCGTTGTCTTCCGGCCTTGATTCCGGCGTGCGTCCGGCTAACTGATCCTGGAGTTGACGCTTGACGGCCTCAGCCTCTTCCCAAGAGCGTGTACCGGCCTGCCGCCGGTGCTGCTTGCCGTCTTTCGTCCAGCGGAAGTGCTTGCGGCAGTTGCAGCGCCGTGAGAATTCGTCCCCGGCGTACTTGCACCCGGCAGAGTGCCTTACGAAGATCGTGATGACGGGAGCGCCCATCGTGTTACGCCTCCATTGACAGAGGCACCGTAACACGTTTTTAGCACAAAAACAAGATGCTTTCGTTAAATGTATTTATTTTCAACGCTTTAAGACTGGCGGAGAGAGTGGGATTCGAACCCACGTTAGAGTTTCCCCTAAACACGCTTTCCAAGCGTGCGCCTTCAACCACTCGGCCATCTCTCCTGGGAAGGTTCGACTCTTAGAATCTATCACAGCAGCAGTACATTGGATTGGGCGGCGCGATTGGGTGCCTAGAGAACCAACAAGTAGCGGACACCGGTTTGAAAGCGTTTACTTAGACCTCAGTTGTCCGCTATAGTTCCGATGGGCTTCGCGGGGCACCGGAGCCGTTGCTGAAAATCCTGCCAGAAGGTATATGCCATGTCGAAAATGACCCGCCGTGATCTCCTGTCCACTGGTCTTGCACTTTCTGCTTCTTCTTTGGTAACTCGACCCGCGTGGGCTCGGGTTGCCGCAGCCTTTGGTGACGAAGCATCGTTGACGTCGGCTGTTGCTCTGCCCGCCGTTGCGCCCCGAGAGCGACAACTCTTCGACTTTGGCTGGCGCTTCACATTTGGCAATGGCGACGATCCAGCGAAAGATCTCGGCTTCGGGATGGGGGAGGGAGACTTTGCAAAGACTGGGGAGTTTGAATTCGCCAAGCTGAAGTTCGATGACTCGAAGTGGCGTGAGCTCAACATTCCCCATGACTGGGCTGTCGAATTGCCCTTCGTACACGATGAGGAGCAAAAGTCGCACGGCTACAAGCCCTTGGGACGTCGCTATCCCGAAACAAGCGTGGGCTGGTACAGGAGGGTTTTTGAGATATCTGAAAGTGACAAAGGTCGGCGAGTCTGGGTTGAGTTTGACGGCATCTTCCGGAGCGTGCTGGTTTTTGTGAACGGCTGTTTTATTGGCCGAAACGATAACGGGTATGCGCCCTTCCACTTCGACATTACGGATTTCCTGGCGATTGGCGCGAAGAATTGCATCGTGCTTCGCGTGGATGCGAGTTTCGGCGATGGCTGGTTCTATGAGGGGGCGGGCATCTATCGGCATGTCTGGCTAAGCAAAATGGATCCACTCCACCTTGGCAAATGGGACAGTGTGGTGCGCACTGCAGTGCATGGAGAGGATGCGGAACTGACGCTCAGCACGATCGTGGTAAACGAAGGCAAGAAGGCAGAAAGTGCACGCGTGACCTGGAAGATTGAGGATGCAAGCGGGAATACTGTTGCGACGGCGGAGACGCAGGCTCAATCCGTCCCAGCGGATGGAGCAGTACCGTTTGCCACCTCGGCTAGGATCCCAAATGCGAAGCTGTGGTCAGTGGAAGAGCCGAACCTCTACAAGGCGACTGTCACGGTGGAGTCCGTCGGCACGGCGCGAGATGCCGAACGAGTGAGTTTCGGAGTGCGCACGGCAGTTTTTGATGCCGAAAAGGGCTTCTTCCTCAATGGGAAATCCCTCAAGATTCAGGGCACCTGCAATCATCAGGATCACGCGGGCGTGGGCGCTGCACTGCCGGATCGTCTGCAGGCATTCCGGCTTGGGGTCTTGCGCGAGATGGGCTGTAATGCAGTACGTACCTCCCACAACATGCCGACGCCGGAATGGGTGGACGCCTGCGACCGTATGGGCGTGATGATGATGTGTGAGACGCGCCAGATGAGCTCAAGCCCAGAAGGCCTGGCACAGCTTGAAACAATGGTGAAGCGTTACCGGAATTCGCCATCCATCATCATCTGGTCCATTGGCAATGAGGAGTTCATTTTGCAATCGACAATGGCAGAGCAGGGCCAGAAGATTGCTACAACAATGGTGGAGAAATGTCATGAACTCGATCCGACCCGGGTCGTTTCAGCGGCCGTCAACGGAAGCAACAGGGAAGGGGTTTCCGTACCTTTGGATATCATTGGCTTCAATTACCAACTGCAGTTACCGGATGCGTTCCACAAGGACTTTCCCAAGCGACCGGTGTATGGGTCTGAAACATCGAGCGCCATTTCCACGCGGGGCATTTACACCACAGACCCCCTGCGGAATACGGTGAACGCCTACAACGGGGTGGTGCGTTGGGGGGAGACCGCTGAAGAGTGGTGGACATTTTACGGGACACGTGAATGGGAGGCTGGCGGATTTGCATGGACAGGCTTTGACTATCGAGGCGAGCCCACGCCCTACGGTTGGCCTTCCATCAACTCACAGTTCGGGATCGTAGACATGTGTGGATTTCCCAAGGACACGTTCTTCTACTACAAGGCCTGGTGGGGCAAGGAGCCCATGCTGCATCTGTTTCCGCACTGGAACTTTGAGGGCCGCGAAGGGGACGAGATTCCGGTTTGGGTGTATTCCAACCTGGATGAGGTTGAGCTTTTTGTGAACGGCAAGAGTGTTGGCAGCCAGAAGGTTCCTCATCTGGGGCACGTCCAGTGGAAGGTGCGTTATGCGCCTGGTGCAATTGAGGCGCGCGGAAAAAGGAACGGAAGTGTGGTTCTCACAGAGAAGCGCGAGACGACAGGGCCAACTGTAGCGATCCGTCTGACTGCAGATCGGACGACGATCAATGCGGATGGAGAAGATGTTGCCGTGCTGACGGTGGAAGCGCTCGACAACCAGGGGCGGCCAGTACCGACAGCAGACAATCTGATTCGCTTCAATGTGACGGGCAACGGCGCGTTGATCGGAGTGGGCAACGGTGATCCGAACTGCCAGGAGAGCGATAAGGGACCCGTGCGATCACTTTTCAGCGGCATGGCGCAAGTAATTGTGCAGTCCACTAAGCGCCCAGGTGAGATTCGCATCGAAGCAATTAAAGAGGGGTGGGATGGACCGGATCTGACCTCAGCGAAGTTGGCGATCACCACAAAAGCTGTAGAGCTGCGTTCGTCCGTGCCTATTGTTCGCAGCTAGACTTCGGTTACATGGTGGATCAAATGTAAGGCAGGCCAGATCGGCCTGCCTTTCACTTCGAAGTGGAGTGTAATCTAAGAGAAGGCTCTGACACACTCCATGTCCCTCACACACCTTCCCCAAGTGCTGACCTGGTTGATTGCACTGGCCAGTATTTTTGGCATGCTCGTGCGGCCGCGCGGCCTGCCAGAGGCGTTTTGGGCATGTGGCGGAGCCTTTCTCCTCATCGCAATGCGCCTCATTCCGTTGAGGCAGGCCGGATGGGCCGCGTATGACGGGTGGGATGTTTATCTATTTCTAGCAGGAATGATGATTCTTGCGGAACTGGCACGTGCGCAGCATGTTTTTGACTGGGTCGCGGATCTTGCGGCGCAACATGCGCAAG
Organism: Acidobacteriota bacterium; assembly: GCA_021813745.1. Classification (GTDB taxonomy): domain Bacteria; phylum Acidobacteriota; class Terriglobia; order Terriglobales; family Acidobacteriaceae; genus Telmatobacter. The sequence goes on from JAKAJO010000102.1 coordinate 26,432, forward strand.
GATCTTCGTTGCGGCTTTTTCTATTGGTCTATCTGGTTGGCATTGCGGTCACCGCGCTACTTTCCAATGACGCGACGGCTGTCGTCTTGACGCCAGCGGTCTTGGCAGTGGTGCGTCGCGCTCGAGTGCAGCCGAAGCCCTTTTTGCTTGCATGTGCCTTGATCGCAAATGCGGCAAGCTTCGTTTTCCCGATATCGAATCCGGCCAATCTGGTTGTCTTTGATCGGCATGTGCCTCCTTTGGCAACCTGGCTGAAGGTCTTTCTTCTTCCGTCGATTGCATCAATTGTTGTGACGTATCTCTGTCTGCGCTGGTCTTCGCGCGAAGCGCTCGATATTCGCATACATCATCGGCAAGCAGCCGTTGAACTGGCTGCGGGCGGCAAGCGCGCGCTTGGGGGTCTGATTTTCGCTGCTTCAGTGCTGATCGTTGCTTCGGCGCTTGGCCTGCCCCTTGGGATTCCAACCTGCATCTCCGCTCTTCTCGTTATGGCGCTTGTCTCCCTCGAGGATCACGGTGTGCTGCGGAGGGCGATAGCTGGTGTTTCTTGGTCAGTGCTTCCCCTGGTGGCGGGATTGTTTGTCATCGTGGAAGCTTTGCAAAGCGCAGGTTTGCTGCGCATGGGGCTCGCTGGACTTCATCTGATCGGCAGTCTGTCTGAGTTTGCTGCAAAGTCGATCGCGGCTTTTTCAGTAGCACTTGCTTCGAATGGGATGAATAATCTCCCGGTGGGATTGATGAGTGGCTCTACGATTCGTCATGCCAATGAGGCGGGGATCATCGCTCACGCGGTTCTTCTCGGTGTGGATCTCGGTCCCAATCTTTCGGTGACCGGATCGCTAGCAACGATCCTTTGGCTCATTGCCTTGCGCCGGGAACGCGTGGAGATCACGGCCTGGGAGTTCTTCAAGCTTGGTGTCGTAGCGATGCCTCTATCGCTGTTGGCCGGGCTTTTGTTTCTGTGGTCCTGATAGTGCGTTGCGTCTCCGACTGCCTCGGGCCAGAGGGCATGTAAAGTAGATAGGTGCATTCCACCCGCCCCCTTTGGAAGGATGAGCTTCGCGCAATGGTTGCGCTGGCGGTCCCTGTTGTGCTGAGCGAGTTGGGCTGGATGGCGCAGGGCGTGGTGGACACCATTATGGTGGGCAAGCTTGGGCCGGCTGCTATTGGCGCGGTTGCGCTTGGAAACGCGGTCTACTACACGCCCTCTCTTTTCGGAATTGGCCTTTTGCTCGGACTCGACACGCTTGTTTCGCAGGCCTATGGGCGTCAGGACCATGACGAATGCCATAGGTGGCTGGCGCAGAGTGTCTACCTTGCCTGCATACTCACCCTGCCGCTCATGGCAATTCTGGCATTTACTGGTTCCAACCTGACACATTTTGGCATCATGCCTGCCGTGGCAAAGCCAGCAAGTGGCTATCTGCTCCTGCTGAATCTGGGCACGTTGCCACTTTTACTTTACGGAGGGACGCGGCGGTATCTGCAGGGAGTCGGGCAGGTGCGTGTCATCACTGTGACCTATGTGCTGGCAAACCTCATCAACTGGGCCGGGAACTGGATACTGATCTACGGCAAACTGGGCTTTCCCGCACTCGGTGTTAATGGTTCTGCGATCTCTACTTGTTTTGCACGGTTATTCATGGCAGCCGCGCTACTATGGTTCGCCTGGCGCTATGAGCGGAGGCGCGGTCATCCGCTCTTTCGCCATTGGGCGGCTCCCAGCCTGGAGAGGTTGAGGTCCCTTGTCCGTCTTGGAGCACCGGCCGCCGGACAGATCCTGCTGGAAGTTGGCGCATGGAATCTGTCCACGTTCGCGGCCGGCTACTTGACTCCAGTGCAACTCGCGACTCATTCCATCGCACTCAACTATGCGAGTATGTCTTACATGGTGCCCCTCGGTGTCTCGGCCGCCGCAGCGGTCAGCGTGGGCCATGCAGTTGGTGCAGGAGATCTGCACAAAGCTCGCCGTGCGGGGTGGCTGGCGCTCGGACTCGGGACTGCATTCATGTTGTTGGCAGCCGGTGTATTTCTTGTTGCGCCGCTTCCGCTCATCCGGCTTTACACGAACGATCCTCGCGTTCTGTCCGTAGGGCCCAGCCTGCTTTGGATCGCCGCAGCATTCCAGATCTTCGACGGGATCCAAACCGTCGCCACTGGTGCGCTGCGTGGGCTGGGCGAGACGCGCGTCCCAATGTTTGCAAATCTTGTGGGGTATTGGGTGCTTGGCCTGCCGCTGGGGCTTTCTTTGTGTTTCCTTTTGCACCGCGGTATTTTCGGTCTCTGGCTCGGATTAACTCTCGCCCTGGTCGTCATCGCACTGACGTTGCTTCGGCGCTGGCGCCACGACTCTGCGCGGCGATTGCAGACTGCATAGGCCCCAGTTCTGGAAGGAGGCCGTGTCTGAATTCTCCACATTTTTCAAGAGATGAACAGCTATTCCAGCTTGAAATACGAATGGGAGGTAATTCCTGAACTACCTGCCGGGACGCGTCTTCGTTTGGGTGACTATAATCACAGATGGCGAAAGATTGACTCTTTCCTGAATCTACCTTGAAGGGAATCCCGCCAAATGGCGACTGGAGACCTTGCCCTGGGTCAAGAACAGGGCGCTTTGAGTGCGCAGAAGCGCGTCGTTAACGATTTCAGCATCAACGTAGCAACGGTGAACGGGTCCGGCTCGCAATCCGCCAACAGCGTGCTGCTGAAGAGCATCTTCGGAATGGGGGTTCCAGTAAGCGGCAAGAACCTCTTTCCTTCAAATATCGCCGGACTTCCCACCTGGTATACCATTCGCGCAAGCAAAGATGGTTACGTTGCCCGCAAGCGCGATGCGGAAATCCTGGTGGCGTTGAACCCTGAGACCGCAAAGCAGGATTTCCTCAATCTTCCGCCTGGCGGAGTCGCGATTTACGAAGAGAATTTGAATCTCAAGCAATTTCGCGGTGACGTCGCATGTTATCCCGTACCTTTCGACAAGCTCACTGCTTCAGTTTGCCCAGAGGCCAAGCTCCGCAAGCTGGTGAAGAACATGATCTACGTGGGCGTGGTGGCACAATTGCTCGCGATCGATCTGAGCGTGGTCGAGCACGGATTGAAGAAGCAGTTTGCGAAGAAGCAAAAGGTATTCGATCTTAACTTCGGCGCCGTGAAGGCAGGGCACGATTATGCGCAGGAGAAACTGGTCAAGCACGATCCATACGTGATTCAGCGCATGGACAAGACCGCTGGTCAAATCATCATCGATGGCAATGCTGCCTGCGCAATGGGGGCGGTTTTTGCTGGCGTTACAGTCGTGGCCTGGTATCCCATTACTCCGTCAACCTCAGTGGTTGAGGCCACCACAGACCTGCTCAAAAAGCTTCGCGTGACGCCGGAAGGCAAGGCAACCTTCGCTGTTGTTCAGGCCGAGGATGAACTGGCCGCAATCGGAATGGTACTTGGCGCAGGTTGGGCGGGTGCCCGCTCAATGACAGCCACTTCGGGCCCCGGTATTTCCCTGATGGCGGAATTCTCAGGTCTCGGCTACTTTGCGGAGCTTCCGGGAGTCATTTTTGATGTGCAGCGGTCCGGGCCCTCGACCGGTATGCCGACCCGCACTTCCCAGGCTGACCTGCTCTCGACGGCTTTTCTATCGCACGGCGACACAAAGCACATTGTCCTGTTACCAGGTTCAGTGAAGGAGTGCTTTGAGTTCGGCTATGCGGCGTTTGATCTGGCAGAGCGATTCCAGACCCCGGTCTTTGTCCTGACGGATCTTGATTTAGGGATGAACAATTGGATGTCCGAACCCTTCCAGTATCCCGATAAGCCGCTCGACCGCGGGAAGGTTTTAACCGCAGAAGATCTGAACCGGCTCGGAGGCTTCGCAAGGTATCGCGACGTGGACGGAGATGCAATTGGATGGCGCACTCTGCCTGGCACCATGCATCCAAAGGCAGCCTATTTTACCCGTGGATCCGGCCATAATGACTCCGCAGGCTACACGGAAAAGCCGGATGAGTATCAGGCGATCATGGATAGACTCGCTCGCAAGTTTGAGAATGCCAGGAAGGCTGTTCCGGCGCCGGTCATCTACAGAAACGGCAGTTCAAAGATTGGCTTTATTGCCTACGGAACATCAGACTTTGCAATCCGTGAGAGCCTTGACCAGATCAAGAAGGAGCAGCGTTTAGATGTGGACTACCTCCGCATCCGCGCGTATCCGTTTGCGAGCGAGATTCATGACTTTGTGTCTGCGCACGACCGCGTCTATGTCGTTGAGCAGGATCGCGATGGACAATTGGCAAGCCTGCTCAAGCTGGATTTAGCAGCCGATCAGGTGACCAAAATTCGCAGTATTCTCCACTACAACGGTCTGCCGCTCGACGCGCGCACCATCACAGACGGATTCGTCGCTAAGGAGGGCCTCTAATGGCAACAGCAACACCTGCACCGAAAGTCAACCGGATTGGCCTTCCCATCCTCGAGTACCGCGGCGGCAAGTCGACGCTCTGTGCCGGATGCGGCCATAATGCCATTTCGGAGCGCATCATCGATGCGATGTTTGAGATGGGCGTTGAACCTGAACGCGTCATGAAGATGAGCGGTATTGGATGTTCTTCAAAGAGTCCAGCCTATTTCATGAGCCGCTCGCACAGCTTTAACAGTGTGCATGGAAGAATGCCGTCCGTCTCTACGGGCGCAATTCTGGCAAATCATCAAATGATGATGCTTGGAGTTTCTGGAGATGGGGATACAGCTTCAATCGGTGTCGGCCAGTTCGTCCATCTCTTGCGCAGAAATCTGCCGATGATTTACATCATCGAAGACAACGGCGTTTACGGATTGACGAAGGGACAATTTTCCGCAACTGCAGATATCGGTTCCAAGCTTAAGACAGGAGTCATCAACGACCTTCCAGCGATCGATACATGTGCGCTGGCGATCCAGCTTGGAGCAACGTTTGTCGGTCGATCATTTTCGGGAGACAAGAAGCAGTTACTCTCGATGTTGAAGGCTGCGATCGCACACAAGGGCACGGTGATGCTTGATGTGATTAGTCCGTGTGTAACGTTCAATGATCACGAGGGTTCAACCAAGAGCTACAAATTCATGCAGGAAAATGACGAACCCATCAATGAAGTGGGATTTGTAGCGAGCTTCGAAGATATTAACGTGGACTATGATTCCGGCCAGGTTTACGACGTTCAGATGCACGACGGTTCAAGCATGCGACTTCGTAAGCTCCATGAGGACTACGATCCGACCAATAAGGCCGAAGCGGTTCGCACCTTGATGGATGCGCACTCCAACAATGAAGTGCTCACGGGTGTCTTTTATATCGACACGCAGAAGCCGACCTTCATTGATTTGCTGAATCTGGTGGATGAACCACTTGCGACGCTACCCGAAACCGTGACGCGTCCTTCGAAGACGGTTCTTGAAACTCTGATGCACAATCTGCAGTGAAAGAGAATGTTTGCTTCAACTGTAAAGAGCCTCGCAAATTGCGAGGCTCTTTACGCTGAAGCTTGGATTCAGGGGCGTGGGTTGATGCGAACGCCCATTCCGTTTAATTTACTTCGTGCCTGGGCGGCTTCTGGGGTTTGAGGATGCCGCTGGATCAATTCTCGTAGTTCATGAATACCGGCTTCACGGCGTCCAGTCTGCATGAGAGCCAGACCCTTATGTAGCTGTGCAGCCGCTGCCTTGGCATTTCCAGGGAAGTTTTCCAACACCGCGTTGTAGTTGCTGATGGCGGTTTCGAACTGCTTTTGTCTATATGCAATCTCGCCTAGGTAAAACTGTGCAGTTCCGGACGCATTGTCAAGCGGATAGTAGTGAACAACGTCCTGGAACTCGCTTTTGGCTAAGGGATACTTTGCAGCGTTGAAGTCGCGCATCGCGGACTGCAAGGTTTGCTCGAGCGGCGGATTCTGGGTTGCTGGTGCCATTTGAGGGGGCGCCGCCGACATTCCACTTCCAGACTGGCCCTCAGATGGCGTGCCAGGTGCTACCGGGCCAGAAAGATTCGTCGTGAGAGATGTTGCACTTCCGGGGGGCGGATTCTGGATGTTTTGTAACTGGCTCTGCAAATCCTGGATTCCCTTATCCAATTTTGCGATCCGCGTCTTTAACTCATCGACAGAGTCATTCAGAGATTGTATTTGCCCGGATGCGGTATCAACTTTGCCTCCTAACGCTTCATTCTGGGCATTAAGCTTCTGCTGCAAAGAATTCACCGTAGCACTCATCTGCGTGGCCTGGTCCGCAGTCTGTTGTGCGAGGTTCTGCAAGACGCCGAACTTTGTGTCCAAGGTGGATTGAATCCGCTGAACCATATCCAGAAGCTGTTGGACCTGCGTTTGCAGTTGAATGATCTCCTTCGATGCTGCGTGTGCTCGTGTTGGAACGCTGCACAGAAAGAGAATGGTCGTCGCGAGAATCGTTACACTTTTGCGATGAGAAAGCAGCTTTTGCATCATTCACCTATCTGCCTGATGTGGTTTTGGGCCCCGGAGCGAACTCAAGTAGTTCCTTGAGGGCTCTGGCTCCTATGCTCCTTGAATCAAGCTAGCCAGAGCTCTCAAGAACAACCCTTACTGGTCGATCGAGAAGCCCGCGCGACGATTCTGTTGCCAGCAGGCCTCGGTTGACTCTGTACAGAAGGGCTTCTCCTTGCCGTAGCTGATGACGCGAATCCTGGTTGCTGCGATGCCTGCTTCAACTAAGGCTTTCTTTGCTGCATCTGCGCGATTCTGACCGAGAGCGAGGTTGTATTCGTCCGAACCCCTTTCGTCGCAGTACCCACCAATGACAATCTTGATATTCGGGTGCGCGGCAAGATAAGAGGCATCATGCGACAAGGTCGCTTGCGCGTCGCTTCGGATATCGTATGCGTCGTAGTCGAAGAAAACATCCTGCACGTTTGCTTTGAACTCTTCTTCGGCAGTCATCGTGTTGGTTGGAACCGCCACGGCTGGTGGTGTCGTCACGACGACCCGCGCAGTGGCCTCTGCACTACCTCCCGGGCCCTGTGCGACGAGATGATACGTCGTGGACTCGCTCGGGATCACTGTCTTGACTCCAGTTGTGGGAACTTTGCCGATCCCGTCAATTGAGACGTCCGTCGCATCCACCGTCTTCCAGCTGAGAGTCACTTGATCGCCGGCGGCAATCGTGCTCGGCGTTGCTGTCAGTTGAACTGTCGGTGCTGGCGATGCCGTGGCGGGTGGCGCTGTCGCCTCTGTTGGCGCTGAGGACTTCTTCTTGCAGCCTGCAACTCCAAAGAGAACCGCAAACAAAGCGACTGGAACAAAAACAAGCTTGTTACGAGTCAAGACGTCACTCCTTCCAGGTAGATTTTCGAATTTCGAAGACCCTTTAATTGTATCGCTCTAAACACGAGATGTTGTGGGTAGAGTAATCTCCTGCCGTTGGAATACGATAAGTTCATTTCCAACTCCAATTCGGCATCATGTTGGTGCCGCCGTGTGTCAACTGCTGTTGCTGCGTCCCGTCTGAGAGCATGGTCCAAATTTCGGTATGAGTGCCAAGTTTGCGCTGAAAGACAATGTGGCGACCATCAGGAGACCAGGAAGGGAAGTCGTTGTTCCCAGCATCGTGAGTAAGCTGCAGCCAGCGCTTGCTGGCAATATCCATAATGTAGATATCCTGCCCCCCTGGTGCGCCGGGACCGTATTTTCGATTCCAACTGAACGTGAGGAATTGTCCGTTTGGCGACCAAGACGGAGATACGGCGTATCCTCCGTCCGTCATGCGTTGGATATTCGCCCCCTCCTGATCCATGATGTAGATCTGAGGCAGCCCGGTTCGACCACTAACCCACGCAATTTGCGTGCCGGTCTTCGGATTCCAGGTCGGCGCCACATCGGGTCCTGCAAAGAAGGTAATCCGGTGCATGTTGGAACCATCAAGATTGGCAACCCAGATCTCGGGATCCCCGGAACGTGACGAAGAAAACGCGATGCGATTGCCTTCAGGTGCCCAGGACGGGCTTTGATTGGCTCCTCCGGTTGCTCCACCAGGAAATGTGACCATTCTTCCGATTTCGAGGGAATACATCCGAATGGCCCACCCTTTGCTCTCCAGCGAGGCGAACGCGATGCGTGTATTGTCCGGCGAGACGCGGGGCGATATGCTGATGGTTCCTAAGTGGGTAATTTGATGCTGATTCTGGCCATCATAGTCCATCGCCCAAACTTCTTTTGAGCCGCTGCGCGAGCTGATGAAATAGATCTTTGTCTCAGCGATTCCGTTGATTCCGCCACCGAGCCGGTAGATGATCTCATCAGCAAACCGGTGAGCGATGGTCCGCGCCATTTCTTCGCTGGCAACCTCATTGTATTGTTTGCCCAGGATCTGTGGGTTTACTGTGTTGTGGGTGTCAAAGAGCCAGCCGTAGACTTGAATACGGCCATTCGCGACCGAGAGTGAACCAAACGCCACCATCGCTGCATTGGCGGGATCTGCCGCCCATTGGGCAAGGTTGATCTCCTGCGGCGAACCGGGCGACGCCTGTGGGGAGAAGCTCTTTGACACCATGTCGAAGAGTCCAGCGTTGGTTAAGTCGTTGAAAAGCGTGGCGTCAAAGACAGCCTTCAGCGTTGGCGTCTGGGGATCGGTTGTGGCTGGTTTGAAGTCAGCTGCCGCAATTCGGATCTTCGCATTGCCGAGATTGGTGCCTGCATGGACCCAGTCCTGTGCCCGCATAGGAGATGCGAGGCTCGTGAGCGAAAGAACAAGAGAAAACGCCAGTTTACGACGACAACTCATGCTGTAATGCATCCTTCCGTACCGCAAGTATGAATGATCGAGACAATTACTTCACGCGCACAATGTGTAGCAAACCAAGGGCAGATCTTACAATTCACGCACAGAATGCTTCAGAACTGGCAATAGTAAGAGACTTGCAAATACATACCTCGATACGCACCCGGCAGTGACTGAAAATTGCCAACGCGCTGCGCGGCGCGCAGGCAGGAGCTATCGAGCGTCGGGCTGCCGCTGCTTCTCTGAAGTTGAACATTGGCAACGGAGCCATCCCGATAGATCTTGAAGTAGATGAAGACCTGTGCCCCAACGGGGGTGTGTGGATCGACTTCCTGGCGATACCAATTGATCGACATCGTTCGATTAATCTGGTCAACATACCAGCCGAACTGACTGCCAAAGTCCGAGCTGACGGCAGTGGGTCCGACCGTAAAACCCTGCTGCGCGACCCGTGGGGTTGAAGAGCCGGCCTGCTCTCCGTAGGCTGCGCGATTGTCAGGTACGGGTTGCTGGTTGCGCGGTGGAGTGCGCCTTGTGGTTTGTTGCTGAGATTTCTTCTGTCTGCCCAAAATTGGGATTGCAGTCATATCTTCAGCTTGTTTTGTTCTAGGCTGAGGAGGTGCCGGTGCCTGGCTCGGAGTCTCTGTAGCCAGGACATTTTGATTCACCGGCTGATCGGAGGGTAAGGGAAGGGCACTGCTGACTAGATTGACCTGAATTGCGCCACCCTGTGAGGATCCACCCCAGAGGTTGTGATGGAAAAAGCCACCGAGGATGCCGTAAACCACAATTCCGGCGACCAGCCCCACATGCAGAACCACCGCACTGGCCGCAGGCGCCATGACTGGCTCCGGGGTCAGTTCCTGTTCCAGCCGCTCACTTCCTTCCAGCACATTGCTCATTGCGCTGCCGGGACCTTCTCTCGCGTTCGATTTATTCGCCACCCGCTCCACGCCCCTTCGCGTTCAGGGGCTGCGTTACGATCGAAATATTCGTGATGCCAGCCTGCTTCACTGCATCCATTACGCTCGCAAATGCACCAAATGGCACTCTCTCGTCCGCACGAAGATAGATGACCTTTTTTGCCGGATTGGCGCCGGGCATGGCCAGTCGGGCCGGCAGATCATGCACGTTGATCGGCTTATCTCCCAGGAAGACCTGCTGATCTCGATCGATCGTAACCACGACCCGCTGTTCTGTGATCTCTTTGACCGTGCGCGTTTTGGGCACGTTAACTTCGATGCCGGACTGAAGAACGGGCGCGGTAATCATAAAAATCACCAGGAGAACGAGCACTACGTCGACGAGCGGCGTGATGTTGATCTCCGCCAATGAAGTCCGCGTTTGACCCGCACTATTTGAAAAGGCCACGTTCTACCTCATCGGCCGCATCGCTGGCACGTTGCGAATTGCTGCGGACTGGTATCTCTTCCAGCGCGTTCAACAACTCACGGCAAAAGTCGTCGGTTGCAGAGGCAAAAATCCGGATGCGGGCCGTGAACTGGTTGTACGCGACCACAGCCGGGACGGCCACAAAGAGGCCTGCAGCCGTGGTGATGAGTGCCTCACTGATTCCGGGAGCGACAGCACGCAACGTTGCGGATCCTGCAGTACCAAGCCCATGAAAGGCGTCCACAACGCCCATGACAGTGCCAAAGAGCCCTACGAAAGGACTGGTTGCGGCAATCGTTGCCAGCCAGGTCATGCGGCGTTCGAGCGCGGTAATCGACTCGCTGGCTGCGGTCTGCGAAGAGCGTTCCAATGGGGCTAGGTTGCGCGGGGGACCGCTTCCTCCCGTCTGCCGCTTATAAGTTTCGTAGACCTCGACAAAGACCTGCGCGAGTGGGCTCAATTTGTAGGTCTCAGCCACCATCGCTACTTCCTGCAATCGCGTCGCCTTGCGGAATGCACGGATGAAGTTCCTGCTCTCCTTGGTGGCTTTGCGAAATGTGGAAAGCTTGCTAAAAATGACAGTCCACGAATAGAGACTCGCAGCAAGCAGGAGCAAGAGCACGAATAATGCGATCGGGCCGATGTTCTGTAGCAGGTCCATCAGCGCGCCCGGACCCTGCGCCAAGGTGGTGCCAACCGGCGCGTTTCCGCTGTCGACCTGCACGGCAATGGCAAAGGCAAGATTCAGAATCGGAGTTCACCTCAATCTTCACGGTATCAGACGCGATGCGCGCTTCCAAGTTATCGTTGTGGTGCATGGCCACGCAGGTTCCATCCATGCGGAATACGCCAGTCGGCCGGTCATGCTATGCTGCGCTCGGATAAGCCTCATGCTCATTGAATTGCGCGCGGAAAACTACGCTGTAATCGATCATGCTATCGCCACGTTTGGTCCAGGACTTAATCTGCTGACGGGAGAAACCGGGGCGGGAAAGTCAATCCTTGTGGATGCCTTGGCGCTCCTTTTGGGCGGAAAAGCATCGTCGGATTTGGTACGCCATGGTGCGGAAAAGGCTGTAGTTGCATGCGTTTTTGGGACGAACCCCGGTGCCGAGTCGGTTCTCGAAGAGTATGGAATTGACTGTGAGGGAACGGAAATCATCCTCAAGCGTGAGATTTTTGCAAATGGAAAGGGGCGGGTATTTGTTAACAATCAGGCAGCCACTGTTGCTGTGCTGCGAGCGCTTGCGCCGGAGTTGGCACTCCTTCACGCCCAGTCGGAAACCTTGGCCAGTTTTGATCAGAAGCAGCAACAAATCCTCCTCGACCGTTTCGGGGGCCTGTCGATAGACGCAGTTTCAGAAGAGTTCGCTCGCTGGAACCAGGCGCGGGCAAAGCTCGAGGAGATGCTACAAGGAGAACAGGACCGCTTGCGAATGGTGGACTTGTGGACCTATCAGGCCAAAGAAATCGGATCTGCGCATTTGGAGGCAGGAGAAGATGAAAGGTTAGAGGCAGAAAAGCGAGTCTTGGTCAATGCCGAAAAGCTCTACGCCGCGGCCATCGGGGCCTTTGATTCACTCTATGAAAGCAGTACGTCAGTCGAGGTCGGCCTGCGATCTGCTTTGCGAAGTGTAGAAGAAATTGCTCACTACGATGCAAGCTTTTTGGAGTCCGCCCAACAGCTTTCCTCAGCCAGAGCTACCATTGGCGACATTGCGACGACTTTGCGTGATTATGCAGAAAGAATCAATGCATCCCCTGAAAGGCTTGCTGAGGTTGAAGACCGGCTCGCAATCATTGATCGACTGAAACGGAAATACGGAAAGACCGTCGACGACGTAATCCATTTCGGCACAGAAGTTGACCGAAAACTGGCTGAAGTGGAGGACCGTGATCAGATTCTGAAGACTCTTCGGGAAGAGGTTAATCAAGCAGCGGAGTCCTTCCGAAAGGCCTCGAAGGAGCTTTCCTCGAAGCGGAGGACAGCGGCTCAAAAGCTCGCCAAACTTGCAGAAGCACAAATCAACTCTCTCGCTATGAAGGTTCGGTTTGAAGTCGCTGTAATCTCGGATGAGTCGCAGTCCGCCTGGAGTTCTCATGGCTGGGATTCCATCGAATACCGCATCGCAACCAACCCCGGAGAACCTCTAAAGCCCCTGACGGACATTGCGTCAGGCGGGGAATTATCCCGGGTCATGCTAGCGCTTAAGGTCGCAGTCGAGGGAGGCGAATCCAAATCCAAGAAAGGGCCGACGCCGCGGACTCTGGTCTTTGATGAGATTGATATTGGCATTGGTGGGAGGGCAGCGGAGGCGGTCGGACAAAAATTGAAAACTCTCAGCCGTACTCAGCAAGTTCTGTGTGTCACCCACTTGCCGCAGATAGCGGCGTTTGCCGACCATCATTTTTTGATCGACAAGCAGAGCGAGCACGGCAGAACCAAGACGCGGATTCGCGGGTTACAAGGTCGCGATCGGACTTATGAGATTGCTCGCATGGTTTCCGGGGCAAAAGTGACTGAAACAAGCCTGCAACATGCGGCCCAAATGATTGCGGACAGCCGTTGATGGAGCCTCTGTTAAATAGGTGCAGATTCGGTGCCCGGCTCTTTCAATTGGCTGTAGACACTTTAAAGCAGAGGCGTGAAGGTGAAGCGCTGAAAGGGCGTGAGCGCCGGAGCTGCGAAGGAATCTAAAATGGGGTTCCAGATAGCCTGGACGCAGATGGTCGGGGAGAGAGGATTCGAACCTCCGACCCCCTGGTCCCGAACCAGGTGCTCTACCAGGCTGAGCCACTCCCCGAACCCAACAAGCGCATATGACTGAAGATGCAGATCCCCAGAACACGCCCGTCTGACTACTTGCTTAGTGTAACAGAAGACTTGAGTTGGTGTTGTTGGGATCCTGCTCCTTTCCTGGGGATGTCGAAGACAACCTGCTAGCCCGTTCGACAGAGGTGAACGGTAGGGATGCAAATTGCGTTCCTGGAGCCGATCGCAAACTGCAGCAGAGTTACTTGCGGGATTGCCAGGCCCACTTTAACGGGCAGGATGAAGGAGGGGATCAGAAGGATCGAGGCACCTGTCTGAAAACAGTACCGGAAAAGGATTGAATGGTGGGCGAGGCGGGGATCGAACCCACAACCCCCGGCTTAGAAGGCCGGTGCTCTATCCAATTGAGCTACTCGCCCGCTTTGGCTATTGTAGCTGCCAATGACCGACAAGATCAGTATCGTGAGGGAGTGCATCTTCAAAGGCAACCATCGCCCTGCCAAGAGCCTCTTTTGCTTGCGAATCATTCGAACCAACTGCGGATAGATAGGCGGTCACTCCAAAACCAGTTTCATCTTGACTGAAGACTGCGCGTCGCACGATGAGATCGATCCGAGACGAATTGAGTCGCAGCGCGCGCAGTTTGGTACAGAATGAGTCGCACCATCCGACGATGCGATTGGGTGTATTCCACTCCAGTTCTCCGCGAGAGAAAAGATCGACATAGCAGGCATACGCCCTATGCGCAGACTCTGGATCTACGTCAAACTCGTATGGGTCGAATTCAGCGGGTGCCCACAGATCGCATTTCGCAGTCCAGACTGGCGATGATGGAGAGTTCAAGCTCAACAGGAACTGCCTTAGCGGTGCGAAAAACTCAACTTCGGCGATCTGGTCAATCTGGTCTGGATATCGCCTAAGATCGACAAAGCCTTCCCATGAAGGCGTCATAACGGGGACATCTCCTCCAATTTCTACTTCCCAATCAGCTTCCATGAACATCAATTCCGAATGCAGTCAGATAGCGAATCACGGTATCTTCTGCCCAGTGAATGGATTCTCCTGAGCCATCTGCAAGGTAAGCGCAATGTCCCCCGTACTGAGTTTCGATCAAGCGAATCTGCGGATTGGCCAAAAGGGCAGCATGTGTTTCGGTAGTGAATCGAATGAATGGATCATCCAGAGCTCGCAGGATGAGTGTAGGAACTGAAATACGGTCGACAACTCTTGCAGCAGCGGCTCGATAATAGTAGTCATCCGAATTGCGAAAGTTGCAATAACGAGCGACAATCTTGTCGTCAAATTCTCGAAGCGATCGGATGGGACCGACGTCGCGGCTGTAAAGATGAGGAAAAAGACGGACTTTACGCCGGTAGCGCCGCATGAGCCCGCGAAGGAAATGCCACTCATAAATGCGGTTAATGGGTAAGTGAAGCGCGTCCGACCCCGCTGCCAGGTCGATGGATGGACAAACCGCCGCTACAACGCAAAGGGGTACTCGGCTTCCCCATTCGCCCGCAAGCTTCAGGACAAGGTTCCCGCCCATCGAGTAGCCAACTAGAGCGACACGGGACAGTCCTCGTTCATTCGCGAAGTGATTGATTACCGCCCCAACATCTCCAGACAAGGATGAGTTGTAGAGCGTTGGCGTCAGATGGTCAGTGCCTCCACAATTGCGCATATTCATGCGGATGACGTGGAAGCCCGCCTTCCATGCGCGCGTTGCGAGCCCAAGGATGTAGCGAGAGTTTGAGGACCCTTCAAGCCCGTGCAGCAAAACCACTGCCATCCTGTCGGGATGATTCGCCTCGGTCTGCCAATGACAGTGACAGAGAACTCGACTATTGTCAGAGGGATCTACCACGACTGTCTCGGAGATGGCTGTGAGAGAAAAATGAGGTCTGGGAAGGTAATTTCCAACGATGGTCTGAAGGTGGCCGCTGCTCAATCCCCGGCGGGGTTTGAAAGGAGTGAGCCAGCCAGAAATCTGGGCCGACGTGCTGCCTGCCGGTTGTTCAAGCTGAGAGTCTGATGTCACCGATGCCCTGGAATGTGCTGAAAGTTCTCAAGCGGGTATGGGGAATGTGGGGCGGCTAGTGGGGATCGAACCCACGACATCCTGAGCCACAGTCAGGCGTTCTGCCGCTGAACTATAGCCGCCACGTATATCACTGATTGTAGCATCGAAATGAAGAGCCGAAAGGGAGAGAGGGGCGTTGAAAGCCCATGGGCGCAGAAAGACAAATCGGCAAGGCACGTCAGGACGCGCAGCGCATGACTGTCTCTGCAACGAGGGTTCAGAATCGCTGGGAACGCGGGGCGTGGCTCATGCGTGACAGCACCTTGCGCCGTCTTGAGATATTTCTCGATGAGGCTTTCCGCATACCGGGTACGCAGATACGATTCGGATTGGATGGATTGATTGGCCTTGTGCCGGGATTGGGAGACGTGCTCGCGGGGCTCCTTTCCCTGGTCATTCCACTGGCAGGATGGGTTCGAGGACTTCCCTACGTGGCGCTTGCTCGCATGGTGGCGAATGTAGGAATTGGAGTGGTGGTCGGCACAATCCCACTCTTTGGAGACGCATTTGACATTGCTTGGAAGGCGAATCGACGGAATTATCAGATTCTCCGAAGGCACATTGAGGCTCCGCATCAGCACACGTGGCGAGACTGGGTCTTCCTCGGTTTTCTTGGAACAGCGGTCATGATTGTATTTCTGCTGCCGCTTGTCGCTTTGCTCTGGTTGCTTTCGTGGGTTCAGGCATGGGTGCAAGGGCATGGACCTTGAGCAGACGTCGATAACCGCAATTGCTTCGAATTTCACGATACAATCAAGCTAGACGTCGGGGCGTAGCGCAGTCTGGTAGCGCATCTGCTTTGGGAGCAGAGGGTCGGGGGTTCGAATCCCTCCGCCCCGACCATTCCAACCATTTTGGGGCATTCGGGCGTCAGTTATGCAGCTGACAGTGAGATGTCAACCCAAGCTCTGATTCGCAAGCATCATCAATCGAATTTCAAATTGGGGCAGTCTCAATCACTGCTCACGTAATCTCTTCGCTCCCCCGCATGGCTCGACCCGAATCCATGAAGCGAGATTCTTTCTCGAGTCATGGGGCTTTGCGCTGCTGAAGGAAGCGGTTCTACCAAAGGACCGACTAGCTCAAATCGGACTCCTGTTTGATGAACGGGGCCATCCGTCAGCTCGCAGTGAAGGGAACTCAAATCTGCGTCGACGTAGTTTCAATACGTCAATTAAGTATCTTTTGACTCAAGTGCGTATTCGCTGATACTTATTTGTGATCAGGGTATCGGATAGGGACTTCGCCCAGCGAAACCCAGTTCCGATTGGTCGCGACACGCAAGGACTTCCTTCGATTCCTCAAGCGCATCCGGTTTTTAATTTTTGGGGACGCAGAGGTCCACTCGTCTTAGTTTTCGCAGGATCCTCTTTCTGGCAAATTGCCCGACGGATTCAACTGGGGGATTTAATGAAGGGTAAGCGCTCACAACAATGGGACCGTATGCCGGCATGGATGCCGAGAGAGATGTGGCTTGTCTTGCTCTTGCTGATGCCATTTCAGCTCGCATCACAGCGCGCGTTGACTCAGAATCTGCACGCAAAATTCTTGGATCCACCACCGGATGCCCGTCCAATTATGCGTTGGTGGTGGTTTGGTCCAGCCGTAACTGAGAACGAGTTAAGCAAAGAATTGGAGACCATGCACAACGCGGGGATCGGCGGTGTGGAGATCCAGCCGGTCTATCCGATTGCACTCGACGACCCAGAAAATGGCATCCACAATTTTCCATATTTATCGCAGCAGTTTTTGCGAGATGTCAGCTTTGCGAATACGACAGCTCGATCGCTCGGCCTGCGCGTCGACATCACTTTGGGGAGCGGTTGGCCTTACGGTGGACCAAGGACTCCGTTGTCATTGGCTGCTGGAAAGCTACGGGTGGCATCGTTGCCTATCCATGGGACAAAGGTCGAACTACCTCGTGTCGATGAAGGCGAGCGCCGCATTGCAGCTTTTGCGGTCGAAGGAACAGAAAGAGACTTCAGCCCAGGTTCAGCAGTTCGCATCGATCTCAAAACGGACACGGTTGCGGCATCGGAGACACCCCGTGTCGCCTTGTTCTTCATCGCTAGTCATACGAGACAACAAGTGAAACGGGCCGCGATGGGTGCAGAGGGCTACGTACTTGACCACTTCTCCAGGGCAGCTATCGATCAGCATCTTTCCGATGTTGGTTTGCCCTTGTTGAAGGCATTCGGCAATCAACCACCTTATTCCGTGTTCTCCGATTCGCTGGAAGTCTACGGCTCAGATTGGACAACGAACCTGCCCATGGAGTTTCAGCGGCGGCGCGGCTATGACATAGTTCCACATCTCCCGGAGCTGGTCGCAGGCGGTTCAGCTGAAGCCGATGAGGTCCGGCACGACTGGGGCGTGACCCTCTCGGACCTTATCCGAGAGCATTACCTCGCACCGATCACCGCATTTGCCCAGGCGCACCACACGCTCTTTCGATCTCAAACTTATGGCGAGCCCGCAGTCACTTTGGCGGACGAGGCCATTGCGAATCTCCCAGAGGGAGAAGGTCCGCAATGGCGCGCGTTCTCGTTCACTCGTTGGGCCAGCTCGGCAAATCATCTATATGGAAGAAATGTGACGTCGGCGGAGACCTGGACATGGCTGCACTCGCCGGCTTTTCGCGCTACGCCCCTGGATATGAAGGTTGAGGCGGACCGAATGTTTCTTCTCGGAGTGAATCAGATCGTTGGCCATGGATATCCCTACTCACCACTTGCAGCAGGCGAACCAGGATGGGCATTCTATGCGGCCGGCGCGCTTAACGTGCATAACCCGTGGTTCCCGGTGATGCCAGATGTGATGCGCTATCTTCAGCGAATCAGTTGGCTTTTGCGTCAGGGAACTCCAGCCAATGACATTGCGATTCTTCTTCCAGAGGATGATGCGCAGGCGGCCTTTACTCCAGGACATGTCTCAGTAACAGACGAGATGAAGACCCGAATTACCCCTGAAATGATGGCCGCAATTCTTGATGCTGGTTACAACGTCGATTTCATCGATGCAGAAACAATCAGAAAACTAGGTGGGATTTCCTACCCAGTTTTGATCCTCCCGCCAACGGATCGAATCCCATTGGATGTCTATCGTCAGATTGCGACCTACTCCGAAAAGGGCGGAAAGGTGATTGCAATCGGAAAGACACCATCAATCGATCCGGGCCTTCTCAATCAGAGATTCAATGCACAAATCATCCAACTCTCGCGCAATCTATTTCACCGGGATGGAAATCCGTCTGGCATTTTCATACCCTCCGTCGACGATCTTGCGTCGCAAATCAGGCGAGTGCTTCCTCCAGATCTTATGTGTCATGGACAAGCAATTGGTCTTGGCTTTATTCATCGAAAGCTAACCTCTGCCGACGTATATTTTGTGGCAAATACGCGCAACAGAGAAGTCCATGGAAACATCGAATTTCGATCGACTCGTGCGGTCCTTGAGCAATGGAATCCTGACTCCGGGCAGGTGATGCAATCAATTTCGTACAACCCTGATAAGGGTGTCGATATTTCCCTTGCTCCTTATGAGTCGAGAATCTTCGTGTTAGAAAATGGAACGACTCCGTCCGTGGCAGAGATCAATGGCATTGATCAAGTGCATGAAGCCGAGACCGTTAAGCAAATCGAGGAGTTGAGTAGGGACTGGAAAATCCAAATGCAGGGGCACTCTCAGAAACAGGCCTTGGATGGCTTGCCATCATGGACGGAACTTCATGGACTCAAGTATTTTTCAGGGCACGTGGACTACTTCAGATCGTTCACTTTGCGTCGGTCGCCCTCAAAGCAAAGCAGGATCGTTGTCGACTTTGGACGGGGAACGCCGATAGTGGACGACAGGCCTCCGAATGCGAATGGCATTCACGCGCTGCTTGATCCTCCGATCCGCGAAGCTGCGACGATCTACGTCAATGGCAGGCTCGTGGGGTCATTGTGGCATCCTCCGTACCGAATTGACATTTCTGACTTTGTGCATGCGGGTGCCAATCAGCTTCAAGTCAAGGTTTACAACACAGCAATCAATGAATTAGCTGGAAAGCCGCCCCATGATTATTCGGCACTCTATGCCAAATTCGGGACAAGATTTATTCCTCAGGATATGAATCATCTTGATCCGGTGCCATCCGGCTTGTTTGGCCCAATTCGTTTGATGGAAGTTTCCGCGAAGCCGAAAGCACAGTAGGAGTTGGTTCCCGCGATCTGTTAGATGTCGGGTTGGGGGAGTCCCAAGTCCGATTGCCATCTTTGAGGCAATCGGACTTGAATCAAGTCGAAGGTGTGATGGAAATTAGAGCATTGTGGAATTGACGGACTTGATGATTGTGTCAGCTGCGGCACGGCTCCATCCGATTCTGAAGTCCTGTACATCGCGCAATGCAAAAGCCCCACTTGCACTGTGAGGGGCGGATATTGCAAAGAAATCAGCCTGTTCCACATTCTGAAGGTAGAAGGAAGGGCGCGCATCTGCCGTGATATTGGCGATCTCAATGTGGCTCATCTCCACATTTTTAACGTGACGGAGGAAGAATCCAGAGGCTGGCATGACGCCAAACATCTCGGGATCTGGATACTTTGTTTCATTTTCCGGCGGGACGATGTGGCTTTCGGATTCGGTACCGCCTCCCGCAGCAGCTACGTAGATGTCGGAGAGTTTCACGTCCTCAATCGGATAGCTGGGAATGCCGCTGAGGATCGAGCACGGAGTCCGCGCAGCGTTATAGCAAACAACGTTGTTGATGAGGATGCGCCGGATTGCGCCAATCTTCGTTGTGCTGCTGGGGCCGCGGAGCCGGGATCCGAGGCGCACAAAGAGAGGGCCAGCAAAGATATCCCGCATGGTCGTGTTTGAGATAGCAATGTCTTCCACCAGGGCACCGTCCATGGATTCCAGCGCATATCCGTGGCAGCCCTCGAAAACGCAGTTCGAAATGGAGATGTTGATGAATCCTCCATTCGACTCCGTACCGCACTTGATGCGTCCCGTATGATAGACGGCCGCGTCTGCCTCAAACTTCTTAAAAGTCCCATCCAGAACAGTTCCCAGCTTATAGTTACCCGTTACCCAGCAGTTCGAGATGGTGACATTTCTAGTCGGACGTGCATAGCCAAGCGCAAAGCTCGACTTTGGACAGATTCCGTCATCCCACGGTGAATTGACAGTGCAGTTGGTGACGCGCACATTTTGGCAGCAATCCAAATCCATTCCGTCCCGATCGGTATCAATCTTGAGGTTATCGATCGTGAGATTGTCAACGCCGGTCAAGAGTAATGCAAAATGCCCACCCTTCAAAACGGAGAAGTCGCGCAGTAGGGCGTTGTAGCAGTTCTTAAGGGCAATCGCTTTGTTTCCGACTCCGGGCTGTTCCGCGACGTATATAGGGAAGTTGCCCCGTGCTGCGCGGTTGGCGCCAAAACTCAAGCCTTTGCCAAAGATGAGCCCCGAACCAGTAATGCTGAAGTCATGGATGCCTTCACCCCAAATGAGCGAATTATGCCAATGGTTATGACCGAAATCCTGATAGTCCTCCCACGGAGTATTCGACTCCGCTGCGTCATAGGTTCCGCCGTTGTAGCCGGTTTGTTGACCGGGAAGGGGGGAATCGGCTGCCACAATCGTACAACCCTGTGCTAAATGCAGATGCACGTGACTCTTCAGGTGCAGGGAGAAGCAAAGATAGCTCCCGGCTGGAAACAACACGGTGCCGCCTCCTGCAGCCGCAGCGGCCTCGATTGCGCGATTGATTGCATTGCTGTCCAGTGTCTTGCCATCTCCTACTGCGCCATAGTGGCGCACATTCACTATTCCGTGGGACGACATCGGGTCTGGTTCCGCACCCTCGCGTGATAGCCCGGCGTAACCGAATGCTGGAACTGTACTTCCTGCGATGCCAAGGCTCCCGACACGCAAAAGCGCGCGACGCTTTGAATTGAATTTGCTCATCCGAGGATCCTCCTCTTGATCCTGCAATCTCTTGGCCGCATACTCACGAATGTCACTGCGGATTGAGCCCGGTAAGAGTGATTCGTTCTATCCGACATGACTTCTAATCACTCGACGGTCCGAGGCAAATTCGTGATGCAACCTGGGGTCGTGTATTGTTGGAAACTCCGCCCATCATCCGCAATGCGATCAGTTAGCTTAAGTTTTCCGATACGCGCCACGTGGTCAGACCACGCAGCGTCTCAAAGATATTCTCAGTAGTTTGGAGGCACTGTCAAGACGCGCGGACCAACACGGGGGACTTCAAACTGAGCTGATGATGCGAGCTGACCCTGAGCGGTAAAGCTGAGTGTGGTCGATGTGGCCTTTCAGGTCCATCTGATCACTGAGTTGCTTTGGCTTTTGCAATCCACGCGTGGATTCGATCGGACAATACATCCAATGGCAGCGCCCCTGAGTCAAGTACTTCATCATGAAACGCACGGATATCAAACTTGCTGCCAAGTCCCGTCTTGGCCTCCTCCCGGAGATCGAGTAGCTTCAACTCACCGATCTTGTATGCGAGTGCCTGCCCAGGGTCTGCAATATAGCGATCAACCTCGGATTGTACGGTCGATTCGTCGAGCGCCGAATGTTCGTGGAAGTAGTCCACCATTTGCTGGCGGGTCCAATGCTGGGAATGGACACCGGTGTCCACGACTAACCGAATGGCTCGCCATAAATCTGCTTCAAGTCTCCCGTAATCCGAGTAGGGATCTGTATAGAATCCTGCGTCCTTGCCCAGCTGTTCCGCATAAAGTCCCCAACCTTCTGTGAAGGCAGGGTAGTTGTGGAATTTGCGGAACTCGGGAACTCCCTGCAACTCCTGTGCAATTGAAATCTGTAAATGATGCCCCGGAATTCCTTCGTGGTAGGCGATAGCCTCCACGTCGTAGAGATTTCTCTTAGTGGCGTTGTAGGTATTGATGTACAGTCGACCGGGACGCTTTCCGTCGGGGGATCCATGTTCGTAATAAGCCGGAGCAGCATTGGGCGCCAGATAATCAGGAACGGCTACAACCTCGAACGGCGCCTTCGGAAGGTGGCCGAAGAATTGTGGCAATTTAGCTTGCATGGGGCCCAGATAGCCGCGAAATGCTTCAAGGAGTGCTTCGGATGAAGCAGGATGAAGCTTCGTGTTTGTCTTTAAGCTCATTTCGAAGCTTTTACGGTCTTTAAAGCCGAGCTTTTGCGCGATGACGAGCATCGCCGCCTCGTCTTGACTCACCTGGCTCAGGCCGATCTGGTGGATCTCTGCGGCAGTAAGATTCGTTGAAGTGTAGAGGTGAATCCGGAACTGGTAATATCTGTCACCATCAGATAAAGCCCAGATTCCTGGCTGATCACGGCCAGCCGGAATGTATGCAGCCTGAATAAATTGGGCGAGTCGCTTGTAAGCAGGCAAAACCTGGTGTGCAATGACTTCGAGCATTTCCTCCCGGATGCGCATTTGGTCTGCCGTTGAGATCGAAGATGGAAAATGTTTGATTGGCAGGGCAAAAGGGGAGTCCTCTGGCTTCTGCGCGGCCAGTTGCTGAACCTCTACCAGCGCCTCCTGCAGAATGAACTTCGGTGGGACTCTCTGGTCGTCGATACCGATTGACATATTGGTGATGACCTGGTCAAACGCATGAGGCAATTTGCGCATGCGGGCAATCCAGTCCTCGTAATCTTTAACCGTCAGGAAACTCAGTTGCGTTACCAGATCTGGATAGGTCGAGTAAATACCGCCTTGCTGACTGATGGGCATTTCCCACTCTTTGAAGTCAGCCTCCTCCATATCGTCAACAAATTGGCGCAGTAAAAGATCACGGCTGGTGACTTCCTGATCTGTGAATCCAGTGGGGTCGATAGCGGCAAGGCGCATCATTTCACTTTGTTCGAATGCAAGCCAGTCATTCACTGCATGCACAGAGTAGTCTGTGACCTGATCGTTGAACCGCGTGTCTCCAATCGTCGATGCGAATTCGGGAGAATGCTGCAAATAGGCGTCCCAATACTCTTTGAAGAGAGCCTGAAGTGCGGCTTCACGATCGACAAGTGGAGTGACCGCCGGAGTAGTGTCCGCATGAAGAAATGACGCGGAGAAGGGAAGAAGTGAAAGGACGAAAGCAAGAGCAATCAAACGATGTTTCAAGGGAGGATACCTCAACGCGGAATCACGACAAAACACTCATCGATGAGTGTATTCGAAGCAGCGTCTTCGAGGACTTGGGCCGGTTGCGCGGCAAACCGAGGGGCTTTGATGGGGATCAAGCCATTGCGACAGACTTTCGGTCCAGCACTCGATAAAGTGTGGAGCGGCTGATCCCGAGCTGATGAGCTGTACGCAACTTATTGCCACCATTCAGATGCAATACATATTGCACATGCTTGCAAACAGCTGTCTCCAACAGGAGATCGTCTGCAAGCGTCGTTGACTGGGCCTGACGGCGATCCTCTTCCGCAAGGGGAAGATCTTCTGCACGGAGGTGGCCGAATTCGGTATTGAGGAGGGCGCTCTCTAAAACGCTTTGAAGTTCGCGGAGATTTCCCGGCCAGTGGTGTTGAAGCAAGCGACGAATGGCGCCGCTGGATAGAGAGTGAGCTTGCTGCTGATAGCGGCGACAGATTTGATGAAGCATAGCTTTTGCAATCGGGATGATATCTTCCCGGCGCTCCCGTAAAGGAGGAATTGCAAATCGTACAGCGTTGAGATGGAAGGCCAGGTCAGGCAGGTACCGCCCTTGTAATGTCAATGTCCCCAAGGGCGTCTGCGAGGATACGAGCATCGCAAAAGCTCCCGATGTCCTGGCCCGGAGGCATTTAAGAGTTGCAAGCAGCAAGCCCTGACCAGGCGCCGCCAGAAGGTCAACGCGATCAAGATAGACAAAGCCGATGAGTGACGCCGTATCGATCTCTCGAAGCAGAAACTCGCGGGCATCGCAGCGCAAGAACGCCTGCTGGCGAAGCGGACTTCGGCTGTGTATGTAACGTGCCAGCGTCTCCTTTCCTACGCCCGGATCTCCTTCGACGATCGCACATTGGATATTGGGAGCAACCAACTCCACTTGTTTCAAAATCCTGAGCCAGGCAGGACTCGTACCAGCCAATTTGGGATGAACCGCAGCTTGGCATTCATTTTCACTCGGGTTTTTCAATATCGGGGAAATTGCTATCCGTGCGGTGTTTCCCATACAAATTCGAACCTTCGCCCAGAGCGGTTGAAGCAGTTTCTCGTTGTCTCATTCATCGGCGACAGGAGAAAAAACTTAGGGGCTGTACCAGATAATCATGCCATGAATCGTGTAACCCATTGTTTTAGTTGTGTTTGTTGCAGTTTAGGGTTTGGAGTATTGAAGCGCCATTCGCATTCTCTGAGGAAGAGGGGAAAGCTGTGC